>JADHSC010000037.1 GCA_016777125.1 Candidatus Poseidoniaceae archaeon
CCATCATCGAGGTAATCATCGTCTTCATTGTACTCACATTCTTTGTTGAAATAATTAGTATCAGAATCACCACTCTTGGTTATCATGATGTCATCATCACCTAATGCGTCACAATTAACGCTTGCTTTGGTGTAAACACCGTAGATATCATCATCAGGAATCGTAAATGTAAACGAAGTTCCTTCCCCAACATTTTCTGAAGAGGGGTCAAGTCCCGCTGATGCGGCACCCATAACCGTGATACCAATTCCAATTGCTGTGAGTAGTCCACCGATGATTAACAATACTTTACCTGCTGTGTGCATGGTATGACCTTAGAACAGGCAGGATATATATGTGCTGTAGAAATTAACAACAAGATTATTCTTCTTTCGTCTCGAGTTCTGTACCACCAGTCGATGGGAATGAGTATGGTTCAACAACCGTATCACTCGGCGTTGATTGAGTAACCTGGCCGGTCGAAGACGTATTCTGTTGAATCACAAACTGTCCGTCTTGATTCATCATCATTGGCTGGACATCTTCATCCTTTAGAGTGAAGACAAGGATGGTTCCAACAATAAGGAATATAATTCCACAGCAAAGAGATCCAAATCCGCTAATGAATCCTAGGACTAGGATTGCTATTGGTGTTCCTGCTTCACTCCAGTCGTCTTCATTTAGGACAAAAACTGGTTGATTCGATTCAAATGTGAAGACTCCAGCACCACACCCGTAACAAGCTCGACCAAGTTTAATGAACGAATCATTCTCATGATAAAACACTTGATTAGTAGTCTCTTCATCACCACTCCAGCATCCGAGATAAGGTTCAACCTCGTAATAGAAGTCACCCTCCAAGGAATATCCCTCTGAAGACCATTCCGCTCGGACAAGATCTGGCTTCTCTATCACTGTAACATTTGTAGTTTCACAGTGATCCCATTTATTGTCGCTAGCATTGAATTCGTTAACAAACTCTCCCTTTACAAAAAATACGAAACCTACATCTCCTTGGCCGTCTTCATCCTCGATTATCAGAGTCCCATTCGTGACTTCTTCAAGCACAAAATCGGGTTGAGCATCTTCGATATCATCGAATTGAGAGACACCAAGAGCGAACCCTCCAATTCCTACAAGAAGAAGGATTCCACCGATGATCAAGCATACTTTGGCACGTTTGTCCATGGAATTCCTACGGAGAGGACCCTTTTAACGCTATAGGGACGATTCATGTGAGGCGTCCCGAATAGGTTTCAACCGTTGTTATTCAGAGTATTCACTCTTCATCTTTGCCAGCCATGACAAAGTGCATGATGATCAATGCAACACCACCGATGTAGAGCAAGAGCGCTACGTAATCGAATCCGTTGTCAAAGTTCATCCACCAGCCCATGTATTCTTGGTTCTGGACGATTGCACTTTCCATGTCTTCTGCATCATCATCTTCAATCTCTGAAGACAATTGAATTTCAAACACTGGTTGTAAGTCTGTCATGTTTGGTGCTGAAGCCATATCAAGTCCAGTTCGTGTGTCCAGATAGAATGTTGAAGTTGAAGAACCTGAAATGATGAGTCCAGAGATATCTTCAGACATCATTGAGATTTCTGTTCCAAAGTATACAGGCAGAGCAGGTGTTGTTGCGTCAAGGAGTGTGAAACTCTTGATCAACTTCGCTGTGATTGGGTTTGTAGTTGGGTCAATACTTGCTGTGCATTCGTCAACAGGAATTCCCTTTACTTCACCAGTTCCATCGCAAACAACTGCAGTGACTCCATAGCCACCAGCGTTGACCATGTCTCCACTTCCAGTAAGGAAGCCTCCAGTCGTCTCATTGAGGTGGACTGGACTAACAAGTCCAAAGGTTGCTGCGAACATCATATCGTTTCTCCAAGAGAGTTGATTTGAAGCATCTTCGCTGATTGCTTCGCCCTTGTCGCAGTCAGAGTTGTGTCCAGTGCATTCTACGTAGATCGAAGCAGGACCTGTGGAGATTCCACCAGATCCGAAGTAGGTCTCGTTTGTTTCAAGTTTGGACCATCCCAAGGAAGGGTCAGTAACATCACCAGCAACGAATGCGCTGACAGGGTCTCTCCATCCAAAGAGCCAGTTGTCAAGAGGCATGGTCATGTATTGACCACTGCTTCCAAAGGTGTCAACCAGGAATCCAGGGACGAAATCACCGTAGATCACACTCATCATGAGTGTTCGAAGAGCGTTTGCTGCGTTAGCATCGACACCAGGGTAAAATGCTTGGATTGTGTCTGTGTTCCATTCCATTTCAGGAGCGGCTTCACCTGTTGCAAAATTTACTGGAGGCGTCTTACCAGTCAGTTCACCATACAAGAACACAGTTGCACCTGTTGCTGTTGTTAGACCGAGAGGTCCGTAGAGGATGTTACCAGAGACTGCTGCTGCAAGATCGATTGAAGGAGCGCCTTCTGATGCAGGAATAAGAGCTGTTCCCCAAGCACCGCCGAGGTTGATGCTGTTATCGAGGTATCCACCGTTGACTGGATCTGCTGCTCCGAAGGAAACGTTAACGAATTCTTCAGCAGTCATTGTACCAGTTCCTCCAAGGAGAATCATTGGAAGAGCAGTTGCGCTTGTGAGCCATCCGCCAACCCATGCTCCGACTGCAGCATATTGTGTTGCATCGAGGCCATAAGTTGTCATTGCAGTAGCAGCATCCATTCCAGCGAATGCAGCAATACCGAAGGATGTGCTTTCGAGATTGGTTGCGAGGATACCTGTTGGCATATCAGTTCCTTGTCCACCAAAGAGAAGATTCATTGCAACTGTGTTATCGATGTCAAGACCAAGATAGTTCATCATACGTGTTGAAGCATCGACTGCAAGAGGATCTTGGAACCAATCATCATCAGCTCCACCGTGAGTCATTGAGAATGTTCCTCCAACACCGAAACATACCGCAAAGTCTGTTGCGATTGTTGCGTTGATGTCAGCGGATGCATAGCCCCAGATACTTGCTCGTTGCATTGTTCCAACGTTAGCAAATCCGTTTGCTGCATCTGCCATAACTTCAGCATAAGTTGCTGTAGCGAAGGAGTTACAGTGACCAGCAAGGATGAGAACACCTTGCATGCTGGTAAGTGAAGCATCTTCGCCAGTTGGCATCATTGCTGATTCAAGAGCATAAGAGAGATTGCCAATAGATTGGCTACCTGTAAATGTAACACCTGCGGTGTTGACACCTGCTAGCGCTTCTCCTCCTTGTAATACTTGAATGGCCTGAGTGTAGTTTATCATTTCTCCAGCACCAGTCATGTTGTTCATTTGTGAACCATTAATAGATGCAAAGAAAGCATCGTATGCGTCATACCAGCCCATTCCGAGCATCATTGATGCATTTGCTGCATCAACAGGGGAACCCATGGTGCCATCTGGTTGAACGCCTGCTTGGATACCACCATAGGAGGTTGCAATTCCATCAGCTGTTGCTTGACCAGCAGAGAAGGATTCCATCTCATTACCGATTGCACCTGCTGCAAATCCAGCCTTTGTTAAGTCCATGATTCCATTAATTGCAGTTCCTGTTGCTCCAACAACTTGAGGTTGGAAAGGAATGTTGATTTGAGTGATTTCCATATCACACGGGTTCAAGGTATCTGCTGAACAGGAGTAAGCGTTTGACTCGTCGTAGGTCAAAGTACCTGCTGATTCATTGAACTCAATGATGTTACGAGTTGTTGTAATATCATAAAGGAAAGGTCCAACCTTCTCATAGGTAGGATCATCTCCACTCATGACTTCATCAAGATTTGTAAGATTCCATGCGTAATATGTCTTTTCAGAAGTACTGGTTGACCAGTCTTCTTCTGCAGTGGTACAGTCGCTGTCTGCACAAGCTGAGTCATACGGATATGTCTCAAAATTGTCTTCTACTGCGTCTTCTACCATGCTTGTTGCGATCGGTGCTAGAACAACCAAATTCAATAGAATCATGACTGCTCCGGCTATTAGTTTTTCATTAACCATAGGTGTTCCCCAGAACACCGGGTGATGCTCAAACTACTTAATCTTGAGAGGCAGAATACCGGATTGCGGTCCCATAAGCAGTGAATTCGTATGCAGCGGTTTTATCATCTTTTTTGGATTGCTTAGAAATCATTGACGTTTCAACACGGAGGTTGATGACTTCATCGAAGCCGGATTGGATAGCCTGCACTCTTAATCGATGGATAACGACTCGGCGTCCATAGGTTAGCATTTTGTCATAGGAATGGATTTTACCACCGAAGAGACTCTTGAACCAACCCATGAGCATTTGCCACCACGAAGGACCTACAGAGATACTCTCCATGATGAGTGAAGATGAATCAACCTGGCGTGCTTGACTAGGTTGGGAAAGATTGGTAACAGGATTTGCCCTTCCAACTAAGGCCTTTTCTTCGTTATCAAGTGTGAGCAAGAGTTTGTTTTGGTGAAGGTTACCGAATAACCACGAACCACCCCAAACAAGTAAACCTAATACTGGAAAGAACAGGTTACAAATTAGAGTGTACAGTGTTTCGTTATCCAAGAGGATCGCCTCACTCGACAGTTACTGCAGTTCCGTATGCGAAAAGTTCAGCAGCGCCGCCAGAAATTGCAGAGGTGGCAAATCGTACGTTGACGATTGCATTAGCGCCACGGCCTTGAGCATCCATCATCATGCGCTGTAGTGCTTCATTACGAGCTTCTTGCAAGAGTTCTGTGTAGGCTTTTAATTCCCCACCGACCATGTTCTTGAGGCCAGCCCCGAAATCCTTGAAGACGTTCTTCGCTCGGACGGTTGAGCCTTGGACAAGTCCAAAGGAACCAGTGATGAGTTTTCCAGGTACAGTTTCGGTGTTTGACAGATGCATGCCTTGGGACATATCAGTAACTAAGGTAGGATGGTTTATGTAACTATTCCACTCTCAATCACAACAAAGGTTGGTTCCTTAACCATTCCAAATCAGAGATGTAGAGTTGACGAATATCATCAAGGCCAAGAACAAGCATAGCCAATCGCTCAAGGCCCATGCCCCAGGCACAGACGGGAGAAGTGATTCCAAGAGGTTCGGTTACTTCTGGACGGAATATACCTGCCCCACCAAGTTCGAGCCACTTTCCTTTCCATTTGACTTCGATCTCAAGACTTGGTTCAGTATATGGGAAATAAGCAGGACGAACACGAACTTCAGGATAACCCATCTTTGCGTAAAATGTCTTGAGTGTGGTGACAAGCATCTGGAGATTCGCACCAGGTTCCATGATGATTCCTTCAATTTGATGGAATTCAGGAAGATGTGTACGATCGATTGCTTCTTTTCTAAAGACACGATCAACTGAAAACACTCGACATGGCTTATCTGGGTTGGCTGCAAGATGTTGAATCGTGTTTACAGTCGTGTGGGTTCGCAACAATGCACGCTTTGACACATCCTCAGAAAACGCTCCGGACCAACCGAGAGAACCTGTGTCTCCACCATCCTCATGAATCGATTTCCATTTTCCAATAAGTTCTGAATCAAGTTCAAGAGATGCTGGATTTTCAAGATAAAATGTATCTTGCATTTCTCTTGCAGGGTGGTCTTGAGGAATAAACAATGCATCCATATTCCAACCTGCTGTTTGGACATAGTCATCAACCAGTTCAGAAAAGCCCATCTCTAAGAAAACACGCCGAATCCGTTCGATCAATTCTTGCATCGGATGAGAACGCCCAGTTCGTGGAGTCGCTGATTCAAGCGTCACATCGAATGCTCGAATATCTGCATCTTTCCATTCACCTGATTGAAGGAGTTCTGGAGTAATTTCAGCAATCTGTTTTTTTTCTGTTAAATCTGAAGAAGATGTTTGAGCGCCTAGTTCGGTTAAACTCCAACTACGCAAACGGATTTCAGTTGTTTCTATGAGTCCTTTACGGCCGTTGAAATGGTCGAGTAGTCGTTCACTCAAATCCTCTTCATCAGCAGGTAGGCTTGCAAGGAACATCGCTCTTGATTGAAGTGCAGTTTTCACTTTCGAATGATCTTCACATTCAAAGACACCATTATTCAATTGAACATCGAGTTTCTTGAGAAGCCCCACACCAGGGCCTGCTTCATGGCGTTCAAAGGAGGCTTGTAATTTCTGCATTGTCGGTTCTTCTTGGGCTTGAACCCATCTCCATAACCTGGATTCCAGCAAGCCGTCAGAGACTGCTTGTCTTCCTTTATCAGCGAGTTTTACAGTGCGACGAACAAGTTCATTCACGCTGACAAACCCTTTGTTTGAGAGTCCATGGCCTGCTCCGACAACAATTGCTTGATCGGTCCAACCACATGCCTTCATGACATCTTCAAGTGACCAAGTCTGAGCAGGTTGACCGAGCATTGCTCGTAGCATCCTACGTTCTGGATTTGATAACCCAGATGATTCGGTCATAACGTTTCCACCCCCTCAAATGGTTTCAATTCACCGCTCAGTTTCAGACAAAAGTCTCAATCATCCTCTGTATCGAACATAGCAAGGAGATTCAACACTTCACGCTGACGCTCTTCCATAGCCGTTCGTTCCTTCTTAGGAACATCTGGATCTTTTAAGGCTTCAGAAATCTGTTCGAGTTCAGCCCTTGCTTCATCACGGGACTTTTCCAATTTTCTGCGTTCTCTCTGCATCTTACGCTTAGCAGTTTGTTGTGCTGTAGCTTCTGCCTGAGTGTAGACGCTGTCAGAAAGTTCGACTGATGTTGGGTATGGGATGTTGATGTTCTCCTTACCGAAGCGTTCATCCACGTTTCGTAGAAGCCAATCTTTTGCAACCCATTCGTCGCTGTAGTCTTCAACCCATGTGTAAACACGGAAGATCTTAGCAAAGTCTCCAAGTTCGTTGAGAAGTATTCGAGGTTCTGGACGATCGATGACAAAAGGACAATCCTTTGCAAGCTGGAGCAGAGTGTACTTTACGTGGTCAATATCCTCACGATAGTCAACACCTACGTCGAGAACGACGGATATTCGACGAGCGATTCCATCGCCTCCACCACGAGCGTGGTTGATAATCTTGGATTGAACAAGTGTGTTGTTCGGAATAACCACCAAACGCTCATCTCTGTCGAGTACCTTAGTTGAGAGAATACCAACTGAAACTACTGAACCGAGGGTTTCTTCCACTTCGATTCGGTCTCCAACTTCGAATGGTCGGTCGATTGAAAGAAGGAATGAGTTGACGATGTTCCCCAGAGTTTGTTGAACTGCCAAACCAATAATCAATGAGAAAACTGCTAGTGAGGCAAGAATACCTAATAATTCGATACTTAATTGGTCGAGAGCGAAATACAAACCAGCAAACCAAACAACGGCCCTAAGGAAGAAGACAATAATGGAGTTACTACCAGAGACTGTAACGCTTCCTTGTGCACTGAATCGATCCATAAGCACTGGAATCAAATGCTTGATTGAAACGCTTAGAATAGAAGCGCTTAGAATGACGTAGAAGGCAGCAAATATTGGTTCAGTTGTGTCAAATGTTGTCCCGTCAGTGCCAAGAATCCATCGGATTGTGAGTTGAGCGCCAAGGGCAATAATGAAGGCATAAGTTCGATTAGCAAGTGGTCTGTGAAGATGGTCATCCCAGTCGACTTCTGTTGATGTTACGAAACTCCACCATGGGCGTATGATGACGTATTTAGCGATTAAAAGCCCGAATAGAATTGCACCGATTGCAATAGACAGACGAATATAATCATTGAGGGCGTTTACATCATCGATGTATCCTTGAATGTCCATAACCAAGCCTTCTCTCATGATTTGCCCCCGAATAGACATATAAAAGCATGATACCCATTACAAATTCTGAATAAGTTTGAATTGCGAACAAATTCGCAAAATTGTTCATGAGGAAGGAGACAACATCAAAGAGTCGAGCCATGAGACATGGCCATGTCGGAACACATTGCTCAACCAACCAACATAAATCTCATCAATTCTTCCTTTTTAATCGGAACACCTATTTTAGCCGCTACGTCTCTCGTTTACTATTCCATGAACTACGGCATCTCTTGGTTTGAACCTGTTATTTTCTTCTTCTTTTATTTTGCATCTGGATTATCAATTACTGCTGGTTACCACAGATTGTTTAGTCATCGCACTCACAAGGGCGAATGGCCACTTCGTTTATTCTATGCATTATTCGGGGCTGCTGCATTCCAAAACTCTGCAATTAAATGGTGCAGTGACCACAGACGACATCATCTCAAAACCGATGAAGATGAGGACCCTTATTCCGTAACTGACGGATTCGTTTGGGCTCACATCGGATGGGTAATGGTCGACCAAGGTGATGAAATTGTTGAACATGTAGAGGATCTACAAGCCGATAAAATCCTCGCATGGCAAGACAGACACATATTCCTTATTGGGTTCCTTGTTGGAATTGTATTACCTGGGCTCGTTGGATTTGCTTTACTCGGCAACATTCATGGTCTTCTCGGTGGAATGATCTATGGAGGATTCCTCCGCGTTGTTGTCGTCCACCACGCAACGTTCCTCATCAACTCCGCAGCTCACACATGGGGCACCCAACCATACTCCACAGCAAATACTTCGAAGGACTCACCACTGCTTTCCTTCTTTACATTCGGAGAAGGATACCATAATTTCCATCACACATTCCAAGCAGATTACCGTAATGGACATCGTTGGTACCATTGGGATCCATCCAAGTGGTTAATTCAAACAGCCTCTTGGTTTGGGTTGACAAAAGACCTTCATAAGATTCCAGATAAGTCAATCGAATCACGACGTATGAAAGCAACCTTTGAACGAAAGGTGGAGGGACAATACATCGAAAGTGATTATCAAGAGAAACTATCGGATTGTGTGTCGCAACTTCGAAAGGGATTTACCGATCTCATGGAACGCAGAAAGGAATTCAAACAGGCTAAGAAGTCCAAAAAACAACAGAGTAAATCCAGTTGGAAATCCATGAAAGAGGCTCATAGAAACAGAATCAAGCAATGCAAGATGAAGATCGCTGAAGCACGAAATGAATTCAAAATACTCATGAAATCCTTGAAGGACAAGCGAACAAACAAACCTGCTTCTGCTTAATCTTCAGCTTCAATACGCTCAACAGCGACACAAGGTATTGTGTGAAGACAATCCTTGTTCATCTCCATATCAGAGGGCTCAACGAGGGGTTCTAAATCGCCCATATCGAGAAGTAAACTTGGCCCTGCTGCAAGGTAGTATACCGAACCAAGACCGTCTCGTGAATTCTCAGCACTTGAGTTCGCATTCGTAGCACATTCACCAGTACATCCATCTGCAAAGGCTACGTAAACACGACCTTCACGATCGATGTGGAGATCATTGAAGTCAAGCAAATTACGGTTGGAACCTCCAATATCACGACAGTCACCAGAATTCAGACAAATTGACCCGCGTTGGACTGGGTCATCAGTAACTCGATAGGTGTGGAAAATGGGTTCTTCATCCAATGCATTGAGGCTGAAGGTGATGTAAAGATGGTAGGTTGCATTATTCGGAGCATAGTGTGCATTCCCATCCCATGGATTCCCATCTAAGTCAGATTGATTGAGCATCTCTGAATTTTCGCTACCGAGGTAAGTGATCGCTATTCGGCCAGGATCGCCTGCATCTGTTTGCGGGAATACTGTGGAGATCACTTGATTTGGAGAAATTCGAATACTCTCTTGCTCCCAGGTTTCCCCTGAATCGATTGAACGAGACATGTAAATCCCTTCATCACCACCTGTCCAAACGTGATATGCATTGGATGAAGTGTCAGTTGAAACCTCTGAGTTCTTTCGAGGATTTGGAGTACCTACATCCGCCCCCATAGATTCCTCGAACCATGAAAACCCGTTGTCCTTGGATACGATGACTGTTGGCGTTTCAACTCTCGGAGTCAGATATACCGTCCCATCTGGTGCGGTTGCAATAGCCCCGTGTAGGCCTCCATTTGAGGTTGCTAAACCAATAATTTGGCCTCCAGCCTCGAATGTTGCGCCCCCATCAAAACTTGTGAAACAGAAAATTCCTACAAGTTTATTGTAACAATAATACACCGCTGTTTCGTAAAAACTTCCAGTGAATTGGCCCAATGCTCCATAGCCAGAACTTGTCCATGGACCGCTTGCTAATTTGATGTGGTCGTTAATTGGAGTCGTCCCCGAATCATGCGGATTACCCAACCATGATTCTCCATCATCATCACTCCAGCAAATCCAAGATGTTTCAAGACCAATCATCTGTACGTTGAAAATACGGTCAGTGATCGGATCGACCCAACCATATGGATCGCTGGTTGTAGGTGAACATTGAATCGGATCTTGCGTCTCTTCCCAAGCAACTCCTCCATCACATGATCGCATAACCTTCTCCATGGCAATAAAGAAGACACAACCACTTGAGGTGATACCGATGCTCGGTTCCTTACCAGTCTCACCTACATCACTAAATTGAAAGTTTATTTCAAGTGGTGGCGCATTCATGGCATCTCCATTCTTGTCCGTAATGAAGTAACTGGTTTCTACTTCCACCTCTGGCTCTGCAATCTCTATGACTTCTTCGTTTCCAAAACATCCAGAAAGTGAAAGAGTCAACATTAGGAATGTCAGCAACATTGCAAGGCTACGCATGGTCTCACGTCTCAAGGGTTACATAATGACCTTCCGATAGACAAGTATGCCTATTTTGTATCATTCAATCGCCCCATCATCCGCTTCAACTGGAGACGCAACGACTTGACTGGCCACTAAAAGAAAGACCAGCAAGACCTGAATACGCATGAAGGCAGAAACAGATAGTTTGCCTAAAAGGGGCCATACATAAGACAACACCGACCACTAAAAGCCATGCACTACGAACTTGCCTTGCCGAGCCGATCGGACATAAGCGTGCTAATTGCAAGTCTCAGTTCTTCTTCTTGATCTCGTGAAAATCCGAGCATCCTCATAATGGGTTCTTCCAACGTCCTACGGTCCGGCATCGACATTTCAGTGATGACATCTTGTATCGGCCTTTCAAGGAATGATTCCAAAGCTTCACTATCGAAGTGAAGGGAACTCAAATCAGGCACTGGTATTTTCTTGACTTCATAGACTGGCGACTTTAATGCACCAAGACCGAGTGAATTAAAACTTGTAAGTAACTTATGGAGTATCATTGGTGAACTATTCAGCCAAATGCACAACTTGAGTGAGTCTATATTGTGCTCAAAAGGATAAATTCCATAGAACTTGTCAGAATGTCGAATTGAGAGGTCATTCAAGAAAACCCTGTGCGATGACCCCATTGTTTCCATCCACAAAATCTGAGCAGAATCCTTTGGATTAACGTTGTACCACATCTTCCTAGAGCGACATGTTGACCCTTGATGATAACCCTTTGATTCACCATCAAGAATGTAAGAAAGAGCTGGTGTACCCTCCAATGTAGTCGTTGATCGAGAACATGAGAACAGACGATTTTGTCGATTGGAAAGGCTCGTACGAATACTCTGACTTTCGACAGGTCTTCGAAGAACATCAAAGAGAAATTCCTCATCAATACCATATTGTTTAGAATCCTTTTTACTCAGGTAAAAGAATGCATTTCCTCCTGTCGTAGAGCCTCGACTTATCCGAGCAAACTGTTGCAATTCTCTAGAGATTGGTAAGAGCACCTCTCGTAATTTGAGATAAATATCTGGGGCCCTATGGAAGAGAGAGAGTCTTTGACCGATGTACATTCCTTGATCATCAAGACCAGATTGAATCAACTGTTCTTTCGGAATTATTCTGGACGTCCTCAGCCTAGAAGAGAGAATAGACTCTGTAAATTCAGATTCTAACATCACAAAACGAGTATCACTCGGTTCAGATTTCCGAATAATCGAGATGATCGTATTAACATCAGCGTTACCAAATTGTTTCTTTTTCCTTGAATCAATAAGTGAGATAATGTGATTCTCTCGAAGCAAATAGTGTTGCAAATATGTACCAAAACCAGAATCAAGCCAACTGTTCGAACAAATGAAAACCTGAATCCCATTTGGCCGTAGAAACTCATTTGCACGAACAAAGAAATAGCAATAAAGATCTGATATCTTATGGACTGGAGAATTCTCTAAACGATCATATTGCTGGAGTAATTTATTCTTAAAATCAGGATTTATGTGTCCATGGCGAACATAGGGTGGATTGGCTAAGACAAGGTCGAAGCCACCATTGTTAGCCAAAACATCTTGGACACATTGTGGTCCAAGTCCAAGCAAACTATCTCCAACTACAAGATTAAAATCCTGATAAGACACAGTGAATGGTTGTAGAGAGTCTGTTGCTAAAGAAAGCCATAAGCGACATATCGTACGATTAACAGCCTTCGAATCAATATCGATACCAAAGAGAGATTGTGAAATGAATCGACGTTTCAAAGTAAACCTCGACTCACTTCTATCGCTCAGAAACGAGGAGAGTGTGAAATGAATTCTCGCAATCTCTTGCAATAGACCAATCAGATATGCCCCTGATCCACACGCAGGGTCAATAGCTTTGATTGAAAGCAATTCCATCCTCAAAGCATCTGCTTGTTTCATCGTAATGGTTCCAAGGGAATCTTGGTCAACAAGACCCATTATCTGTTCTGAACGTAGATTCGTTCGCTCTTCAAGTATCAATTTAATTCCTTCAGTGCACATGTAACGTACGACTGGTTTCGGAGTATAGAATGCCCCTTTCTCTTGCCTACCCGTCATCAGTTCCTCAAAGATGGTACCAATTATTTCGGGAGTGACCGCTTCCCTGGAATCGAATTCATCGATGTTGAAATCATAATTGTAAAACAATCCATTCCTCCCAAGTAAAAACTGAAGAAGCGTATCTGGAACATCCCACTCAAGAACATCAAGAGAGGTCTCATGAAAGAGATTCAAATTCAAAAATGGTACCGACCCATACGCGTCATCTTTTTGAGATCCTTCCATCGAGAGCCCCTTGGAAAAGAGATGGCTAAGACGCGATGAATAGACAGACTTGGAATCGATTCCTCCTGAATCATAAAGGGCATAAAGATAGTTTGAATTTCCTGAGAAGGTAAGCCACTCTTTCTCTTCTAAAAACCTGAGAAAGAGGAGTCGAAAGAACAGTGTTTCAACAACTTCATGAGCATCTTCCTTACTAAGATCCGAATGTTGAATAATATGTGCCTTCACATTTTGAAAACACTCCTTACAGTCCTCAACAAATCGCTTGACAAGAGAAGTCGTTCCATTCTCTTCTGCCATATCGGAACCTCCCTATCGCCTACTGCCCACATACAAGTCTTAGTGTCACCTCCCTGTCAGTAAAAAAATTCATTCAAATGAGACAAAACCGATGTTGGGAACATTTATTCAACGCAGGTACGGACAGAGAATCATGTCCGATGAAGAAGAGACCTGGAATGTCAACGATGCAATGAATAAAATCCGTGCAGCTCTTGAAGAAAACAACCAATCTGTAGAAGATCTCTTTGCTTCAATCGATGGAGATGATGATGGACAAATCAATGGACCAGAACTCTACAAGGGACTTCAGAGTGTTGTAGGTGACAAACTTTCACCAAACCAAGTTTCAATGATCATCAAAGCACTCGATACGAATGAAGACAATCGAATCGATCTCGGTGAACTTCAATCGGGTCTTTCTTCAGAAGAAGAGTGAGACGACAAGTTCCTCCGCTTTTTCTATGCCAGTACCGAATGGCAGCGGTCTTGTCGAAACAACCCCCTCTTGTTTTAGGTAAGAAGCAGGACAGTGTGATGTTCAGGAAGATGAAACATTGTTTGTTTCGTCAACGACTTGAGGGAAAACGATGGACGATTTCGAAACACTTGGCTTATCAGATGAACTTCTACGTGCTGTAAAGTCAGAAGGCTACACAACTCCTACGCCCGTTCAAGCATTGTGCATTCCACCACTATTAGACGGAAAAGATGTATTGGGAGTTGCCCAAACAGGAACGGGGAAAACTGCAGCTTTTGCATTACCTGTGTTACAAGTTATGAGTCGCTCAAGACCTCAAGGAAAGCGATACATTCGTGCGCTTGTTCTTTCACCAACAAGAGAATTAGCAGCCCAGATCGATGAACGCTTTTCTGCCTACAGTACACATCTCGATCTCAGACATAAGGTCATCTTCGGTGGAGTTAAACAAAACCCTCAGGTTCGTGCTTTGGAAAAGGGACTCGATATCCTCGTAGCAACACCTGGTCGATTGCTCGATCTTATCGGTCAAGGATACATTGATTTAGGCCGAGTCGATTTCTTCGTCCTCGATGAAGCAGACCAGATGCTTGACATGGGATTCATTCGAGACATTCGAAAGGTACTGAAACTCCTCCCTAAGAGACGACAGAACCTTTTGTTTAGTGCAACCATGCCCAAATCTATCGCAGAATTAGCAGAATCATTCTTGAGAAACGCAATCATGGTTGATGTCAGTCCAGAAGAGGTTACTGTAGAGCGAATCGAACAGAAGATCATGTTTGTTCGAAAAGCGGACAAGCGTCGAATATTAGTCAAGATCATCAAAGGTGAGAAGGTCGAGAAAGGTATTGTATTCACTCGAACCAAACACGGTGCAAATCGGCTCGTAAAACAACTTGATCAGTCTGGTGTCAATGCAGCAGCAATTCACGGGAATAAAAGTCAAGGCGCGAGAACAAAAGCACTTGCGAGTTTCAAGGCAGGACATACGCGTATCCTTGTTGCAACAGATATTGCAAGTCGAGGAATCGATGTTGATGGAATTACACATGTCTTCAATTACGATCTTCCAAATGAACCTGAAAGTTATGTTCACAGAATTGGCCGTACCGCTCGAGCAGGAAAGTCAGGAATCGCCTACGGATTCTGTGATGAATCCGAATCAGGATATCTTGTTGGAATTCAAAACCTCATTGGATTTGAAATCGATGTCGATGATGAACACGAATGGCATTTCCACGGTGCAGTTCCTAAACCTGGCCAAAAACCGGGTAAAATCAAAACAAATAATCCAAAGAAGAAACCGAATAGAAATCAGCAGAATCGGTCAACGAAACCAAAGTCCAAGAGAAGAAATAATCACAATTCTCGTCAACCAAGCTCCGGACGTTCACGCTCTGGAAGTGGAGGGGGCCGACCTGGAAATGGTGAAGGTCGTTCAAGAAACAATCGAGGCCGTTCTCGAAACCAGCGAAACAATCGTGATTGAAATCAAGATTTGATTTCAGGCATTTCGGCATCTTCCATGAGAATAAACTCATAGGCACCTGTTGCACTATCGTAATCGATGCTCAAGAATAACGCTTTCATTTGTCGATCTTCGAAGGGATCATGGAACCAAGGTTGACCTGATCGGAAAATTTCCAATATTTGTTTGAATTCTGGCATGGACATGTCACCACTGATTCTGTATTCGGCTGACTCAGCACCTTCATCCATCAAATCGTCTCCTTCTTGACCACGAATGACAGTTCGTTGCAGCCTACGTTTTACATTCAAATGAACATTACAATTCGATATTTTATGCCAGTCTTTTCCAACGCTTGCAATAAAGCACTCATTTGCTTCCATGAGCATCATAGAAGAATGTGGTTTGTAACCTTTTCAATAAAACCAGATGAAATAGATGGCCCATCCAATAAAAAATAAAGATACAGAGGCGTATTTGAGAAATGGAATATGTTTCGTCACATCTTCCACTTTGTTACCAATGTCTTCGAGTACTTCATCAGTAACTGCAGCGGCTGCAAGTTCAGTCAATGCTTCTCCTGCCATGATTGAAACTCTTCCCTCGCTTACTTAATTATTGGGACGACGGTTGAGATATGGACACTTGTGAGTTAGAACCCACCAATCGTGGGAAGCGTTGTATCGAAAAGTTCTGTTCTTCTATCAGCCAAGCATATTCACTGCAAAATACAGCGCACATATTCCGATAGTAACCACTGTGAACATTGTGTTAAATGCATTA
>JADHSC010000038.1 GCA_016777125.1 Candidatus Poseidoniaceae archaeon
ACATTCAATATCCAGTGGTATCTTGATGATGTTGTTCAGCCTCAATTGGAAAATGTAAATCCACTTCCATCTTCTCAGACTTCAAAAGGGCAAAATTGGGCTGCAGTGATTCATGCTTTCGATGGTTCAGACACAAGTTCAGAAAGCGAAACATTGTATGTCGATATCATAAATTCTGAACCATCAGTAACAGCAACAGTCAGTGATTCAATCAATTCACAAGAAGATATTACACTCGCCATCGAATCCTCAGATATTGACTCTGATTCGGTAGAAATAACCTCCATTACTTGGTTTAGGAATGGATTTAGAGAAGGGTCGTTGGACAATGCTACAACCGTTCCGTCGTCATATCTCGGTCCTGGACAGGTGTGGAGCGTAGAAGTTCTTGCCACAGATGGGGAGGAAGCAGGAGCTTCTTCAACATCAATCACAATTTCAAACGCTCCTCCAACTGCAATCATAACAGTTCTGACAGAATATGCATATGCTGGTGAACGCGTTCAATTAACTGCCAGTGCTTCTTCTGATCCTGATAACAGAATCGTTGGTTATCAATGGTCCTGGTCGTCATCATCAGCAGGGCAATCATCCACTTCGGGAACGGATGTTTCGTTCCTCATGCCGCTTTCAGGAAGCGTATCTATCGCCTTGGTCGTTACCGATGAATCCGGTGCAGTAGATGAGTCCACGACAGTTGTTCAAGCATTACCAGCATTACCATGCCCAAGTCTTACCTCGACTCTTGATGATGGTGATGTCAATCTCGCATGGGCATGGGATTCACAAGAATCAGCGAATTTCAATGTGTATCGAAACGGTGTTCTTCTGGGTCAAACAAATCAAACAAGCTTTGCAGATACTCCGAGCATACTCGGTCTCACAACTTACCAATTGACTGTAAGCATTGGAGATCGAACACTCGAATCTGATTGTCAATCACCTTCGACGCAAATTACCGTCGATACGCAAGCTGCAGATTTCGATGAAGGACCTTCAACTACCCTTGGATTCGGTCTTGGATCACTTTACACGATTATTGGTATTCTCTTCCTTGTCGCAGTAATACTTCGGAGAGGTGATTAATTTGAGAGCACGTTTGACAGTGTTTCTTGTTCTAGCCTTCTTGGTTCCTCTTCACGTAAGTGGGAATCCCGGAGGTGTTGGAAATGGATTGGAGGATATGCAATGTGGTGGAGCATGTCATGGTGATGCAAATCAAAATGCGAGTTCTAATCTTGGTTTAGATCTTCAACCAGCAGAATCTGTTTGGGTCGGCCAACCAGCAGAAATCACAGTTCAGATTTCTGGTATTGGAATCGAACATAACCTCGATACACTTGGAATATTTTTACTATCAACAACAAATGCGAACGGAGATGTTCCAACTTCTCACGGATGGGAAATACTCTCTGACGGTATGGGTGATACCAATAATTACATCGAGATTTCAATGGATAATCCCCCCACATCTGTCTATTCACACACATGGATTCTAAGGGCTGATGAAATCGGTTCAAAGACGCTCTACGTTGCCGTGCAGCATGGCGATAGTTCAGGCAGCCCATATTTTGGAATCTCGCAAGCCTTTGAGGTTGAAGTAATTCCAATCCCTGAGAATCTTCAACGACTCAATCCAGAGTATTCTCCGACAACATCTCGCGACATTGGTGATTCGACTGATCTATGTGTTGAGACAATTAATGCCTCGAGTGTTGAGATTGAATGGCGTGAACCATCAGGAGATTCTATTCAAGTTCCAACATCCTTAGACGGAGATTGCTGGAAAGCTTCACTACCCGCTTCTATTGACGGAAATACGATCCAATGGCGAGCAATTCTCGAGGGAGAAGGCCCTACTCAAACTACGCCATGGTTCTCCTTAGCCAGTCTCGAACCGAAATGGGAAGCCAACGAACTGGCATTGAATCTTCAATCACTCGCCCATATCGTTCTTTTCTTTGGGATTGTCCTCTTGTTAAAGATTCCAAGGAAAAATACTTCTGAACTGAAGAAATATGAAGCATCCTCAGAAGTGCTTGAACAAGAAAATATGGGTCCGCCATTACCTGCTGAGGGATTACCTGCAGGATGGAACATGGAACAATGGAATCACTATGGATCAGATTACTTGGAGGGACGTCTATGATTGAAAATGGAACTTTTCACGTCATTACGACGGAATTAGTCGTGGGGTCTTTTGCCCTCGCAGGGCTTTGTTTTGTTCTTCATACCTTCTTTACATGGAGAGAAATAGAGTCCTCTCAATATTCTCAAATTGCAGATACGACGGCACATGCCGCTCTTCTCTTTGGGTTACTTGCCCTTCCATTCGCAATATTATCTGGTCTAGGGGCATCTCCAGCGGGAGCCAACTCATCCCCGCTCTTGGCAAACAAGATGCTCCTCTCAACTGCAGGGGGAGGACTTGCTATTGGTGTGCTCTTCACACGTTGGAAATTGCATGAGCCAATGAAGAAGGTCGAATCATATATTCACAATGCACTCGGAGCATCGTCAACAGGGTGCATGCTCCTAACTGCTTCATTGGGAGGAACATATAGCCGTGGAGATTCCTTAACAGAATTTATTCCTTGGATTAAGACAACAACTCCACTTCTTCCTTCGTGGATGAGCATCCTCGTGATACTCATTGTGATTGTAGCGCTCGTACTTCGTAGAACTTCAACCGTAAAGCATGGATGAAGGCGAGGGCCTCTCTGAAGGCGTGGCTGCATTAAGGAGTGCTTTCAACTGCTCTTCAAGCAATTTTGCTTCTTCAAGAAGTGGTCCATCATCGAGATGAATTGTAGGAAGGATAGAGTTGAGTTTCTTGACCAATGTAGCAGCAGCTCTTGCGTCAGGGAACCGTGGATCTGCTTCGACCATGATGCTCATAACATCGATTGAACGGCGTCTTGCTTCGCTAAGTAGGACTCCGTTAATACCACGAATGACTCCGTTTGTTAGCATTGGAACGCCAAGGTCACCAAGCATTGACACTACATTATCGGTTGCCCCTATTCCAACAAGGTCAGTTTCCGGTGAGTCTTCATATTCGATGGTTGGTTCTTCGATACCGTTATTCCCAGACAATCCTTCTTTTGAGAATGCATCAACAAGAATACCCATTCGAATTTTGGAACCTTTTGACCAATCATACAGCGCCCACACAATGTCATGAACCAATGGACTTGGAATAACCAACTCGCTCATGATAAGAATAATTTTGTCGCAGCCATCAATACTGCACTCAGGTTTACCAGCATAAGCACGGATAATTGGCATTGGTTTTCCATCTGTTACGAGAGTTAGGGGAGGTAGGCGCGGATCGACGACGCCCCCAACAAATTCCAATTCCAAATTATCGATAAGGAAATGTCCGACGACGCTTGAAACCATCCCCACGCTTGGGAAACAAGTAATGACCAATGCTTCTTCCGTAATCACATCAGATCGAATCTTGACCATTGTTCCTTCCATGTCCTAAGGTTGAGGCGGAGGCATTCAACACTTTCGGCTACAAGCGTAGGTTTGATGTCCCTCAATGCTTACCGAAGAACATGGTCGAAGAACGGCAGCACAGACTTTCACCTTCGGCATGGAATCGTTACGAGACATGTCCTCGTATGTATTGGCTCAGCCGGCAGGGCTTACCTCGTAAAGCTGGAATGGCCGCTTCCCTTGGTACAGCGGTTCACGCCTCTATCGAAGACCTTCTCCAAATCAATCTCGATGGACGAGAATTGTCGGAATCAAATTGGTTACCAAATACAGCAGATCAGATTCTTCAGAAGCGCTGGGAGGAAGAGAAGCAAATTTTCCATGAAACACCACGCCATCCAAACTGGAAGGAAGACAAGTACAAGGAAGCCAGAAAACAGCAGGCGGGAGCCGTACATATGTTGTTAGATCATGTTGGAATTGCAGGGCTTTCATTCGAAAGGATTACTGTCGCATTATGGAAAAAAATACAATCACTCGTTATTGCAGTCGAAGGAGAATTGGTAACAAAAGATGGACATCTAATGGGTCGTTTAGACTTACTTCTCGCAGAGATCGATAAAGAAGGCAAACTTGCAGGGTGGCTCGTTGCAGATCTAAAAACTGGGAAAGCACCAATTGGTTCACTCAAGCCAGAAGTGAATCGACAACTCCGGATGTACAGGGATATTCTTCTTTCGAATAATCCGAATCCCCCTCCAGTTCGAGCAGAGGGATGGTACACGAGCACCACCTCGAAATGGGTCGCTAAAGGCGACAATGTACTCGAGGATGCATTGGCCGCCTGGAAGGCAACCCAAATTACAGAAGAACCACTAGCGCCTACACCAGGCCAATCTTCCTGCGGTGGCTTTTGTGATTGGAAAGCATGGTGCCCTCATTGGTTGAAGTGGAGGCATGAAAGTGGAAGTCTTCACAAAGGCGATTTCGCAGATGGTGTGATTCTCATCCACGAATACAAACCTGCACAGGGAATTGCAATCGTAGAGTCGTGCACGCCCATAGGCGATCAAGGTGAAGTAGAACCCAATGGCGATAAGCGGAGCGTCCAATTCGACGGAAGAGGCAAAGAAGTCCTTGAAAAACTGCTTGATGATGGGCACGAAGGTCCAATATTCATTGGTAGTGCAATGATGAACCGAGATGTTTGGAGAGTCGGTCCGTGGTGCGATGTTCTGCCATGGGCTCCAATTCCAGATTCAGGAAGATGATCCGAGACCGAGATAGGTTTTGATTTCCTCCGAAGCCCCTTGGTCTTCGATACCATTTGGTGAAATAAGCCAGTGTAAATAGCTAATGTCTAATTCTAATAATTCCTTCAGGTGACGCCCTCGATGCCGGCCAACGGCTAGGACCATGTGTTCTCCATCACGCCGGACCATTCCATTTGGGTCTACAAGTTCGAGATCATCTAATTGCCGTCCCAAATCAGATTGTGGGGACGCAGTTGAACCGGTCGCACCCCATTGTTCCACTTCAAGTAATGATTTTCGGAAATGGGTGGGGTGGTCAAGTCCAAGTTTCCAAAGTAACAAAAGCGATGCAGCAGCATCGGCAGCAGCCGTATGGGCGTTTTCAAGTGAGATTCCATGGCGAGCACATTGAGATCCTAATCGATGTGGCCGCGGTAGTTTGAGTCTTCGAACAATTTCAAGCGTATCCAAAATTGCCTTCGGTTCTGGAGGGAGGGCCCCGATTCTTAGAAACTCATTGCGCAGCATAGGCATGTCAAATTTGCGAACATTATGGCCTACGAGTACGCTTCCTTGTATTAGCGCAGCAACCTGATCAGCAATTGCGGAAAAGTCGGGTTCACCCCGAACATCAGAATCTGAAATCCCATGAACTCGTTGTGCTTCATATGGAATTGGACGGCGTGGGTTCACTAATCGATCATAGGAAAGTTCCGACCCATCGGCATCTGAGCCAATAAGTGCTAATTGCACAATCCGATCACGGGAAGTGCTTATGCCAGTAGTTTCCAAATCAAATGCAAGAACTCGTTCGCCATCAAGGAGTTCCATATGTCGTGCTGAACGCGACGATTGAAGAACTATCGCTTTAATCAACAAGATTAGAAAAGGCAATGAAGAAGAGGCTTCTAATCCTAAACATGGGATTCTTCCGCCGCTTCTTCACAAAGAAGAATCAAGACGTAGAAACAGAAGCAAGTTTTGAAGAATCTGAAGAAGAAATACTTGAGGTATTAAAGAAGCAATACGTTGTCGATGTAGAAGAGAATGTAGAATCGATTGAATCCATTCTTGACGAGGATGAAGAAGAGATTCTTCCAGGTGACGTCCAACCAGCTCCTGATTATGACCAATCAAATGCTGCACTAGAGGATGTTTTGGTTGATGAGGAGATGGAAAGTTTCTCAGAAAAGAATGTTGTAACCCACGACTCTATTGAAGAAATAGGAGAACATCTCAACACTGCGAGAATAATTGGAGACCTCCCTGAAGAGGTTTCATTCGATTGATTCCGGCTAAAATAAAGGCATTTGAAACACGCCTCGGTGTGTACAGGATTACAACATGGTTAGATATAGGATTAGGTTGAACACGAATTATGCAAGGAAAGAGCAAGCGTTTGAAAGGGCTAGGATTAGTCCTTCTGATGTGCTCTTTTTCTCTTGCTGGTTGCACTGGGATTCTCGATACAGCTCCTGAACCTAGGGCGACAATGGAAGCCTATCCTCTCCTCATACAAGAAGGCGAAATGGTGACCTTCGATGCTCGAGAATCCGACGCGGTTGAAGGGATCATCACCGAGTACCGTTGGGATTTTGGCGACGGTGAAAAACGAAATACAGTGATCGGATTTACATCGCACACGTACGAAATGTTTGGAGCCTATACGGTGACTCTAACAGTCGAAAATGATCAGGGAGGAGTTGATGATACCTCGGCGGTTGTTATTGTAAACGGAGCGCCGGTTATCGATCTAACATATCCTGAAAATCCAAGAGCAGGAGATTCCATCCTTCTCGATGCTTCAGCTTCCGTAGACCCGGAAGGAAATAATTTACTCTTTTCCTGGGATCTCGACTGGGGGGTTGATTCAGACGGCGATGGTGATGGCCGTAATGACGTAGATTCCACTGAGAACCAAGTGCTACTTCCGACCAATAAAAGTGGGATATATCTTGGTTCAGTTACCATTGATGATGGGCAAGAAGGAGTTCTAACCGAGGTGTTTGAACTCAACGTATCCTCTCGACGTTTTAGCGTTGTATGGAAAGAGAAAGTTATCGAACAAACTTGGTCGGACTATCTTGCAGAAGGGGATGAATGGAGCCAAGAAATTACACCAGGCTCTTCTGGTAGAATAATTTCTTATGAAGCAATTCTTGAATTAGAAGACGACCTGATTCAGCCTTACGATAATTTCACGCTTGTAGTAACTGTTCCAGAAGATAATTATCAAGAGAAAGCCGATACTGAAGGCGGAAACATAACGGCAAATGAGGACGCAAAAGCAACACTTTCCGAGGACAAACTCAACCCACTAGGCTCTGAAGGGATTTATGATTCTGATAACATGGAAATGGTCATCAGCATGTTGCTTAATGAACCAGGCTCAGCATTTGGCCAACCTCCTTGGGTGTTACTCGTGCAAGCTTTGCAGTCAAATCCGGACTCCGCCATTGAAATCCTACCAGATCCAGATCCAGGAAACGACTGGACACTAACGATAAAAATCACAATACAAGAACCGGTCATAACAGAAATAGCGTTCGAGTAGGTTAAGACGAAAAGAGTTTGAAGGACTGTTGACTGGAAGGGTTGAGTGGCATGGTTGAATCTGTTGAAATCAGTCGAGTAAACATACGAGACACATTGTCTTTGGACCTATCTGTTTGGATGCATCACCCCGATGACATGGACTTCAGGCCAGCAATGTCCTGCAAGGATAAAACACTCACAATTTTTTCTCAAACCTCTGGAGAAACACTTGCATCAGTTGATCTCGATGATGATCAAATGCAAGCATTAGAAGCGTCACTTACCGCAGAACTGCGTGTCAAATTCCATGTCCATGGCATGCACGGCCGATTGGATAAAATTGCTCCAATTATAGCGGATGGCAAAGCAAAGAAACTTGCGACGGCAAATTGGAAAACTACCCAACCAGTTTCATTTGAGTAGGGATTTCCCCCATTTCTTTCATAACCGTAAACGACGAAAGTCGTAATTATGTCTCCAAGACGATTAGGGAAAGGTTCCCAGAAGAAAGCACGATTTGACCGACTAAAATCTGAGATAATGCGATTTGTTACCGCAAACCCGGGATGTTCCGCCCAATCCATTGTTGCGAATTTATCTCACGATAGAGTCATGAGAAACCATGGTTTAACGCCTCGAAAGGTTGGATTCTTTATTCCAAGACATCTCGCTGATCGCCTGACTTGGTGGCAAGATCATCGTGCAGGAAGAAGAGTCTATGGCCGTCTTGAAGAAAACGATGACACTACTGCATGAACCTCCCCTCTCAAAGAAGAGATACCGACGAACTCATGAGGCTTCACTCCTTGCTATGCACATGAGCGAAGAGCAAGAGGTTGCTGCATACTTCGATCTCGATGGGACGTTACTCAATGCTTCAAGCGAAAAAACGCTGACGGGAGTCCTTGCAAAAAGGCGACCTTGGCGAATACCCCATGCAACAATTGCATGGTCGCTTGGAACAGTATTCGGCCTCTTAACAGGAAAATCTCCTTATGATGCTTTACGCAACAGGGGGCATCTTTCTCTCGCTTCTTGGGCGATATTGGAGAAATATTCCGATGAAATCGCCCCTACATTACTTGAGCCGAAAGTCTCTCAACAAGCATGGGAAAAGATTGCTTGGCACCGCCAACAAGGCCACAGGTTGGTATTGGTTACTGCTACTGTCGCTCCCATGGCTGAAGCGATGGGCCGGATATTGGGCATGGATGAAGTCTATGGATGCGGGCCAAGCAACCGTAGTGGGATTCTTTCTGGTTCCGAACGAGGCTGGTCTGTGCCGAGACGCAAAGGAAAGGTGCCTGTGGTTGAATTAGATGCTAAGGAAAACGGTCATGATTTATCAAAATGTTACGGTTACGGGAATACGCTTGCTGATTCGTGGTTTATGCGGAAATGTGGACACGCAATTGCAGTTAATCCGGAGTCTTCTTTGAGATCATATGCTCAAGAGAAGAAATGGGAAATCGTAGAATGGCCTTAGCACCTTCATAAAGTGTTGAAAATAGATTCTTTCATGAGCGATTTATTCGGTATGGACGACGAAGGCGAAAAGGAAACCCCATCAGCATCTTCTGAGTATCAAGAAGAGAAAAAGAGCGTTTTCAAGAATCTTGTAAACGATAGCTTCACAGCAATGCAGACTTCATTTGATTACCTTCTAAAAACAATTGAAAGAAATCCAGACCGGATTATTTTCGGAGTTGACAAAATCATCATTCTCGGAAACCTAGCAACCTATTCAATTCCTCTAGAGGGGCTCATTCAACGAATGAGAAACCCGTATGCTGGCGGGACAGGTCTCAACGCCACAACTGCTACGTTCAAGGGGAAGCTCGATGGAAAAGAGGCTTCAGTTTGCATCCAACCAGATCATCAAAATGTAGCAAATCTCCCTGGATGCGATGTTCTCGATTCATATTTTCTGATGCTGCTCAACGATAACAAATTCATTCAACAAGAGAGGCACAGCCCTCTACGACATGCCTTACTCAATTTGTATGGCCTATCTGCAAGCCCCGCATCTGCAGCGTTCAAGGAATTCCTTGATTCGACGATGGATGCCACATATATCCCCGAAGAAAATATAGTTGAAATCAAAGGAACAAACGGTTGGAAATGGAGAATGAGTGATGGAAACCCACTTGTCAAAGGTTTCACAATCTGGTTTAAGAAACCAAGACAGAGGGCATGGAAGAAAGTTGTTCAGGATACTGTAGAGTTTGAGTATGCGTACCATTATGACGACGTTTTCAGTGTTCTTGAGTTGCTCTCCGATTCCCCTAGGGTGTTGGTTGAAGACGAAACATATGCTTCTGATGGCTACTTTAGAAAGATGGTCGGGCCTCATTATTCACCCCTCGAGAAGCGATTAATCGCTGACGAAAATGACGAGCGCAATAGCGCAGAGTCTTGAGTTGGCGGCCCCACCGCGATTCGAACACGGGTTGCTGGCTCCGCAAGCCGGCGTGATATCCAAGCTACACTATAGGGCCCTTGGTAATCGAATCCACCGACAACTTGGATATAAGCGCAACGGCACGATTTACCTGTTTCTGTACAAGAGTTCATTGCGTTTATCCTCCTGGGCTAAGCATGGCAGTTCGTTTGCAAAGAGGAGTAGACTTTCCAATGGTCGACCTTGCAAATATTGCCTATTACCCGAGGATTTTCGATTTAGCACATCGTTTCTTTGAAGACTCTTGGGAGCCTATTTGTGGAATCAAGTACTCACAATTAATATTGGAACGACAGATTGGCTTCCCAGTCGTTCACGTAGAATCTGATTTTATTGCACCACTTCGATACGGAGATACGGTGACAGCAACAATCTGGATCCAAAAAGTTGGAGATACATCGTGCACTTGGTGCTACGAATTTCACAATCAAGAGAAGGTCTTACTTTGGACATCAATCCAGGTTACCGTTTGTGTTAATATGGATACAATGGAGCGTATTTCGATTCCAACTTTCCTCAGAACTGGGTTGGCAAATTGCGGCAAAGGTGTTCAGAATGGATGAAGATACGCTCGACATGTTTGCAATACGACCAGATAGGAAGGGAGTAAAAACTGTTGCAGTTTTACTGATATTCTTCTCCATCTTCCTGGCTTTTGTCGCGAAAGCAGATCTTGATTTAGCCGGAACAGACGAGGTTTCCGATGCTTATATGGAGAAAATTCTTGAGACTCCAAATCAACAAGGCGACAACGTTTCTTTTGAAGAGTACCAGTCGTATCACAAAGAGATTAACGACAACAACGGCTATCTCATCAGAGGTGTATCTCTGGCAATTGGAAGCGCTGCGGGCATTATCGGGGGAGCCCTCATCTATCGCATGAAACCTCTTGGAAGCAAACTAGCCTTATTTGGGGCAGTGATTTCGTTCGTTGGAGGAATCATAGGGAACATGATCTTCTACGATGCGGCCCAACTACATTTACAGGGAACGATTCAGGATAATGCCGAATACTTCGGTTATGCCTGTGGAGTATGCACTTTCTTTGTCGCAACTCTTGCTCTTCTTCCACTGATAAATGCGAGAGCAAAACTAGCGTTTGATGAAGCCAATTCTGTACAATTGGCTCAAGAAGAATCCGAGTGATCCGTTGGTTTAGGCCACTTCTTTTTCAAGGTCTTTTCAAGGTCCTCATTCACGATTGCATTCCACCAATCGCTCCCCTGCCAGATAGCATATTTTCCACGGATGCCTCGTAAATCAGCGCCTTTAAGCTTGCAATTTCTGAAATTTGAGAGATTACATCGTGCTTTTCGTAAATCTGCGCCTCTGAAATCTGCTCCATCGAAAGCAGATTTCATGAGATCTGCTTCGACCAAAGAGGCTTTGCGGAAATCACAATCAGTAAAGTCGCCTTCAGTTAAATCTGCTTCATCGAGTATTGCTCTTCGAAAGGTTGAGCCCTTATGCCTTCCTTTACGGAGTAGACCCTTGCTATGATTTTGATACGAATAGTCAAGGATGACATTTTCACCAGATTCTGGGTCGTCACGGGGGTCTCCCGTTCCGCCGCCTGACATGACCATGATTCACTCAGGAGGTTGATTGTTTATCGAGGTGCGCCCTACCAGCATCGGTTAGAACTGCGAATCGGTTCTTATCCCCATGTTCGAATGGTACTTCGAGCAAACCGCGCTCTCTGAGCCTGTTTAGGTACAGAGATAGATTGCCGGGAGGGTCGATTCCACCATCTGAAAAGAGTTGGTTGACAACACGAGGAGGACTATCCTGTACATTCTCAACATCACGAAGATAATGGATGGCAGCAAGCACTTGATCGGGTTTCTTATTCAGTGCACAATTTTCTAGGAGTGATCTAAATGCAGAACCACGTTCTGGCAAACCAGCATCTCTTGCGGCATCAATAGCAGCTTCAATAGCCGCATCTCGTGCATCTTTTACGCGTTCGAGTACAATTGACCATGTATCATCATGCCTCATTTGTATGAGTCGTGCGTCGACTTCAACAGTTGCTCCGGATACGTCAATTTCTAAATTGCCTGCAGTGACCATTATTTTCGCTTGTGCTACCATGGGTATCAATCTCAGCACACCCCCACCTATTGATAACCCTTGTATATTTACCACGATAACAAAATATCCGCCGAAGTAACAAAATTTCGCCTTCTAACTCTGCAATCCAAGCGTAATCGACTTGAAGTATAGGTAGTCTGCGTAGGGTGTAGGTGATACCATGGACGACACCCAATCCCGTCGAAAATCTCTTTTCTTAGTCTCAATTTTATTGGCTTCAGTTCTATTTATTTCGTCCTCCACAGGCTCTGCAACACAAGTTACAACATTCGCTAACAATACCTCGAGCCTCTCTATTTCTTCAGACGGCAACAATACTTCGCTTTCTCTAGAAATCGATTTGGAGAGAAATGTCACGTATCAAGATGCATCATTCATTGTTGATAGCTCACATGCCTCTGCAACACCAGGGGCTGTATACATCAACAACACTCAGGGGAATACAATTTGGAGTTACTCTGGACTTGGGTATGGGGATTTATCGCATCAAAACAGTTTCCAAACAGGAGACACATACGATTTGGTTCAACTTAACAACAGCAGTGGAATGCCCACTCCAATCCTGCTCCCCAAGAATGCTTCATTGCAAACAAGTCAAATGAACGTCACGTACACGCCGAATATCGAGGCCCAATATGTCCAAGTAGGCTCTATTCAACACATGGAAATGGGCGATTCAAATGGTGATTCGATGGCAGATGCCTTTGTAATGTCAACACAAAATTACACAACCGGAGTAGGTACTGGTTTTGCAGTCGTAACAAGCAACGCCACCACGATGACGTATAGCCTCTCCAACTGGACGACGACGTGCCAAACATCGGACCAAATCAGAGTTGCTGACATGAATAACGATTCATTCGATGATGTGGTTACGTTTGCGCAATTCAATCAAACAATGTGTATCCACTACTATAATTCAACGACTTCAACCTATGATCCTTACTTCAACGTAAACATCACAACCGCCCCGATTGATGTAAAATTAGCAGATATGGATGGAGACAACTTTTCTGACTTCATCACAATCCACGGATATTCTGGCGGGAACGGACTTGTTGCTCTCAATTTGTTTAATGGAACCACAAACGCATCAAGGATTGCAGACACGGTTGATATTTACAAGTGGAACTTTTGGGATGGAAGAGCGAATTTACGTAGCATGTATGTGGGCGATTTCTTCGCTCCGAACCGCACTCAAATGATCATCTTGGTTACTGATGACAATAATGATGCAACCGAAATCACATATGATGCACAGACATTGACGCTCAACCCGAATATCAACAAATTCCGTAATCTATCTCAATCCTCTGTACCGGGGGACGTTGATGGTGATGGCGATATTGATTTCATCACGCCTAAGAATATGGGTTCTAACATTCTCGTCAATAATGGCCAAACGTGGACTCAGGTTCAAACAAACGATCAGATAAATACCGATAATGCTACAATAGCAGATCATGATAACGATGGAAATCCATCGTTCTTCTTACCCGATCCTGGATTTGGAGACAACAATCCCGCCACGGTTGAAGGGGATATTGGGTTTAGATCAATTGGTGTTTCAGGCATCGGTATTCCAACAATAAACCCTCTCATGCCGTGGTCTCAACCGCGTGATATTCACTTCGCAGACGTTGACGCAGACGGGTTGATGGAACAATTTGTTCTTGCTGGAGAAACCTCTCAAGGGATTTTCATTGGCGCCTGGCACAATCTGTCGATGGATGTTGATGTTGACAGCAATATCGATCTCTGGGCAGAGGGTTACTCAAGTAGCACAATTTCAAACATCGGAGTTCTAACTCTCTCAGATACGAACGATATCATACGAGATTCACTTTCACCTCGCATCCCTGCCTATCCCGGTCTTTCGGACGGATATGGTGTTGAAATGGTCAATAACATGATGTCCCTTTCGAGTAATTCAAACGGGACTGCTAATCTCACCGATTTGGATATCGCCTATGACATCACATTCCAAGTTACATCAAGCGCTGGAACAATTGGTTCACTGAGTAATTCCTTGAATCAGCAAATGCTTCCAGGCACAGGGGTGTTCACTGTGACATTACCCGTTGAAACCTCTAAAGCAGGTAGTTTTGATGTAACCTCATTCAGCGCAAACTACACGCTTGGTGCACCGAATCTTGCCTTGCCCCCTACCCCAGTTCTGTCTATTCAATCACTTACTGAAAACCATGTTACCATAGAATGGCAGCAACTGTCAACGTACGGTTCCGATTTACAATCATTCCAAATTTTCAAGATGTCATCATCGACACCATACGACTGGACAACACCTCACGATATTGTGGTCGGTTCGAATAATTACACCGATACTCAAGTTGACATCGGTTCAACCTATGGATACGTTGTTCGCTCAACTCACACCTACGGAGTCATAAGCAATCTTTCTCAATCCCTGTCAGTAACAATACCATACCCCTCTGCACCAGAAAACGTAACCAATGTCCAACTTATCGATCTTGACGTAAGTACTGAAACCAATCCTCTACGGGCTTCTTGGAATCTAAGTACAGATTCATTTGTCGAACAATATCTTGTTTATGTTTCAAACATGAGTCTTGATTCATCAACGGAAGCTTCTGTCGAATTTACCTCGGAAAAGAATTTCAAACTAGGCGACAGAACGTATTCTCCAGTTGCAACACTTACTAGCTCAATAACATCGTATGACATCTCAGTCATGTCGGATTATACGGATTCAAGTGGAAGTGTATCTGGAAAAGCAATCGAAGACACATCGCAGTATTGGGTTGCTATTGCTGCAGTAGATATCTATGACAACGTATCTCTTCCTCTTCCGTTTGCTGGCCCCACCGTTTCGTTCAACAATACCTATCTTCAAAGCAACTTGGACATCACAGTAACGACCGGAAATCTCGATCAATACCTCGTATCTACCCAGCCCCTCAAGATTGAAATTAGTGCGACTGTTGAGGATGGAGCTGGATTATCTCCACTTGAAAATGGACAAATCACACTGGTCATAACGGCTGGGGATGAAGTCTCCACATTAACAGGAACAACCGATGCTTCTGGCTTGTGGGTGCCTGTAGATGTCACGAATCTGCACGATATTGCTGCAACAACCTTCCTGAATTTCAGTTCAACATATGGAGAAGTCCTTTCATTGGATGCAACAATGGCCGCCATTGAGACAACAGATGTTCAACCGATTCTAGGTAATTCGGCTCAAGTGAACATGAGTACTGGAATCAGTGCTCTTCTTTCTGGTCCAACAGATACCGATAAGGATTCGAATAATGCAATAGATCTCAATATCACTCTTACAGCAACTGATGCTAATGACATCGCTCAACAGGCTTCTTTGGAAGGAACTTCCATTGCTTGGACAGCATACAATGAATCAGACGTCGCTGTTAACAGCGGAACTGAAACCATTTCACTAGGGAAAATCCGGGTTGTTTCAGAATTTGAAAACACAACATACATACAATTCGATGTCGAAACAAGTGACCGAAATTGGTTTGGAACATTATCGCATACAACGTTACTAAATGCGTATGTAGATGACTCAACAGATAACGAAACAGAAACGAATACAACTGAGCCTGAATGGGAGCCAACAGTCCTACTACCAGCGACAGTTAGTTGTGAAAGCTCAACAATTCTGACCAACAAGAAGATGGATAGCGATCCTATTGAATGTCAAATTGTCAATCCAAATCCATTTGTGATTTCAGTTGAATTAACTGCCACAGATGTACCTGCATTGTTCAACAAACCGTCAACAGTTACTATTGCTGCGAATGGATCTGCGACAATTTCCTTTGAACCAACATACGATCAGATATGGAATGCCCAAAAGGATGAAGGCGTAATAAAAATACTCAGTTTCTCGATCTATACAACGTCTTCTGACTACAACTCACTTCAGCCTGAGATGACTTCTGATACAGTAGAATGGACTGCTTCACAGGATGTTCCAGAAGACACATCGAAGACAGATGGCGACAACAAAGAGTCATCAAATACCCTGCTTTACGGGGGAATTGGCGTCGCAGTTCTCGCTCTAATATCTCTTGTAGTCGTTGGATACCGTCGAGCAAGCACAGGATT
>JADHSC010000013.1 GCA_016777125.1 Candidatus Poseidoniaceae archaeon
AGATCGAAAGAGGTGCGAGCATCGATGAAGACATCTTCAAAGCTGTATTTTCCTGCTTCAATGCTTATCGATGCATTGGGAGCTCGACCAATGAAAATATCAATACTTGCTTGGTTGTTGGTTCTATTGGCATCGCCAGCGACCAATTGGTCAGGATCCACGGTAAACGTCAAACTTTGATTTCCAATTGTGGCTCCTTCGGGAACAGTCCAATCAACATCAATTCGTTGCTCACTATAGGCGTCAATTGCAGGGACGGCTTGTCGTATTGCTTCTCCACCTGGAACAATGACTTCCATCTCAGTTGATGGTGAAGTCAAAACACCACGGTTTTGTGCTGGTAATGAGAAGGACAACAGGTCACCAGGGAGGGCATTGTATCCGATTGATTTTGATAATGTTGCAACTTCACTGCCTCGGGTTCTCGTAACAATGATAGAATCTTCTTGAGCAACCAAGTCGATTCCAACAACGGATAAGTCGATGACAATGGTAGCAACACCAATGATTTCCTGAACAGGATCCCATACGATAACCCCGTTACTTGTATAATCATCACTTGCTGTCGTATCGTCTTGAACATTGGAAACGTTGATGCTTTCCTCAATTTTTCCGTTACTATCGGTTATTGGACTGAGTAATGTACCCGCCATTTCATAACGTAGTTGGAGGTTTTTGTTGACCTCAGGAGTGTTGTTTGGGGCAACTGCATAGAATCCATAAACTTCAGACATGGAGTCGGGTAAGGTTGCAACAAACTGCGTTGTTACTTCAATATCGACGTTTCGGTCCCCAGGAGTTTTTCTTTTGTCCACACCAAATGAATCGACAGGTTCGTAATCCTTAAGCAACCAATCGATAGTAAATCCTGCTGCGTTTGAAATACGAATCCATGAATTAAAACGTACAGCAGGGCAGTACCAGTTGAAACCTGAACTAACTCCAGTTGCATTCCATTCGTTCACTTTGTACGACTCATCGCATCCTTCGTATTTGATAGTCTTGCCATCTTCGGTGGGAATCCCATCCGTTGTAACTTGCCAAGAGTTGTTCTCAGCACCATTTGTATCGAATTCAGATGGGTCGAAAGAATCAGAACTTCCACTGACGCTCGTTCCTGACATGAAGGGCATATACCATTGATCGCCTGTTCGAAGAGGGAAATCGTATCTCTCCTTTGGTGGGTCATAATAGGTGTCGAAATTAATCACAGCAATGTTTTGAGTCAAGAATCCTAAATTGAAAGGAGCAAATTTGACATCAAGTTCGAACTCCGAATTGATTACTGCTTGGTCTCGAACACGGATGATATCCTCTCCACTATAACCAATATCAAGACGTCCACTGACACCTTCAAGAGTAGCGCCGCTGTTCCCTGAACTAAAATCACCATCGATTTTGAGTTTGTATGCCAATGTTTGAACACCATCAATCGTGATGAAGAAGATGTCTTCAACTTCGTAAACAGTATCCCCAGTCAGGGTGTTAAGGCTTGCCGAAACATTGGCCTGTGCAATAAGTTGAGCGACATCAAATTGAGTCTCATAGGTCCACTTGTCTCCGATACGCCAGCTTGCAATTTCTGCGGTTGTTGTTGATTTAGATGAAGATTCAATGAGTTCTTCGTCTTCAAGAGTAAATGCATCTTTTGATAACGCCATCAGAGATGTTGTCATCAGCATGAACAAGACAAAGACTGCGGTTGCTCGGTTCGCCATGCTTTGATGTGCACTTCCTCGTACTTAGGCTATACTCATTGAAGGTCATACGACTCAGTTTTGAGATTGGGATTCTAACCACTGTTGGCCATAGTGCTCCCATTGTTCTGATGTCCATCCTTCTGGTAGGCCAGATTCAGGTATTGGAGGGCCAGATTGAACCGTCGGATGTACTTCAGATTGGTCGAAGGCATTGTTCACGGGAGGGTCATGAGGCCTATTCCTTCGAGCAGATACTTCGTGAGGCATAAGTCCAACATCTTCATCGCTAAAGATGGCATTTTGTCGCGCATCAAGACGTTCTAAGACTCGTTCTTGACCACCTTTTCGACGTTGTCTTGTCATGTATCCTAGGCCTAAAAGTAGAATCAACAGTAAGGAGAGTTGGGCGAGTGGATTTGCTTCTTCACCCACCATAAGTGCGCCGATATCTTCGGTGAATGTTCTGTCAGGTGGCCCTATTTCGATATTGATGATTTTCGAACCAGGTCGTTCAGGATTCTCATCCCAAGCAATAACTCGGATTGTTGTCGAACCTGTTTGTTTGAACATATGTTCAACACGCTTGCCGACAGCATCTGCATCATTGTCCTTAATCCCGTCTCCATTGGAGTCGGTTGATGTATCAAAATCCCAAATGATGGTGAGTTGGTCAAGATCATTTGCGGAATCAATTGTGCTTGTAGCATCAAGAATGCATGTTTCATACGCAAGGCAATCAATGGTTCTGTACCGAACAATTGGAGGTATGTTCAACACCTCAACGGTGATGACCTCACTTACTCGAACGCCATCATCATCTGTTACGTGATAGATGACTGTGTGCATGCCGCTCGTGTTCCAGTGCCAAATCAAATCATCTCCTCTAATGTCACAATCATCATCCGCACCACCTACGTCATTGGAATCAATACCTGGGTCGATGTCCCAGCATCGTACCAATGAATCGTAATCAGAGGGTGTGTCTGTTGCATTCCCTGTTAATCGAATTTCTTCACCTTCAGCAATTGGTAACACTTCTTGCAGTGGCATGACGATAGGTGCAACGTTGGCGACGTTGACCCAACGTTCGTAGGTTCCGCTGCTCGCTCCTTCAGAGTCACTGACTTCCAAGCGCATACGGTGGAGTCCAGAGGTTTCCCATACCATATCATATTCCGATACACGTCCATCAAAGGTCTTGATGAGGTTTGGTTGAGCATCATCAGGCCACCAACGGTGAGTAAGTCCTTCCAAATCGTCGATTGAATCGAGAGCTTGGCCTCGGACACGTACAATCTGATCTTCTTCGACATGCCACGTTTGTTGCACATCCATAGGAATAGGCGTTCCATCTTCACTGACAGTAACGGATAAGCCATGGGGGTTGATGTTTGTAAATCGAATGTCAATGCTTGCGGAGGTCATGGCACTATCATCATCAACACCGACAGCAAGGAAAGTATGCCATCCTTCGGTAGGGGCTGTAGTCGTACAGATTCGAGTGTAATACCCTTCTTCACATTCAGCATTAGGCCAATAGACATCCACGATGCCAGGATACACATCCTCAGAATCAGTATCATTTGCATATGCATAGAGTGTGACTGGATGTTCGACCTTCACTTCGGTTCGAGCACTTACAACCTCGATGTTCGGTGCTCTGTTGAGAATGGTGACGTTCAATGTGGTGACTGCTTGATCTTGTTCTTCATCGGTAACGGTAATTTCAATTGGATAGATTCCATCATCAGTCCAGGTAAAGTTGAGCATGCAATCAATGGATTCCACTTTCATGTAGGTATATGTACGGGTTCCATCATCATAGGGGATATTGAATAGGCAAGATACGTCGCCTCCGTCTTCATCAAAACTTCCACTTGCATTGATGATGGTTTGGACATTGGTAAATTCTTCAATTGGTTCCGCTAATGCAGTGGGCAAACGTCCTACAAAGAGAGTGATTTCTGCTAAATCGTTATCTGAATTAGCATCTGCAGAATTCACTTGCATAGGGTCTGCTTCCCATCGTATTGGTACATCGCCAACACTCTTGTCAAGTGGAACGGTCCAAGTGAAATTGACTTTGTGCGATTCGTAGGTTCCCAAACTCGGAAGTCCAAGGTCAAAGGTTGAGCCATCGGGATGATAAATCCGCATCTGTGTTGGGCTCGAGGCAGTAATTCCCTTGTTGACAACTGCAACCTCTACAATGAGTTCGTCTCCTGGGAGCACATTGTATCCAGAAAGGGAACTAACAGTACTCAATTCCCCACTGCGATTGCGTGTAATGACCGCACGTTCTTCGTCGGCAATGAGGTCAAGTCCTACGAGGAATTCATCTAATGTAACTGTTGTAGAGCCAACATAATTACCAGCTTTTGCAACAACACCATGACTTGCCCAATCAGTGTTTGTGGATGAATAATCCAGAGCATTACCAACATTGATAGAGGCCATTCCTGATCCATTTGTACCTGTAACAAAACTGGTTTCAATATCGGTAAAATCGAGATCAACATTTACTCCGCTGATGGAACCATAACAATTTGGATTAAGAGAAACCCAAACATCGAGAGGTGTATCTAGGGCAGTAAGTGTTCGTTCCGGCTGGACATCAATGCATTCTGGTCTTGTCCCTGGGTCGCTGTTACTTTCAGAACCAGTTGCTCCAACGGGCATGTATTGCTTTAATCTGAAATCGATTGTCAATCCAACGTCTTCTTCAGAATGTCTCCACGCGAAGTTGTTGACAGCAGGACAATACCATCGATAACCAGTGGATACACCATCGGAATTCCAAGAGGTGAGTTCGTAAGATGAATCACATCCGCTGTATGCGATTCCTGAACCAAATGCATTTCGTGGCTGACCCACTTTTGTTACTTCCCAAGTGGTTGTGTTTGTATCGCTCTCTGGAGGGGGGAATGGAGTGATGTAATCGCTCTGGCCGGACCATGTGGCAGATGCTGTTGTCAATACAGTCCAACGCTCACCGTCTCGAATTGGGAAATCATAGGTTTCAGCCCCTGGGCTGTATAAGTTGGTGATTGTAATATCACCCAAAAGTTGAGTTAATGACCCGATTCCGTAGGGGACGAATTTGATGTACAAGTCCAAGTCGTTTCGAAGAGAGGCAAAATCACTGACTCGAAGGTATTCTGTTTGAGTAAATTGAATCTCTGCGTTTCCAGTGTATCCCTCGAGTTCCACGCCACTCTTGTCGAAATCTGCAGTCATTCGGAGTTTGTAGACCCACTCAGAGCCGTTATCAACTTGCAGTTCAAGGATTTCAGTGACTTCAGCAGTCGAATCTCCGTTGATTTCACCAACGTTCGCTGAAACGCCTGTATCTGTAATGAGTATGGATGGATCAAAGGTGCCGGAATACACCCATTTGTCTCCGACCCTCCAAGTGGGGACATCACTGATTCCAGGGTCGCCACCTGCGTGTTTTACGATTGCATCATTATCGTCAAGCACAAACGTGGATGTAAACGATGTTTGGGACATTCCCAAGAGCAGGAGCACCAGCAGAAGAGGGATGCCTGCTTGGAGACGTGCTTCGCCCATGTATGTCCTTGAGTGTTCAAGCACATGAAAGATGCGATTGCATCTTCAGAGCAGGTCAGCCAATTCGTCCTTGATGATTTCAACAGCTTCCAGAATCTCATCCTTGTGGCGTGCGCCAGTGATAACCATCTTTCCGCTGCCGAAGATAAGGCAAACGACCTTTGGATAGTCAAGGCGGTAAATCAAGCCAGGGAATTGCTCTGGCTCGTATTCAACTTTGTCGAATGGAAGGTGGAATGTAAGGTTGTTCAGGTTCAACTTACGAGGTTCTCCTGCTTGGTCAGCACCAGTAAACTTGTCCTTTCCATCATAATCTTCAGGGTAATGAAGTGCGTATGTAGCAACCATGTTTTGAACTTCAATCTCAACGTCTTCGACGTCCCACGTGGTGATTCCTGCAGCACGTAGGTCCTTGATCATTCGTTCGATACCTGTGTGAATGTTGTCTTCGTTCTTTCCACCAGTACAAACTGCACGTCCAGAGCGGAACATGAGAATTGCTAGTTTAGGTTCTGTGACTCGGTATACAACACCTGGGAATTGCTCAGGCTCATATTCGCAATTCAGTTGAATCGCAATGTCAGGGAGATCAAGTTCTTCGGCAACACGGGTACTGGCAACGACGTTGACTACTGTCAAACGCTCTTCATCGGTGGTCATGTCCCAATCCTTCTGCCCGGAGTATATAAACTGACGGCTCGAACGCAGTCGGTGGTAGGGCTGTGAAAAACAGTTCACTGCTCGCTATTATCCTGTGATGAGAGGGTCTCGATGTGAACGCCTGGGGTATTGAAACGAGATATGAATCCCCTTCCTCCTTCCATCTCAATCGCTCCAACAGTTATTTCTGGATTCTTGGTCAATGCAATCATACATCCACCGCCGCCAGAACCTGTTAATTTCACTCCCAAACTCGATGGGGCTGCTGCTTTGATGAGTTTTTCTAATTCCGGGGACGAAACACCGAGTGAGCGAAGTATGATGTGGTTTTCAGTCATCGCTTCACCGACCACTTCCATATTTCCTGTCCGGAGTGCTTCAATGCCTTTTCTGGCGATGGAACCAATCGCTTCAATCTCAACTTGGCGTTCAGGTTCTTCTGCAAGCAATGCTGCAACTTTGGATACTTGTTTTGAGGTTGAACCACGAATGCCCGTATTGCCAATAACGAGATATGTATCTTCAGGAATCCTTGCCTCAAATGAATGTAATTGCCATGTCGTAACTTCCTCTTGATGTTGTAATGTACGCTCCCCAATGTGGTCGAGAGAATCTTCGATCGTATCTGATAAAACAATAAATCCACCGAGTGCACTTGTTGTCGTATCGATTGGGCTTGCTCTACCATCTTGTGCAAATGCTTCGGCTTGATGGGATAATGAGCCTGCTATTTCAGGATTAATTTCTTCCTGCCTTAGTTGTTGTAAAGCAGCGACTAAAGCAACAGAAAGGGCTGCTGATGAACCCAGTCCCGAAGAAGGTGGCACAGTGCCTCGGATTCGAATTTTAAGGGGGGGATTTTCTTTTTCAGACCACAACTTATCCTTGAGGAATCGAATATGTGGGTGTTTTGAAAGGTTCAATATTGCTCCGTCAAGTCGCCACGAATCGAATTGAGTTTCCTCTTCGAGTTCAACGATCATTCGTTGGTTGATACTGCATGCAACTGCGGGCTGTCCGTAAACGACTGCATGCTCTCCGAAAAGAATACACTTTCCAGGAGCGCTCGCTTTCACCATGGCTCCCCCAGTTGTTTCACAATCATTAGGATTGGTATTGTTTCAATCGTTGGGTTGAAGGATTGAATGCACTTGGGTTGGAATATGATGGTCCATCCACTCGACGTTGACTACGCGGGAATCAAAGGGTATTACCTCCTTTTGTTACTCGGTGGTGTGTCGATTGCTTTCTTTTCTTATCAGGTTCAAAAAGCAACACGATTAGTTCTTCTCGGAGCTCCAGATAAGCGATTCGATTCTTGGGCTAGACGATTGAAAGAGACGCTCACTGTTTGGCTTGGTCAAAAGAAAGTTCTGGAGGATAAAGTTGCAGGAACAATGCACGTATTGATGTTCTGGGGATTTTTGATGCTCTCCTCAGACATGCTCGACCTTGCAACGGCTAATCGATTTAGTGAACATATCCTTCCCGATTTCTTGAACGGTATTTGGAACGGCATGGTTGAACTTGGGTATACGAGCGCTCTTCTCGGTTGTTTCCTTGCTCTTAATCGGCGAGTTCTTTTCACTCCTGAGAAATTGAAAGGAAAGTCCCAACTCGAAGGGAATGTGATTTTGCTTCTTATTATGACCATCTGTATCACCTCCTATATTGTTGAAGCAGGAGAGAATCCTGATCCGACATGGGAAATGATTGGTGCATGGGTCGCTGATAGCTTCTCTCCAAGCCAAGGTACGATCAATATCGCCTATTGGGCTCACATGGTTGCTATATGCACGTTCCTCTTCTTGATTCCACTCTCAAAGCACATGCATCTTGTAATGGCATTACCAAACGTTGCCTTCTTCGACACAGAGCCTATGGCGAAAATGCGACCTCTTGAAATTGATGAAAGTGGATCCGCTGTTGCGTTGGATGATTTAGAACTGGAAACCTTTGGAGCATCCACCTTTACGCAACTTACATGGAGAAGTCTCATCGATGGATGGGCCTGTACATCCTGTGCTCGCTGTCAAGACGTCTGTCCTGCCTATGCCTCTGGTAAGTCTCTCAACCCAATGCAAATTATTCATGATGTACGCAATTATGCGAACGACCATTCTTCGCAATTACTCGCAGGAGAAACACCTGCTGAAGACATCATTGCCAGATTCGGTGAAGAAGCGGTCTGGGCATGTACAACATGTCACGCTTGTGTCGATGTATGCCCTGTCAACATTGAGCATGTGCCTAAACTCACAGACGCTCGTCGTCATTTGATGATGGAACGAATGGAATTCGATGAATCGGTTGAAGATACGATTATGCCTCTCATGGCTACAATTGAGAATTTAGAATCCGATTCAAATCCTTACGGTTTACCATCACATGAGCGAGGGGATTGGGCTGCTGATCTTGATGTCAAGGTTGCCGAACCTGCGGAATACATCTACTTCGCTGGCTGTGCGGCCTCCTTTGACGAGCGCAACAAAAAGGTCGCTCGTGATACGATTTCAATTATGAAAGAAGCAGGTTTGGATGTTGGTATTCTTGGAATGCAAGAAGGTTGCAGCGGAGATGCAGCACGTCGTGCAGGAAATGAGTACCTCTTCCAGATGCTTGCAGAAACCAATTTAGAAACGTTCAACGAACTTGGTGTGAAGAAAGTCGTTGCTTCTTGCCCTCACTGTTTCCATACACTTGGAAAGGAATACAAAGACTACGGTGGAGAAGACATCGAAGTAATGCATCACTCTCAGTTGATTGCTCATCTTCAAGGGGAAGGTAAACTACCTGAACCGAAGCACGATGGTTCGGTAACATACCACGACCCGTGTTATCTCGGTCGAATCGGAGGAGAATACGATGCTCCACGTGATGCCATTGGTGGCGTCGATGTGGAAGCAGAACGTCATGGCCGTGGTTCTTTCTGCTGTGGAGCAGGTGGCGCCCAAATGTGGATGGAAGAGTCTGTTCCAGAAGGAAATGACAGAGTCAACATCATTCGTGCTAAGGAACTTGCAGCGACTGGAGCAGATACTGTTGCAGTTGGATGCCCATTCTGTTCAACAATGGTTACCGATGGATTATCAGCTATTGATTCAAACATTGAAGTAAAGGATATTGCAGAACTTGTTTGGGAACAAATAAAATCAAATGATGCTAAAATTGAAGCTGCAAAAACAGCATAGATCGGTATGAAGCGACTTTTGATTGTAGATTTGCTTGCAGAACGTCAAGCCTTTGGCGAGAAAGGTTGTGAGGAAATCATGAATCATTTCCCAGGATATGAAGTCTATTTATGGGCCCCTCATGTCGAAAACCCACGAGATTATCCGTTTGGAATCAGGGTGAAACAACCGGTCGAAACCGATGTGATCGTGATTACTGGTAGTCGTAAGAATGTCACTTCTTGGGAGCCTTGGATGGATGATGTCGTCTCATTGATTCGAACTTCAGAAGCAGAAATCTATGGGATTTGCTTTGGTCACCAAATCATTTGTGCGGCGTTTGGAGGGACGGTCGAACGTGATGAAAAAAATCATGCGTTTATGGCGGAAGTGACTTACGCCAACGGGACTAAGGTGAATCAATTGTTCACGCATCAAGAATTTGTAACCAACAGCGGTGAAATGAAAGTAGTCGCTTCTACAAAGCATTGCAAAATCGCTGCTTGTCGTCATCCTACCAAACCTATTCGTTCTGTTCAATTTCATCCTGAGGCAGTGGAGGATGTTCTTGATTATGCTCTTAATTGCGGGGATATGTCTGAACAAGAACGACGTTCATTTGGTGATGCCAACCAAGACCAAGATGTGGCCTCTGCATTGATTTATGCGGAGGGGATGTTCGATTGAATCAAGATTCTCTCATGGATTGGTTTAATCGAAACAAGCGAAGTTTACCATGGCGAAAAAACCCATCACCTTGGTCAATATTGTTGTCTGAGATTCTTCTTCAACAAACACAGATGGAACGTGGTATAGGATATCATCAAAGACTGTACAATAGATTCCCTACACCATCTTCAATGGCCAACTCGGATGTGAATGATGTTCTCTACTTATGGCAAGGGGCTGGGTATTACTCAAGAGCAAGGCGTCTTCATGCGTTATCTCAGATCGTTGTCGCTGATTATGGGGGCAAGATACCTTCAACTTACGATGAATTACTTGCCTTACCAGGAATTGGCCCATACACTGCGGCAGCAGTTGCTTCGATTGCTTTCTCTCATCCAGTTGCTTGCGTTGATGGAAACGTTCGCAGAGTCATGGCCCGTCAGACAAACAATGAAGATCCAACTGTTATCGATGTGCAAAAGTATGCGGATAGGAATCTCTTGCGTGAATATCCAGGCGATTGGAACCAAGCTATGATGGAACTTGGTGCTTTGGTTTGTCGCCCAAGAACACCAACCTGCGGTGTGTGTCCAGTACGTGATACCTGTAAGGGAATGTTGAGAGCAAAGGAATTGCCACGACCAAAGAAACAAAAGAAAACGACGATTGAACTTCAATGTGTTCTCAAAGTTGATGCTCAAGGTCTGCCTGAATTGATACAACGTCCTGATTCTGGTTTATTTGCTGGACTTTGGGGTCCGTATATTGAAGAGGAACTTGATTCTAAAGGACTTGAATATCTCGGCTGTATTAAGCATATTTTATCACATCGAACGATGAATGTTCATGTCTGGAAAGATGTCTGTGAACAGGGCATTGATCCGAGTACCGTTGCTCTCTCAACCCTCGACAGGCGTATCTTGAGCCTTGGTGGCGTGTTCCTTAATGTCCCAACGGAATGATGCTAAACATCCGATAAGTCCGAAGAAAAGTAGGTATTCTGCTGGAGCAGCATAATCAATCCAAGGTTGTAGATATTCTAAGCCGATTTCGGAAGAGTGGACGCCTAATTCCTTTTCTCCAGATTGTATCCCATCTCGAATTGAAACGGTCATAACAACAAGAGATGCAAAGGCAAGCAATAGGGAGTAGACCCGTACTTTCCGCCCTTTCGATTTTGATTTTGGTAGTGAAAAATGGGTTGCAAACGCCCACGCAAAGCCTCCGTGAAAGACGACCATTGCAGTGTAAATATGGACCTCAAGGTATTGATCCATCGTTGCAAATGATAACACAGCAAGGTGAGTTGATGTTGCTAGACCACATAGTAAGGCGAAAAGATGTAATTTGGGTGAAGCGATTGGCTTGAACAAAATGTAGAGGCGGAATGAAACAATAGTTTGGATTAATGCAGATAAAAAGAGCCCAATCGAAAAAACATGATCTTCTAATCCGGGATGATCTGTTTCGGAGATGAAGAACGGTATGTCTCGATAATTCCCTGAAAAATAATGAATGAGAGTTGCCAATATGACTGATACTGTTGGCAATACCCATGAAATTTGAATCAATTGAGTGTCCTTGATTCGTCGATTCAAAAACCCAATTCCATCATTGGAGGTCAAATCAAACATGGGTCCCATCCATGCGAAGCACCTGTTGCGTATGAACCTTCAAGTGAGAGAGATTACACCATCGACCTGTTCACATGCCACTCCGCCTTCACGACACTCGCCGCAAAGAAAAAGTCGATTTTAAGACACAATCTCCTGGAAAAGTAGGGATGTATGTTTGCGGAGTAACGGTTTACGACCTATGTCATTTGGGTCATGCACGTTGTTACATCGCTTTTGATTTGATACATCGTTGGCTTGAAGCATCGGGCTATGATGTTGATTATGTTCAAAACTTCACAGACATTGATGATAAAATCATCAAACGCTCAATCGAAACTGGAGAAGACTGGAAAGTGTTGGTGGAAAAGAACATTGAAACATACTATGAGGACATGGATTCACTTAATATTCTTCGTGCAGATCACTATCCAAGGTGTACAGAATATGTCGACTCAATGATTCATATTATTGAAGATTTGATTCAGAAAGAACATGCATATGCTGCGAATGATGGAGTCTATTTCCATGTAGAATCTGCTCCCGAAAAGTATGGTTTGCTCACTGGACAATCAATCGATGCTGTTCGACAAGGTGCAGGCGGAAGAGTCCAAGGTACTGGAGATACGAAACGTGATCACAAAGATTTCGCATTATGGAAACAAGCAAAGCCAGGTGAGCCGACATGGCCCTCTCCCTGGGGTGAAGGTCGCCCTGGATGGCATATTGAGTGCAGTGCAATGAGTCTCGATCACTTTGGTGTTTCTTTTGATATTCACGGGGGAGGGCATGATTTGAGATTCCCTCATCATGAAGCTGAAATATTCCAAAGTGAATGTCATACGGGACATTCTCCTCTTGCAGGTTATTGGCTTCACAACGGATTTGTTAACATCGATGGGGAGAAAATGAGTAAATCTCTTGGTAACTTTTGGACCATCCAAGAGATTCGTAAAAAGATAGATCCAATGGTCTTGAGATTCGCTTTAGTCAATGCCCATTATCGTTCTCCTATCGATATGAACGAACAACTTCTGAAAGATGCTCAACGAAATTACAGCCGTATTATCGATGTCTATGCTACAGCTCTGCATGGATGCAGTGAGGGTCAAATTCATGACTTGCCAATGGCCGATATTGCGAGTATGAATCCTCTTTCTAAATCGCTTGGTCTTCTCGAAAAGATGGCCGAGGGATTTGCTCGAGCAATGGATGATGATTTCAACAGCCGTGAAGCTGTAGCAAAAGTTCTCGCAGCCACTAAAGAACTGCAACGTCTCCTTTCAATGGAACTTGATGAGGGTGATTCACGTGCAGTTGCGAACTATGCGAAAGTTTGGTTGGAAGAAACAGCAGGACAAATTCTTGGAATCTTACCTGCACCTGAAGTCGTACTTGCAGAGCCAGAAGAAGATCCACGACGGGTAGAAATTGCTCCTAAAGTTGATGAACTTCTAACTCAAAGAACTGAGGCAAGAGCCAACAAGGATTGGCCACGGGCTGATGCAATCCGTGATGAATTAGCAGAGCTTGGTGTTGTCGTAAAAGATACACCAGACGGTCCAACGTGGGACTTCGCTTGATTATTCTTCTTCGAGTTTACCACCTGGAGGTGGTGATAACGGTGGCATCTCTGGCACGAATTGATTTGATTCACTTTCCCATTCCTTCTCTATCAGGACAGTTTGATCTTCACTGAATACCTTCTCTTCTTCCGTCTCTCGAGTCAAGAGCCCAATAGCAACAAGCAGGATAATGACAATAACCAGTAAGAGAGTTCCAGGTCCAATCAAGGAGTCTTCCTCCGCCTTAGTATCTTCAATATCATCTCCAAGGATACAATTTGGTGGACAATCATCTCGACCAGTATCATTGGTTCCTCCATTGTCAATAGGGTCAACAGGGTCTACCGGATCTACAGGGTCGACTGGATCTACAGGGGCGACTGGGTCGATTGTAGAACCTCCACTATTCCCATCTTGAGGCGTGAATACTACATTGACTCCTGTACGTTCTCCATTGACCATTGGAACGTCATAATAAGCCTGTAAGACGGTCAAATCAACGTGTGTATTTGCATGGTTGGAGCCCTCAATGATTCCAAAGTGTCGTGTGTCTCCGGTCGTGAATATATTGTTCAGTACATTTCCTTGCATGGAACTGTAACTATCGGTATCTGCTGACCATGTGGTGGCGATGTCTGCTTGATTCAATGCCATGGCCATTTCCATGTTGCTAAGAATTGTAGCCCATGATTGTGTACCTTCTGGAATTGATCGGTCGGTAACATCAACTGCTTTGTCAAAGCCAGGGCCTGTAACTGTCTCCCAGTCAGTACCTTTCAGTTCAGCCATGATATCGACGTCTCCCCAAACAGGTTGACCATTAACCAACGTTAAGCGAATATCTGCATCAACGGCTTCAATGAGGTTTCTGTAAGGGTCTTCATGGAAGTTGTCGACAACTACGAGGTCTGCGTACAAACCTGCGTTTACTCTTCCAACAAATCCGTCCCATTTGTTCGCCAAAGCAGGATTCTTTGTTGTCATTGCTGCAAGTTCGTAATCAGAGAAGTAGCCGTCTAGGGCTTGCTTGTTCCAAACGTCTGCTACTTTGAGTTCATGAAGGACATTCTTCGATCCACTCGGGCCCCAATCTGGGGCAATAGAGATTCGTACGCCGGCTTGATCCGCTGCAACAACGTCTGTTGTGTCACCGTAAAGTAACAGGTTTGACAATGGTGACCAGGCCAAATCAGCTCCGACTTGGCCCATCATTGCGAATTCTGTTGCGGTCAAGGCAGTTCCGTGAATTACAACCAGTTCTCCAACGAGGAGATCATTTTGTACCAAGACGTCAAATTCTGCTCTGCTGACTTCGTCAACACCTTCTGATAGATGGAGGTACCATGCATTGAGGTCATTTGAACTGTTTCCGGTTTTGATATGGTTTCCGTCATAATCGCTTTCAAGAGTTGTTACCTTGGTGTGGATATCATCGCCGCCAAAGTTGTACAATTCGATGTTACGAGAAAGCATGCTGTCCCAAGCATCAGTGTTTGAACTTGGAGATCCTTGAACGGCTGTTACACCTCCTGCCACAGCCATCACTTCTGCATACTTCATTTGCTCATCCGCCATGTTCCACATACTACCGCCTTGTACGAAGGTCTTCATCCAAGAAATATCTCGTTTGTAGTTTGGATTGTTCTTCCATTGGTTTCTGTTTGAATAGCCACCTTCTTCAGACTTTGATGATGTATGAACCTCAAAGTCCCACAGTGGAATATGATTGTAGTGCATGTGGTTGTGAGAGTCGATGAGTCCTGGATAGATGGTTCCGTTCGTATCAATGATTGGAACGTTGGTTAAATCAACGTTTGCTGGAATTTGGTCTCCCCAAACAGCTTCGATCTTACCGTCTCGAATAAGGACATTTCCTTCATTGATAACATCAGCTTCTGCATTCATGGTCACGACTCGGCCTTGGAGTACCATTGCGTCAACTCTTCCACCATCGCTGATTCCGAAACATCCAACCATGTTTTGTGCAGACGTGAACGATTCTCCCGGAGCAAAACCTGGAGTTGGTGGGCTCGTACTTCCTAAACTTCCATCTTCCTCTGTGATGTATGTATTACCGTAAAAGATACCTTCTGCTGGATAGGATATCTGATGAATAAGTGATCCAGATGTATCTGTTAGCGATACACTGTCTGCGTCAAAGTAGTCGAGTTCAATACGAGAGGCATTTCTGAAAATTGAAATGTATCCATTTGCTGGAATCACTGTGTTTCGAGCGATCTGACAGGGAGCACTGCCTCCATCTGGTTTGTCATCAAGAACCCAGTTTGAGACGTTGATGGCTTGTGAAGTAGGGTTGTGAAGTTCAATAAATTGGTCTGAATAAGATCCATATTCACCATCACCATTCCAATCAGTAGCATTGTAGCAGTTCGTACATTCTTCCGTATTTTTCATACCATTTGGGGAAACAAGAATTTCAGAGATGATGATATTGTCAGCATCTCCAACTGAATCTACGTGTTGTTCATCAAGCAACATCGAAGTAGGCGATGCAGAAGTGAGGAGGAAAACTAATACTGCGCTGAGGACGAGGACCCGGCTCATATTCTTCGGGCTGCGTAACAGCACATGAATCCGCCGATGCAACCTTATGGTGAAATGCATGAACAAATATACTCCAAAATACTGCCTATACCATGGCGACCGTAGCAATGCATGAATCTTCGTTCAACGAAATTATAGAAGGAAACAAACTCGTAATTATTGATTTTTGGGCTGAGTGGTGCGGGCCTTGTCGAGCCTATGCTCCAGTTTTCGAAGGTGTCTCGGAAGAGTTTCCAGATGTTGTATTTGCAAAGGTTGACACAGAGGCTGAACAAGCACTAGCCGGCTCTTTCGGTATTCGGTCAATCCCTACAACAGTAGCATTCAGAGATGGCATAGGTGTATTCATGCAACCGGGTGCTCTTCCTGAAGAGGCGCTTCGAGATCTCATCGGAAAACTGCAATCTCTCGACATGGATGAAGTACGAGCTGAACTTGAAGCTCAGGAAGCAAACGAGTCATCATGATGCGCAAAGCGTCATATGTTCGTCCCTTAACCGTTAACCATGCGAAGCGGCTTTTTACTGGCAGTCCTTCTCTTACCAAGCCTTCTAACGGGCTGCTTTGGTGAAGACTTGGAAAATGCATCTAAGTTAGTTGATGGAGAGTCATACCCTGAACCTTGGGATCGAACTGACCTCACATATGACGATACGGATGTGTTTTCTCGAGTTAGTGTCAATGGAACTTATCCAATAGGTGCTGTTGAATCTGTTTATGTTCCAGTTCCAAGCATCACGCTTGCTGATGGTGGAGCCGGCGCTGCCGGTGGAGCCGAAGTCCATCTTGGATTATGGTTGCCAGTGATTGAGGGCTGCGATTACAGTTCAGCAGAGAATCTTTCTGATGATTGTCTTGTTCCAGTGATTGCTGAAATAGGACCTTACTACAACGACGGTGATGTCGATGCTCTAACTCCTGCAGATCGTCTTGGAAGAATGCTGATCGAGAACTATGTTCCTCATGGATATGGAGTTGCTCAAGTATCAGTATTTGGTACTGGAGAATCGAATCACTGCATGGATCTTATGGGTACAGATGAGCAACGTGGAATTGATGCTGCTGTTACGTGGCTCGGCACACAATCTTGGTCGAATGGAAAGGTTGGAATTATTGGTAAATCATACGATGGCTCAACCCCTTGGCAAGCAGCAACATTCGGTAATCCGTATCTTGCTACAATCGTTCCCATGTCCGGACTTATTGGTGTCCATGAACTCATGTGGCGAAACGGAAGCATGGAAGCACGTGGCATGATTATGCACAATGGAGTCTATGGTTCGTTTGGAGTCGATGGAGATACAGAAGACAGCCACAACCTTTGCGAAGGATACATCCAAGGATATGCCAATGGACCTGCTGCATATCTCAGTGGGGGAATGGTCAATTATGCTGGAAACAGTTACTGGACTGAACGCTCATTCCTTGATCGAGTGGTTCAGAATTACAATGGTTCTGTTTACATCATTCAGGGAATGCAGGATTGGAATGTTGACCCACACATGACATTCCCTGCCCATCAGATTGTTGAAGACGCCGGCATAGAAATCAAAACCTTAGCAGGACAATGGGCTCATGATTATCCTGACCGCCTTGAAGGACACAGTGGCTTAAGTTCCGGTCGTGGTGAGGAAGCATATCCATACACACTTCGTTGGGATTGGGCTGATGAAATGCTCTACTGGTTTGATTGGTACTTGAGAGGGGAAGGCCGTGCTCCAACCTTAGGTGTTGAAATGCAGGACAACCAAGGTGGATGGCGATTCGAAGAAACCTATCCTCCAATGGATGTTGAGAATCTTGAATTGATTGGTGGTGATCTGTCACCATCAGGCTCTACAGTATCTGCAACGAGCAGTGTTACCCTAAGTTACGGACCATTTGAAGAAGAAACTCGAATTGTTGGTATGCCTACATTCCATATTGATGCAACACCAGGATTGACTGGAGGACATCTCTTTATCGAAATGACCGATGGTACAGGAATGCATCTTGGTCATGCTGTCATGGACTTAAGATTCCATGCAGGTGGAAGAGATGGACAAGAAGTACTCACTCCATTCGTATCGGTTAATGCACTCATGGAATTCTTACCAATGGACGTTATCTTACAACCAGGTGAAGGAATTCTCTTTACAGTTTCTCAAACAGGCGAGGATTACGTCCCATCTCCAATGGCCTCAGGCGGAGTTACAATCGACTGGACTCAAAGTACCTTGACGCTTCCAATAATCGATCGACCTTGCGATTCACTCTTCCAAGTTCCAATGATTGAATACGGTGGCGAAACGACTCGCCAATGTTGATTAGAACAACGATAGAATGTCCGTAAAGACGTCTTTTGCCGAACCATTTGAGCGTTCAACCAATCGACGAACAATAAGTTCTGGTGTGGAGCGAGCAAGACAATTTCTCTTTGGAGTTCGGTCAACAATAAGCTCAAGATGCTCATCTAATCCATTGGCTTCAATTCCATCGACTCGAAGGCCCTCGCCCCCGTATGCTTCAAGAATAGCTGGGGCTAAGTGGGTGACAAGAACCATTGTCGTCTTGGTTTGCTGTTGGGCTGCTCGTAACATGCCTGCGATAATTCGAGCACCGGCTCCTGGTTCTGTTATCGCTTCAAGTTCATCTGCAAGAATGAGTTTAGGAGTATCATTACAAACAACTTGTGCAAGTTCAACCAAGGTTGTTTCCAGCGCCCCAGCGCTTTGAGTACCGCCAGATTTTGCAAGAACATGAAGAGATTCAATACGGCCAACGAATGCATTTTTGGCAGGAACTGGTAATCCCATATGGGCGAGAAGTGTGATATGACCAACGAGTTCCAATAGGGTCGTCTTACCACCACTGTTTGCACCAGTGAGTAACGCAATTGGCTGACGATCACCAGTTGGTGCAACGTCTCCAAGACCATAAGAAACGGGCTGAGCAATGCCTTCGATGAACAGATGTCTTCCTTCTTCAAACCAAATTCCATGACTTACAAGTTCTGGGAGTTCAGCCTGATGATGCAAAGCCCATCGAGAAATACTGTACCACATATCGTGTTCGATAAGTGTTCGTAGAGCAACTTCACATTTTGGTTTCAGAGCGGCAAGTTTTCGTGAAGAACGAACAAGATGTTCGCTTCTTGAATCATTAATTCGCCTTTCAAGTTCGGCATCAATTTGATCGAGGGTAGGACGTTTTATTTTCACTGGCCAAGAAGATGAATACAAATCATGTGGGCAATTTATTCCAGTGACTTGAAGATATTCAGCCATCTCCTTTCGTCCTTCCTGCAATACTTCATCGATGACATTTTCAGTCGCCTGTGCTAATTTTCTCTGGAAGGTAGCAGCATCTGCTAAAGCAGCGAGCATATCAGAACCAGATAGATCGAGAGAAGCAGTTTCCATTCCCTCAGCAATACGGCTATTGAGAGATTCTTCAAGGGATTTGGAGGTTTTCCAAAGACTATCACGAACATGTTCCATACTTTCGATATCACCTGCGTCTCCAAGCATTGAAACCAATGCAGAAAGGTCCTCCAATCCTTCTGTTGAATCAAATATTTGTTCCAGAACAGGATGGAGTGCCCCTTTCCATTCTTGTTTCCACTGAAGAATCTGAATCAGACTAGAAAGAATTTTTTTGTTATTCTTGAACCAATCAATGGTATATTCAGGGACCATAATTTCCTTCTCCGCATTTGCTGGGAGAACCAACCAGCCCGGTGGAACTTCATCAGGACCATCATTTCCAATCCATGTGACCGTTTTGAAGACGGTATAATCATTCCATTTCTCACTAGGACTCGGCTGCAATACTCGGACAAATGACGCCCATTCAGGTTGTTCATCACGGGAAACAACAACTCTCTCATATCTTTGACTTGGTTTTCTGGCATGCCCCAACTGTTTGAAGATCATTTGTAATCGTTCGTAAGCCTGTACGTCTGTCTTCGCAAAATCCATCATTTCAATACAGCGCGTTCTGCGTTGTTCGATTTCATGCATCGGCATCAACATCTGCATTCTTGAGGATGTTGCAGAACAGGAAGAAAACGATTGCAGAGATTGGATTAATTGTGAATGCAAGCGTTCAGATTCTTTTGTAGCCAGGAAGGTACCATCGGTTCCATGAACTTGTCTTGCAAGTTGTAACGCCCGCTTTACAGAGATTCCTTCGACTTCTGCAATTCGTGAGATATCTCCTGATTGCAACGTTCGCATGACTTCATCACGACCACCAAAGTGGTCGTCAAGTCGTTTCATGAGTCTATCACCGATACCGGGTAATGTAGCAAGCACCATTGTGCAACATCGTTTGTCAAGGGCTTTTGAGGATAACGCTCAAAATTGACTTAATCTAGGCTTCTGGCAAGTGTAGTTCAACTGCAAACAAGGGGTCAACATCGGTTGAATCATGATAAGCAACGACGACGCCACCATCTGGAAGTATCGCGAGACTTGCAAAATCAAAGCGGATATCATTTCCAGCCCCTGAGGTTGAATCGAGATCACCTTGGCCAATGTACGTCAGCGTATCTGGTGAAAGATCTTGACTGTAATCTCGTGTATGATAGACAACATCGATATCTGGTCCCTCGCTTGATTGATATCGCACATTGAGGACAAACAGGTCATGTTTTCCATTTCCTTGAAATTCCCATTCTTCTATTCCGGAAGCGACAGGGGACATGTCGTAGGTATGGTTTGTCCATGTCATAGCTCCATCTCGAGAGAGATAATGGGTGAGCATGTTTCCAGAATTAGCCACACAGTGGATTGAACCGGTTGAATCAAGGTGACAGTATTCACTCGGGAATTGGACTGCAAGTTCATTCCAGGAGAGTGTTGTATCAAGGAAGGCAGCATTTCCGTTATCGAAATACTGAGGGAACAACAATCCCCCACTTGGTACTGCAAATGCGCGCATTTCCTTATGGGGCTTGTTTACGTCCCAATATGGGTCTAAACTGTCGTTGGTAAAGTCGAGATTGACGTCGATTGAAGGCTGTGAAGTCCCACGACCTGGGAATTGTATAGGATAATAATTCAAGCCGTCTACGGAGATTTGTCCACCAGCATTTTGAGTTTGATGCCAGAAATTTGAGACGACCAGTGATGCCCATTCTCCGTCTCCAAATGAGGAAGAAATTGGTCCAACAACTTCAACTTGCCAACTTCGATCATAGAATGGTTCAGTAATTCGGTTGTAGCACCACTTCCATTCCATTTCGGATTGATCATACAAAATTGCATAGAATTTATCCAGTTTCAAATCACCTCCAACATAAGGGAACCAAGACATTGAGATGATATCGCCATTTGTTGCTTGAACGATACTCCCTTCACCGAGTCCTTCCTGTCCAGGATTGGTTGGTACAAATGTTCGACATTGTAGATCAGGAGTAACCCCTGGCATCCATGTATCCCATTCATGGCCTCTATCAACAGACCATACAGGGTACTCCCCCCCGATGTTTAAAATTGAGCCATCAATAGATGTCGCAAGGTAGTGCTCACAGCAATTTCCTCCCTTTGATGCATCGAACACAGCCCAAGTCATGTTGGTACTCTGGTTTGTTTTCAGATCAAGAGTCATGAAGTCTTTTGGCGTCTCATGACCTTGCTCATCTATCAAGGTGTAATCTTCCCACATTGATCTCGGTTGTGTATCTTCTCCAACAACGGATTCTCCGGAACCAAAACATCCTGCAAGAAGCATGCTGCAAAGAACAAACATGGCGAGAAGTTGCCTGCGCATGGTGTAGGCTAAGAAGCCTTCATTTTCAAATCCTCGCAAAGAGCCTTGAAATGTTTTAGTCCATATAATGTGTTTGTTCCGAACCATGTAAGGGCTTCTCCATCGATGCACACATTCCAAATTCGGCGTCCGCCATCGAGAACAACTTTTTCTGAAATCGCTTCTCCTTCCTCGATTGCGAAATTATGAGGTTCACTCGAAAGAAGCATTCCTTCGATGCTATGTTCAATGAGATGATTCGTTGTAACGATAGGGTATCCATTTCCATTTGGTTCAAAATCAGGGACGATGAATCCACATTGTTCTAGGAGAGATCCTGAATAGCGTGTTGGCGAAACACACATGAGGGGTTCATGCCAAATCATAGCAGCTACTTTTGGACCATTCTCTGCGATTACTTGTTCCAATTCCAGTTCAATTGCTAATGCGAATGTTTCGCTCATCGCTTCGCAATGAATTCTCTTTCCGAGCGAGCGCAGCATGTCTGGAACATCTTTTGGCGATTCGACTTCAGACACAAAGCGCTCAATTCCCATTTTGTCAAGTTCATTAAACACCTCAAGTGGATTTTCTTCTTTATCCATAATGACAAGATCCGGATTGAGTGCCACAATCTTGTTGAGATTCGGAGTTTTTGTTCCACCAACAACTGGTATCTCCAAGACATACTCCTCTGGATAAATACACCAAGGCGTTCTACCAACAAGGTATTCTTTGGGCACACCCAACTCTGCAAGCGTTTTTGTCAAACTTGGGACGAGCGATACAATTCGCATTGGATAGCCTCAATTGGATTGAACTCTGTAGGAGATATGAGCGCCATCAACATCGAAGTTGTCTGTGCCTTCAGGGGCATTCTCACTATGGAAAGCAATACCAGAGGCGCGAGTTTCCTTTGCAATCCATTCCTGATCTTCTGCAAATAATTCTGGAGCATGTATCATCCATACATCCACATCAATGGTTGCTTCAATCTCCAGGTTCAGATCTTTACGCTTGGATTGAATTCTTCGAGTAATGTCTCTTGCCAATCCCTTGGAGAGAAGTTCAGGAGTATCTTGCATATCCAATACAAGGCTCACATGTTGGGCTTCATCACCTTCACCAAGTGTCACGGTTGCTGCTGCAAAACCTTCTCGTTCTGTTCGTCGAACTTCAACATCAGATTCTTCGATTGCAACACCCATAATAATGCAATTTCCTGATTTGATCTCAGCAAGAAGTGCTTCTGGGTCTTCGTTTCCTTTCAATTCGTTTGCAATAGCGTTAACATCGCCTTTTGCTTTTGGTGCCAATGCTCTGAAATTAACGGATAGTGCAATTTGCTGGAATCTGTCAAGGTCTGTTTCAACTGAGATTGTTTCAACATTCAATTCTTCAGAGAGGAGGTCATGATACGGCTCTAAGTTTGGTCCAGCGACGATGAATCCTTCTGCACATGGAAGGCGTTGCCTTCGTTGTGCATCGATTCGGATACGACGACCAGTCTCTGCGAGTTCACGCACAAGTTCCATTTCACTTTCAAGTTGAGAATCTTGTGGAGGCAAGTGTGTCGTTGCTTCACAAAGTGCTTCATCCCATACATCTGCTGTTGCTCCTTCGAGTGAGCCAGGTGTTCCAACAGGCCAATCGGCAAGATGAACAGATGTTCCTGTGAGATTACGATGGATTGTATCAACCATGAATGGACTTACAGGGGCAATGAGTTTACTCAAGGTAACCAGAACTTCATGAAGTGTGTGTTGGCAAGCCAATTTGTCATTTGATTCTGCTTCATCCCACAATCGACGGCGACTGCGACGAACATACCAATTTGACAAATCATTGACGATGAACTCTTCGAGGTCACGGCATGCTTTATGGAAATTCCAACTTGTGAATCCTTCATGATATGCTCGTGCAGTCGTATGAAGTTTCGATAGAATCCAGCGATCGAGTCTTGAGCGTTCTTCGACAGGTAGTGGTTGAGTTTCAGGATCGAAGCCATCCAAAGCCGCATAATCTGCATGGAAGCGGTAAACATTCCATAGAGTCAAGAACATCTTTGCATACGTCTCTCGAACACCATTTGAATCGAACTTCAATGGATTCCATGGGGCTCCAGCAGTCACCATGTACCATCGAGTTGCATCAGCACCTTCTCGATTGAAATGATCCCACGGGTCTACGATATTCCCTTTTGATTTCGACATCTTCTTTCCTTCGGCATCAAGAATGAGGCCAAGCGATAAACATCGCTTGTATGCAGGAGAATCAAAGACGGTGGTAGAAACGGCTAGGAGGGTGTAAAACCATCCACGTGTTTGATCGACACCTTCACAGATATAATCGACAGGGAAAGACGAATCGAATGTCTTCTCTTCATCGAATGGATGATGCCATTGAGCGAAAGGTGCGCAACCAGAATCAAACCAACAATCCATAACAAATGGCTCTCTTTTCATCGGCTTGCCGTGTTCAGATACCAATGTGAATGCATCAACGACTGGTCTGTGTAAGTCAACATCGGCTGGGCAATCAGGATTTTCAATTCCAGCAGCTTGCGCTTTTGCGACTTCTTCTTGAAGTTCAGCAATCGAACCGATGCACTTCATATTTCCATCTTCATCTCTCCAAACAGGGAGTGGTGTACCCCAGTATCGCTCGCGGGAAATCGCCCAATCCTTGACGTTTCGTATCCATTCGCCAAATCGACCTTCTCCAACCCAATCAGGAGCCCATTCGACACCATCGTTGAATTCGAGGAGGCGCTCTTTGACTGCTGTCATGCGAACAAACCAAGAATCCATGGCATAGTAAAGCAAAGGATGGTCTGTTCTCCAGCAGTGAGGGTAGTCGTGAAGGTAACTTTTCTCTCTGTATAACAGACCAGAAGAAACGTTTTCATTTTGTTCGACAAGAATCTCCATGACTGAATCATCACATTCCTTGACATATCTTCCATCGAGTTGTGGATGAATTCCTGGTACGAAATGCCCATTCATTCCAACAGTGTGGTACGCTGGAAGTCCTACTTCCATACCGAGGTTGTAATCGTCTTCACCGTACATGACTGCGGTGTGAACTACACCAGTACCATCCGTTGTTGTCACCCAATCGGCTGAGAGTACGGTCCATGCAGTCTCAGAATCTCCTCGAGGGACAGCACCTGGGAAGAGCGGTTCATACGATCGTCCAACAAGAGCAGATCCGGGGATTTCTTCGATGATGTCGACGTGGTGCCTTAGTACATCACCCATCAGATCCTTGGCAAGAATCAATTCTTCACCAACTCTTGCTCCGCCCCTACCTTGCCATCCTTCAGGTTCTTCTCGAACTCTGCAACGAGCGTAGGTGATTTCTGGTCCCACTGCGAGTCCAACGTTACCAGGAAGGGTCCAAGGGGTGGTTGTCCATGCTAGGATGGATGCATCATCATCGGTTAGTTTGAATTTGATGTAGACCGAAGGTTCCTCGACTTCTTTGTAGCCAAGTGCGACTTCGTGACTGGAATAAGACGTTCCTGTTTGCGGACAATAGGGGAGAACCTTATGACCACGATACAAGAGATTTTTATCGAACATTTGCTTGAGAGCCCACCAACAGGATTCAACATAATTGTTGTCAAGTGTCACGTACGGGTTGTCTAAATCTACCCAATATGCCATCCGTTCGGTCATCTCTCTCCAAGCGCTTTCATAGGTCCAGACGCTTTCTCGACAAGCGTCGTTGAAGGCTTGCATACCGAATTCTTCAATGGCTTCATTACTCATTAAATCAAGTCGCTTTTGGACTTCAATTTCAACAGGTAATCCGTGTGTATCCCAGCCACCTTTACGTTGTACGAGGAAGCCTTCCATTGTCTTCCAACGGCATACAAGATCCTTGTAGGCTCTTGCAACGACGTGATGAATTCCTGGCTTTCCGTTTGCAGTCGGTGGACCTTCTAAGAAAATGAAGGGAGCGCCATCTTTACTCGAACCAATTGAAGATTCAAAGGCGTTTTCATTCTTCCATGTATCCAGTAAAGCGGTTTCAAGCGCTACTGCATCGAGGTCACCTGCTGCTGACGGTCGAACCATGACCCTGCGAATAACACGGTTGATTTCAACCTCTCCCTCATTTTCGAGGAAGATTGAGGAGTGACACATTCAAGACCTTTCAAATTCAGGCAGACACATGGCCGGGTCCTTGAAAGGTCGGAGCGTTGCTTTCTTCGTTCTGTTCTTATTCGTGTTCGCACCGTTCACTTCACTTGCTCCTTCTGCTTCCTTTGATGTTCTCGAAGAGACCGCTACGCCTGCACTAGTCGGGGAAAACACACCTGTTGTGGTTGATATTAGGCCGGGTCAAACAAGTCAAAACCCGTTTGAGTTAACACTCCCTTCATCCACGGGTTCAATCACAAATCTTGAGATGACGATGCAATCGGTACCGCTTCAAAATTCTCAGACCCTTCTGTGGCAAGGCGCATCTGCGTGGGATCATCTTGATGCCAATCATAGCAACACATACTCCCAATCTGGGTCGTTAACAGGGTCTGGTTCTTCACCAGGGTATGATTTCAATAACGGTGCTCAAGGATGGACATTTTCAAATTCATTGAGCAGTCGAATCACAACACCAGCGTGTGGGTACAACGGTTCGAGTGGAGGTTCGATTAGAACTCATGGCGGTTCAACCTTTGCTACTTCTCCTGTAATTGACCTCTCAAACCGAGTGAATATTCCATTCCATGCTTGGGTACATGAAGGTAGGAGTGGTTGCGGGGAGACGCCTGATAGTGGCGAGAATCTTCAATTCAAATACAAAACCAATAATTCACAATGGATTGCTTTCCATACTTTCCAAGCAGCCGGTTTCAGCGGAACGCCTAAATCAAATTTCCAATATTCATCCACTCTTCCTGCAGCAGCCCTCCATGCGAATTCACAATTCAGGATACAACAAACAGCAGGAAGTGGAGGCGGCTCTACTTGTTGTGACTTTTGGTTCATAGATGATGTGAAAATAGTCCTCCCTCCAGTTACGGAATGGACAAGCCCTAGTTTTGGATACAACAACTCAGCTACATTTTCACTTGCAGAAGGGCCATATGCACCGATGTATATCAATGCAGATTTCCCAGAGAATTCTTTCCTATCATGGACACTTATTGACGATGTTACAGGTGAAAATCTTTCTGGCTTTGAAGCCATTAATGGAACCCGAGTTCATCTTGATGCAGTCGATTGGAACGAATACGGTTCTCTGCGAATCCGCCTTGAACTATCGGGTTCAAGCACCAATGCCATGCCGGTAATTGAATCCATTTCAGCAGGAGGTCTCATCACTGAAGAATTCACAACGGACCCTTCACTTCGTGGATGGAGCGTGACCAATGCCTCCGTCTTGGCAGGAACGTTGACTTCAATGACCAACAGTACAGTTACTTCTCCATGGTTTGCAAACAATGCGCCTATGGCAGGTTATTTGGTCTCAGCAGTAATGAATGAATACGATGCATATGTCCGCCATCATGCCACAGATAATTGGACTTCGATAAGTCTACCATATACCGGGTCACTCGAAGCCAATGAGCATTCGTTCCAACTTCATTTTGTCCATAATTCATCCACGCCAAGTTTACTCGATAAGGTGCAGGTTACATTACAAACTGGTGCTAAAACCATTGCACCATCTCTCGATCTCAACAACGATGGGATCAATGAATGGGGTGTAGAAGATGCACGGATTGGGTCCTGGGGATTCCAAAATAAATTTGATTCAGGGGAATACTCCACTGGTTCAGGTTTTGGATTTTCAGGTATTGCTTCAACTTCGGTTTGGATTCCGACTTCTGAATTGGGTGGTTTTGGACTTGGTATTTCCTCAGAAAACGGAAACATGACGGGAATCTCTCTTCGTGTTGGTAGTTCTACAATTGTGTCTAAATCAATTGACGGAGACACTGTGGCACATTTGCAACTCAATGCTTCTGAACTTGACTTATTGGAGGCCACATTGTCAAGTCAATCAGCTGTTCTCTATCATATGGGTGAAGGTTTTGCCTTGGTTGATATTGAAGCCTATGGAAATGGATTTGCAACATTTTCCAATCTTGCAGTTCCTTACAATACCTCTATTTCGATCAGTGCTGATGAGCAATCACCTCTGGTGATGTCTGCAAACTCAGCAACAAGAACAGTAAGTGCTACCCCCAGCATCACCTTCCCATTCACTGGGTTGTCGAACGGGAAAATAATGGTTGAAGTGACCGATCTTGGCTTTAGTGAAGATGTTGAAACAGGCACGGCTTCTATCGATAATGCAACCTGGCCAATGACACCATCACAACGTTGGATGTCGTTCACGACAAGGTTCAGTATTGATGCAGATCGTTCCGCAACCCTTGTTCGTTTGGATGTACAAGGGGACCTGAATCATGCGACCTGGTTACTTCCAGTCGGTGGTGGCACGCCCCTTGGCCAAGGCGATAGTCATCTTGTAGAACTCCACCCAACTGAACCGATCACTGTCACCAGTATCTCAGCAACGATGAGTGAGATGACAGTACAATTCAGAATGGAGCAAGGTTGGGATGATGAGCAACAACTGTCCGTTTCAATGCGTGTTGTTTTGGACAACGATGTTGTTTCAAGACCAAGTCAAAGTTTCTGGGGCGGAGCAGGACTGCAAGCATTAGAAAACGATTTGGTCATTAAATCCGTTCTTATCACCGATGACAACGGACCAGTTTCATTTTCAAAGGAATACCTAGCAGCAGGTACTGGTCTAAACTTTTCAATCGATATCGGCTATGAGGGAGTAGACGGGATTGATTCATTTGCCGATGGTGATGCAGAAGTTCAACTTTGGCAAGGCTCGACAATGGTTGCGAACACAACGTCTCTTGACGGAGATATGTGGAACGTTTCAGATGCTGCTCCGTTTACGTTTGGTGACCTCGGATGGACTGTGCGAGTGATTCCGCTAGAAGGTGGGGACATTACCAATGATTCGGAACAAACCCGTTCGTTCAAGATTGACCCAACTTCTCCTTCTGTGATTTTCTCGAGTGTTGATTGGTACGACCACCGTGTTGCTTCAACCAGTCAAACGGTTCAATTCCAAATCCTCGATCCAGTTCTCTTGCCTTCGAATGTTCAGGTCATGCTCTGGCGAGAATGGGCTGATGATACCGATCTTAATGGATGGCCAAGCGCTGATGAATACAATTCAAGGTCGCTGATTATACCAACCGATCTCACAGTCTCTACGGGATTGTACACGCTCCTCTTCGATGATTCAATGGGATCATTAGGTCAGAAAGTTGCGGGATACCTTGTTGGAAATGATGCTTCAGGACAAGCCTTGCAAGATGGTGGTACTTCGGTAGACGGAGAACATTTGTTCATGTATCAACTTGGACCAGACGGCCCGCCTACACTTTCCTCAAATGCAATGTCCTGGGATGGAGGGGTTCAATCTTGGCTTCATCCAGGCCAGCCATACACGCTTCGTGTTGATATGAACGAACCAAATGGTGCATCTGATCTGACCACTGTTGAGATTCAACTTGCATCAAATATTCTAACTTCTCCGTTATCGTTTACATGGGATTTCGTTACAGATTCATGTACCTCGAATAGCATACATCTCATTATTCACTCATGCGATATGCTTGCCCTTAATGGTGCACAAGCTGGACCGTATGAGAAAGATACTCGCCTTGTGGTTGATTTAGAGCTTGCTTGGACAACACCCGATTTGGGCGATACGTTCCGAGAACCAAGTGTTCGAATCGTCGATCGTGCTGGGCAAGAAGTGCTCCAAACATTCCCTGCCCTACGCTGGCGATTTTCACCTGCATTGACGATTCCTCAAGAAACAGTATCTCTGGTTTTGACTCAAGGGTCCTCCCTTGAAGATGGAGCACGTATTCCTCCGAATTCTCCGTTTGAACTCACGGGAGGACTTGTCTTTGAGAAAACAACAACGATGCCAGAATTCAATTGCAGTGTCGATGTTATGTTTGCAGGACAGACCTATTCGGTTCAGACATACGATGGCATTTGGAACGTACCACTGGTCAGCCCCTCGACTTCTGGAACGATACCATTGACTTGGTCAGTGGGTTGTTTGCCTCCACAAGGTATTGATTCCACTGCAAAGGAATCATCGGTGAAATGGATGATTGTCGACGGGCTCGGCCCTGAACCCAAAGAAGTTCAAACACCTCGTCCCGGAGCAATTCTATCTGCTGATGAGCATGAAGTCACCATCGTTCTTTCTGAAGAAGGTGGTATCGACTACGAATCCTTACGATTAGTATGGTGGGTTGAAGATACTGTGACTGGTGATTACCTTCGTGGTGGAGACGCTCCATTCTTGCTTCAAGGAACTGAAATCAGTGGCCTCAATCTTGTTGGAACAGGAACCATGGATCTCTCGGTCATAACCGATGATATGTTGATTGATCTGTTGACAGTAAACGTCCTTGTGGAAGGGCGTGATCTTGCTGGTAATCAGGTGCTCGGGGCAAATGGTGAATCCTCAGGGAATGCCGTTACCTCGTGGCTTATGGAATGGAGAAGACCGTCGTTTGACCTCGATAGTCCTGCAATTCAATATTCTCGTTTGAACGTGAAAGAAGGCGAGACAACCGCAGTCCAAATCTTTGTCAAGAATACCGGAACACTTGATGGTTCAACTTCGGCCACAATTTCAGTTGTTCGAGCCGATGGAACCACCTCCGTTCTTCGAAACGCTAATGTTGAGGTTGCAGAGGGTGCAGTTGGAACTATTCTTCTGGACTGGGGTCCTGAAAAAGAAGGTTTACAATGGATTGAAGTTGTTCTCGATAATGGAAAAAAGGCGAATGGTCCATCCATTGACGTACGTCCACAGCGTGAACCGAGCTTTACCGAAACCGTCTTTGGAGAAGTGAATCCAGTTCTCGGCTCCGTCGGCTTGCTGTTAGCAGTTGGAATCATTGGAGCTTTGCTTTTGATGGCTCGAAATGCAACCGTGCGTCGCGGTTCGAAATCTGAAATCGAATGGGATGAATACTCCGATTATCTCGAAGATGAGGAAGAGGAATTTGATGACCCCGATGCGGATTTGTTTGTACCTGAGGCTGCTGCTGCAACAACTGCTGTTGCGACAACTTCTGCTTCTACAGACGGTTGGACTCAAGGTGCTGATGGCGTTTGGTGGTGGCAAGATCCGAACGATTCGAGTTGGTGGTACAAAGATGCTAACGGCGAGATTCTCCAATACAAGTAAGGCATCAGGGCTATGAATCACGGCGGGTTGGCTAAACTATGGGCAATCAAAGCAAGGGACTTATTGCCCTGCTTCAACTCAATCCTACGGTCGGAGATATCGTAGGAAACGCTGAGCGTTTACAAGAGATGGTAAACCGTGCTCAATCGCATGGTGCTTCTGCTTGTGTCAGTACTGAACTCGCCATTTGTGGATATCCTCCCAGAGATTTACTGATGCAACCAAGTTTCATACAAATCGCCCAGGAAGCAGCGATGAAACTCAATGTGAACATACCTGTTCTTGTTGGAACACCGACTGTACCAGAACATCATCGAGAACAACCTGGAAACGGTGTTCTTCTCGTCGGAAATCAAGCACCTGCGAAAATTGTTGCTCGTAAGCAACTTCTTCCCACCTATGATGTCTTTGATGAGGCCCGATATTTTGATGCGGATGATCGTCCAGGAATTGCTCGAACCATTAACGGCTCATTCGAACTCGGTGTTACTGTATGCGAGGATGCTTGGCAAGTCTCGGGGGAAACGCCTTCAAAGTACGATGCAGATCCGATTGAACAACTTGCAGAATGGGGACGTCAAGGCGTAGAACTCGATGCTACAGTCAACCTTTCAGCTTCACCGTATCATGCCGAGAAAATACAAACACGGCTCCGTGTGGCTCGAACAGCGGCTGAATGTCTCAATCATCCATTCTTACTTGCAAACCAAGTGGGTGGTAACGATGATCTTCTGTTCGATGGCCGTTCACTGGGCGCATGGCCAAATGGAGATGTGGTGATTGCACCCGCTTGGGAGGAAGGAATACTTCTCATCGATGTGAATGATTCAACTCGTTCTCAATGGATTTCAATGGAAGATGGAGAGAGTGCTGGTTTGACTCAACTCTCTGGAGAACATGAACTTCAACAGGACGAGGAAACAGTTCTCGAGGATCTGGCCGATGCTGTCGTATTAGGCCTCCGAGATTACTGTAGGAAATCAGGAATTAAACGAATCGTTCTTGGCTTAAGTGGAGGTATTGATTCTGCAGTTGCTGCATGTGTAGCCTGTGCAGCTGTCGGTCCAGAGAATGTACTCGGTCTTTCTATGCCTTCTCGATTCTCCTCCGAGCACTCAAAATCAGATGCAAAGCATACTGCTGATTCCTTGGGAATGGAATATGATTCACTTCCAATCGATGATCTTCATCATTTGGTTGAGAATCAAATCGAATCGGTATTGCAGAACGGATTTCCAGTCGCTCGAGAAAACATTCAGGCTCGATTACGAGCAATTCTTGTCATGTCCCATGCAAATGCCCAACAACGTATGGCAATTGCAACTGGAAATAAATCTGAACTGGCTCAAGGCTATTGCACACTCTATGGCGATATGGCTGGAGGATACACACCTCTCGGCGATGTCTACAAGATGGAAGTGTATGGTTTAGCGAACGTCTTCAACAATCGAGCCGTAAAAGAAGGAAAGGTTGCTCCAGTTAGTGATTCAACTCTGACCAAACCTCCTTCTGCTGAACTTGCTCCTGACCAACGTGATGATGATACACTACCTCCATACACTGTTCTTGATTCAATCCTAAAGCATCACATTGAAGATGGTCTTGGAGCAGACGAAATTGCAGCAAAGGGACATGATCGAGATACTGTTGTTACGGTACTTAGACGACTTGAGGCAAATGAGCACAAGCGATGGCAAATGGCTCCTGCACCTCGTGTTTCTCCTCGTGCTTTCGGTCAAGGCTGGCGGCATCCTCTCGCAAGTCGTCATGATTGGCGTCGTTAATCGGTGAAGATAAGAGGGAAAAGCCAGAGGGTCAGTCATGACGGAGAAGTACCTCAACATTGCTGGGTACAAATTCGTCACAATCCCTGAGAGGGATACTCTTCGACAACCGTTCAAGCACAAGTGTGATTCACTCGAATTGAAGGGTACTGTTCTATTGAGTCATGAAGGCATCAATATTTTTGTTGCAGGTCTTGAATCAAACATTGTCCAATTTCGAAACTGGGTCATTGAAGATGAACGCTTCAATGATATATCATTCAAAGAATCGACCTCAGACGCACAACCATTCAATCGAATGAATGTTCGATTGAAAAACGAGATCATTTCAGTAGGTCTTCCAAATTTTGATCGTATCGATTCCGAAGAAGGACGAATCTTTCCAAATGAACTGCATCAACGACTCTCAAATAATGAGGATATTGTTTTACTCGACACAAGAAACACGTATGAAACACGGTTAGGCAGTTTCCAAAATTCAATTGAACTTGACATAAGGACCTTCAGAGCCTTCCCTGAAGCAGTTGCAAACATGGATACTTCACTCAAAGACAAACAAATTGTCATGTTCTGTACTGGTGGTGTACGTTGTGAAAAAGCGAGTGTTATCATGCGAGATGCAGGTTTTACGAATGTCAGGCAATTGGAAGGCGGTATCCTTGGCTACTTCCAAGAAGTTGGAGGCGATCATTGGAACGGAGAGTGCTTTGTATTCGATAAGCGAGTTGCTCTAAAGCCTGATTTAACAGAGACTGGAACAACCGTATGCTTCGCCTGCAGAGAGCCTTTGCTTCCTGAGCAACAACTTGACCCAGCTTATGTTCCTGGAATCTCTTGCTCGTATTGCATCGACAGGGTTCAACTCCAAACGACCCATTGATCTTGAATCGATGGCAAGAGGTATTGATGCAATTCGTGTCCATGAACTCCATCATCTGCAATGAAAAATACATGTGTTGATGAAGCGATTAAACCGCCATATGTCCCTGCGTTTGAATCATTCCCGATTCCTGTATATGGATCAAAAGCCACTGTAGCAACTTGATTATCGATTGCCCATAATGCATGGCCGCTATTGGTTCCTGTTTCATCAATCCCTTTAGCGAGAACGAATAATGTGGAATCCGTATACATCAAGGCTTGAGGTAGGCTACTGCTTATGCCCTGCATCAAATCAACTGTGAGATGAGTTCCTTCTACGGTTCCGTCCGTCTGGCACAACTCCATCCCTGTACTGGCAAGAACACAGTCAAACCAAATCGTATTTCCATTTGTAACAGATTCGAGACTATGACCTGGTGCAAGGATTGTTGAACTCAATTCAACAAGGTTCGAGGTTGCAAAGGAGTATGAGAATAACGTAGCATCTGCGCCGCGATAAACCACATCAAAGATGATCGAATCTCCAATCTGATGCAATCCTAACTTAGGAGCCATTGTCGTAACGGGTGTGGTTGTACCTTCCTTCGTCATTGAAGTAAGCCATTGAAGGCCACCAGTGCCATCGAGATGTACCAGTTGACGACCAGTTCCATCTCCAGCGACGAGTACCAAACCATTGTTGGAAACCATTGCTTCTGATGGCGAAGAATCACCAAATGGATGAAGATCATACATTGTTAGTGTTCCCTGTGAATCCAATTGCATCACTTCAAGGCCAATATTGGCTTCTTTTGCTGCAAACCAAAGTCGATTATCATCACCAAGCAGCATGTTTTGACCTAATGAGGAAAGAGATGTGGATTGATTCATCAGGTCTGAACTTGCACTGCTTGTAAGCCAAGGCGCTTGCCAGATTGAAGTTGTTACACTTCCGTTTGTCCACCACATCCGTTGTCCTTGTTGCCCATTTGTGGTGAAAACAATTCCATTCATCCATTCTGTGATTTCACTTGTGTAATCAATCCCATCTCCAGTCTCAATATCTCCAACCATCAATGTCCCCGAAGCAGTTCCATCAGAAACCCATAATTCACGACCATGGACGCCATCATCTGCATCAAACACGAAGCGTAATCCACGTTCTGTCTCCATGGATTGAAGTCCAAGGATCTTACCTGGAATGGAATCTCCAGATGGATGAATATCTTTCAACATTATCGGCGTATTATCAACATCAAGCATCCACAATTCGCAGCCGTTGATTCCATTAGATGCAGCGAAAAGATACATTTCAATTTCGCTATTGGCTATACTTTCATAACATTGACTTGAGGCTGAGTCGCCTGAATTTACAAAAATATCTCCTACAATTCCCTGATACAATTGCTCAGAACAAATTCGAAGGGATTCACGAACTTCATCATCATGAAGAATACCATCTCCTGCGATTCCTCCATCAATTCCATCATCAACTCCGAAGCGCATGACTACGCCTTTGGAACAAAGAGCAGTTGGTGCTGGCTGTTGATCGATAAGGGCTGAATAACCCTGGCTTCCGTTGTTACCATGTTCTCCAGCTTCTCCATCGTCTCCCAATCGGCCATCACAGACGTGAGCGGTTGTTTCTACTTCTGTTGAATCCAAGAATTGGTTTCGATTCGTGTCGATTCCAGATTGAACTTGTATTCCTCCAAATGAACAAGGTATTCCTGGTGATAAGGCTGTGAGATTAACAAGACTTCCATTCCCATGTTCGCCATTGATTCCTTCATAGCCCTGTTGACCCTGAGGGCCTGAGAGACCTTGTTGACCGTGACAAACTTTGGTGCTTGAAGTAATTTCATCTGTTGATAGTTTACCGTTTCCATCGAAGTCCGTTCCGAGGAAGATATCTGCTCCACCTTCTGGGCAATAGACGTCAGCTTCTCTTCCTTCTGTTTCGACAAGTATGGCACTTTCCTCAACATTTTCATCGGATAGAGGCTCGAGTGCTTGATTGAGAACAACTGCCCAGATCGACAGAAGAAGTGCACTCAGTACGACGGTTGTTTTGAGAATACGTTTTGCATTCTCGAGAGATAGAAATCGAGTTTGTTGTCTATCTCCGCGGGCTGTTTGGTTATTGTTCTCAGATGAGGACATAATGAGTGGAGTGACGTCAATGGTATCAAAACCATCGGTTACTCATACGAGTCTTGATGAAGCGCCAGTACTTCGAACATAATATGCACCTGCCAGAGAGGTTATCTCAACAACTCGAAGGGTTGGAGGGGGCTACTCGACAAAAAGCGGCTCGTCTCGTCGTAGACTTAGCACGTACTGCAAAAGCATCCACCTTCGTTGAGGTGGACCATGCCCACGTTTCAGGCGTTTCAGTGATCACAGGAGGTCACGGGCTACGTCGTTTCTTGAAGGATCTGAGTGGTGATGAAAATGGGACCGTTGTGATTCCAACAACGTTGAATTCCGCAGGATGCGATAAACGTAAAATGAAGGAAATGGATATTGCTTGGCCAGATTTTCTAGAACAACAATTTGAGATTGTTCAAGCCTATGACCGATTGGGCATTGAATCAACGCTGTCTTGTACGCCCTATGACCGAGGGATTGAGATTGAGGGTGAAACCGCTTCATGGGCTGAATCAAATGCAGTTTGTTACACAAATACGTGGACATCACTCATCACGAACAGAGAATCAGGACTCAGTGCGTTAGCCACTGCATTGACAGGTTATGCTCCTGAATGGGGTTTACACCTTCCCGAACACAGGATTCCAAACATTCGTGTCAAGATTTCCTGCGAACTTGAGACGCTCTCTGATTACTCTATTCTAGGGGATTGGATTGGACGAAATGCCAAGCCAGAATGGAATCTTCCGTTCGGGCCCATGCCTTATGTTGAAGGTTTACCGAATTACATTTCCTTTGCTCGTAAGAAGGCATTGACAGCAGCAGCTGCAAACTATGGTACGCCAATGATGTGGGTCGATGGACATTCATTACAATCATTGGAGGATTTTTCGAAGGTTGAATGGCAGGGTGAACTGGAATTCACTCAAGCCGATCTAATGCATCGATATGAGGAACTAAAGCCAGAAGGTCAAGTGGATTTGGTTGTCATCGGTTGTCCTCAAGCCAGTCTGGAAGAAATGAGGACGACTGCTTCTGCCTTACGCTCTCATATGGAATTTGGAGAACGTATTGATGATCAGCGTTTGTGGGTTTTCACAAGTCAAGAAAATTATACTCTCGCTGAAGCAGATGGTACACTGTCGATGCTCGAGGAAGCAGGTGCTCTTGTTCTGGTTGACACCTGTCCAGAAGTGACACCGTATAATCGCGAGAAATACAACCATCTCCTAACAAATTCGATGAAGGCGGAACATTATCTCACGAGTGGGCTCAATCGTATTCCAACCAGCGTAGCGCCTATTGCTGAATGTGTCCGCCATGCAGTTCATCCGTCTCTTAGCGAGGGTCCAAGGCCTGAATTATCCCATTCCTCGCATGGAGGTCAAACGTCAGCGAAAACTCATCAAGATGGAGAATGCACCATTCTTGGAAAGGGTCTAGATTCTCAAGAGGATTTCTGTATTGAAGGAATTGCGATGGTTACTGATGTTCCAATTACGTATCTTGGTTATGTGAATCGTGATTCAGGTGTTATCGAAGAAGCAGGGCATCCGCTTGATGGAAGAGCAATTGAAAATAAGATCCTCATTTATCCAAAAGGGTCTGGTTCAACGGTTGCACCATATGTCTTGATGGGACTCTTGTATGAAGGGAAAGGCCCCAAAGCTATCGCTAACCGGGATGTTTGCCCGCTTACATTGCCCGCTTGCTCATTGCTCCATGTTCCATATGGTCATGGATTTGAAGAGGATCCGTGCATGCTTGTCAACGATGGCGATTCTATTCGCTTTGAACGCAAGGATGGCATTGTTAGCATTACTGTGTTGGAACGGGCGTGAACACATGCGAGTACTCGTAACTGGTGGAGCAGGCTTCCTCGGTTCGAGTTTGGTTGAGCATCTGCTTGACCTTGATGATGAAGTCGTCGTTCTCGATAACTTCTGGAGAGGTAAACCCGAAAATCTAGAGCGTATTCTTGATAGGATTACGCTTATCGAATCTGATGCTTCTGTAGCGCCATCCTACGGTTTGATCAAAGATCCATCCTCGATCGATGTTGTCTATCATCTCGCTGCTGTAAATGGTACGAAATGGTTTCATGAAGAGGCACGAATGGTTATGGATGTAAATCTAAATTCGACACTAAGGGCAATTGAATTCGCAGAACAATATCGCTGCAGATTCGTATTTACTTCCTCTCCAGAAGCATATGGTAATTCAGAAGTGATGCCACTAGGAAGTCTAGAATCTTCTCTTTTCACCCATCCATCTCATCACCAACGTCATGCCTATGGTGGGAGTAAATATCTTGGTGAATTAGCGGTCCAACACGCAGTTCGTCAAGGGCTTGATGGACGGGTTGTACGTCCATTCAATGGATATGGTCCTCGTTTGAGTCAAGATGAATATGGGCAAGTTGTTACCATGATGATGCGTTCAGCCCTTGATTCAAATCTCGTCCACGTTCATGGGGATGGAAAACAAACACGTTGTCTCACATGGGTTGACGATATTGTTCAAGGCATTGCGCTCTCAGGTCGTGTAGATTCATGTTTGAAGACTGGAGAGTCCCTTGCTGGTCGTTCATTTAACCTTGGTTCCACAGAAGAGATTTCAATGCTTCATCTTGGGGAGACCATTTGTGATCTTGTTCATGAAAAAACGGGTGTGCTGGTCCAAGTCGAGATGACAGAAGGCTATCCTGGCGATTCATTACGTCGAGTCCCCCATGTTGTGGAGGCAGAGAACTCTCTAGGCTGGACTGCAACGACTTCTCTTGAAGTTGGACTGCGTCAGACATTGGAATCAATGTTGTAATCCCATGCAGTTGGCGTAGCCATCAATCGGTTCAATCCATGTTGACAGAGGAGATGAACTGACTCGGTAGGTAGATGTTCTCCTGGGACAATTAATTTCGTTAATCGCAATACTACGAGACTGGCTTTTGCCTCGGGTAGATCATGTTCTGCCACCACTTCTGCCTCGATTGCCATTGATGCTTCCTTCATAATGAGTTTATTTGATTCTAAAGATTCGATTTCAAATGCATCCCATTCACTTTGTTCTCTTGGAATCGGTTTGCATGTTTCATTAACGAGGCGAGCGTTTTCCCGATTTGGTTGTAGAAAATTTAGGACCGCTTTCCCGTTCTCTCTAAGATTTATTAGGGAGTCACGGACTCGATCTTCCCGATTTACTGACAATGATATGACCGCAAGCGGTGGTGAATTTGCAACGATGGATACCGATGTGTATGGTGCTAAATTCCGAATACCATTGTTCGATTCGGTACCGAGCATTACGAGTGGTCTTGGACTAACGAGATTCGAAAGAAAGAGTGAACGTGCCTTATGTTCCATGTCGTCTAAGGTATGCTTTGATGCTTCTTGATGAAGGGTTGGGTTTTCCTTAGGGAACCACCGATTAAGTTCACCAGCTTGTATTTCCTCCAATGCGTGGCGAGTAAATTCCCGGTACGTTTCCCATTGGGGAATCTCTTCAGTATCTCCTCTTGCTTGCTTACGAAGAATCGATGCATCCGCATATTCGATGCATTTTGTGAGAAAATCAATGACGTGTTGTCTGCCTTCCATTTCAATTTCTCCTCTCTTCGTAATCTTTTCGTTGCATATGAAACGAGGCAGGGTTGCCTTTCCAAACTTCGCCATCAGGTATGGATTTGGTTAGAACTGAACCAGCGCCAAGTACAGCATTTACGCCAATGGTTACGCCTGCAAGTATCGTGACTCCACCACCGATTACAGCATTTTCTCGAATTGTTACTGGCCCCCATTTGTCTCTGTTTCCTGAGGGAGGGTATTTATCGTTTAGAATAGTAGAATTCGGTCCGATGAAGACATTCGATTCTATTTTGGTGCAATCGGAGATGTAGGTTGAACCTTGAATTCGAGTCCCATTACCGATTTCTACTGAGCGACCGATATGGCACATTGATCCGATGATGATATTGTCTCCAACAACCAGTCCTTTGCCAATGTAGCATGGCTCGTAAGCATTCGACGTAGCATTGAGGGGGACTCGTTTCCCTCCGATGTCCTCTTGCATAATGTTCACTCTTCCAATGAGAGTTCACGAAGCAACATCTCAACATGCCCCTTCGCTCGAACATTGTATCGACACCATTCGATTGTACCGTCAGGGCCAATAACAAACGTGGAACGGACACATCCCATGTATTCTCTTCCGTAATTCTTCTTCATGCGCCATGTTCCAAATTGATCATGCAAAGCACCTTCAGTATCAAGGAGTAATGGGAAGTTCAAGTCTTGTTTCGAGATGAATTTTTGGTGAGACTTTTCGGAGTCTTTGGAAATACCGAGTACTTCGTAGCCTTCGGATTTGAGTCTCGCCATGTTATCCCGGAAGTCACATGCTTGTTTTGTGCAACCTGGGGTTGAATCTCTGGGATAGAAGTACAGAATAACACTTCTATCCTTTTCGATGTAATCGGACGAAGTATGCGTTACTCCGTTTGAATCAATTGCAGAAAAGGCAGGGGATTTCATACCGACTTCGAGAGTTATTGGTTCGGACATGGCTTAACGTGACATCCATTTGTCATCAATGCTTGGTTTTGGCCTCGTTTTCAGGTTAAGGAGTACACTCAGCGGCTATGCGATGCGGTTTATTTTTAATGCATATTGAATAAATGAACAATATTTGCCAATTGTTTGATAAACTGTCCCAATACACCTTATTCTATGGCGGGTCCGAGCATGTCGCGAAGATGCCGCAAATATTCCAAGAAGATTTCTCGTGCCAAGACGAAATACGATCTTCAGAGTATTGCTTCAACCATTCAAAGCGAGTTAGATCGCAGGAACATCACCTACGATGAAGCCCTCACACTTGGGAATTTCATTCAAAACCGAGCAGACCAGTTGCCGGGGAATTCAATTGTCTATGCAGTATCTGACAGGGACGCTTATCGCCGCACATTGGAGATTTATCTCCGAGACGCCCTCCTCACTCGAACCGAACAACTTCTTCTGTGGGAAGAGCGCAGACGATTAGGAATTACAGACGAGGAACATGATCGTCTCTTGGCTCAATTACTAGAGATATGGAAATCACAAGGTAAGTCAATAACGATTCAACGATTTGAGAAAGCAGGAGGTTCATCGAATGCTTAAGCAGAAGAGAATACCTGTTCTTCTCGTCACCTTATTCTTGATTCAAGTGGCTTTGCCGTTTGCTGATGCTACTGAAACATCCGGCCGCGCAGGACCCGATTTCCAAGTGACTGCTATGAAATTCGATGGTGCAGGATCGGTCATCAATGGGTCGTTAATTCTGGCTCCTGATGTCCATACTGTCCGTATTGATGTATCCAATGTTGGTACGACTGCAGGCAGTGCTTTCCTTTCCTTGGTTCACAAAGGATCACCGAGCGCCGCAGAGAGTACCGTCGACACGGTCGATCTTGGTTCCATCGCCGGGGGTTCTGGTAGTACGACTTATCTGTTATCGTGGACAGCTACAACAGGGCCTTCACAAACCCTCTTCGCTCGAGTTTCAAGTGCAAATGATGGAAATCCTGCAAACAACGAATACCGTAGGGATTTCAACGTTGAAACTCTCCATGAAGCAAACGTCATAGGAGATACACTCCCAACCATAGCTCCCGGAAACGCAAATGTCGTTCTAAATCGACAGAGTCACTCCTTTGAGACTACCATTCGAAACGATGGTGTGATGGCCACAAGTGCTGTTATGAATTTTGTTCTCACAAATGCCTCAGCCACGCCTTCAACAGTGAGTATCTGGTCCAATACTCAAATCATGCAACCGGGTTCAATTTACGATCCATCTGAGGGGGAGATTCTAACGGGTACTTTCTCTGCATCTTCGCTGAGTGGTCTTTGGAATATGTCGGTTCAAGTCGTTCTCAATGGTACTGGATGGACTCAAACCCAAACCTATCAGCAATTTGATGTTGTGTTTAGTGATTACATTGCCGAAATGGTCGGTCCTTCAGATCGCACTACATCACCGGGTGATTCTGCTACGTTGTATTACGTCATTCGGAATACTGGCAGCTCTATTGACTCGTTCAGTATTGCAGTTTCCAGTACATTAGGATGGGCATCAACGGATCTCGATTCGACAATTACTCAGTTTGTTGGTATAGGAGAAACGTTGACATTAAGCGTCCAAGTAGTCGTCCCTCAAGCAGCTCTCTTGTCACAGATTGACATTGTAACGCTATCGATTACATCTGCTGGTAGTGGTTATGTGTTGTCCGAAACGACTCGCGTAATGGCGGGGGAAAATCTCCAAGCAACCGTCGACATCATCGACACGACAACGATGGTTGTGCCAGGACTCTCTCAAACCATGTCCTTCACCGTTGAGAACACAGGTAACGCTCCTACTTCGTTTGACCTTTTTTCAGGCCTCTCAGTCAATGCTCTAAATTGGGTTCACAATATTTCGATTACAAACACAGGAGAACTGCAAGTTGGTGAAATCGTTACTGGATTCATCACCTTGGAAGTCCCTCCGATTCAAATGCCCCTTGATCCTGCAGAACACAATCGTGCTGGCGATAGCCTGAGTGCATATATTTTCGCTGAAGCAGTCACTGGAAGCATCCCTACATCCGATACTGGTCAAATTGAAGTGCGACCAGTCATCACAATCGATCCTGGATTGCCGGTGGAAAGTATTACACTAAGCGAAAGCGATGTTCTCAGCGCGGGTCAATCGACAGGAATTAACGAGATTCTCGCACTAGACGTACAAGTACGTCACAATCTCGCCTCAGACATCACAGAAACCGTAGATGTTGACTTAACCGTAGGGAGTATAATCTTCGAAGCCGCATCATCAGGAGGATTCAATGAAGTTGATCGATGGAGTGCAGTATTGACTCCAGAAGAATCACTAGGCCTATCCTTAGGAGAAAGTTTCGCAGCCTCCCTTGGTGTTCAAAGTCAATCGGGTCAAGTACCTCTTGCAGGAATTATCAAAATCCCAGTCACAACCACTCCTACATTGGGCACTGTGCATGTCGCGAATGCAGTATACTCTCCTGCCATTACACAAGAACTCTCGATTATTATTCCAAAAGTCATTGATGGAGAGATTACAGAAACAGGACCGCTTCCAGCAAATGTTGGCGTAGATACCGATTTCATGTTCACATTTGGAAATACTGGTAATGATCGTTCTTCCTATCGTTTAGAAATAGTGCAAAATTTACCTGTGGGTTGGGAAGCGAGTCTTACAACAACGAGCCCAAATAACACAATTGTGGACCTTGCTAGCGACTTAGAAGATTATCCATTGTCATCAGGGGCGCATCTTTCTCTAGTCACTCTGACCGTGAAGACTGACCCATTAGCTCAAGCAGGCTTAGATCAACCTCTGACCATACGCTATTATGACCTTGAAACCGGGGCTTATGTTGGACAACAAACGATGGATATTAGGGTTGGTGAGACTGTAAATGCTTCACTCACACCTACGAATCAAACGATTGAAGCAACACCGTACGAATCACCTTCTGCCTTCGTTGTCATCAAGAATACTGGGAACGGCCCTACTACGTACAGCGTTTCTCTTGATGATGGAGGATATGATGACGTTGCATTTGAACTTGATACGTCAAGCAGTGTTATCATCGCCGCAGGATATGAATCTTCAGTTCGTGTCAATATTAATCCAACACAAGAAGCGAGCGCAGATAATTTCTACATGGCAAATTTGACAGTTTCCATGATTGATGAAAACGGTACTTTAGTCGAATTGTATGCGAACATTGTTGCGAACATGTCCGAAGTCCACGATGTTGTCCTTAGCACTCCTGATAATCTCGCTGCAGTTCCAGGTACCATCGTTACATTACCGTTTGATTTGGAAAACACAGGTAACCTTGTAGAAACAGTCAATGTAAACATCTCTGTTGATGGGGGATGGGATGCAACGCCAATCATCCAATCCTTCACAATTCCAATCGATGGTACTTCATCTGGTACATTTGATATTACAATCCCAGCACTTGATGGCACAGACAACATGCTCAATGGGGCAATCCATGATGCTAACATTACAGTGTCAAGTACTGCTACGGGGGAGATCTATGTTGAAAGCAAGGTACAACTCCTCGTTGCCCCAGTCTTCACGTACACGCTCGAAGGATGGAAGAGCGAATATTTCTTCCACCAAGGCGATAATCGTGAATGGACAGCAATCATAACAAATACTGGAAACCAAGATGTTGTTGTGAATGTCGGTTACCAAATTTTCATGCCCGGTCTGACGATTGAAAGCAATGATTGGAGCCTATCCGCAACCTCTCCTACGCAGTTGTCATTGCCAAGGAACGTCCCAGTATCTTTGACAGTTGGTGCTAATGCAGAGGACACGAATCCGGATTTGACGACTGCTGCTGATTTCCGAATCACTCTTACCCCTACTGACGTCGATGTTGATGGTAGTGGGGAGTTCACAACCGAGTTGAAAATGAAGCGGTTGTTTGATATCGGATATGCCGATAAACTCGAGGCTCCTGCTAATGATGATCCAATCGCTGTATTCATCCCATACTCTCACATTCCTTCATCTAACGATGCCCCTACAAATTATTCCATCGAAATTTGTGGAATTACTCGTCTACTGGACTTTAATGCAATAGGACTTTCAGAGGATGACTATGTTTGGAACATTTCCATCATAAACCTCGAAGGCCCGGAATCTGTTCATTATGTCAACTTGACACAGCCATGTGTTCCTGGAACAAATATCATCGAACTTCCTGAACGAGTCAAGTACGTACAGTCGCCTCCATTGACCTTCATGGTAAAGGTACCTGACCGTCCAAATATTCTTCCAGGAGATGGCTATGATCTCGATATCCGCCTCTATCACCCTGATGAACACAATGGATACACTGTCTACACAGAGGAAACATTCACCTTTGCTCTAAATATGTATGCTGATCCAATGATTGTTCCATCCTCTCAACGTATTGTTGATGCCGATGGTAACGAACTCGATGAACTGATGGAAGGTCAAACCGCTTATCTTGAATTCACATTGAAGAACGAAGGGACCGCGTTAGCACTCGGTATCAATTCAAATCTCGAATGCACAGGGCTTGTCATCAACGACAAAACACCTATTGTTGCCTTTTTACCTGAAGGCGAGGACGAAACTCTTCGGTGGCAGGTAACTGGAGAAACTCTTGACTGGTGGGAACAGGGAGTTGACGCAGAATGTACGGTTTCCATCTTATCGTCCTATGCCTTGAACAACAACGTCGAGAATGATGTAGTTGAATTCAAGCAAACAGTAGACTCGAGTGCTCCAGCCCCGATTACGGTCTTAGCCGGCTTTGGAATTGCCTTAATCATCACAATTGGATTACTAGGTCTTACCAATCAGAATGAGAAATACAGACTTGGAGCTGTTTACTCAGGTGTCGTTATGCTCGGTTTCTCTTTCCACTTGCTTGACTATGTTTGGTGGGGTCCAAGCATTATCGCTATCACTGCACTGTGGGTATGGCGTATGGCATGGCGAAGCAGTGAAGAATTCAGATACATTCACGAAGATTACCAGCGTGCCCGAAAAGGTATCTCTACCATTTATGCAGACCACTTCCAAGCGCTGGCTGATTCAAGAAGGCAACTTACAGTTATTCTCAGCCTTCCTATTCTTGGATTTGTAGCAGTCATTCTTGGCTTACCCCCTCAGATGTCTCCAAACGAAGCAAATTTGATTTCTCTGGTGGGGTATATTCTGCTCTCTACAATTGTCGTTTGGATCATCCTCCGACGTTCCAACAACATGTATGGTTCACTCTACGGCCGCTTAACTGACATCGAAGTCAAGGCAACAAGAATCGAGCGTGATCTCGGCGACCCTGCACGTTTACTCAATGACCTTGCAATGGAAGGACTTGACCTTTCTGCAATTATTGAACCACCTCAATCTGCAGTTGCGGCTGAAACAAACGAGGAGGTGATGTCTGATGGCGAATAGCAAAACTGATGATGTTGATTTCTCAACGGATGCTGAATTAGAAGACGGTGATTTAGCCAATGCTCAAGCAGCAATTGCTGCATCTACAGAAAGCGCACAACGCCTCATGCAGGCAAGTAGAGAACTCGAAACTCTCGTTCAAGGTGTTGTAAGTGATGAAGTCAACTCATTAGCCACAACTGAACTTGATATGCTTCAAGCACGTTCATTCCTCGAAGCACATCGACTCCGAAGAGCACGTCGTAGTGTTCGAAAGGCTGAGAAAGCGCTCGAAGTCCTAGAAGAAGATGTACTCTATCTGCGTAGAAGTATTGCCATGCTTCACCGTTTGTTGCGAGAGAAAGCCCTTGCTGAAGAGGAAGTAGAAAACGTCCTGCGAAGACTCAGAAACGCTACAGGTGCTGCTGAAATCGGAGATGTCGGATATGCAGCTACAGAAGTCGAATATCTTGTTGATGATCTCATTGGTGGTAACTCTTCCACCCTCAATCCATTCTTGTTCAGGCATTTTTGGTTATCCGTCGATACCCGATGGCCAGCAGGTGGAGAGATGGGAGTTCTTCTCGTCCGTATCATCAATGATGGAGACATTCCACTACCAATGATGCGACTAGAACCTCCTGTGCCGAGAGGATGGATCTCGAATCCATCCTTCATCGACGTACCTGTCATTGGTCCAGGCGGTAACTTACCCGTTCGATTTGAAATCAAAGCCGATCGCCGTCATGGTTCAGATGAAATACCCCTTTCTCGAAAACTTTCAATAGCGACTGGGTATGAAATGAGGAATGGTAATGTTATGGTCACTATTCGTGCTCAAAATCGTTCGATGGAACCTCTCTCAGATGTTCTCTTCAATCCTTGGCTTCCGCCAGGCTTTACAGCCGACAATGTGCCATTCATTGGCAGACTAACTCCAGATGAAGTAGCAGTAATACGCATGCCACTTCGCATCGACTTGGGTCAAGGAGGTGCTTCTTGACCCCATCCATTTCCACCCTCTTTGGAGGGAGGACGAGTAAAAAAAAGGTGATAAAATGAAAAACCAAAAAGAAACGAAGCAAGACGAACTTGCTGCAATTGGTATCGGTGCAATGATTGTATTCATTGCGTTGATTCTTGTTGCAGCAGTCGCAGCAGCGGTCATTATTCAGACCGCAGAAAAGCTGCAACAGAACGCACAAGCCAGTGGTGACGATACCCAAGAACAGATGTCTACGAAA
>JADHSC010000039.1 GCA_016777125.1 Candidatus Poseidoniaceae archaeon
CAGCCGGTTGCTGATGCTTTGTCAGGGTTGGTGCATTCGACGTAGACGCCGCCATCAGCCTTCATCTGTACAATGACAGTAGACCATGACAAGTCGTCTCCAGCGTCAAGTGACACGTAGACGATTGCTTCTCCAGTTGCTGAGGTGAAGGTTGTTCCTGCGCTGTTGACTTCAAAGTCGTACATCGAGAAATCGCCGTCTGTGTTGCCTTCTGCAAGCTGGGATGCCCAGACATACAGAACACCTGCCAGTACAACTGTAATTGCGACCATAAGGATGGTTGCGATAACAGGGCTGACTGCTTCTTCGTTTTGGTTTTCGTTTTTCATATTTTTGTCCTCCATTACCCGTATCGGGCGTATCCTACCCACCATCGAGATGATATTTAAAGACATCGGGGGAGTACCTTGATTCTGGGACTTTGTTCGCGATACTGCGCCTTAATTTATTTTTCTAAATTAAAATGGAAAGGGGCTTGCGAGTGGTACAATTCGTTTGTAAATAACATAACGTTTTCACTAAAATGTAACAAAAAAGAGGTGAACAGGGTGAGAGCTTACGGAGAGGGGATGGGATGCACTCAACGAGAACTTTACAGCCCTGTTCGATTAAGACTAAGCACTCCGCCTTTATATTAGTTGTCTGTATAGAGATTCCAAAGGTAAATCGCTTTATTCAACGGTTAAAATCTCTGGCCCGCCCTCGGTGACAAGCACTGTATGCTCAAATTGGCAGATGTTGCCACCGTCTTTGCAACCCAATACATGGTATGTCTCTAAGAAACGAATACTGATCAGTTTCTTAACAAGGGCACGCCATTTGCTTTGGCGTGATTCTTCATCTGCTTCAGGGAACGGTTTCTCGAGCATTGGATAAGCCCAACGTTCTGCGAATGGTAGCGTTGAATAGCGTTCTTCAAGATTACGTGCCATTTGAGCGCCCAGCGGTTTGAGTTGTCCTTTAGCACGGGCTTTTCTTGACGTAGTCAAACCTGTAATCCGATAGATGTTCGATGAATTTGGAGTTCCAAGATTCTTGATCATTCCAGAAGAACCCGTTGTGTTGAATGGTTCTATGGCGTAAATCCCTCCCTCTTCGACAACACCTCTGAATCCTTGGTTGTCAGGACCACATGCATAGGAGGGTACAGAAACACCAGCATGAAGTTCCCATGGTTTGAGTTGATGGCCACAGAGATTACGTATTGGCTGGAAACCAGCATCGAGTGAAGGTTGTGCGGCTGCTTGGCCAACTTTGTACCATGGCGTACCCGGGTGGAGCATCTCAATTGCTGCATCTCTTGCTTCTTTTGCGGCTTTAATTTGTTCAGTGTGTTCGTTACCGTTACCGATTTCAAAGGTCAAAGCATTGTCAGCAATGTGTCCTTTTATGTGGACTCCGAAATCAATTTTCACACAATCGCCTTTTTGCAGAACCATTTCTCCGTCCCAGCCTTCAACTGGATTGACATTATGGTCTGTAGTAAAATGAGCAGCGAGATCATTCACTGCAATGGTACCTGGGAAAGCAGGTTTGCCCCCATGTCGATGGATGTAGCGTTCTGCTGATTCGATGACTTCGTGAAAGGTCTTTCCGGGCGTTAATTCAAGCTTCATCGCTTCAAGAGTTCTGCGAGCAACGTGGCCTGCATCCTTCCAATACTTTAGCGTCGATTCTTCCACCAAGAGACCACGTCATTCGTAGGTACCACGCCCTCTCTGATAACAGTTACCAACGAATCAGGGTTGTTAAAATCGAATTTAACAAAGGTACTTCCGGGCCCTGTGAGCCGATTACCATCGAGAATTGCGATTTCTTGTAATCCCAATTCTTCAGCAGCGTCTCGAACGGTGAGAGCTGGCTCTTCACCCGCTTCATTTGCACTTGTGGCTGTCACTGGCCCAACCGTTTCAGCAAGTTGCCTCGCAATTGGATGATCAAACACCCGTATTGCAATCGAGTCCCCTCCGATTCTCTCATCGAGCGGTTCTTTGCTCGGAAAAATAACGGAGAAGCAACCTCGAGGGAACGCCGCTAAAAACACCTCAATATCTGGATGGATGTCAACCATATCTCGAACTTGATCAAGCGATGCTACTCCAATTGATACCGGTTTTTGGGATGATCTTGCTTTGAGTTCGAATAATCGATCTAACCCTTCAGATGTAGGAATGCAACCTAGCCCAGGTAATGTGGAAGTGGGGTATGCAATAATTCCACCATCTTGAATATAGGATATCTGCGCCTCAGAGAGCGTCATTTAATCACCTCAGCGAGTCCATTCTGAGCAATGCAGACGTGCGATTTCTTCTGCTACGTCTTTGTCTTCAGTTTTTACCAAGAGCTTTCCGCTCGGATAGAGCGTTAGATCTGCGGATCCGGTGAACGTCCAGACTATTCTTGATTGGACTTCGGCTTGAAATCCAGCTTCTGAAATTTTCACACCCACTGCTCCTATGTCGATAGATTCGATGCCATCTGGAACAATCTGCCAAGCGGCTTTATTTCCGCAAAGTTCCATTGCAAAACCTTCGGTCATGAATTCACCTCATAAATCGTCTGGACGGGATGGGGACCTGAGGGAGGACCGCTTGGAGGGCCTGAGGGAGGACCGCTTGGAGGGCCCGATGGAGGGCCTGAGGGAGGACCGCTTGGAGGACCCGATGGAGGGCCTGAGGGAGGACCGCTTGGAGGACCCGATGGAGGGCCTGAGGGAGGACCGCTTGGTGGGCCGCTTGGTGGACCTGAGGGAGGACCGCTTGGAGGACCCGATGGAGGCCCGCTTGGTGGGCCGCTTGGTGGACCTGCGGGTGTTGAAGGTGGCGTTGTTTCTGTGACCGTTTGTGCTGCTGCAGGAGGAGTTGGGGGCGGAGTTGGAGCTGTTTTCGTAGGGGTCGGAGGTGGTGTCAAAGCAGTTGCTTCCACCGGTGCTGGAGGGGTTACTTCTGCAACCTTCGGTGCTAAGGTGAGTAGATCGATTGAAGGTTTTTCTTCTTGAACTGGAGGCGATGAAACAGGTGCTGCAAGGGGTGGAGAAAGAAGTGTATCCGAGGGTGGTGCTTCTGTGGCCGCTGTTTCCCATGGAGGTTTTCTTGGCCCATCTTCCTCAACATTTGCAAACGAACTGATTTTTGTTGAACCGCCTTGTGAATTTTCGCCGAAAAATGTGCTCATTTGTACTTCATTAGGATTGATGAGTTCTCTTTCTTGAGTGTTACCAAAATCGTCGAGATCATTATCGAAGGCTCCTACGAAAAGGCTTGAGCCAATCGCATTCCCAGGTTTCCTTCCCTTTGCTTGTTGGAACTCAAAATCCACATCGTATGGGCCAAGCGACAGCGTTTGCCCTTGTCCATTAAGTGTGAAAGACCAATCTCCATCACTGAGCTTGAATGCGAATGAGAAAGACCGTGTTAAGCCTGGGCCAATGGATGTCACACCACTCACTGGCTCGATAGTCGAACCCGTACTTGTCTGAATTGTTGCCCCCAGTCCACCTACAGGAATAGCCGACTCATTGGTTAATTCAATGGAAACTTCGACGATGTCCTCGTCGTCATCATCAATCTCCATTCGTACCGATTGGAGAAGTGCTGTCAATGAACCCGCAGTTACAATATGCTCATCAGTCATAGCGCCCACCTATCCATCGTACACTGTTCTTCACTTTAAATTCAAGCGCGTATCGCTCGGCAAAGACCAATCAACTGCAGCAACTGTATGATTATTCACGTCGACTGAGGTTCTATACTCTGAGGCTTTTGAACGAGCACGTAGAATATCTCTCATCCCAAACCAGATCACGCCGATGATTGGAATCATGTAACGCAGTTTGTCAAAGGCACGCGGGCCGAAGTGGTGGAGTTCCAGTAACGTGCCATTATCATGAACAATTGCAATTCGGAGCGCGCGTTGTCCTAATGAGCGACCATAAGCACGGCCAGTATATTTCCAATACATCCAAAGCGATGTGAAGAAAATCACCCAAGTCATTGCGAATGAAAGTGCATAGCGCGCATCCTCGAGAAGATAGGACCAACTTATGAGAACTTCAAGAAATGTAAAACGGCTTAGAAGATGAAGTACAAGCGATACTGCAACGACATCGAGTGCAAATGCAGTCACTCTTCTCCATACTGGAGCGATGAGCATGCCTTCAGGAGCGCTTGAGAGCGCTTGCTGGGCGAGTGTTCCGCCTTGGTATACGGTGACTGGGCTGTCCGCCATGGTGTTGCCATTCCCTGTTTATTGTTGAACTTGCGTATCAGTCATTAACCAAATGCCAAGCAAAAAGTCCACGCTCATCTGCCCAGTCAAGCCATGACCGCCATGTTGGATCAAAGCGAAGCGTTTGTGGATCTCCCAAAACAATGAGACCTCGTTTAGCACGAGTAATAGCGACGTTTAATCGCCGACGATCGCTTAGAAAACCAACGATTCCGTCTGGATTCGAACGGACTGCAGAGAAGATAATCACTTCTTTTTCTCTGCCTTGATAACCATCTACACTGTTGATTTCTAATCCAGCATAGCGTTGCCCTTGTTCACGTTCCTTCTTCGAATCAAAGATATCGCAAAGTGCTCGGACTTGTCCGCTGTATGGGGTAATGATTCCAATTTGATCCGGTGTAACATCGCCTGGGACCAGTAATTCCTGGACTAAACCATAGATCCGTGCTGCTTCTGAAGGGTTACTTCTGCTTCCACCTTCCTCTTCTTGTATCTCAGAACCTGTGATTGGAATGAATGCAAATGGATGGTCCCAATCCGGCCATAACACACCGGCTGGGGCAGGGCGTTCTTCTGCTGAACAACCGTCCTCAAGTTTGCCATCATAGAATCGAGCACTTGGGAATTCTCGAAGAACTGGGTGCATTCGATATTGAACTGTAAGCATATGTGATTTGATTCCAACATCGATTAATCGCTCGAAAAGGGAACGACCTAAGCCACCTTCCTGAGCATCGTTCGAAATGACAGTTGGGGGAAGTTGGCAGTGATCTCCAACCAGAATGAGTTGCCTACATCCTTTGGAAATAGGAACCATCGAACTTGGTTCAATCGCTTGTGTCGCCTCATCCATGAGGACGATCGGGAAGCGGCGATGATCAAGAACTCGATGCCCTGTTCCAATATTCGTTGAACAGATGACTTGAGCATTATCGAGTACAGAAGCAATCATTTCTTTCTCGAGACGGCGAATTTCTTTCTTATTGTATTGAATATCTCTGTGCGCTAGGCCTTTTTCTCGACCTTTTAGCGTCGATAATGCTCGTTGAACGTCATCGTTCTCTTCTCGAATAATCGCTATTTCATCTTGTTTAGGATGTTGTTCAAGTTGAGCATCAAGTGTTGCTTGACGCAGAGATTCTCGAACCTTGACTGGACGTCCAGTTCGTACTGCTCGAATACCAGCTTCAAGTAAACCTTCGAGAAGATTATCGACAGCGACGTTCGATTCTGCTGTTGCAAGAATGGGGCCTCTTCCTTCACGAGCAAGATGAGCCAGTGTAGCGACCGCTGTATGGGTTTTACCCGTGCCAGGAGGGCCTTGAATGATGGTCAACTTTCGCTTCAATGCAGCATCCATCGCCTCTTTTTGAGACGGGTTAAGCATAACATTTCTCGGTTCAGCACGCTGAAACTTTCCAGAAATCTTTGGCGGAGATGAGGCGCTGTCTTCTGGATCATGGACCTGCCCCAGTAAGAGGTCTCTCAGTATTGTACCACGATCTCCTTCAACTGAATGGAACATCTCAAGGGCTTCTTGCATTCTGTCATGAGCAACTCGATTTGCACCTCGATCGAGCCTCCATGTTCCTTTCTTGAGATCCTTCGGCCGTTGGGTAACGACGATTTTGAGACGTGTTGGGCCTCGTTCGAGAACAATTCCTTCAATCGTTTTCTCGCCAATCGGTTTTGTTCGGCTAAGAACGACAATGTCTCCATGTGTGAATCGGTGTTGACCAATATGCTGACGGTCTGGGCGTTCAAAGGTGAGGATGAAGTCGCCAAAGAGTGTCCCGTTCGGTCTCCCTTTCAATCCGATTAAGGCAAGACCTGAAGCCTGTAAACGATGATGCGACCATTTCGACCATCGTTCTTGAACAGTCTTTGTTTCCTGATCGAATTCTTGTTCCAGTAATTTGGAAAAGTGGTGGAAATGGTCCTGGCCTCGGCGCCAAATACCCTCCTCCTCGCCATCGATATCGAGTTCGATATCCTCTCGGGCGCTGTTCAACCTACGAACCCTCCCCTTTTCGGCCATGTGAGTTCCAACTCGTGAACACATTTCATCCTATGGCGAATGAAGCAAACCTCGGTCGAGGGATGGTGATGCTTAAACCACAAGTGCCTACCGTGAAAGTAGGGCGAGAGTATGTTTTGGAAGCGCAAAGACAAGAATGAGGAGGATGAAAATTCCTGCCCGTTCTGTGGCGTTTCAAATGCTATGGATGCTACGACGTGCATCCAATGCTACTATGACCTAACCAAACCAGCACGTGATCAACACAACCCTGTTGAAACATCGGTCAAGAACGATCTTCTCAGCACGCTCATGGAGGAATCTGATGATGACGAAGTGGAAGAATACTCTGTAGAGGCAGTTCTTGCCCTCGAGGATGTTACCGTCGATATTGATCAATACGATGACGCTGAAGATTCGGACGACTTCTCATTCATCGAAAGTGAGGGCCCTAAACTTTCTGAAACTGTAGAATTTGAAACAGCAGAAGATGTTGAACTATCAACGGAAGATGCTCCTGAAATCGAAGAGCGATTTACTGTTCCAGAATCAAACCCGCTCGATGAGGTCGAAGAGCCCGTTCACACAGGACAAGGGCAATTGTTTTCTGAAACATCTGGCGAGGAGTCCGAGGTTGATTTCAGTGGAACCGTCGGACCAGACCCTGGAATTGTTCCCGATTTGCCTGATATGGATGAAGAGGAAGATTCACCGTTTGAAACTGCGGCTCTGCCCAACCTACCTCTCGTCGAAGATGATGTCGTACCAGATCTCCCTGAAGACGATGAGGAAACTGAACTTCCTGAACTTCCCGAAGAGGAGGTCACTGAAATTCAGCAAACCCCAGTATTGCCGGATGAAGAAGAAAGCGTCCCTGAACTTCCTGACGATGATCTCGTTGAATCTTCTATTGAAGAGCCATCTGAAGAGGATGTTGTCACACCAGAACCTCAACTCGGCCACAGAATTTGGCCATGGCCAGCCTCAACTCCGTACGATCACCGGGATATTCATCGCATCGTCGTTGAATCTCTTACCCTTGTTAAATCGGGCCGTGTACAAGAAGCTGAAGCTCAAATTGATGCACTCGGACCTCACTTGGGAGAGGATGTATCATTGCTGTATCATATTGGTCTTGTTCTCCAACAAGCAGGTCGAACAGAGCATCTCAATTGGATGCTTGAAATGGCTCGACGCGTTCATCATGAAGATGAAAGCGTCATGACCGCAATCGCACACTTATCTGCTTGAGGGATTACGATGGCAAGAACTCCTGAACTCCCTGGTTTGCAAGGAGGATTTACCTTAAGACCTGTTTCAAAGGCAATTCTTTCTTCGGTCATGGAAGCCTATGTTGAAGACCCTGAATCGGCAAAGGCTGCTCTTCCTTGGTTGCGAAATGACCAAGATATTACTCGCCAACTTTCCGATATGCTCCACGATCTAGAACATCTGTCCAATGCCGACCGGGTACATTTCTGGTCCATCCATGACGGTTCAAACTCGTTTATTGGCCTGATTGGATTAGGTGATGAAATGCAACTTCTTCAGTCCCATTACAACCTCGGCTATTGGGTTCGCAAGGGATTCCGCGAGAAAGGTATCGCTTCAACAGCAGTAGATTCGGTTCTTGGATGGCTTAATTCTCGTGGTGAAACATACAGGATTGAAATCACTGTGCATCCACGAAACACTGCTGGATTGGTTACTGCTGAACGCATTTGCAGTCGTTGGGAAGGTCAGATCATTGAGGAATTTATTGGAATTGAACTCAATGGAAAAACTGTCCCCCATCGAATTCATGTTATCGATCTGCCCAGGATGTGAGGCGGTTGGTGCGAACATGGTGCACGGTTGATACCGATGACCTACGGCATGTCCCTTCACACCAAGGACATCCCACTCGTTCAAAGACAAAGGAAGTATTACCTGATTTTTCCCCGCAGTTGCAAGAAGGTTTTCGCCATTTCAAACAATGGATGGAATCAAACGAGAACGCTGTAACAATATTTGTTATCGCAGACCAGTGTGACAACAAGGAATTTGTTGCCACCATCCACGACCTCGAAACGGCTTTTGGAGGAAGGGTCACCATTGGATGCCATGGCCTCACTCATCGAAGTTGGTCCGCTTGGCCAGAAGATTCAGAACGGTTCTCGAAGGATTTGAAACAAGCCACATCACTACTGAAAAAACACTTCCCTGATTCATTTCGCCCATGGTTTCGGGCTCCTGCAGGCTATATCTCAGACTGGATGGCTCCTCTCCTTTCACAACAAGGGTATACTGTAGATACGTCTGTGAATCCGAGTTGGCTTGTTCGAAAGAAGGCGAGTCCGTCTCAAATGCTGGTTCGTAAATCCATGGGATCGCATGGTATACTTGAACGACAATGGAAGACGCGCTTCTCCCTACCAACGTGTGGGCCCGCTCAACACATTATGGGATTAAGATGGAATGCTCGTCAAGCATGGAAAGGGCTTGAGAAGCCCCTTGGAATTGATGATCTCCATCACATTGAAGATTCAAAATATGAACTCACAACGATTTATTGGCATATTCTTGACCATGCACGAAAAGATGGTCGCTGGACTCCACCAATCAAAGACTGGTGATGTCGGTTCTATCTGCTGAAACGCCGTAAGATTTCATTGCCTCATCGTAAACGGATGCTTCGATAGACCCTGCTCGAACCAAAGAAGATAATGCTGCGAGTGCGACCGATTCACCATCGATTTCAAAGAAGCGACGAAGTGCAGTTCGAGTATCGGAACGGCCAAAGCCATCTGTTCCGAGAACTGTGTATGGGGCATGAACCCATTCTCGTATCATTTCAGGTACAGCAGCCATGTTATCTGAAACTGCTATAATCGGTGAATCTCCCTCTGCAAATTGTGTTTCAACCCAACTTGTTCGTATTTCCTCTCCAGGGTGGAGGCGGTTCCATCGAGAAGCATCCATACCATCACGGCGTAATTCCCCGTATGAAGTTGCAGACCATATTTCAGCTCGAACTCCAACCGCTTCTAACTTTTCAACAGCATCAAGAACTTGAAGCATAATCGGTCCTGAACCAATCAAGCGAACCATTGGACCATCGCCCTTTGGTGCTGATCGAAGTCGATATAATCCTTTGAGAATTCCTTCATCAGAACCTGCTGGTTTGGGTGGCATTGGATAATTCTCGTTGTAAACAGCGAGATAATACAGCACATCCACATCTTCATCAGACATTTCAACAATTCCTCGCTTGATGATTGTTGACAATTCGAAAGCAAAAGCAGGGTCATATGCGCGCACTGCTGGATTCGTATGTGCCATGAGCAGTGAATGGCCATCCTGATGTTGAAGACCCTCCCCATTGAGTGTTGTACGGCCTGAAGTTGCACCGACAAGGAACCCTCTTGCCCTTGAATCAGCAGCGGACCAGATCAAATCAGCAACACGCTGGAATCCGAACATGGAGTAAAAGATGTAGAATGGAATGGTTGGACTGCCTTGTGATGAATAGGAGGTTGCCGCTGCAATAAACGATGATAGCGCACCTGCTTCATTGATTCCTTCTTCCAGAATTTGTCCCTTAGCAGATTCTTTGTACTTCATCAGAACCTTGTGATCCACTGGTTTGTACAATTGTCCTTCAGGATGATAGATTCCAAATTCTGCGAATAATGGGTCCATACCGAATGTTCTCGCTTCGTCTGGAATAAGTGGCACGACACGTTCTCCAAATCCTTTCGTTTTCATTAGACCGCGCATCAATCGAACAAAGACCATCGTAGTGGAAACTTGACTTTTGCCTTTCGTGCCCTCATCAAAATCAGCATAGACTGAATCTTCTGGAAGAGTGAGTCCAAACTTCGGTGAACGGCGTTCAGGGCAAGGCCCTCCCATTGCAACGCGGCGATTCTTAGCATATGCTACAACTTCAGGAACATCTTCTGGGCGGATGAATGGTAGTTCCTCCAATTGCTCATCTGTGAATTCAAGGCCCATAGCATCTCGAATCAAGCGTAAATCGTTTTCATCCGCCTTCTTTCGTTGATGGGTTGTATTTCTTCCTGCGAAAGCAGGACCAAGGCCGTATCCCTTGATTGTACGTGCAAGAACAACTGTTGGTTGTCCTTTGTGAGCACAAGCAGCAGCATAAGCAGCATGAATCTTAGCGAAATCATGCCCACCAAGATCTTCTGTTAATGCTTCAAGTTCTGCATCCGAATAATCAGCGACCATTGCCGTCAACTCTTCTCCAGCAAACAATTCCTTACGAATAATCGCTCCTTCGGCAGTGAAGAGACGTTGCTCATCACCATCGACGAGGTTTGCAAGACGTTGCGCGAGAACTCCTTTTGTATCTCTTTCGAACAATGAATCCCAAGATGAACCCCAGAGGATTTTGATGACATTCCAACCAGCGCCACGGAAGCGTCCTTCAAGTTCTTGGACAATCTTGGAGTTACCACGGACCGGTCCATCGAGACGCTGTAGATTACAATTCATTGTCATAACGATGTTATCGAGTCCTTCACGACCTGCAAGAGCAAGTTCGGACAACGACTCTGGCTCATCTGATTCTCCATCACCCATTGTATACCATACACGAGAGAGCGTCGTATCAGCGAGACCTCTGTGGTGGAGATAGCGGTTAAAACGCGCTTGATGTATTGCAGTCATAGCGCCCAAACCCATCGAAACGGAAGGGTATTCCCAGAACTCTGGCATCAATCGTGGATGGGGGTATGAGGACAAACCTACGCCTTCTACTTCTTGTCTGAAATTCTCAATATTTTCGTCTGTAAGACGGCCTTCAAGCCAGGCGCGTGAATAAATTCCTGGTGAAGCGTGTCCTTGCCAGTAGACGTGATCGCCCCAGCCATCACCATCCTTTCCTCTAAAGAAATGGTTGAGTCCAATCTCCCAAAGATGTGATACTGAAGCATAGGTCGAAATGTGTCCGCCAATTCCATCAAAGTATTTGTTGGCTCGAGTGACCAACATCATCGCATTCCAGCGGTTGATTGTGTGAAGGCGCTTTTCCATTTCAAGATCGCCAGGATACGCTCCTTGCATTTCTGATGAGATGGTATTGAGATAGGGTGTTGTGGTCGTATCGATATCGATGCCGCCCTCTTTTCCCGCTGCAATAGCAGTATGCAACAGTCGTTCAGCACGTTGTGTGCCTTGCTGTTCGATGACTTGCTCCACCGACTGTTCCCATTCACGACTCTGAATAGGATCTTCATCCGGTAAAGCGTTGTGAGCGCCGGCACGTCGCACCATGTTCCCCTCGTGAGACCCTCGCGGAGCCATGCCTTGAACCCCTCGCTGTTCTCAAGATACATTTCCAGGTGCTTGGAAGACCTTCCATTCGCCTCCTCCATTCAGGAACGGGGCCTCATTTGAACCGATGAGCGACCAATCCTCGGGGGGGTTTGTATCGATATTTGGAGCGATAATAATGAATTTCACATTATCGAGATTTCCTCGTTGGACCATCTGTTGCCCATCGAGTTCAATTTCCCAATTGCTGTCAGGAGAACGCCAATGGCCTGTGATGTTCTTATCGCTATCAGGATCAATTTCCAACCTGAATGTATACAGCCAATGCATTGCTAAAGATTCATCATCAATGTAGAGGAAATCTTGGCCGTCTTGAATCTCTGCAGATACAATCTCTCCAGCCTCGTCCGTCCACATGGTTTGACCATGCAGACCTGCAAGCATTGACAGTGGAAGAACCAGAAGAATTGCGATGAACATTGGTTTTCGAATTGGAGCTAAATCGTACGAGCCTCGATGATTGAAAAAGTGATTCACCAGCATCAAAACTGGGATGCTGAGTGCTGTAAGATAACGACCATTGTTGCCCATTGTGATCATGTTCTTCCACAACGGAACATCCCATCGATTCGCTTCATAGACCCATAACGAAGCAATCCACATCGTCATTATGATCATTCCACTGACAACAAATACTGTGAGAAATGTAGTCTGAGAATCTCGTGAACGGCGAATACTGAGAAGCGTTGGCATAAGGAAAGGCCATACTGCTAATCCCAGCAAAAGATACAGTCCTACACCATCGCCAAAGGCCACAAGAAGGGCAAACATCCATTGTATTGGATTAGTTTGCATTGCTTCAAATGAACCTCCATGAACAAAGGATAATCCTACCATAGCTGTAATTGCGAGTGGTATTCCTATCGATAATGATTGCAATGGATTACGAGAGTAGTTCTGGAAGGCAGGTAGGAATCGATCAAGAAGAATCCAAGTGAAAAGCAGACCCAATAAGGCCCACCCAACGTTGCTTGAGAGGCCTTTTGTCAACACCAATGTATGAACACTCGCAATGGCGAGAAGGACCCATTTGATGAGAGAGGCTCCTTCTTCCTCAAACATTTTCACCGATGCAACTACGATTCCTGCAACTGCAAGAGCAACTGTTGATTCGGGATACAATCGCCCTGTAGCAAAGATAAACGATGGGTGAAGTGAAAGTAATGCAGCGAAATGAGGCTTGCCCTTCCCAAGCCATAGTCCGATACCAATCAATGCCATCATTGGTAAAAACGCAGCAAGCGGAAGAATCGATTCCGGATACATGTCAAGAATTTGCCACCATCCGCGTTCCATCACTTTCGTATCATCAGGGTTACTCGCAAGCGGATCTTCAGGACGCACATCGCCCCATTCCAAATTTGGTGTTCCGTCATCATTGGATTCGAGCGCCGCAAGATGAAGATGAGTATCAAGGCCATAATCGCTGACAGCCATTGAAGAAAGGTGAAGAAGAATTCCAAAAATAAGCAAGCCCCACCACGGACGATTCCGTGGGTTTCTCAACTCGCTCATGGTCACAAAGCCATAGGGTTGGGTTCAACACTTTCGGATGTCTCGCCTTGTCATGAGCGGAATCTTAGATGGCATCAACATTCTCGACCTCTCGCGGATTCTAGCAGGACCATATACGGCTCAGATGCTGTCAGATCTTGGAGCAAATGTTACCAAAATCGAAGCGCCATGGGGTGACGATACTCGTGGATGGGGGCCGCCGTTCACAACCGATTTCGATGGAGAGCGGGTTGCTGCTTACTTCCTTTGTTGCAATCGTGGAAAATCGATCATCCAGATGAATTTGAAAGAGGAGAAACAGCGCCTAATTGAAATGGTTGCAAATGCTGATGTCGTTGTTGAGAATTTCAAACCGGGAACACTCGAACGTTTGATTGGAACGATCCCGAGTGACACAATTGTATGTTCAATTTCTGGCTATGGCGCAACTGGACCAAGACGAGATGAACCAGGGTATGATTTGGCATTGCAAGCGCGTAGTGGAATCATGAGCATCACTGGTGAAGCAGAAGGTGCACCGGTAAAGGTTGGAGTCGCATGGATTGATATCATCACAGGATTGTATGCAGGAAACGCAATCCTTGCAGCATTGCTGGATAAGGAAAGAACGGGAAGAATTCGCCACATCGATCTCAGTCTTTGGGACTGTGCAGTTGCATCTCTTGCCAATCAGGCACAAAACGTCCTTGCAAGCGGCACTGATCCAAGTCGAATGGGTTCTGCACATCCAAATCTGGTTCCTTACCGAGCCTTTGAAGCAAAGGATGGGTGGTTTGTCGTAGCTGTTGGATCGGATGCACAATGGAACAAATTCTGTTCAATTTCTGGATTTGAAGCCCGAACTGAATGGTCAAATAATGCTGGACGAATTGAACACCGTGAAGAGATTGAATCCAATATCCAAGACTGGATTCAGCACTATAATAGAAAGGATTTGGAAGAAATGCTTGCCGGCATCCCTTGCGCTCCAATCAACACTGTTTCTGAGGCACTCGCAGACCCACAAAGCGAAGCAAGAGGTGCTTTACTCACCGAGAATGAAGTGACGACGTTAGCCAGTCCACTTCGGTTCATGGACGTCCAAAACAACGACTAATCTTCGATCATATTGACAAGTTTAGCTGCTTCAACAACATCGCCTTCTTCCCACCAATCGACGGCGATGAAGGTTGGACGCTTCCCGTGTTGTTCGATGCATTCAATCGCTCTCTCGACCATGAACTCAACATCATTTGCTTCTGCAGCACGCTGTGAGTCCGACAGACCTGCTTGATTCTTCAACCAATTATTCATGTGATAAACAGGCTGATTTGAATCGCCACGGTGAGGATCACAATCCATTGATTCTGTATCGTCATTTGCGTAATCAGTGGTCCAACCAAATTCAAGGAAGTCGTGAAAATATGGGTGGTCAGAATCACCAGATTGTTCCCAGAAAACAACCAGTCTTTTCTCCATATTAATCAATTCAATCAATGTGGGCCACTCTGTATTCATGTCATGCACGTACATCATATCTGACAAACCTGCATCATCGAGTACGGTTTTCAAATGGTCGGCCTCAACATAATTTTCGATAAGAAGCGTGACAATATCTCGGTCTTCATCTTCCATTTCAGTCTCTAATGAACTCAACCAGTTGAGTGGATCGACCGCTCCATATGTGCATGGACTGAATACTTCATTGGAATTTCCATGGCAAAATCGTACGTTTGACTCGCTCTTATCTGCAGCGGTCAAATAATGCGTATCGAGCATGAAGGCTCGCATTCCTGCGTTCCATTGTGCCTGAAAACCTGTGAGGTGATTGCTCGCTGGATAGTAGATGTTATCTTCATGTGTCGAGAAGGAATTGTGGGTTTCTGGGAATGTTACTTGATCATAGGTTCTGTGACAGAGTACGGCCATCCCATTGCAAGGAATTGTTTCAAGATATTCACATGTTCCATCATCTTCGTTCGCAGTTTCATCATAGTTATCTGCATCTGGATCTGTACAACCAAGAATCGGTTCTGGTTCTGGATAGACGCATGAGCCGTCATCTTCCTCTGCTTCTGAATTGTAATTCTCTGCTTCAG
>JADHSC010000040.1 GCA_016777125.1 Candidatus Poseidoniaceae archaeon
TGTACTGACCAGTTGTTTTTGCGTCCAGCAGCCCGAGTTAACTTCTCAAGTCGTAATTCAGAATTGTCTCCCGCTTGATGAATCTCGTCAACGGGTTGCTTCAAACACCGTCTGCGCCAGAGATTCCATCGTTGTTTGAATCCCAACCGATCACCTGAGTAATGAATCAACAGAGTCTACAATCAGAGAAGGCCTTTGTTCAGCACCCTCTGGGAGTTGGTTCACATCATCCATCGTAGCTTCACCTGATAGAACGAGAATACCCATGCAACCGGCTCGACTTGCCATTGCTATATCGGTGTAGAGGCGATCTCCAACCATTGCACATTCCTCTGGCTTCAATCCCAATGCTTCGATTCGATGCAGAATCATCCCAGCATTTGGTTTTCCAGAAATATGTACCGGATCAACCCCAGTTGTTACTTTGAAAAGAGCGAGGAATGCACCAACGTCGGGCAAACCCCCATCGGGTGAAGGACAAACCATATCGGGGTGTGAAGCCATCAAAGGAACTCCTGCATGAAGATGAAGGCTCGCAGTTTCCAACTTCTCATATGTGGTTTCAGTATCGTATCCTAAAACGACGTATTGCGGCTTCAGTGAACGCGTTGCAATTCCTTCTGTCTCAAGCATTTTGCACATTCCTTCTGTACCGACACAATATGTTTTTGTTACGTTATTCTTCTTCAACCAGGCGAGACAATCATGGGTCGATAAGAGGACATCATCAGCGGTTGCCGGAATCCCCATTCCTTCCAATTTTTTGACGTATTGAGTAACACTTCTGGAAGAATTATTTGAAAGGAAAAAGCGTTGAACACCCTGCTCATCGCATCGATGTAGAAATTCAAGTGCTCCAGGAATGAGGTTTCCACCGAGATATATTGTTCCATCGAGGTCTAAAAAGACGGCCTTAATCCCGTCAAGAGAGGCTCCCATATTGTGCTCTTAGAACATCAAGGTCTTGAACATGAACCATGGGGAGTGAAGATTTTCTTGCGCTTCTTTACTTGCAATCATTTCCGTCATCATTTCCTGGAGTGCTGGCTTCTTGCCTGCCTTTCCAACAAACCAATTGAGCAACCAAGAACGTCGAGACAGAGATTGCATACGATAACTGTTGGTTAATTCCTTGCCGAGTACATCCCAAACTTCCACTTGGTAATCCATTGGAGATTTCCCTTCTAAGATATGCCGGGCTGCAATTTCGCCCGTAACCAGTGCGTTTCCAACCCCTTCTCCAGAAAAAGGATCGATAAGACTTGCAGCATCTCCAACCAGCCACGCCCCGTTCATTGCCATTCTTCTTGGTTGAAGTTTCTGTTTTTTCCGAGGAGATCCGAAGGGGAGTTGCCAACCCTTTGCAGTTCCTTCCACTAATGTTGCATCTGCAAACCGTTCTTTGAATTGAGGATGATTGGCGATAATATCGCGTTGCAGAGCTTTGAGTTTCTTCGATTGTTTATCCATGAGATGCATAACCATGCCACAACCAACATTGACTCTACCATTGCCGAGTGGGAAAATCCAGAAGTATCCAGGAATGATATCGTCTACAAAATGAATTTCAATGTCGCCAATGTTCTCTTCGCATCCTTTGACACCATCCCAATACTCTCGATATCCGCCACAGTAATGCTTTCTGTCAACCATCACTTCGTTGTAAGTATCTACGACTAAAGCAGTCGCAACAGGGCAACGATATCCTGCTGCACCGACGATCGCAGGAGCTTTGTATTCGAGAACATCACCCTTTCTCCCCCCGATTCTTAGACGTATTCCAGAAGCGAATCGATCATCCTTGGAACCGTCTCCAGGATCGTTTCCATCATTAAACAGGACATCGGTAACATCTGCGCCCTGTAAGACAGAGCCTCCGTTTTCTCGAACAAGATGCTGAACTCTTTCGAATAAAAGGTGGTCGAATTGCTCTCTTGGCAGTGAGTAACCAGCCTCTAACCGAGCGACATCCTCTTCAGGTAGGGCCACCCGAACCTCCTTTCCATTTGGACTAGAGAAAAGAATTCCATTGACTCGGAAATGGGGCGTCTGTTCGAGTGTTTCTTTGACGCCGAGCGCCTTAACATGGGAGAGAGACTTACCGCCAACAGCATCACCACAGACTTTGTCTCGAGGCCAGATACCTTTCTCGATCAAGAGAACGCGCTTTCCTGCCATGGCGAGATATCCGGCAGCAGAAGAACCACCAGGGCCCCCACCAACAACAATTGCATCAAATGATGCGCCAGATTCAGGGACTTGCCCCGTATCGATTGGCTCAGTCCATGACGGCATGGTTCGTGGACTTCACGATGCTCTTTGAGGCTTCTTACGACACCATCATCACTATGCGCTTTGGGTGAACAACGTGCTTCATGCAGGCCGTGACGCGACGTAAAGCGGTATGGGGCTTGTTGGTCGTAACCATTGTTTGGGGAGCGACGTTCATATGGATGAAACAGGCCATGAATGCTGTCCAAACTGAAATTGATGAATACGGTCAAACAGCAGTGGTATCAGTTCTTGTTGGAGGTCGTTTTCTAATTGCTGCAATTGCGCTCTTTATTGGATCTTCAAAGGCAAGAGCAGCTCTTAGAGAGAGAGAATTATGGAGCGGCGGAACGGTTTTAGGGCTTATTCTCCTTGTCGGATTTACGACGCAGATGGTTGGTATCGATACAATTTCCCCATCAACATCCGCATTCTTAACCTCTCTTTATGTCGTCTTTACAGCGATGATATCTACCAAAATGACGGGTCAACGCGTCACTCGAATGATGATTGTTGGCGTTCTTTTAGCAACATTTGGAGCAGGTTTCATCGAAGGACCACCACATCTCTCATGGGGCAAAGGAGAAATTTTGACTGTTATCTGCGCTTTCTTTTTCGCGCTTCACATAATTTTCACCCAATCGATCACACAACGAATGGATCCTCTTGGCGTAACCATCACCTCATTCGTTATCGTGAGCATTGGCAGTTTCCTCATCTCCGTCCTTATGAGCGGAATGGACACCTTCAAACTCTGGGAATTAACGCTTCAACAGGACGTTATTGTTCCACTGCTTTGTTTGGGATTACTTGGATCTCTATTCGCCCTACTGTTGCTTAATTTGTTGCAACGATATCTCCATCCAGTACAAGCTGCAATTATCTATGGCCTCGAACCTGTTTGGGCGACAATGTTTGCACTCGGCCTTGGACTATCGGATTGGTCTGGGTGGATTGCTATTGGAGGGTCGGCTTTGTTATTGGGCAATGTCCTTGTGGAATTGCGACAATCGACTCATGTCGAGGAAGAATAAACTATCATAATCTTCCACATCGTTGAAGGGCTAGAGGCAACTCCGTTGGTTTGGGCTGAACATGGGCGACCACCAACATCACCAAGACGGAACGAAAAACGTGCACGCTGGAACCAACCACATCGGCGAGTCTGCTAATACACCAATCTTCCTTTCTTCAACATACAAATTGACAGAAGAACGCTATGCGGGATGGGCAGCAGGAGCTCAACACACACTTCTTTATTCCCGACTTTCATCGGTAAATTCCGATGCAGTTGCTCAGAAAATTTGTGCAATGGAAGGTGGAGAGGATGCAGAAACCTTTGCAAGCGGTATGGCTGCAATATCCTCCACATTGATGATGCTCTTGGGCCAAGGCGATCACATGGTTGCATCAGCGGATGTTTATGGCGGCACCTATGGATTAATCACAGAAGAACTCCCTCGTTTTGGTATTGAAACAACCATGGCGGACATGACCGATCCTTCATCATATGAGGCAGCAATCCAAGAGAACACGAAGATTCTCTACATCGAAACAATCACAAATCCAAATCTCAAAGTCTGTGACATTCCTGCAATGGTTGAGATCGGTAAGCGACACAATTTGATCGTTATCATTGACAATACATTCGCTTCACCTTGGGCCTGTAAACCAATTTCGATGGGCGTAGACCTTGTTATTCATTCAACCACAAAATACCTCGGCGGACACTCTGATTTAATCGGGGGCGCAGTTGTTGGTTCCAAGGAACTCATCTCGAAAATTTTCATGGGAAGAGTTCACTTTGGAGGATCTCCAGACCCACATAATTGCTATCTTCTTGAACGTGGAATGCGCACTCTCCATGCACGTATGCCATTGCTAACATCGAATGCTGCAACACTCGCACAACGACTCGATAATCATCCAAACGTTGTTCGTGTTCAACACGTTTCACTTCCATCCCACACCGAGTATGAAGTCGCTCAAAGAGTCGTACCAAAGGGATGCGGAATGGTTGGAATTGTTGTTACAGGAGGCGATGAAGGGGCAATGAATTTCATGGCGAAACTGAAACTGTTTTACGAAGCAACTTCTCTCGGAGGCGTAGAATCTTTGATCGAAGTTCCAGCGACATCAAGCCATATGTTCATCCCAGAAGACGTTCGAATTGCAGCGGGAATTGAACCAGGTTATGTTCGTATCAGCGTTGGAATCGAAGATGTTGAAGATCTTTGGAACGACCTGAACCAAGCACTTTCACAGTGATGGTAAAGGGTCTTGTTGCCCGGTTGCGGTATGCAGGTTGTTCAACGCCTCGATAAATTCTGTTCTGTCAGCATCTTCAGATTCGAGTAGGTTCTTTCCAGCCTTTAGCAAAACCTTCGTGGCTTCCATCCAAGCTCCACCACGATCCCGAGCAAGAGATTCGAAGTGCCAATCTTGTCCACTTGAGCGGCCTGCAGCACACAACCACGACCAACCGGCTGCAGATTCATCGATTCCATCATGGCGTGATGTTGCGATACGTTCTGCAATACCAGGACCCTCCAATAGTCCGGTTAAGATCAAATCGTGAATTGAACCCGTTGGGCCAGATATCTGCTCTTTGGAGAAGGGGAACTTTGCTTTCTTCTGGGCCTTTTCTCGCGCAGTTCCAAGGCTCTTGAGGAAATTCTTGAGGGGCTTTGGCTTTTTCAGTTGCTGCTTCCAGATAATATCGGCCTCATCCCCATCAATTCCGATGTGTTCGAGACCAGCTAATCCATTTTCTTCCCACAAAGCATTCACTGTGTCGCTAAGGCTTGCACCTTCCATGACCTCGATGATACTCCCTTCACGCTCACGAAGACCGCCACGTGGATCAATCCGAATCCCTTCTGTTGCGTGTTGCATAGCGTGAAGAAAGACGCCAGCAGCCAATGCCTTTTCGTCATCGGCGCCAGCCATACCTGACAAAGCAGTAAGAATTTCTTCGATTGAAGAACCTTCACACCATGAAGAACCAAGAAGTAATCCTGATTCTAATGAATCGAGGACAGCGCGTTGACAAGCCATACTCAAACTCCCTTCAGGCACAGTAAGGCCATGCCATCCAGCAACAAGTTTACCCATTCCCTCATGTGCACTTTTTGGAAGGGCATCTTCGGGGCTCCATCCCATCGGTATCCACATAGCATCAATATCGACAACCGACATCAAGAGTGGAGGGAGCATTGAAAGAGCAAGATGATGAACAAAAGCACTTTCTTTTTCGCCCGTTGCACGTAGTGATTGAAGGTCGATTCCAACAATTGGCCCATGTCTGAATGTAAGACGAACCCACCCCTCGTTGGACGGAACGCCGTTCAATACATCACTCGCATCGATTTCACCTGCAACAAACACGTCAGTCCCTCCGACCTGTTCATGTTTAAAATCAAATCGAGAACGTTCCAGGACATCTTCCAGCCATCCAGCAGGCGGTGTTGGATCGGGACCTGTACAAACAAATCCACCTTCCCATGAGAAGAAGAACATCCCTTTTCGAGCATGATCTTCCCAAGGAAGAAGCCGTAATGTTAGGTTGTGATGGTTTTGTAATCCAGCAAGGTAGCCTTGCTTTCCATCTCCTCTTCGAATAAATGATCCAATACCAAAATTGGGAGATTTGAAATTTCCAACAATTGTGATATCAGAATCGTGAGCGGCATGAAGCGAGCCTGCAAGCGCCTTACCGACAGGATCTCCGCGTTTCGCAAGCATTCGCTTTGAGAGCCAGGAAGTGTTGTTCTTATTAGCAACAATTTTCTTCAAATCCTTGAGTGTTTTTGACACAGGGTCCTTACGCCCCCAACTTAATCGCCCCTTCCAAGTCATGGTTGGAAGACACGCATCAGGGTCTTCGAGCAAGAGTCGTAGTTGACGGCCAAGTCGCTTTGCAGTAGCATCATTTGCGTGCTTGGTACCACGCATTCGCATTCGTTGCTTTTGGCCAGGGAAGGTAACTTGCGCTGGTTTGGCCATGTTCTCCCCAACTTAACCCAACAAAGGGTCTCGCTTGAGGTCTTCCCTTCGCATATATCTCTATCAGGTAGGAACCTAACGGCATTTTGTTCGCATGGCGGCCATCACAGTCCTTGGAATTGCTCAAGATGGAGGAAGGCCGCAACCAGGTTGCCAGCGACCATGCTGCCAAGACCTCTCAGCAGCAGATTACCGCAGTCCAGTTTCACTTGGAATTAAAACAGAAAATGAAACAACCATTCTCATAGAAGCGACAAGAGATCTCGGCAGACAACTTATCACATTTGGAGAATCAAGTATCGATCATTTGTTTTTGACCCATGCCCATCTTGGACATGTAGACGGTCTAGGCCTGTTTGGTAGAGAAACAATGAGCGCTCGAGGCATTCCTTTGCATAGCAGCCCATCGATGCAGAATCTCATCAAATCAACCCCTGCTTGGGCATTACTACTCGAACAAGGCGTCTTTGATCTAACAGAAATAGGACACGTTGAAATCGATGATGTTGTCATTGAATCGATTGCAATCCCTCACAGGGCTGAACTTTCAGATATGCACGCTTTCGTAATTCGCGGAAAAGAGCATTCTGTTCTTTTCCTACCTGATCATGATTCCTGGGATCAAACGCTTTCAGCACATAACGCATCTTCAATTCGAGAATGGTTGAACAATCTTGACATCACTCACGCCTTACTCGATGGAACATTCTGGTCAGGAGACGAACTTCGAGGAAGAGATATGTCGGAAGTCCCCCATCCAACAATTCAGGATTCTTTGGCAAGATTGGGTCAGAAACAAAATGGAGATCCAGAGATTTTCTTCACCCATCTCAATCATACAAACCCCGCCCATCAACAGGGAAGTGCAGAGTATCAAAACATTGTACAACTTGGTTGGAGAGTGAGTGTAGAAGGGGAGATGTTCATTCTTTAGTATAAGAAATAGTGAATTCCTTCAAGAATACGAGTTCTATCTTCCAATCTACTATTTCACTGTCATCATTATTTTGGCAAATGATTCCACCATCGCTGTTTGCAGTAACTCCAACTTCAAAGGAATAATCTCCGTATCCAATATCCCCGCCACTTAATTCCTCTAAGATTTGTGCTTCTGAGATAGCTACAGGGCCCATGCCGACAATGGAGGTGTTTATCCACATCGCACCGTCTTCAACAGTTTCTTCCGTGCCAGAGCGAGAGATGAGTTGTTCACCGATTCCTCCTTCAATTGAAACATCATCATCAATTGTCGATGCTGTGAAATCGCAAGCTTGCTCATTATCTGTATGCGTTGCAGTGAAGAGATATCCTACAGGAGAATTACCCATTTCTGCATAATTGGCATCGACTTGAATCGTGCTTCCACTAGCAATCTCATCACTTCCAGAAGCGATTTCTTCATAGGTATAATTTCCTTGTACAGTATACATTCTAATTTCATCACTCCAACCATCTTCGTCCATAGCATCAGGAGCATAGGCTGCGTAACTGGCTTCGGCAACTCCAGCAACGAAGAGAAGAGCAATACCATACCCAATCATCTGGCTCTTTCTGGCTTCAGGTATCTTGAATCGACCTAATGAGTTTGAATCAGATGCCTCTCTAAACGCACACATGAGGAAATGCATTAGGAAGGCCGCACCCATTCCAGGAACGGACGGGAAGATGTCTTCTCCATAGCCAAGCAATCCCCAAATGATAACGCCTGCAAAAGCCGAAGTCATCATCACAATGGAATGTGTGGAATCGGGCTTGTAACCACTCCATCGTAGAATAAGAAGTGGGACGAAAACGCCTCCTAAACCGTAGACTGCAAGAACAACGAGGGTGAAGACGGAATCGCCACCAGGGACATATAATCCAGCGATTGAGATAGCAGTTGCAAATGCTGCAACAACAAGTGTCACCTGCTTTGTTCTCTTGTGATTTTGATTCCATTCGGGTTTGATATCATCAGTAATCGCCGCAGTACATGCCAATACTTGGCTGTCTGCAGTGGACATTGTAGCAGCGAAAATAGATGCGAGAATCATTCCCACGCCAATCGCAGGCATCGTTTCCATAGCCATTTTCGGTAGGCTCAATTCAGCATCGTACTCTGCAGCACTGAATAAGACCCGACTTGCAAGTCCAATAATTAGCATGATGAGGATGAATGGCGTTTGCCATACGAAAAACCAGATCATCGCCTTCTTTCGATCTTCATCAGAATCGAGCGTCATAACACGTGATACAACTTGAGGCTGACCAGCAACACCTAATCCTCCTAGGAAGAAGGCAAAAACGTAGAGACTGATACCAAACGATAAATCAGGAGGAAGGAGATTCGTAAGATTCGAACTTTGCGCCGCTAATCCGTCATTGAGCCCAGAAAAACCACCTACCTTTCCGATGGCAATAAAGCATAGAATTGTGGATCCAACAATCATGACACAAGATTGAGCAGCATCCGTCCAGATAGATGCCCGAATTCCTCCAGCGTAGCAATAAGCTACGACGAGAACGAATCCAATGAGAATTCCAACCAGTTCATCCCATCCCATCATGACAAACAATGCTTTACCACCAGCTGTTAATTGAGCAGCGGCATAAATGCAGAGGAAGAAAACGGAGAGGACCGCAGCAAGTTTCGCCTCAGGCGCTCCTGCTTTTTCAGCAACGAGTGAAGAAAGTGAACGAACACCACGTTCGCTTCCTTCTTTCTGAATAAATTTGTACAACCATGCCCATGCAATCAGTTGCCCCACTGTTGAAAATAAACCAATCCAAATCACAGAATAACCCATCGTGTAGGTAAATCCAATAAATCCAATGAACATGTAGCCTGAGTTCCAAGTACTTACTGCAGAAAGTGCAGCAAGAGCAGGACTCATTCCACGGCCAGCAACGAGATAGTCATCTGTAGTATCCTGTTTAACGCGCATACTGGCTAGGCCAACAGCTGCAAAGAATCCTAAGAACACAATAAACGAGATAAGGATTCCAATTTGGCTGCTCATAATCATCACTTCCATCGATTTACCGCTTCTCGCTCAATCTCGGACAAGTTGGCTAGTAGGACCATACAATTCAATCTCCCGCTACCTTTGGTACCGAGATTCTCAATTGTCGTGGTTTGGAGGCGTTGGTCATCAGTTCCTAAATCACTACAGAGCACAACTTCGAGTGCGTCGATTTCTTCGACTATTTCGGTTTGTTCTGGAGTGAGTTCCATTTGCTTGTACTTAGCGACCATCTTTGCGATACTTTCAGCAGCATCTGGGGCCTGCATGGGGCGCTGATCGCCGGTTCCCGCTCCACTTGGGTCAAGATCGAAAAGTACGAGAGTATGTAATTTTTGAGAATAATTCTGCACCATCACTTCGAGAGGAGAGGTCGCAATCCAATCTCCATAGGGATAGGTCAAGGTTGTCGAGCGCCCAAATTTGTAGTTTGAAACTCCAGTGGCTCCGGGGACAAGAGTGGTAATTGAAATTCCATGGACAACATGAACCGGGATGCCAACGTGCTCTGCTCGAAGTTGAAGATCGATATGCGTGGTGGCCTGCATCGGGTCTCCCACAACAAGCACCGCTACGAGTTGACTCTTTGCCATTTCAAGCAAGTCCTCAGGTTGTTCGATAGTAGGACGCATAACACGCTGAATAGATCCAATCTCTTGTTCCAATTCTTGCAACGCTTCCTCAGACCATAATGCAGTATAGGCCTCATAGAGCCGCACATCTGCATGGCGAGCCAACTCGACTGCCTCCAGGGTCATCGATGAAACTTTACCGGGCCCGATTCCAATCAGCGCCAAACCGGATTTTTTGTCATCTGCCATCCTCAAACCTCATACTTGCGACAGGTTAGCGAAGAACATGCGTCATTTGAGGGTGCCGAGTGCTAAAACGGCATTTTGGGTCGAACGATGCAAGGAAAACAACTGGTACGAACTTGGCTCAGGCGTTCTTCCGCTTGGAGACCAACGGGGGATTCCTCTCAACGATTCAGCCCCACCGATTAGCGATGCTGTTTGGGATGGATTTGAAATTACTGATGAGGTTGGAACGCTGAAGAAGCCTCAACACTGGACAGAACACCTACCAGCCAGACTTTTCGAAAACAAAACAATCCAATTCCCTCAATCGTATGAAATACAAGGCGATGTCCTTTTGATTAAGATTCCCGAAGAGATTGAAGACATTGAACATGAAATCGTTCAAGCGATGCTCAAACAATATCCGAATGTTCGTATTATTTGCCATGATGAAGGTGTTGATGGCGAATTTAGAATTAGGAATTTACGAATACTCGGTTCGAGAGAAGGTTCGACAACAACGCAAACTCGTGTCAAAGAGCATGGACACTTTATTCACGTAGATCCCGCTAAAGCATATTTTTCGGGACGCTTAAGTGAACAGCGTAAGATGACACACAAAGCAATTCTAAACTTCCGAGAAGGATTTGATCGGCCATTAATTGTGTTTGATCCTTATGCTGGAGTTGGGCCGTCGATGGCCTACTTGTACACCGATTCAGAGCTAACAGAATGCGTCTATGTTAACGACATGAATCCAGACACTCGAGATTTGCTGGAAACGAATATGAATTCATTTGACAAAAAGCGAAGCAGAAAGGGGACCTATGTTGTTGAAACAATGGATGCAAGATTGATGAAATCATCAAGGCCAGAAACAACACATATGGCTGATGTCCTTCTGGTAAATTTACCGCATAATGGACTTGACCATTTGCCAGAACTTCTTCCACTTTTATCGGTTGATCGAGCATTGTTATGCGGGTGGTCAATTATCGAGAACAGTGAAACAGAGGCTTTCATGGATGCCCTCAAAACGATACTTCACAAAGGCGAACGCGAGATTGAATCGAATACACTCGATGTCGTGAAAGGCTTTTCTGCTACAAAATCCATGGTGCGTTATGAATGCATATTATCCAGCATAACCAATCGTTGAATTGATGAACAGGCAATGGTTGGGGTGGTTATGCGCAACGTCGTCCAATGCCAATGTGGTGCAAGTATTGACATCGCTGGAATCACTCCTCGTAAAGACGGAATCAAGGTCTGGTGCCGCGTTTGTGGCACAGTAACAACCCATCATCGTGAGGAGTAGGCGCCCACTCCGGGAATTGAACCCGGGTCGCAGGAATGACAATCCTGCATGATAACCTCTACACCAAGCGGGCGGTATCAGTCTGCCGTAACGGAACCGCTATTTAAGCCGCGAGGTATGGCTTAGTCAGGGACGACCATGGCCGGCAAGAAAACATCTGCAGAACAAGCTCGAGAACAGGCCGAAGAGGCAACACTCGGATCGATGCTCGATGGAGCATTTGGGGCAATGGATGGAATTGAAGGGCCACCAGAACCAACATCCGATTCTCTTGTAGAAGCCCCAGGTCCTTCCGACCCTCCAAGCGGTCCGCCTACTGAAGCGGCTCCTGGCCCAACAGGCCCTCCGACTGGCCCCCCAAGCGGCCCACCATCAGCACCCCCTACAGAAACACCCGCTCCATCAGGTCCCCCTGGCGGTCCACCAAGTGGTCCTCCCCAAACGGCTCCTGCAGAAAAGCCAGGTCCTTCAGGACCCCCGACTGGCCCCCCGAGCGGACCCCCATCGGCACCCCCTACAGAAACACCTGCTCCAACCGAAGAAGAAACAGACGAAACGTCAGAACCATCTCCTGAGGTTCAGGAAGAACAACCTGCAGTTGAAGAACCAGCTGATGCTCCCGAAGAAGCCCCCGAAGAAATTCCTGAGCCTATTGCTCCAGAATCAGAAGAACCAGAGCAACCGGCAGAAGATGTAGAACCATCTGATGAAACCGCTCCCGAACCCGCCACTCAAGAAGAAATAGAACGTTTAACAGCAGAAATAGAACGACTTCGCGGTAGTTTAGTCGGAGCAGCAGAGGTTATTGAAGAGCTAGAAGAAACGCCAATGCCTCCAATTGTTTTCGATAATATTGTTGTTGCACCACATCTCGTTGCGGATTTCGCACGTATGGGTAGGCAACTCAACCGAGCTAATTTGGTTAAGGGTTCTATGGGATCTATGTCCATGCTTCATCCTGATGAGCCCGGTCTCATGATCAGCACAAGACATTCAACATCTCTTGCACGTCTCGATGAAAGAGGAATCGTGGGAGGGCGTTTGGGTGGCGAACCACCACGCGGCGCAATTGCCGATTGGAAAGTTCACGAAGTATTGCTCGCATCGGTCTCAGTAGTTACTGGCGGCCCAGCCGCAGCAATCCATATGCATGGGCCTTACACAACCGCAGCAAGTTGTGAAAAGGACCTCATTATCGTCCAACCAATCGATGTTATCGGCAAAGAACAAATCGGTAAAGTCGTTATTGTTGATCCAGATGGAATGGATACAGATTTTCTCCGCCAAGTTGCTGAAGCATTGAATCAAGGTGGTTTACGATGCGTAGTTGTTCGTGGACACGGGGCTTATGCGGTTGGTGCGAATTTAGACCAAGCAATGGCTAACGCAGCGATGCTTGAACATTCTATGCAAATTCTTCTTCTTGCCCGCCAGGCCAATCTGAAATTCTGATTATTCTTTGCGATCTCTGCAAACTTGAACGAAATTCTCAAACATTTCCTTTCCAAATTCTGAGTCGTTGACTTCAGGATGGAATTGCAATCCGAAACGATCGCCGTCATTGTTCTCCATACCCTGTACCTTGCACGATGGGCTGCTTGCAGTAATGAAGAAATTATCTGGAACCTCGTGGACTTCATCATTATGTGATTCCCATACGATTTGCTCTGTTTCCGTTCCCGCGAAGATTTTCCCACCACCGTCGTGAAGCTCGATTTTCATTGCTCCAAATTCAGGCTCTGGAGATTCTCGCGCATCTCCCCCATAGAAACGGGCCATGAATTGATGTCCTGCACAAATTCCTAGAATCGGGATGTCCAACTTCAGATACTCTGCACAATTCCCCAATTCCCCAGTCAGGCCAACGCGAGCAGCGCCGCCTGATAGGATCAAACCATCGAGGTCTCTCATATCTTCAATAGGCGTATCATTTGGAATGATTTGTGTATCGACTTTGAGGTAGCGCAACATCCTCCACTCACGATGTGTCCATTGGCCGCCGTTATCGACGACATCGATGACAAGTGAATCTCCGTCGCTCATGTTTCGATTCGTGCCGAGAACATCCATGAACTTGCCGAATCGTCGCGACTTCATATACTGTTGAAGTTGAGTAGTTGTGAGGAACTACAATGTTGGACAAAACATACACAGTACACGTAGCAAGAGAAGGCGGCCATGAGCAAGAAACCATGACTCGCCAAGGTATCATCGATATGGTATCAACAAACGATAACACATGGGTCTTTGTTGACTCTCAAATGGTCAGTGTTGAAGAACTTGAGACCATTGAACTCAACAATTCAACCGAAATCAGAATCAACCCTGGAATGGTTGGTGGAAGCGAGACATTCAAGGTTTTTATCGCAAACCAAACAGGGGACCAAGAGGTTATGATGAGCAAGCAAGAGATTGTCGGCGAATTGTCACAAAACCAAGGAAACTGGTTGTTTGTTGACGGTCAAATGGTCGATGCAAGCACACTCGAAAACACATCCATCACTCAAGACAATGTTTTGAGAATGGTTCCATCCATTGTTGGTGGATCAGACGAAGCAACCTTCACCGTTCAAATCACAGACTCAACCGGGCACTCTGTTGCTCAGATGTCTCAAACCGAATTGGCTTGTGAAACCGAAAGCGGAAGCAATTGGTTGTTCGTAGACGGTCAAATGGTCGATGCGGCAGCAGTCCGAGAAATGGATTTGAGCCAAGCAGCTGAAATTCGCCTAACGAAGCCACTTGTTGGTGGAATTTGATTGGAAGAGGAAGAGACCTTTACAGTTCATTTCAAGACTCCAGACAGGTATGACGAGTTTGCTCAGATGTCCCAAACCGAATTGGCTTGTGAAACCGAAAGCGGAAGCAACTGGTTGTTCCTTGACAATCAGTTCGTCGATGCGGCAGCAGTCCGAGAGATGGATTTGACCCAAGCAGTTCAACCATTTAGGATGGTTGCTCCCCTTGTTGGTGGTCCATTTTGCCGAGCGGAGATTTGGAATCAGGTTCAAGAGCATTGGGTTGGAGAAGAATCAATCCGGTACAGTGAGCTATATTCACCCGACTGGATTACGTACTTTTGCGATAAGAGAATTAACGAGAACTTTGTGTTCGAGGAATTCATCTCAACCCACAATCTTGATGTAGACTATAACCGCACTGTGGTCAAAAGAATCCCTAAAGGATTAGCCGGGTGGTACGAAGCAAAAATCTGGAGTGAAGAAACACAGAACTGGGTGAGCGAAGAAATCCATCTCCAGGCTTGGCTCAATTCCGACGATTTTCTTTTGTATGTCGACGGTGAAAAGATTGATTCAGAAACCGCTTACAAGGATATTATCGACAGGATTTCTAAACGAAGAGACACGTCAATTAAGGTAATTGTAAACTCTTATTGCGAAAGATAGGTTCAAAACCAATAGGTAGGTCGGATGATTCATGTCAGAACTTGTTGATTACAAGTGCGCCCTCTGTGGAACACACGAAAGCTTTGACCGCGAACGCAATGGAATCCATTGCAGTCACTGTGGTTCAAAGATCTTCATGAAGCTCCGCCGAAGCAGTGGCGACAGAAAGAAGAAGACACTTAAGGCCGAATGAGTTCACACAAAGGG
>JADHSC010000014.1 GCA_016777125.1 Candidatus Poseidoniaceae archaeon
AAATCATGGCAATCATTAGCAATACTCTTGTTGTTTGCATAGTTGGGGGATTGAGGTAATGGATATAATGAAATTGGGTTGATGGATTTCATTAGTTCATCATGAATTCCAAACGGCTTAATTGATGAATTTCAAACGGTCTCTTATGGGATAGTACTGACAACAGACATATCATTCCCATGAAATCGGAAGGGTTCTTGCAACCCCCTCAAGACATTATGGGGAAGTACAATGGGTGTTCAGTCCCCCAGTACACTGCCTACCCATTGATTCATGCATCTTCAACGTCTGGAAGTATCATGCAGCATGCTTCGCGTCGCCCTTCTTTTGGTCGCGATAGCGTCTGGTTGAGTGCTGCAGATATCATTGCGGTCTTTCTCGCTCTCGTTGGACAGTTGCTCCTTGCTCGAGCATTACTTGCTGAGTACTATGGCCTTCTCATCATCGCTCTTGATCTATTTGCAACACTCTTTCTTCTTCTCGATTTGGGTTTACCAACCCTCCTTGCTCGTGATGGTCCAAGAAAACCTTCATCAATTTGGTCTGGAATGATTCAAATTTATCGTTTACAGATTATTGCGGCTCTTCTCTTTGCGCCCCTCGCTTGTGGATTAGTTCTCTACCTGGGCGCTCATGATAGTCTGATGCTTCTAGCTGCAGTAATCGCCCTTGTTCATATTGCATCATATGCACCTAGGACTGCTTTACGAGCCTCTGGAGATGCTCGATTTGAATCCATTACGAAAGTTGTGGAACGAGGCGTAACTACTGTTGGATATGGGGCTCTCTATTACGCATCTTCAACTGATGTTGTCTGGTATGCGCTTGTGTTTTTGATCGGTGCAAGCGTTGGATGCTTGCTTGCATTATGGGGCGCATATCGAGTCGCAAATGTGAATCAGGTTAAGAAAACAGAATTCAAAGAATTAGGATCAATTTGGGAGAATAAGAAATCACTCCTCATCGCAGCCCTTCCTTTTGCGATTACATTGGGCGTCTTACCGTATGTTATTCGAATAGAGAAATTCATTCTTTCAGTTGAATTAGGACTCGAAGAAGTAGCACTGTTCCACGTTGCTCAACTTGCTTGGCTTGCAGGGTTACTTATTCCTCAAGCGATGAGATCCGCCTTACTTCCCGTCCTTGGAGCTTCTCGTGATGATGAAACACTCTACAACGGGCACCTCAATCGAGTTGAATCCATTGCTTTTGGCTTAGTGCCGATTGGATTGGTTTCAGGGGCAGGTATTGTTACACTCTTGCTTCCTGTTGCATTTCCATCTGAATATTTTGATGGTAGCCTTGGCGCTTCAGCTCAAGACATCTTCATGCTTTTACTTACAGGTTGGGCTATGACCGTACTGAGTGTTCCCTCCTACACATCTCTACAAGCAGGAACTCGACCTTGGAGATTTACCAGTCTCATCGCTCTTGTTGTGATCATGGCAACACTGATTGGATGGTTTTTGATCAATTGGGGAGCCGATAAGAGTGTTGGAACCGCTCTTGAGATGGCTGCTTATGCTTCGGTCGCATCGACATTCATCATGCTATTTGCAGGCATTGGTTTGAGTCAGAGATGGAGCGAATTCAAGAGTCGAGGTCTGCAATGGGTTCTGACTATTGCACTTGTCTTTGTGACGTGTTTTGCGCTCTCTGAACGGTCTTGGTGGGCGCTTTCTGGGCTTCCATTATTCATTCTTCTTCCTGGAGCCCTTGAAGCAATGAAGACCACTGTTGGCTTACAGATTCCTGAGAAAACTTCCGAGGCAGAGTGATTGGATTTTTAATCCAATTTGTTTCGAGTGCGGATTCGCAGGCGTCAGCAAGTAACTCTGGTGTTGCTTCATCAATGACGAGAGAAGTTGGGAGATATGTTCCTACATCGCCGACGTTCGTTGAAACGACAGGTGTACCACAGAGAATCGACTCTCTGGCAACGAGAGGTCCAGATTCTCGATGAGAGGTGATCAGCGTAAGATCTGCGACAATCATTCTGTCCCAAACGATACTACGTGGTTGTTGCTTTAGTGTCGTCATTCCAACAATCCATCCACGATGTTCGAGAATCTCGCCTGTTTGAAGTGCGAGTAAATTGTTCTTTTCGGGGCGCCGAGGATCAGAAGGGAACAGAATATCGATTGCCTCTCTTCTCCACCTTCCCTTCCATGGTTTCATTGGACGAGCCCACTCAGCATCCATTTCAGAGTGACAGGGGATGACAAACGAAGCCTTTGGTAAGACATTCTTTTGCTCTGAAGACCGCTTCAATCCTTGGCTGACAAAGACCATGTTATCTGCAGATTCCATCATCGAACGGATTCTTTTCCCGATAGTTGAATGGTCGAGGCCAACATCAACATCATGGCCATGAACAACACCGGTCCAAGGGACCTTCCATCGCTTTGCGAGGGACTTTGCAAGTTCTCCAACCGGCCAAAGTGTATGGCAAATAATGTGTTCTGGGCGCCAAGTTCCGAGCCAAGATTCGATGGCTTTCTTTCGATTACGTATACTTCTTGAGGTAAGGGAAGGGTAAGGATGGTCGGAAAGTGCAATGAATCGCGGAGAGAGGATTTCAAATCCATTATGTTCAAATTTCTTAGGTGATTTTGCAACACCTGTCAGTGTTGAGCGACGTTGTTCCATGTACTGGAGCATACGCGGTAAAGGGTTGATGATACGCACATCATGCCCTGAGTCACGTAGGAGTTGTGCATGGTCTGCTACGAATGTGCCTCTTGCAGCATTTGTTGGAAGGGGGTGAAGCAATGTCACCAACAGGATTCGCATCAAATCACTCAGACATTGAGGGCTTCATGAAGCGTTGTAAGGTTGTCAGCAACACTCCCTCGATCATTGAAGAGCCCTGAACCGACCACTGCGTTGGTAACGCCCCATTCTCTCAACATAGCAATGTTGTGTGTCTTGACGCCACCATCGATTTGTAATTGCACCTCTCGTCCACCAGAAGCGACTTGTTTATCGATGGCTTTGCGGAGTTTACGGATTTTAGCCTCAACAGTTGGAATGAACGATTGTCCTCCAAAGCCAGGATTAACGCTCATAATTAGAACGAGATCAACATCAGGAAGGACTTCCAAAGCAATGTCAACGGGTGTTGCTGGATTCAGAACGATTCCAGCCCCTGCACCTGCTTCCCGAATTGCGTGAAGGAGTCGATGAAGGTGCGTGACGGCTTCAACATGGACAGTAAGATGATTGCAACCAGCATCGATGTAATCTTGATACATGGTTTCAGCATTCTCAATCATCAGATGAGCATCGAATACAGGACCATCTCCCAAGTGCTTTCGTAATTGCTTGATGACTGGAGGGCCAAAGGTAAGATTCGGGACAAAGTTCCCGTCCATAACGTCGAGATGAAGCCAATCGAGTCCAGCAGAAACGGCTTCTTGACAAGCATTTCCTAGGGCTGCAAGGTCTGCTGTTAGAACACTTGGTGCGATGATCATCGAATCCCTCTTGTCCTTGCCAAGGCCTCGTGCCTCATGAGCATTGTTCTCATCAATTCTACTTCTTTACTACAGAAATGACATCACTCCACACTCGGGCTGATCCTCTGCGGTAGATATTGTCATGGAATGAGCGTTGCAAATAATGAATGCATCGAGCAAATCGTCCTCGATGGTTGTAGCATCCTGCGAGTGTATGAATTGGCGTAAAGACTTCTTCAAATGGGAGTTGGGGTCCATCAAATGCAGGGCGTTCACGTTCGACTAACTCGACCGTTCCATCCCATTGGATGTCATCAATTGTTGGTGCTTCCATTGTTGTATCATGAAGAACATGGAGAGACCCTTCAGCAAGTTTTGCAGGTTTCCATTTGATCCTTGAACCATCGCCAAGGTATTCAATCAGTTGTCGAATTTGAGGTAGCGTTGCAAAGCCAAGGTGCGTTGATTCCCACCATCCTTGCGTTCGAGCTAAGGTGATGTGATGAACACCAGGTTGAACCATTCGAGCATCCAGTGTATCGTTCCAAGTACGACATACGTCGTCTATTCGAACGTTGATGATCGGCATTGGGCCTGCACCGATATCGTACAAGCGAGACGGATTAGCCAATTCTCCAATCAGAAGAATAAGTCGTCGTTCTTGCATGGACGGAGCGCCGAGTGTGGATAGAATCGAATCGATTGAATCTCCTGATGCAGATTTCCAATCCGAGACGGTATTCCTTAATTCATCCACTGACATAGACTCTGCTTCGATGGCTTCGGCTTCGATCCAAAACAACTCTTCCTCTGAAAAAATAACAGGTTGTTGCGGTAGAGGTAGTGGTGAATTGAGAGGCTCATACGGCCAAAGGCGAGGTGTTGTAGGGAGGCTCATTGGGATTCACTTCCTTTCATTGAAACAAGGCCTCATGGAGGCATTGTGGACACGTGACCTTGATCGGTCGTTGACTTGGTATGCCTAAGGCAACGCCGCATGCAGGACATAGAATTGCTTGGTCGACTTGAGAACGGCGCTCCTTTGCACCATCTGTAGGATCGTATTGGAATCGCATTTGATTCACAGGTATGTTTTGTGCCTGCGTAGGAATCTGTGGGACTTCTTTGTTCGCTACCGGTTGGAATCCAGCCATTGATTGCTGAGGAGTCCCTTTTGAAAAGCGATTTGCGATCGCTTCGACCTCTTCAGGAGCCATTCCGTATTGTTGTGCAACAGATGCAACTTCGAGTTGACGCTCATACCCTTGCAGGCCAGAAATCCGAGTTAGTACGTCGACTGGGATTGAACTCATACAACGCCGTTCAACTCTTGTGTATTGAGGTTTGAGGAGTTTTGTTCTCGGAACCTGATTACGGAGTTCATATACTGTAATCCGGAAGGGATAGCCGTACAAGCCTTGATATGGGTTACCAGTGGGGCGCAGGACAAGAAGGGTAAGATATGGCAAGCCTTAATCGACGAAAAACAAGCAACAGCGTACGAAAGCAGTCTGGTAAAAACAGACTTGATGTTCGTAGACTTACCTGTGAAGAAGTTATGCAAAAACCTCGAGCAGTCCGTTCCACTGCTTCAATGGCTGATGTCCTTGAAGCGATGACTATGAAAGAGTTAGATCATCTCTTCATCGTCAATCGTGATGGCGTCCCAATGGGTCGTATTCATGCCATTGATGTCTTGAAACTCATCTCAAGAAAGACCGTTAATCGTTCAATTGCTTGGATGCATGGCATTGAAGCAAAACAACTCGTCAACCTTCCTCCAATGACAGTACGTCTTGAAACACCTCTTCTCAAAGCAGGGGCACTTATGTTAACTCACGACTTGAATCAAATTGCAGTTGTCAATGATGATGGTGTGCTTGCTGGCGTTGTCAGCCATAGCACAATTGCTCGACACCTTCCAAAGTTTGTACTTTGATCAAATGCCCCAGTAGCGCTCGGATTGAGCCTGCTTGGCTTTCAGTCCCTTGACAATGGTCATAGTAAGCCATAGTGCAACAATCCAGGCAAGCGGTACGGAGAGAGTGTTTCCAATATTCGTAACGTTGAATTCGTAATCATTTCCACTCAGGATATCAATGGCAATTTGAAGAGCGGTGTTGACGAAGGAATAGACGACCATGCCAAAGATGCTCAAAACGAACAACTGGCCTGAGAAACTTCCGCGCTTCAATCGCAAAAGCATGAACCCGGCCGTTGAAGTGAGGAAAGCAATAACAATCCAAGCTAGGGAAGAATTTGCAACTTGCATCCATAGAATTGATGTTGTTTCAGTATCGACAAGATCATCGAATGTTTGCCATCCCTCAGCACCTGCAAAGATCGCACTGAAGACAGTTGCAGTCCACAAGAGAGAGGAAAACATAGCAGCATCTGCGTTATCTCGCATTTCCTGAACAACTCGATTGACGGTTGTTTCGATACCAGCACCTTTTGCGAATATGAACAAACCGAGCAGCAATGGAAGGGCACCAATGACAATGCCGCCAATCTCGTTTGGCAGCATAATACCCAGGCCAAAGATTGCAAGAACCAATCCAAATGGAATCATGAACTTGGCTCTCCATTTTGGATCTTCGAGCGCCTTTACGATGTAATAGTAGGTCCCTTCAATACCCTTCGATTGCTTGACAATGACCTTTTGGACATGGTCGATTCGAACTTGAGATTGAATAATTGGAAGAACAGATTCATCTTCTGCTCCATCCGTGATTAAGACGGCCTCATCAGGTTGGAAGGCTGAAACAACTTCTTCTAATTGAGCTGCAATTGCACGGTCTGAACGTACACCAACCTTTTCATCACCGGTAAGGATTGCAACCTCGACTTCATCGTCTTCTCCACCTGTTTCGAGCAGAGAATCGTGCTGAGAGAGAGCACCAAGAATAGCGTTAGTATCGCTTTCTTCTGGGTCAGCAATACCAAGCTTGAGAGCAGCAGTAAGTACTTGTCTGCGACCAATGACAGGACCTCGAATCGAGGTTTTGATTCCAAGATCATTGTCTCGGTCAACAGTCAGGACAAGTACTCGTGTCATTTCTCTCCCTGTTCAAGGGTATGCGTTCCTCCACTTCAAACTCTTGCTTGCTCTGAATCTGTTGGAGGCTGTTCTTGGGGTGCTTGTGCTTGTTGCTCACGTTGCTTTCGCCGTTGAGTAGCGCGAATGTATTTCAGCGGATGGTCAAGCCATGGCTGATCACATAACCTGTTGTCCCCTGGTAAAACAGGACAGTTGTGATTTACTTTCAACTTAGAACAACTGGATGGTGTGTATTCGTGCTGATAGACGTGGTCGACTTGATAGGAAGTTGTACCTTCACTGAAATCGGGTGCTCCTCTGAAGAAATCAACACATGCTTCTTTTGGTAATGCTAATGTTGCAGCCATGGAAGCAAGGAACAGTCTTCCAAAGTGATTGAGGTTTACACCAGCGGATAGGTCCGCCACTGCCTTTCTCATACATGGCGGCCAATCCTCCTCTTCTGCACCAACCAAGGCGATTGCCTCACTGGTTTTCTGATTCAAGAGATTTCGAACCATTCCAACAGGTTCCGCTAATCGGATGGCTAGGTCAGTTGTTACCTCTGCCATTTTTTGAACCCCTTCGCGTTCAACATCAGACTTAATGTGTTCACGTAACAGTCGAGCGAGTTTTGCAGTTGAACTGTATTTGTTTTCATTATGGAGTCGTACAATGCCATTCTCCACGTCACAATTCGGAAGCCTCCAGCGGTTTCCTGTAATACGAGGGCATACCTCGATAAAATCTGAAAGACCGAGACTCCATTCCAAGCCATCTTTGGTTTGTCTTAACGCTTGAATATCTGAAGAAGCAATGTTTCGCCGAAATGAATTCCCACTCTCAACTTTGTCGAGTACAGAGATGTATGTGCGGGCAATCGCTTCAAGATTTGCAGAATCTCGGATCATAAGATGTTCTGCTCTGGCAGCTTCTGCTTGAGCCCATCGAGCGAGAAGACGCTCATCCTCTGAAGCGCAAATGACAAGCCGAGCATAGTAGAATGAGAATGCTTCAATCAATCGCCCTTCCTCAGTGTGGATGTCGCCGCCACTCAACTCAACCCCTTCCTTGGACTGAACGGTATCAACCAATCGAATACGGGCTCGCTTACGGGCTGATTCCATGAGCGGGCCATCGATTAAATCATCCAATGAAATGTTATGCTTAGCGGCCATATTTTGTATCCAACCACTTGCTTGAGGCAGGAATGGATAGCGCGCAAGCGTCACCTCATCAGTGACGATTGGTTGATGTGTTGGTCGGGGCACATCAGACGAATGAACCCGATACCATATGAACTTGACAACCCAAACCTTTCTTCAACATCTCCCTCTAGGGCAGGGTGTGTTCAACGATGTGTTAGAGCCTCTTCTTGCGTTACAGGATGAGGTTCGTGAAGCGTTTGGGTATGCACTTCAAAACGATGAAGAGTCTGCGAAACAGATGGAATATTTGTTTTCCAAACCACAACCGTTTGGCCGTGAAGAGTGGAGTTTTGATCAACGCCAGCAGGCAACAAGAGCCCTTCGAGAAAACCTTCATGCAGCAAACCAACTCTATGTCATAGGCGCCGGTTCGGAGAAGATTCGAACCGCTGACTACGATATAGGAGCACGATTCATCGCTGCTGATGGAGCGGTTGGAGCAGTTGACGATCTTTCCAAAGTACTCTGTGTTGTAAGCGATGGAGATGGGGCAGAACACCTTCAACGCGCCATCGAATATCCTGTCCATATCATCTTACATGCACATGGAGATAATCTGAAAACTTGGACGAGGCTATGTACCGAATGGGCAAAAATGGAAGTCGTTCCATCTCTTACATTAACGCACCAAACAAAAACATCGTTTTCAGGAATGCATAATCCTGGAGGATTCACTGACGGAGATCGTGCTCTTTGTTTTCTTCAATCGATGGGTCTGAATCTAGGTAAAATTCAATGCTTAGGATTTTCAACACAAAAAGTTGGAATGTGGTCCGGGGCCACGAATCCTATGGCTAAGTTGGACAAATTACAGTGGATGAATGAGGCAATGATTCGTTTGGGAGTTGAACACCAACTGATAAACTATGATTGACGTGATGTTACTATGGAGGCACGTAAAATTATCAATATTGGGATGTGGGTATTTGCGCTTCTCATCATAAATATCATCTGGGCTAACGTTTCAAACAACGTTGCCTCTCAGGAACTTAATGACATCGACCATGAATTCCAAGCCAATCGTGAAGTTTCTCTCCAGCCAGTTTTTGGAAGTGAAGCAAATCTTCCAATTGAGATTCAATCGAACTTTGTCCACGTTGACGATGCTTCAAGGATTGAGGATGTCTCATGGAAACTTGTTGATGCTAATGGTAAAACCGTCCTTTCATGGAGCGGCCAAACCAATGAATTTGCTTCCGTTGAAGCGGAGTTACCACCTGGCGAATACACGCTTGAAACAACCATTGGTGAAAACATCCTTGCTACTCAAACACTTGACGTAGCACCCTTTGCGCCAATCGCAATTTGGGGACATCTCATCCTCTCAGTTTTACTTGTAGCAGTTGCATTTGGTGAAATTGGTGTTCGAAAGATTGTTTCAAAATACAGCAATGAAAAATCAACAGAAACGAAAGATGACAAACCACGTGAGTTCAAAAGAACTCAAGTCGGTATGCCTGAAGCGGATGAAGCAAACGATTCACCATGGAGAGATCCCATCACATAATGATGTGTGAAAAAGACAAACAGAGGGTATTTGATCATCAATCGAGAATACTCTTTAGATCACTCATTGCTCTTTTTCTTTCTTCAAAATTTTCAATCTCATAAGGATTCTGTTGCTCGATTATCGAAAGACCGTCTGATTCATCAACATCCAAAATAGCCAACATATTATCGTAAAGCGTGTTTAATTGGGACTGTCCAAAAACAACGTAAACTTTGTCTGCCTCACCGAAGAGATCAACTGCCCATTCCAATCCAAAATATGGTTTTCCATTACGAACTAAGATCATGCAATCCCGTAATTCCATGCCATATCTCGTCCGAATCCGTGAATTCATGAATGAATTGTATTCAATTGTATATGTTTCAGTACCTTTGAGGTTTGCATGGAGTTGGATGAGTCTTTTCTTTGCTCCGTCTTCATCTTCCCCCAAGTCAAATCCGGGCCAATCTGGATGATTAACGCCAAATATCCGTTTAATGTCCAATCCTCTTCCAATAAGGTCAAGATTAAATTTCAAGAATTTTTCTCCAGTCTGAGGTCTCAACCACCATAGACGAGTGTTTGTGAACGCTGTAGCATAGATGGAGTCTCCCTTCTTGGCGAATTCTGTAATCAGTTGGTACGTATCTTTTGCCTCAGCATCTTGAGAAAGACCAGGTGTTTGAGAAATGAGCTGAATTCGACCGAAATCACGAACGTTTGCTTCTTGTTCATGAAGTGTCCAATGCACGATTTGATTGGCGATTATTTCACTCTGCGCATCAGCCTCTTTTGTCCCAATACCCTCAATTAAGTTCCGTAATGAATATGCAATCTTTGCTCGAACGGGCCCAATTTTCGTTAGCGGAGCATTTGAATCGGGCCAATTCATAGAAAGGACACCGTATTCCATATCTGTCGATTTGAGATGTAAGCGGTGGATAAAGATGACTGCGGGTCCGATGACACTTGTTGCCATGCTCGTGAGAATATATTGGGAAATGACGACGGTATCTGGCTCAATGATGGGCTCTCCGATCGCTAGTCGAGAGACTCCATTGAGGGCAAGACCAATTAATGCTGAGAAAAATCCAGCGACAATTAAAGATGAGTTTCCATTGCTAATCATTATAATTCAACCTCTCGTTTTTTGTTCTCTTCATCGCCCCATATCACGAGGATAGTCCCCATCATCAAGACAATTGCCCCAGCCCATGTCCAGAAACTGGGTATTCCTGTAGTTCCTAAAACCCATCCGATGAAGGAGCCGATGAGAGGTTCAAACAGATACGCGACACTCACGATTATTGGAGGGAACCAACGTAGAACGGAACTTATGCCAGCGTGTCCAACAATTCCAGGGAAGATCGCCAAGTAGAGGACATAAAAAATCCAAGCACTACTTAACCACCCAAATATCGATAAATCTTGGTTGGTCATTGAGAATGTACTGCCTTCAAGTAAAAGTGACATAATTGCAAGGAAAACTGCAGCTATAATTGTGACAGGTAAGATGTACACGAAAAGAGGCATCCACTGACGCAGAGTTCTACCTGCGATGAAATATCCAACGACTGCACATGCGCCAACGATAGCAGCAAGATCTCCAAGTAACGTTACTTCTGATTCAACAGAGATTCCAAGAAGTGTAATCCCTCCTCCAATGAATCCAATACTTGCCCCAAAAATTTGTTTGGAAGGAACGTATTTTCTCAACATTAATGCTCCAAAAACAATGATGAGTGGATGAATTGTAACGAATAGTAAACTATGTGAAAGCGAGGTATTGTCCAATGACCAAACCCATGCGCCCATATGGAGTCCAAGACTGAGCCCCGATCCTGTTAAAATCCATAGAGTCTGTTTTGATTTTAGTTTAGTAATTGCTTCTTCATCCGTTCTCATGGCGTTGAATTGGTAAGCAAAAATTGGCGCCATAATTAATGCCGTAAGTTGGAATCTCCATGATGCTCTTAGAAGAGGGGGGACATCTTCCATAAGTTGGAAAACTGCGCCTGCACTTGAAATAGAAATAATAGAAAAAGAGAGTAATATCCAGAGGATAAGTCGTTGTGAGTTCACTCCTACCGCCTACTTTCGGCTAACGGCCTCAAGTCATAAGATTTGGGTAAATACGAACATTGCCCTCAGATGGCGCACACGAATCGCTTTCCTATCACAGGAAATCTGAGAGTGACATTTGTTTTGCTCGGTCATTGCTGAACAGCGATTCAACACTTCCTGCTAGCCACTCCATATTTTGACGAGTGTAGGTATCGACCCCGTATGTATCCATGACGTGCTTTGTAACTTTGATGTACTTTCGAACAGCTCCTTCTGAAACTGTTAGAGCCAGTTTCCCGTTACATTGACCACCCTCACTTCGAGCCACGCCGTGAGCGGATAGCCCGCGACCACCCACCTTCTCAGGTTGAATACAATGGCCAGCAAGAGGCATTCGGCGGTACGAATTTCCACATTTCAAACATCGAATCTTTTGTCGCCCGTAAGCGTTGAGATTACCACGTAAATCTGGAAGGAAGTGAGATCGAATAACAGATGACGCAACGGTTCTAGCATTGATTGCTCGTAATCGCTGACAGAGATTTAGTTGTCCATTCATCTTGTCGATCATGGTGGCTAATGTCTTGTAAGCAGAGAGTTCAGGCCCTTCGTCCATTCGTTCGCAATCGTGCGTATATCCATAGCCACGAACTGCAGCAACGGTTCCAAGTCGTCGTTCAACAAAGTCCATGCTGTCAGCAATATCTTTTGGATGAGGTTGATTCAATGTTGCTTCGTAGAACTGTCGTTCATAGAACCAAGCAGAATCAACATTCAGAGCTTCTTTGTCGATTTCAGTTGGATTAAGACGCGTTGTTAAGACGAGCGGAGCATCCATTTGACCACCACGATTTGCAGGTAAGATTTCACGGCTAAAGTTCAATAATCCATCCATCAGTAGCATAATCGCATCTTCATCACCATCGCAATTACGACGCTTTGCAGCATGGAATAATGGGTGAGCATAGCCACCAGAACAATCCGCCCATCCGATGATTCGGGACAGAACGCCTCCTGATGTGTGCGGTGCAAGGGCACAGATGAGTTGTCCAACAAGATCGTCTTTCGTCGTTGCATTATAGTACGGATCCATCTTGTAATATTTGACCAGGACTTCATCGACAAATTGAGCAGTGCGAATGAAATAATCTGCTGCGTTTTTAGCGACAATGAAATCTTGAGGGAACAATTCCAACATTTGGTCATCTCGCTCGAGAGGATTTCCTTCCCAGTCATGCGTGTATCCAAGAGCATGAAGTCGCTTCCAATCAACATAGATTTCCTTAGGAGTGAAGTGTGTTACTGGGACATCGCTCATATCGAAACGTATGGTGCCATCACGGAATACGGGGAGATTATATTTCGCTCGAATAAGACCCTTTTCGATGGCTTCTGGAGTCTGATTCTTGCTCTTAAGTTCCTTGACACACTTGACTTGTTGAGGCAATCGGGTCATTCCGATACGTAGTTGTGCGTCTTCCAGAATTGCTTCGATTGGAACGCTTTGCATTTCTCCTCGACGACGACTTTTACTCGATGATTCACGCATGTCGGTTCGCCCGCCACATGTTTCTCCAATCTTGGGCAATCCATCGCTGTCAACAACACGATGATGGCATGTGATGAACGGTGAATCCTTTCCACATTTTGAACACAATCGCTTACCCATCTGAACTCGAATGGAACCCTTACCGGCAGCATTGGCGATGAGTCGCTGATTACCTCCTTCCAAAGCGATAGGGAAGAGTGTGTGTGAGCGAGGAGACATTTCACGGGGAGCCGATTTTTCAGGACGGCCCATTCTGCAACCAACGCGTTGCGGAGCCGCATGTTCCCAGCGCAAGGTAGACGATTCACGAATAAGAGGGAGAAGACCATCCACTTCATGGTCATCATGCATGCGTTGTGAGGCCTTGTACCGAGATGCATTTTCAGGCCCTTCATCGGGTACTGATTCAGCAGCTTCCTTTCCAACTTGATCGGTCTCTGAAATACCTAAACCACGTTGACGTGCTTCGGTCTCTGCAGCGATTCGAATGGTGGAACGTTCTTTCTCAAGAGCGAACAGCCGAGCTCGTTCAGCACGAAGCACTGTATTGCAATCCCGTAATTCCAGGATGCGTTGTTCTACACTGATTCCAAGGTCAATGAGTTGGTGGAGTTCCGACTTGCGAGTGGTGAAACCAAATCCATTGAGTAGAGCCTGCCAGCCACATGTAGCAACAATATCGTCTCCTTCATGGTGATGAGGTATTCCCAGAAGCAGCAAGGCTCCTTTGAGCAGACCGTGTTGCATGAACGTCCATGCTTCAGGGAGCGTCTCTTGGAAGATTGGTTCCTCAGGAAGAAGGTCATATCCAATGGGTTGAAGTTCAGAAACAGGAGGAATTGATTCGGGTTGTAATTTGTCCATTTCAGTGGGATCCCATCCAGAAGCAGCACCAGTGAAACGCAACCATTTCGAAGCACTGAATGGATTTTCAGGGGATGAATCAGGCATTTTACCAGCATCTTCAACCTTTCCTCTTTGAAGTGCTTTAATCACGTTTGGAACCCATTCGAGTGGAAGGTCGAGGAACCATGGATTGTGAGGAGGGGGTAAGGACGTGCGCCATCGTTCCGCAATTGCTGATGCTTGATTCCAATCCACAGTCATACGAGACAAGAACCGGTGCCATCGTCGGCGAATATGAAACTGCTCAAAGGCACTCTCATAGGTTGCTACTCCTGGAACGCCTTCGGGTACATCCTTGCCACAATCGCAGATTTTGACGAAAGCCTCCACATCTTCTTGAGTGCGTAGAGCATCGATGAGATCGCTCGCCCACCAGTCCGTTGTGTATCCTGCTGGAACCAGATTCTTGTTGTTCTCCATGAATTCCCCATATCCAATGACAATCTCTCCATTGTCCCATATTGAACGAATATCTGGCCGTATTGTTTGCATAATACTCGATTCATCTACTCGTAAGAATTGACCAGAAGAAAGGACCACGTATGGCCCTTCAGAATCATTGCTTGGAGTCACTGCACACGCTTTTCCAGGACGTTCAATTTTCATTTGTGTTCCAACGGTGATGAAGTCATCAAGAACCAACATCGATGCAGGATTTAGTGAAGCAGCAGCAAGGCCGGAAGGACGTCCTCTACCATAACGAAGTCTGAAACCACCTGGTTGTTGAGGCCCTCCAAAGATAGGACGCCCTGCGATGATGTCTTTCATGAACTTGTCAATCGGTTGCACCTTTCGACTCTTGAATGCATCAGGATCGTTTGAACCACCCTCATCTTCGCCCTTTGAAGCGAATTTGGAGATGAAATCCCATCCAGGAACGTTGAGTCGTTCAGTATGCTTCTGAATTTTTGGAGCCTTGAGACACATCCCTTCTCCAATCACCAGTAACACACCACCGCGTATTCGGGCTTCATCGATATTTCGAACACGTCCATAACCGGCACATTCGATCGATTCTGTGGATTCTCCGTTGATCATAACTGGACAAGCACGTACAATTTCTTCAATTTCTTTTGGAGAAGGTCGATACTGAAGATTCCCTCTGTATAAACCGAATTCTTCCTTCACTCGCTCGACTTCCCCATCGCTTGGAATATATGGTCCGACTTTGAGTTCTCGTCGAATCATGTCAGCGATGAGTACGGCAAGAGCTTGAGCAGTACCTCCAGCAGCACGAATCGGTCCTGCAAAGTGAACTGAAACAAAGGGCGAACCGTCCAAGTTGTTCAACAGGCGCACTTCACTGATCCCCTCAAGAGGAGCAACAAGAACGGCTTCTGTAAGAATTGCCAGGCCCACTCGGAGTCCAACATCAATGGATTTGACCATGTCATACCCCTGTTCTCGAAAGCCCTTAGCAACACGTTGAGCCATCATAATCGATGTTGTCTCACGATCATGTTCAGCAAGCATTTCGCGAATATCATCAGCGACAGGATATGCTTCAAGATGTTCGATGAGCAACTTCTCAGTTCTGCTTGCGAGATCGCTTGCTCTTGGAATTTCAACAAATGGTTTCGGGTCAAGATTTTGTTGTCGAGCTTCTTCTGCTATTCTGTAAGCATAGTCAGCATCTTCATCCAAGAGGCTCTGGTATTGCTCCATCTCCTTCTCCAGTCGGGCAATATCGACTCCAATCAATGGGTCGAGAGTCGCTGTTGCTCGAGTTTCTTCTCCCAACTTACGACCCCCAAACAACCCTTCGATGTCGAGACTTTATGATGCAATCGGAGGACTATTTTGCTTCAACGCAAGCCGAACATTCATGCGGTAGATGCATCACGATTGAACCATGAGCGTTCACCCTTCGTTGAAATCTATGCCCGAGTGGGAGCGTTTGGTTGAGATGGTTCGGGAACTTGCTTTCCTTGACGGTGGTTCTGATGACGCCTTTACACTCGCATCTGGGCGTAACTCACGTTGGTTCTTCGACATGAAGCCAGTGATGATGCATACCGAATCGGCGAACCTTCTCTCCACGCTGTTTAATCATCGTCTTGACGATCTCGACCCAGTCTTCGTCGGAGGCCTTGAATTGGGTGCAGTCCCATTGACTGCTATCGTTATCACAGGCGCTGAAAGCGAGAAGCGTAAAGGCTTCATGGTCCGCAAATCACCGAAAGGAAGAGGCGGCAGAAAAACCAACAATCCTCCGGGAATCGAAGGCGCTTCGATTGCTGAAGGCGGAAATGTTGTCATTCTTGAAGATGTAACGACAACGGGCGGATCTTCGATCAAAGCCGTTGAACGAATTCACGAAAACACGTCATGCAAGGTCATTGCAGTCATCAGTATTCTCGACAGAGAAGAAGGCGGCGTCGAAGCGTTTGCTGCGGCGGGAATTCCATTCGAGAGTATTCTTTCACGGTCAGACATTACCAACTAGGTGGCACTCATGGAAGTTTTGACCCCATCACAACAAGAAGCGGTACATCCGCCAGTTGCTGACGCAACAATGAGCGACCTTGCTTTCTATCACGCAAGTGAAGGAAAGCCCCTTGCTACACCTTGGCAAGTAGCGATGGTTCGAGCAAAAGCGGTCGCAGAATTTAATCTTCCAAGAGGCGTTCTCCTCGATTGTGCCTGTGGCTCAGGAATCCAGTTGGCTGCCTACGCTTCGCAACTCAAAATGCCAGCATTAGGAATCGAACTTGACCGTGATCGAGCGATTGCAAGTTGTTTGAATTTGAACACAATTGCGAAGCGTTTCCACACCTTCGATCAAGGCTGGCACCGTCGTTCATCCATTCTTGCAGGTGATGGAACAGCAAGCGAAGAAGTGATTCAGTCTGTCGATATTGAAGCAATGGGGGGCATTTCGTTCCTGCATCTTGACCCAGCCCGGCCACGAAATTCTCGCACCCATGGATTGGATGAGATGCAACCAAATCTTTCGAGTGTCTTCCAGGCGTGGAAACCGTACTTGGCTGAATCCTCACGTGGGCCTTCTATCGTCCTTGATCTTTCACCTCGATTGACCGATGAACGACGACAAGAAGTCGAATCACTGGTTGAAGAGGTCTGGCCAGGAATAGAGCGAACTTGGACGTGGATGTCGAGAGGAGGAGGTCGTGTTGATCGACTCGAATTGTGGCTGGGTAACGTCTCAACCAAGGGCATCAGTAAGCGTTTTGTTCGCCTTGCTCCAACCGTTGGAGCTGCCAATTCGGTCATCGAACAACGCGAGGTTGAAACAACAACTGAGCACCACTCTCTGCTCACTGCTCGACGCAACGAATGGGTCACGATTCTCGATGCTGCCCTTGTTGAATCTGGCCTAGCCGACGCTTGGATTTCAGAACAATTGTCGACTGCAGCAAATGTTCGATGGGCTGATTCATCGCCTCGAAGACCTCGTATCCATCACAATGGACCTTTGAAGAATCCACATCATCCGTTTGTTCAAGCCACAGGTAGAGTCGTTGAACTTCTTGACAAACCTCTCGATGAAGAGAACATCGATGAAATTGTATCGACGGCACTGGAAAATGACATCTCCGCAATGACCATTCGAATGAGCCTTGATGCATCCTTACAACCAAAGTTACAGGGTAATATCGACCGCCAACTGAAAAGAAGGCAAGGACGTAGGAAGGCGTTTTTGACCAAACATACGAGTTCAAACCACCTCCTTTTTTGTGTTCAGATGGGAGAAAAATCTGACCAGTGAAATCGGACACCTGCATCGCGGTCTTGATATAGGGGTTGTTGGTCGGAAAACTGCTTGACATCATGTCGCATCGTATAGGTGAACTTCAATGGCAAAATCAAAGGAAGAAGAACTAGGAGATGATTTCTCATACATTCTCCGTATGGCAGATACCGATATGGATGGTCTAAAACCGCTATCCTCAGCCCTAACATCCGTCAAAGGAATCGGGGTAAGAAGCGCAATTCAAATCTGCAACACAACTGGTTTTGATCCTGCTCGAATGGCAGGACATCTTACAGTGGAACAACAGGAAACTCTTCGACTTGCCATCGAAGACTTCGTTAACACTGTTCCATACTGGATGGTTAACCGTGCAGCAGACATCGAAACCGGTAACGACATGCACTTGACGGGTCAAGAAGTCAAACTTACACTCAAAGAAGACATCAACCGTCTTCGTACCATGAAGTGCTACCGTGGTGTTCGCCACGCTAGCGGTAACAAGGTTCGTGGACAACGCGGACGAAGCAATGGTCGTGGTGGACTTACACTTGGTGTAAGCAGGAAGAAGGAATGAGGAGTGATTTAGTATGGGTGAACCAAAGTTTTCAAGACCAAAATTCGATACTCCTCAACATCCTTGGAAGAAGGCTCGAATCGAAGAAGAGCACCTCATCCAAGCAAATCACGGCTTGAAAAACATGCGTGAAATCTGGAAGGCAAAGTCCCAACTTCGCCGTCATCGACGCCAAGCTATGCGCTTGATTGGTACACTTGACACCTCTGAAGGCCATGGAATGCGTGAGAAGGACGATCTTCTTCGCTCACTTCACCTCAAGGGATTCATCAGCAAGGACGCTATTCTTGACGATATTCTTTCACTTAATGCTGAAACTATTCTCAATCGACGCCTTCAAGCAATGGTTTACTACAAGGGACTTGCATGTTCTCTCAAGCAAGCACGTCAACTTGTAACCCATGGCCACATTTGCATTGGCGATCAAAAAGTGACCATTCCTTCATACCCAGTCAACCGTGACGAGGAAGAAGTCATTCAATACCATCCTTCCAGTGATCTTAACAATCCAGAACACGAAATCCGCAAGGCAATTGACGGACGCCGTGAAATGGCTGAGTACGCAGAAGAAGAAGTTGACCCAGAAGCAACACAACCGTTTGCTGATGAAGTCAATGAGGCTGCTGAAGTTGCACCAAGTGCAGAAGCAGAAGTCGAAGACGGGGGTGAGGCTTGATGTCTCGTAGAGCAATCGTCAACATCTTTTCTTCTTACAACAACATTCTCATGACAGCAACAGATCTTACTGGTGCTGAAACCATTGGAACATGTTCCGGTGGACAAGTTGTCAAGTCTTCCAAAGACAGTGGTGGCCAATTCGCTGCTACTCGTGCAGCAGAACGTCTTGCTGACACACTCAAGGAAAAGGAGTTCACTCAACTCATCATCAGGTACCGTGCACCAGGTGGCAACAAAGCCAACAACACTGGTCCAGGTGCTCAAGCAGCTATCCGTGCTCTTACTCGTGCAGGTATGACCATCACTCGAATTGAGGATGTCACACCTATCGCTCACGATGGAACAAAGAAAAAGGGCGGACGTCGTGGGCGTCGTGTCTGATTCGGAGGAATTGAAATGAAGGCAAGTATCGTAGATGGATGGCCAAAAGGGAACAGTATCAAAATCCTCGTTGAAGGAACTGATGCTGCACAAGTAAACGCACTACGTCGTGCTATTATGGCCGACGTACCAAAGATGGCTATCAGCAAAGTAATGTTTACTCTCGGAGTAAACCAAGACAACAACCGTGGAGAAATCTTCGAATCGGTCAATGCACTTCCTGACGAAGTTATTGCACACCGATTGGCAATGATTCCAATTCCAACACATCCTGAAGAAGGTATGGCTTTCCCTGATGAATGTGAAACCTGCTTGAACCTCGCAGAAGATGACAAAGGCTGCCCATCATGCCAAGTCCTCTACACACTCAACGTTCAAGGTCCATCTTCCGATAGTGACGAACCTCACCGAGTCGTTCGTGCAGGAGATTTAACGAACGTTTCAGACCCATTGTTTGACATCTCTGAAGAGATGCAATCGATTCCTTTGACGTACCTTGCTCAAGGCCAATTCCTCGAATTTATTGCATTCGCAACACTTGGACGTGGTCGAGATCACGCAAAGTGGGCTTCAGCATCTGCAGTAACATTCCAGCCTGTTTACGAAGCTGAACTCAAGAAGCCAAAGAAGGCTGACGTTCTGTTCGGACTCGATCTTTCAACAACCGATGGTCGTCCAATCGATGCTAAGTTGTTCAAGAGCAAGAAGTGCACCGATATTGCAACAGTTCTTGACCTTGAGAAAGCACTTCACCAAGTCGGTCCAGGAACTGGACGCGATGGTGACTTCGATGATGCAATCGTTCTCAATCAAGTAGAGGGAAGTTTCGTCTTCTCCTTCGATACAGACGGTTCAATGCCTGGTTCAACCATCTTCAATCTTGCACTTGAAGAACTAAAGAGTCGTTTCCAGAACATCAATGAAGACCTCTCCCGAGCCTTCGCTTGAGCCTACAAACAGCGGATTTTTCCGCCATGTTGATGCCTATTGATGAGGTGGACACGTTATGGCAACAGTTCGTGTCGGTGGTCACATCACCTTACTGTTCTCAATTCATGATGATGCAATCTTACCTCGAAATCAAGGAAGTCGCGGTGCAGGAATGAGTCTCGAGAAAGGTGTAGTTGCAACCATTGAACCAATCGGACAAGCCGAACCAGAAGAACAAGGTCAAGAAATGGCTGGTTGGCAACGTGATGTTCTCGAAATCAAAGGAAAAGGCCGTACTGAAGTTATTATTTCATCATCAGGTGAACCCTTTGAAGGTCAAACACAAATGTATGTTGATCTTGTTGATGAGTTACGAAACGCTCGTCTTTTACCAGTGGATGTTCATTATTCATTGACCATTGAATTAGAACTTCCAGTAAGTCAAGGATTTGGTATGTCAGCAGCAGGCCTATGCGCAACAGCTCTTGCTTGTTTTGAAATGACCAATCAAGGCTCGATTGAACAATACTTCCGTATTTCTCATCACATTGAACGAAGATATCGAGGCGGTTTAGGCGATGTCCTTGGCCTCTATGTCGGTGGTGTAGAATTGCGAACAGTACCTGGCTCTCCTCCAAGTCCAGGTCATGCTCGAAGCTTTGGGGTTCAAACCCCAGTTCTCCTTATCTGGAAACCAGAAGGGTCGAGACATACATCAGAATACATCGATCATCCTGATTGGAAAAAGACGATTACAAGAGCAGGAGATACTGCGGTTAACACGCTATCAGAAATGAAATGGGACGAAACAGTTTGGCCAAAATTGCTGCAAGAGTCCCAAGTATTTGCAACTGCCTCAAAGATGCTCGAAGAACCAACGCGTCGTGACCTACTTGAATCGGTTCGCTCGATCATTCAGACGCATCAACTTCAAGCAAACATTCGAATTCGTCTCTGTATGCTCGGAACATCTTGTGTCCTTTTACCAACTCAATTGAACCAACCCTTAACAGAAGAAACACTCAGTCTGCTTGCTTCTGAACTTCAACAACTTGGATTTGGAGTGGAGCAAACCTCCCTCGCTCCAATGAGAATGAATCACGAATGAGCATCGAGTTCAGACAAATCCAATGGGCTTGCATCCAACATAACAACGCCAGGAAGGAAGAGATTCTCTGAGAAACTGTGGCGGAATACAATCGCTCCACTTCCCCATTCGTCGATGTATCGCATCATTTGTTTCTTCATCTTCTTACGTTGGAATTCAACATCTGCACCGTAGAAATGCTTTGCATCAATCCAAGCAACAGGTTCTCCATTAATGGATACGTGGTCGAGGAAGAGGATGTCCGGAGTGACCTTTGGTCGTCCATGGTCAACAGATTGCTCTTTGACCAATACCGGCTGTCGACGCAATCGAACACCTTGTTCTTCGAACCAATCTGCGAGTATGTTTTCGAAAAGATCAGCTCGAAGATGGGTTTCGCTTTGATCAACATTTGATACGCGGTCTGCTTCTTCTGCACTTTCAAATTCAGAACGCTCTCGTTCTGAAAACCGTGAAGGTGCTTTGAACGATTCCTTGATCTTCGTTTTGGACCATCCTTTCTCAGCAAGGATTGTTCGGAATATGTTCATTGGAGGAAAGTCGTATTTCTTTGAGAGTTCGACAACACTCGTTCCTTGTTTGTAATCTCGAAGCATCTGTGTACTTTTTCGCTTCATGCTATGATGCCCATACACTGTCTTTTGTTGGAGTAGAGCCGATCTTAGAGAGAGTGCTTGTTCAACTGCGATTGAGGTTGACTTTCCAAACGCTGCGATTTCATCCACACGGTCGTCGTCCACCCAGCCGAATTCACCTTTTCGAACGACATAATTTGCCATTCGCTCTTCATCAGCAAGGTTTACTGGATTGCATTTCCATTCAAATTTGAATGACTTAGGCTCTTCCAGTTCATCAGGAAATCCAATTGGTTGAACGCCCATGAATTCGTAATCAAAGCGTTTGTTGGCCTTGGTTCTGAATGTTTCAATATCTTTAGCAGATTGCTCGATAAGATTCGCCTTTCTTGGCCCACCGTAGCGTCGCTTCTTCTGTTGGCGCTTGTCTCCACCTCGTCGATTGTTGCCGCGACGTTGTGTCATATGTGGTAACAAACGCCGAACGTCCTTGAACACATCGTTGTTTTTTGTTGAACCAAAGTCGCAACAAATTGATGAAGTGGCAGTGTCTCAGAGAGGTATGTATCGACCGGTTTCTGTTCTAATGATACTTGTTTTAGCAACTGTTTTCGTACCACAGCCTCTTGAATTGCAGGAGATGGAAATCGTCTCTTCCACAGAAGAAGGCAATGCAACATTGGGCTGGGTTATGTCGGTTGGAGGTTTTAGTGAAGATTGGATCACGGACATCGTACCCCTAGCCAATAATTCAGTTGCCGTAGGCGGTACGTTTGTTTCATCCATTCTTATTGGAGAAAATGGTCATGATTCGACTCAGTTTTGTGAAACTGGTATTTGCAACGACAAGGATGGCTTTCTAGCGTTCTCAAATGAATCCAATGAATGGTATTTCAGTACCTCGTTTGGAAGTTCTGGTGTCGACCAAGTAGACTCGATTGCAATGCTTAGTGATGGAGATATCATTGTTGGAGGGAGCTACTGTTTGGGTAGTGCAGGGCTTGCGTGCCAAATGACTCTTGGTGAATTACCAACTCTCGATAAAGAAGAGGATTTTGACGAAGGCAATGCATTCCTTGCTCGATACGACATGGATATGGGCTGGATATGGGCAATTTCGATTGGGAACAGCCAAGATCTCTTTTTGACCGATTTGTATGTTGATTTGTACGACACCATCCATGTCAGTGTCCTCTTCCGTAATATGCTCGATGTAGATGGAACAATCTTCCTAGGCTCTTCTGAACCAGGTATTGCTTTGATGATGTTTGATGAAAATGGGGTTCTAGAATCAGGCCATACTGCAATGTCTGACTTAGGCATAGATCCATTCGGTGGCTTTTGTCAAAATTCGAATGGAGAAACATTCATCGCGTTGACCTTTGTAGGAGAAATCTCCTTTGAAGAATCTGGTTCGATTGAATCTGCTGGAGGAAGTGACATCGTTGTTGCTAAGTACGACGCGGATAATTGGCAATGGCTTCAACACGCTGGTGGCGAAAACGATGATCGAACCTATGGCTGTATCTCTGGTGCTGATCAATCCATTCAGGTGTTTGGAAGCTTCGAAGGAAATGCATCTTTTGGAAATGATTACACTGGAAGCCCACAATGGGTTGACGGATACATCGCAATACTCGATTCTCTTGGGTTCTGGAATGGCCTGGTTACTGAAGGCGGTATCGGTTATGATTCATTCAATGCTGCATATCGAACTTCATCAGGATCATCCATTTTCGCAGGCGTTATGACATACGGATTCACACTTGGCACAGAAGTGCTTACTGATTACGATCAAGATACGAGTTACTATGGAACAGATATTTTCCTTGCAGAAAGAGATACAACAGGTACGTGGGAATGGGCCTTGGTTGGTGGAAGCACAGGCCAAGATGATGTGTATGAAATTCATCCTTCTTCCGAAGGAGGCTCACTTGTTGCCTTTTCATACGAGGATTCGGGGTCCTTTGGTTCGCATAATATCACTTCAGTAGGCTGGTATGATGGTGGCGTATGGTACTATGAAACCGATATTGATGGCGATGGTGTTCTCGATGGAGTCGATAATTGTCCAAGGGTTGAAAATTCATTGCAACTCAATTTTGATGCCGATGAACTCGGGAACGAATGTGATCCAGACGACGATAACGATGGTATCGCAGATGACCTCGATGGTTGTGCTCGAGGCCAGATGGGTTGGTCGAGTACGCAATGGACGGACCACGATAGCGATGGATGCCGTGATTCAGATGAAGACTTTGATGATGACAACGATACTGTATTCGACCATCTCGATTCATGTCAGAAAGGTCCAATCGGATGGATTTCAACCCCACAGACTGATGTTGAAGGCGACGGATGTTCCGACTTTGATTCCGATGGTGACGGTTTAGTCGATCAAATGGACAATTGTCCAACCATCATCAATGAAGGTCAAGAGAATCTTGACAATGATAATTTCGGGGATCCATGTGATTCTGATGAAGATGGAGATGGAATTGAAAACACCAAAGACCAATGTCCGAGAGATCTTGATTCTTGGAATTCAGAAGAGTTCAACGATTGGGACCGAGATGGTTGTCTTGACAGTCTCAACGACTTTGATGATGACAATGATGGTGTTTTGGATATGATGAGTTCAACACCAATTGACCAATGTCCAAAAGGTGTCATCGGATGGAATTCTTCAGATCGTGATCTCGATTGGGATCAAGATGGATGCCATGATGATGGAGAAGATGCTGACGATGATAATGATGGATTTGAGGATATTTTCGACCTCTGCCCACGCGGCTTAATTGGCCCCGTATTACCTTCACAAGATGCAGATGGAGACGGATGCGTCGATGGTGTAGAAGATCTCGATGATGACGCTGATGGTGTCCTCAATGAAGTGGACTTGTGTGAGCGAACACCCCTGAGTACCATCGTTGATGGCGACGGTTGCTCTGCTCAACAAGCAGACTCCGATTCAGATGGTGTTCTCAATGCGAACGATCTTTGTCCTGTCACGGTTGCTGGTGATGAAGTTGATTCAGATGGCTGTAAAATCGTTGTAAACAATGATGCTTCGAGTGGAGAAGAATCGTCCTCGTTCGGAATAAATCAGATTCTTATCGTTCTTGCTTTGCTTCTTGCAATCGTTGCTGGTTTCATGACATTCAAGCCAATAAAGCCACAATCTGCACCCAAGACAATGCCTGCAGTTCCTCAACCGATGGTTCAACCACTTGTCATGGAAGCTCCTCTCGATGACGTAAGTACGTCTGAAGAATAGACTCAAGCATAGATGAATGCTGGAGACAATGGAATCGCAACGCCTGCTTTTCCAGTTGTATCCTCTTCGCTTTCACCGTGAACAACATCGACGTTATCAAGGCCGAGTTCATTTGCAATGAAGCCTGTACTGTTTCGATAAATACTGTTCTCTTTAAGATTTGAAAGAAGGACTCGCTTCTTTTCATCATCCCATTTGAACACTTGAGGGAGCATACGCTTGTTCCAGAATCCAAGTCGCTCTCCACGATGTTCCCCTTGAGCAAGATCTGATTGTGTAAGGATTCCCATGAACGACTTGACATTGTTTCCTTCAGCAAGATGATGAAGTGCCATTTCCGCCATTTCGTAACGCCAAGGAGCAGCTGTAACGATGGTGAGTGAAGTTGCTTCTCCGTCGAGATGACGTTCTGCAACGCTGCGAACCTTACGCGCTTGTTCAAGGAGGTCTCGAATCAGTGTCTCACCATCGAGGAGTTCCTGATCTTTGAGTGAACACGGTTCCATTTCAGTGAATGTATGGGCAGCAAGAAGGCCTTCCCCTCCCAAATAGGACCACCAGTCTTCAGCAAGGTGAGGTGTTGCTACTGCAATCATATGCGTCCATGCTTCGAGAACTTCTCGGCCAACGTCGGCATTTCCGCCACCGCGACGAACGTACCAGTTGATGTCCTTGACCATGTCATAATGAGAGCATTCAACAGCTCTTCTCAAATCGAATCGATCCATTGCATCAGTCCATTGTTGAACACGTTGGCGAAGTCGAGCCATCATCCATGCATCGATGCTACTTGGAGCACCATCCCAAGCTAGGAGTTGTTCAGGCATTGTCTGCAACTGCATCATGACTCGATGATTTGCTTCGAGCGCAGTATCTGACCAATCCATGCCTGCGGTTGGGTTTGCAGCAAAGAGAATGAAAAGTCGAACAGTGTCTGCTCCGAATTCTTCGATCATCTGTTCAGGCGAAACGGTGTTTCCAAGCGATTTACTCATCTTTGCAGAACGTTGCGTCAATGGAGAATCGCAGTGAGGGCATGGTGATCCTGCATGGTCAACTGAGAGTGTAATGGAACAGGTTTCACAGAACGGAGCACCTTTGTTGACCATTCCCTGACAAAGCAATTCACTGAATGGCTCATCAATGGTATGGAAACCAAGATCTCGAAGGGCTTTGGTGTAAAATCGAGCATAGATCAAATGCATCTGTGCATGTTCAATTCCACCGCAATAGAAGTCAACATTCATCCAGTAATCAGCAATGTCTGATTCATACCAAGAATCATGGTTGGTTGCATCAGTATAGCGTAAGAAGTACCAAGAGGAATCAACAAACGTATCCATCGTATCGGTCTCGCGTTGCGCTGCCTTTCCACATTCAGGACACGTTGTGTTGAGGAACGAAGCGGATGTTTCCAATGGATTTCCTTTTCCATCGAAGACAACATCTCGAGGAAGTTCAACCGGGAGTTGATCTTCTGGAACAGGGACTGCTCCACAGTCTTTGCAGTGAACAATTGGTATTGGCGTTCCCCAGTAACGTTGTCGGGAGATAAGCCATGGACGTATTTTCCAATTGACTCTTCGTTCGCCCTTGGTCATGGATTCAAGAGCGCTTGCAACCGCATCTCTTGCATCATCCCCGTAGCGTCCATCAAATCCATCTGAAGTTGAATTCACCATGAATCCATCATCAGTAAAGGCCTTGTCAAGTTCTTCCGAAGCATCTCCATCTTCCTTCTCAATGAGAACTCTTCGAATCGGAAGGCCGTAGGTTTGAGCGAAATCAAAATCACGCTCATCATGTCCTGGAACAGCCATGACAGCACCTGTTCCGTACGAAGCGAGAACGAAGTTACCAGCCCAGATTGGAATGCGCTCCCCAGTCAATGGATGGATTGCAAATTTGCCGAGAGATACGCCTTCCTTTTTGTTGAGGTTCTTGATTCGATCGAATTCACTCATGTTTGCATAGACATCATACATGGCTTTCCAATCCGATTCGTAATCGGTCCCTTTGACAAATTCTTCAGCCAGTGGGTGTTCGGGTGCTAGTGTGACGAATGTAACGCCAAATAGGGTGTCTGGACGTGTCGTAAAGACGCGGATTGTTTCATCTGAATCTTCGATTCCGAATTCGATTTCTACACCTTCAGAGCGGCCAAGCCAGTCTTCTTGCATCGAGCGAACACTGTCTGGGAAATCGATTGTTTTCAATCCATCAAGAAGTTCTTGAGCATACTTTGTAATGTCGATGAACCATTGACTCATGTCCTTTTGGCGGACAGGTCCATTGCATCGCCAACATCGTCCAGCTTTGACTTGCTCATTTGCAAGAACGGTTGAACAGGAATCACACCAGTTCACTGGTGCATATTCTCGATAGGCAAGTCCAGACTTGAAGAATCGGGTAAAGAACAGTTGATTCCACTTGTAATACTGCGGATCATGGCTCTTGACCATACGATTCCAATCATAAGAGAATCCCATTCGCTTGATTTGTTCTGTAATCGAAGCCATGTTTCTCTCAGTAATGTCATGAGGATGACCGCCTTCAGCAATGGCTGAGTTTTCTGCAGGCATTCCGAATGAATCAAATCCCATCGGATAGAGAACATTGAATCCTTTCATTCGCTTATATCGGGCTACAGCGTCTCCGATAGAATAGTTTCGAACGTGGCCCATATGCATCTTTCCAGATGGATAAGGATACATTTCGAGACAGTAGAATTTAGGTTTGGACGTGTTCTTTTCGGCAATGAAGACATCTGCGTCATCCCATGCTTGTTGCCATGCAACTTCATCGGTCGTTTTACGCTCGTCCGACATCACCACCACTCCTTAGACAAACCTGCGTTACTGCTTTCCTTCTTCAATCCACCCCAGCAAAGGGATTTCAGAAGGTCAACTCGTTGCGCAAAAACGCTTCATTCGTTTCGAGAAGGAACATCGCTTCCTTGGTGAGTTTGTATCGGTTTCGCATTCCCATTCGACGACCTTCAATCAGGCCATACTTCTCGAGTGTTCGAAGATGATGAGAAATCAATTGCTGTGATTTATCGAGTCGCTTGGCAAGTTCCGCTTGCGTTGGGAAATCTCCAAGTTCGCCGTCTTGATCGAGGACCAGCAGAATCTTTCCTTGTAGAGAAAGAGGATTTGGGGCTAGGATTGGAACGGGTAAATCCTCATCTTCAAGCATTGGATGAAGGTTGTTTGTTAATGGATAATAGCGGACTAAGCGACCGTCTTTACGTCTCCATAAGCTCTCTTCTTGCTCAAGTACACGAAGGTGATGGGACAGTTGCCCATTACTCATATCGAGAGCTGACAGCAATGCTCGGAAGTGACATCCAGGGTTTGCCGTCAAGTACCCCATGAGTCGTCCACGTTGGAACCGTCCATCAGTCGTCTCTGAAGTTCGACCAATGAGGCCGAGTATCCAGAGGCCTGAAAGCGTAACAGATACACGAAGTGCTTCGTTGTTGAACGCAGCAAAGCCAAGCATCGAAAGAAGCGCACCAATCGTTACAGCAGCAACTGCTTGGGGAGCCCAGTCAGGAAGAGTCTCTTCATTCTCAACAACAATATTTTCTGTACCTTCAGTTTCAGTAACGGTCTCTTCGATAACAAATGGTTGCTCATCAATGACAGATTGGATCTGATAACTGTCTGCTGTAAATCGACTGCATGGCGTGCTGGCTTCGGTTTTGACAGCCTCGTACATACCTGAAGCGCCTCGTTCTGGGCTCCAAGTTGCGATGGAATTACTTGACATCATACGGATGTTTTCTTCCGCATCTTCAATCATCCAACAGGTTCCGTCAGAGGTTGAGACATCATTCCATATTCCTGTGATAAGGACAACCGGTTGTACAGTTGTATCTCCATTGTCGTTCGCTTCAACGTCTTGGGCCTCTTCTGCTGGTAATGGCCATGTGAAGGTTTGCTCAGCATCGACATCTTGATCGATAGCAAGATGAAGACGTACCCGATATTCGCCTTCAGCAAACTCGTATTCGTCTAAGTCTGTAATGCTGAATCGGAGCGTGTCTGCGCTTGTGATTTGCAATGAGTCGTCAATACTTTCGTCAGAACTGCATAGAATATTCTTGTCAATTATCTTTGATTCCAAATTCATATCCCACATCTGGAGTGTGGCTTTACATGCTTCAAGCCAATGAATTTCAGAACCGCCCACATCACCGTTTAGAAGTAATTCAAATTCAACAACATCTGCTTCGTTCGCTTCAATTTCGATATCCACGACTGGAAGTGGGCTTGAATCACAGTTCACAGAACTGGTTCGTCGGAAGTCGATTTCTTTCGAAGCAAAGTAACCAAACTCCGGCACTTCAGTTACAACAACATATGCTCCAGAACGGATTGCACAGCCTTGTGAATCTGCAAAAGCCCAACCTTGCATAGCAAACATGGTCAGTTCAGATGGGCTTAATACCATGTCATATTCAGCGTTATTACAATTGCTTTGAGAGAGGGTATCAAAGACAACAGTACCGAGTGAATCAACGACCCAGTAGGTCATTCGACATGTGTTTGTGAACTGGAGCAAGACATTCTCATCGAATATATTTTCCAGAGTCATAGATCCTTCAAGTAATTCGCCTTGAATGTAAGAATTAGAAAGGGTGCTGATTGAGGATTCGATGGGTTCGCTCGCTAACTCGCCCTGTGAAACTGTGAGTGAATGTGTGTTGATGATCATGCCATCAGGAGTTGTTACTACGATGGAGGATTCGCCTTGTTGAGTTGCATGCAACAAGGAGTGGCCAAGAGCGAAGGTTGAGAATGGCTCGATTGTTTCAACCAGAGGCGTGCAGGTTGGACCAAAGAGATTCGACTCAAAGGCGATGAGAAGTTTACATTCCTCAGTTACAGACAATTCGATGGGAAGGGCTGTTGGGTTGTACATCTTGTAGGACAAGACCATCGGTTCTCCTACGGCGACTGAGTCGCCGAGATAGGCAAGTGTACTGGAGTAGACTAATTCGGATGGAAGCCCAGCATTCTGTTGAACATTGACATCAACAGATGAACTCAGTTCTGAGCCTGCAAGTTCGACTGTAATGGTGTAGGTCCCCGGTGCAACCTGATCGCCCGAAGCATCTTCGAGATTCCATGTGTGGGAATCGAGAGCAGTTGTTCCTGAAGCAACATCCAGCCCTCTACTTTGACCACGACAAGTGGTTCGCTCATCGATGATTACAGTTCCAGATTGATCGCTCACAATTATGACTGTTCCACAGGAAGGGTCTTCTGTAATTGAGGTCTGAACTCCATCATTGATGAGAGCAGAAGAAAGTTCGACAACATCTCCTGGGCCATACCAAGGCGTTAGTGGAACATTCATGAGTTCAGTTTCGAGACGTACGGATGTTTCACCGTCAGCTTGTACTGGCACAAGGCTGGCAAGAAGAAGCACCAACATGGATGCTACCAATAGCCGCGTACGCGCCTCTGCCATGATTTTCCATAGTCTCCCTCACTTAAAGGGCAACGGTACAAACAATGCGTAAACTCAATCCAAGTCGAGCATTGTTGGGATGGATGCTTGCAATTGTTGCTGTTGTTGAATCTCGTGTTGCTTCCATGCAGGCACAGATGCAGGGTCAACCCAGCCGAGTTCCCGTGCCTTGTCGAATTCCCCATTTGCGACATAATGGGCAATCCATTGTTCACGGCGTTCATCCTCGTCCATGAGTTGGGATTCAATCTTACGCTCAACGGCTCGTTCTTTCATCAATCGATTTCGACTTGCTTGACGCGCAAGCATAGCTATGAGAATCGATGCGAGCATGAATGCGATGATTCCGCCCATTGCATAGAGCAGGGTATTGGATCCCTCGGCTTTGACATCAGTTGCATCGTCTTCTTCAACTTTGTTCGGATCTTCTGTGATTGCACAAACGACCTGTCCTCGAATACCTGTTGTAATTTCAGGATCCCATTCGCATGGATCGTTTAGATTCGACATCCCATCGTTATCAGAGTCGGGGCAGCCAAAGCGATCTGTGGTGGATGTTCCAAACTCGTTTCGACATTCATCAGGTCTGTATGCTCCGATAGTGAAGTTATTTCCATACCCATCGCCATCGTTGTCATCCTGTTGAGAAACTCGAAGTGGGAATGCGTCAGGAGATATCCCTGTTGCATTGTCGCCACGACCGTCACAATCAATATCGCTTGATTGGGTTGCATCATTCGGGAATGCATCACCAATGTGCTCACAGATTTCAATCATCAAACCAGGGTTTTCTTCATCAACGACAGTTTTGTTGGTAACAACATAGTTGTCGCCAACACCATCGCCGTCTTTGTCACACCATTGGAGAGGGTCGTCTGGGAATGCATCTGCTCCTGTACAATCAGGCTTTGGTTGCCAGTCGCCATCAGGATCGCCGTATCCATCTAGATCGGTATCTGGACATCCTTGTCGGCCATTGTAGATGCTCTTTCCAAAGACCTCAATGCATTCGTCACCATCTGTGAATTGTGTGTTATCTCCATAGCCATCGCCATCGGTATCGGCCCATTGAAGTGGTTGAGTAGGGAATGCATCGAGAGGGTCTGTGTATCCATCACCATCGCTGTCAGGACATCCTCGTGATGCAGCGTTAGTAGATTCACCATAGGTTTGAGGACAGACATCAGAGATTCCTTCAGAAACACCGTCTCCATCGACGTCGACAAAGTTGTCTCCATAGCCATCGTTGTCAAAGTCTGACCATTGAAGTGGATCGCCAGGGAAGCGGTCTCCGTTACTTCCACCAGGATTGTCGCCGTAACCATCACCATCTTGATCACGCCATTGGGAAGCATCGTTCGGGAATGCATCAGGATTGTTACCTGACTGGTTATCTCCGTAGTTATCACCATCGGTGTCAATCCACTGTGTCCCATCATCGGGGAACGGATCGCCTGAATTCGACCACCCATCACCATCTCGGTCAGGGCAACCAAACTCATTTTGATTTGAAGGTCCAGCTTGGTTAGGACAATCGTCAGTATTGTTTCCTTCAGGATTACTTCCAAACCCATCGTTGTCCTCATCACACCATTGGGTAGGATCGTTCGGGAATGCGTCAGCACCGTAGCAATCTGTCGTAGCAGGCCAATTTGCATCAGGATCTGAATAACCATCACTGTCGGTATCAACACAACCAAGTCGGTCGTATATGGAATCACCATAGATGGTTGGGCAACCGTCAGGGCGGTCACTCATTTGTTCATCACCAACCCAGTCTCCATCGGTATCTCTCCACTGGGTTCTGTCGATTGGGAATACGTCGATGTTTTGCGCACCAACAATGATCAAACCAGGCCATTCGGGGGCTCTGTAAGAATTCCAAGACGCATTTTCGTAGTTATCGCCCCAGCCATCACCATCTGTGTCGTTCCATTGTGTGGCGTCATCAGGGAAGGCATCTCCTCGTTGATTGAGGTGGAGTTGATTTGTGGCAAGATCGAACAAATAGTTGTCGCCGTAGCCATCGTTATCTGCATCAACCCATTGCTCTTTGTTGGCAGGAGCCCAGTCGCCGATGTCAGACCATCCATCCCCATCGGCATCAAGGCAACCAAATCGGTCTTCTGTGCTGTTACCAAATACGGAAGGGCATTCGTCAGGTTGAAGGGCAGGGGCAGGATTGTCTCCATATCCATCACCGTCAGTATCGATCCACTGAGTGCCATCTGTTGGGAATGCATCGACGATTCCATCGCCTTGATCGGTCGTGTTGTACCCATCATTGTCTTCATCAATATCAGCAAACCAGTAGTAAACGCCTTGGTCGTTTCTGCCATGTGCAGTAACGATTCGTGTGTTGTCAGGGCTCCATGATATGCCATAGACGGTCCCGCAATTGTTGTTGTTACCAGAAGAACATCCACCAGGGCGGGGGCCGCTAACGGAATCTACTTGGCTTCCAGTATCAACTTGGTATACGTAAGCAGTGTTCCCATCGGTTTGGTACCAATACATACCTACAGCGACTTGAGTGCTGTCGGATGAGAACTCGACGGAAGCACAAGATGTGGAAGTGGTTTTTTGCCAAATACGTGTCCATGAAGAACCAGTGAATTGGTACATGTCAACACTTGCCGAACTTCCTTCCCATCCACCACACATGATGATGTAGTTTCCATCAGGAGACCAAGCGATGGCATTTACTGCAGCAGAAGGATCTGAAATACTCCATGCAGTTGCGGACGTTGTTACATTGACCACAAAGAAATCGCCATTCCCAGCAGCGGCTACATGTTTTCCATCTGGAGAGAAGACTGCGTCGTAGAACCAGTCTTCACCGTTCGGGTTCAAGTTGCCAAATTCAGTACCATCGGCAGTGTTGATGAGGGTTACTTCACCATTCGTACCACCGTTTCCTGACTGTCCGATGGCAACAGCCATCAATGAACTGTCGGGTGAAAATTCGATTGTGTTGACCTGGTCACCACCCCCAACATCGACGCTAATTGCTCCGTGAACAGAGGTCAGGTTGCTTGCATAATACATGTTGATGGTATCATCATTGATTGCTGCAGCTACATATTGACCGTCTGGAGACCATGCAACGCCAAAGACATCAGTGCCGGCATTTGCAGATCGTAGATTGACGTGGGTTGTAACATTCCAGATGCGAAGAAACCCATCTTCTGATCCAGTGACGATCATCTTACCATCCGGCGAGAAATCAACTGCGTAGTAATCGCTGCCTGATGTTGTTGTAAATTCGTTTTGGAAATTCGGGTTTCCGATTGCCCATCCATCATTGAAATCTGAAGTCCCATCACTGTCCCTATCGGGGCAACCGTCCCGATCGACCGTCGAGGTACCAGACGACCACGGACAGTCATCGAGTGAATCCTCGATTCCGTCGCCATCGCTATCTGCAGCATTCGTTGCAAATGGCAGAAAAACAACGAGGATCATCAATGCAACTAGAGTTAATCCACGCCGGGTCGCTCGTGTTGAATCAGAAGCCATGACTATCCCTATGATATCTCTTATTAGGGCTTGTGGTGTTTATGCTCGTACAGTTCGAGACAAAAGAGGGGAACGCTTGAACGTGAATGGCTCTACAGACCAGCATGGCCGAAGGGTTGCCAAAGGTGAACGTCGCGGTATTAGACCGCGTATTGTTGCATCTTCTACAACACGACCATCTCGCAGACCGCTTCATGGTTACTGCTGCCGTTACTCGACCTGGGATTGCGGAGGCGTGTGCTCAGCACCCACCCAACGTAAGTCGGACAATGCGCAATCTTGTTCGCGATGGATTGGTCAGTGAACATACGCGTTCAATTCAAAATGATGATCGCCGACAAAAGACATGGCAATTGACCGATAGCGGAAGGGAGGAAGCCAAAGCCAAAACCATTGATCTTGGCGAAACAAAGGTTCTCATCCGCAACAAGGAAGGAGAATTACTTGAAATTAATGCAAAGGAAGCACCTCAGCGTCTTGCTTCTGACATGTGTCTCTTGCAAGTTCTTCTTCATGCTCAACACGAAGGTGTTCTTACATGGGGTGATATTCGATTTGGATTGATTCGAAAGCAAGATGATGAGGATATTGTCCCACCACCTGGCCGATTACAACCTCTTGCTGGAGTCCATGCCACGTATCATACAAAGGCGCCATCAACGCGCAAAGTAAGAGGGCGAGATGCTGAATTACAACGGTTATCCAATTGGTTTGATGGACGTTCAGCATGTGCAGTCGTCACCGGAATCGCTGGCATTGGAAAGTCAACATTGGTCGCTGAATGGCTTTCAGGAAAGGAAGAAGCACAATCGAATCTCTCTGTTTGTTGGTATCCGTGTCAACCTTGGGACAGAGAAGTCGGTCTTGCAGTTAGCCTTCTCCATCGATTCGGTATCGATGAAAAGCATGATCCATACAATCTGATTGAAACCTTACCCTTGCGCCCTGGCGCTCCGCTCGACGTTGACACATGGCGTCGTCGTCTCTTGGCCTACTTGACCGATGCATACACTGTTCGAGAACGATTCTCAATCGCTCCTGGAGGGCCTCCACCTTACTGGCTCATCGTTCTGGATGACGTGCATCACATCGCAGCTGAATCGAAAGATCTTCTTGGAGCCCTGTTGCAGATTTCTCAGAAAACACCTCTTCGTTTCCTTTTGATTTCACGAACATCACTCAATGTCTATGATCGTCGAGATGTCCACACACGCGACATCGTTGAAGAGATTCCACTCGCAGGTCTTTCACTGAACGAAACATCGTCTTGGTTGGAAGAATTAGAACTCGATGAAATCGATGCCAAGGACGTTCATCAGCGAACAGGAGGTCACCCTCTCGCCATTGAAATGCTTGAAATGTACGGGAAACCGACCCATGATGACTGGTTACGATTCCTCGAAGAAGAGATTCTTGTACCATTACCAGAGAAAGAACGTGAACTTCTTGCAACTCTTTCGCAGGCGAGTGAACCCATTCCGTGGAAGAAACTAGCTGACAGTCTTTCGTGGGAAGGCGGTCCACCGCAGAATCTTATCGAACATGGGTTGTTGATGGAACTCGAAAAAGGCATGTGGTTGCACGAAGCCCTACGAGAACGCTTGTCTCGAGAAGTTGGATCCGCAGAAAAGAAGCGGAAAAACCGACTAAAGTGATCAGAAGTCGTCTGCAGTCATGTGGTTGTCAACCCATGTGGTCAACTTGTCCTTTGACATCATGCCGCTTTGTTGAGCAACGAGTTGGCCCTTGTTGAAGAGGAATAATGCAGGGATTCCACGGACACCGAGGCGTGCTGCATGCATGTTGTTCTTGTCAGTGTCAACCTTTGCTACGAGGAGGTCTCGTCCTTCGATAATGTCGTTGAGAAGCGGCGCAATTGCTTTGCAAGGTCCACACCATTCTGCCCAAAAGTCGACAAGAACCCATCCGTTCCCACCGATAGTTGCTTCAAACTCTGAATCTGTAACTGCTCGTACTTCGCCCATGACTGTCGGTCGAGCGAGGTGTCAAGAACCTTTGCCGTGAAAATCATGGGGCCCCACGGACATCCCATTTGTGATTGATATACTGCCGTGACGTAATATTATACATGGCAGGATTACATGGAAAAGGCGTACAGAAGCAGGCAAGGATGGAACGTTTGAAGAAAGAGATCGAAACATATGTTTCGTCTCGACCAGGATGTTCAGCAGCAGATATTGTTGCATACTTATCCAATGAACGAAAGATGAGGAATCATGGATTAACCGCTCGAAAAGTTGGTTACTTCATTCCAAGATACATGCGAAGCCAGATTGGCTTCAAGTTAGATGCTGCAACAGGTAAGCGCATCTACCATGCGGCAGTTTGACCAAACATTGAACCCTAAGGGACGTTAGCGCTGTTCATGGAGTGGCCAACTTCGGTGACAACCAGTGCGTTGTTTGCGGATTTCCCCGAAACCGTGTTCAACCTTTCAGGACAACCTGCATGGGAACTTTTGAACCCAGAAAACTCATTGGGACTCAAACAAACCCTCACCAAACATCTTGAACAATTAGGATCAAAGCATCCTGATGACGTAGCCTTCGTCACCATCGATGAGGCGAAAGGATTAGTCCATGTCGAAGATGGAGCAATCATTGAACCGCACGTACATCTCATAGGTCCTTGTTTGATTCAATCGACAGCAACTGTACGAGCTCATGCATATGTTCGAGAGAATACCTGGATGATGCAAGGAAGTCTTCTTGGACATTCAAGTGAATCGAAGCATTCTCTGTTTCTCCCAGGTGCTAAAGCCCCTCATTTCAACTATGTTGGCGACTCAGTACTCGGTTCAAATGTCAATCTTGGTGCTGGTGTTAAACTCTCTAATCTGCGTAATGATGGAGGAACAGTTGCCATTTGGATCGATGATGAACGTCGTTCAACAGGGATTCGAAAATTCGGAGCGATCATCGGTGATGGGACTCAACTTGGCTGCAACACTGTAACTAATCCCGGTACAGTTCTTGGCCAACACTGCATGGCTCATCCAAATACTACCGTATCAGGTCTTCATGCTCCGTCAAGCGTATTGCGTTGAGGTGATAAGATGGAGAATCTCTTCGGAACCGATGGTATTCGTGGCCGAGTTGTTCTCGATGAATGCGATGATGAGGAAGCGTTGCAGCGGATTGTCGAAGAACGTGAACTAACGCCACAACTTATGCAACTACTGGGTGAAGCACTTGGTCGTACATTACCTGAAGATGGACAAGGAGATACCATCGTTATTGGATGGGACGAACGCCCAGATAATCACACACTGGCTTCATGGCTTACACTGGGTTTTCATGCATCAAATTGTACGGTCATTCATATCGGTCTTGCTTCAACGCCAATGTTGCATTATGCCGTATTGGAAACAGGTGCAAGATTAGGATGCATGATTACTGCGAGCCATAATCCTGTTGAAGATTCAGGAATCAAGGTATTTGATGCGCTTGGTCGTAAGTCAATGCCAGAGTATGAACGACTTGTTACAACGTCCGCTTATTCTCTTTCCCAAGAAGATCGTGAAATCGATATGACGGATCGAGAAGCATGGATGAAATCAACCTCACATCACTCGATTGACCATCCGCAATGGCTTGAGAAAAGACTTGAGTTAGAAGAAAAGGCATTCAATACTTCGCTGACCTTCCCAAATTCATTCCTTCTTGATTCTTCCAAAGGCCATGCTTCAACATGGCTTGCTGCATGGCTTAACCAGCAGGGGCTCGATGTCAAAGAGGTCAGTCAAGAAGCGGTTGCAATGAATGCAGGTTGCGGAGCAGGAGAACTTTCACCGGGTCAAACATGGACCTGGAATGAAGCAAAAACAAGCGAGCATTTGCTCGTCCGTTCCGTTACTCCACAAGCGGTAGGTGCTATCGTTGGAGCAGCTCTTGACGGTGATGGAGATCGTTGTCTTCTGCTTCAAGAAACGCAAGATGGCATTCGCGTTTTCGATGGCGATGATATTGCTGATGCCATTCTTTCATCCTTAGATGCAGACTGGATTGTTGCTGCAAGTATTGAGTCAAATCTCACTCTTCTTACTTCGGTTCGACAACAAGAATCAATGGTTGGTATCGAAACTGCAGTTGGAGACAGATGGCTTTCCCATGCTCTATCTCAACACCATTCACTCACAGGAGATGACTACCCGATTATGTTGGGAATCGAAGATTCAGGTCATCTGGTCTTACCCTCGCCTCATCCAAATGGTTCGGCATGGAGTTTGGTTGGCGATGGTGCAATGACGTTGATTATGGCGTTACTGGCCATGCAAGAATCCTCTTCGAGTTCAATGGAAAAAGGATGGAAGCGTCGCGTCAGTGCAAAGAATCCAAATCGATGGATGTGGGATGGTAAAAACCAACATGCGGATTCCGTTGAAACGATGGCTCTCACCCATTTTGCACTTGCTGGAGAGGTGACGAACTGGCAACGCATGGGATTGGAAGGAGAACCGAATTTGATGCTTATTCGATGTCAGTTGAATGGTTCCGATGTGAGTCTTGGAATTCGGAATAGTGGTACTCAAGCCAAAACCAGTGTATCTCTCCGCTTTGCACAAGCAGACCCTGGTTTCGATGCGATGCTTTTGTTGCGTTCAATTCAGAATTTCCTCTTGCGAACATTCAATCCAGTTGCTCATTGACGAGCGAGTAATTCGTCTCTTGATTGAGTCAAGTAGGTAATCACTGCAAGCAGTGCAGCTGTTACCAGTAAGAGTACAAATCCAGAGATTGGTGTCATACCTTGGTAGATGAGAACGCCTGCAATAATCCATGCCACGATCAAGTTGAGGAATCCAACGATTCTCCATCCGCGTCGTAATGTGAGGACACCAATGACCCATGATGTAACCGACATAGCCAGCAGTTCGAGCACGAATATGAGGAGATCAGGAGCAATGACTCCACTGATGATGAACAAGACCTGTGAAGCCCACAGGACTGCAGAAATCCACAATCCTCGGTTCGTTGCCGTTGCAAGTGCTGCTGCGATAAGGTTCAGAGCACCAAAGACAAGTGATGAAACCCAGATGTCAAGAATTGCAACATCGAATTCAACTTCAATCCACCAAAGTAAACTGTTCAGAGCAAACGGTAAGACCATCATTCCAAGCATGAGAACTGCAGGTTGTTTCCAAACCCATCCCTTGTTGAACATCAATCCAAGGGCGATAAGCCCAGCTGGTCCGAATGAGAGTATCAGAACTGAGAATCCGAATGAGACGCGGCCAAGAGCGCCTCGATGGTCTTGAAGGCCTCGAACACGACGTTGACGCTCAACCCAATCCCAAAGTAAGGCTGCAGTGATGAGAACGATCTCGATACTGAATACAGGAATCGTCCACGAGAGCGCCTCGAATTCAAACGGATTGGTTAACATTGGAAGTGGGAGTTCTCCACCTGCGAGGATTCCAAACACACGGTCGATGACAAGGAGTCCAACGACCATATCCAATACGTTTGGAATACGTACACCGAGATCGCTGCGATTAAGGAGACTAAAGCCTCCAAGGAGAATCAGACTGGCCATTAAGACGAGTAAATCAAATTGCTCTTCGAGGAAAACTGTTCCTTGACTGGCTCGTCCAGCGATATGGACCAAGACAAGCCCGGCCATGGCCACAGCAATCGGGATTTCAACTCCGAGAATGTCGACCAATCGCAACTTTAGTGATTCAGCACGGACACGTGCTAAACTGATGAAGAGAATTGAAATGCTTGCACAGAGAATGATTGCTGTTGTTTGGTCACCGCCAAGGAAAGCGAACATAACTGAAGCGAGAATGGAAACGCCAAGGAAGGAGAGAACGATGGTTGGTCGGTGTTGAATGTCCCCAACCTCAAGATCATCAGGTTGGGAAATGCTGGAGCGTTTTGATCGCTTCTTTTGCTTTTCAGCCAACTCGATAAGTTTCGGATCGATGAGCGTCACACCAGTTTCTTTGGAAGACTGATTGAGATATGCCTGTGTGTGTTGTTTGGATTGTAATTTCTGTAATCGTTCTTCCTTTCGAGCAACTGAGCGCATACCAGAGCGCCATTCACCTTGAATTGCGAGATAGGCTCCAGCGCCAACGAAACTGAGAATTGCAAAGGTTGTGATCAGATTCGTTTCCAATGCAATACCTGTATACAACATGGTCGAAATCATTGCTACAGTCGCTAATGTTGGTGGAAGTAATTTGTCCATCAACAAGACTCGGCGTAAGAAGTGGTAGAGTGTCCCAAGAGAGAGTATTGCCATGAGGGTTGCATCTTCAACACCCGTTGGGAACCAATCCGAATTGGTTAACTCCAACGCATCCGCTTCCCGTAAAGCAGGCATTGCAAGTAAACCGCTCATGATGAGAAGTTGTAACGTAACGATGCTGTTTGATTGGTTCTTTTTCGCCTCATCATTATCTTCGAACAGTTTGTCTGAATGAACCAGGAGGAGAGAACATCCTGCAACAAGACTTGCTGCGTAGAGCGAAGTATGGCCGAACTTCCATCCAAAGAAAAGGGCGAAAACGCTCCAAGCAACGAGCATGGTACGCGGTTGTCCGCGATGCTGCTCAAGAGCAACGAGGGTTCCATGGAAGATGAGAATGGATCCCATCACAGCGATTAATCCCCAAGCAGGGAGTCCATCCACACGAGCAATACCCCACACGGCAACGAGCGAGACGATGAACGAAAGGTTCCACAATTGGAGCAATCCAGAATCACGTGCTCGAGCGCTGAGTTCACTCAATCCAGCAAGTCGTCCGGCGAGGTTTAGCGTTGCTTCGCCTTGACTGAGGTTTACATACAGTTGTTGCAGAATGAGAATAAGCATCCACGCGGCTACATGTTGTTCATTCAAAACGACAGGAATGAAATCATTTGAGAACATTCGAGATTCGATATCGGTTGCAAACATCAACAACCATATCCAAGGAGCGAGAACAGCAACGCCAGAGATTGAAGGAGACTTTCGCTGGACGGCAAGCCATGCAAGGCCAATCCAAACAGATCCTTGTGCAACCAATAAGCGCCATCCTTCGACTTCACCAGGTATGAGTAGCGTCAACAAGATGACGATGACGATTCCACCCATCCAGAGAACATGGTCAGATACGGCTTGCTGATTGCTCAGTAAGGCGATAGATGTGAACAGAGCAGTAAGGATTGCATAGAGGCTGTATCCATTCAAGTCAGTAACTGGTATCGAAAATACATCAGTGCTCATTAGGATGACGAGAGCCAATAAGAACGGCGCCGGGATGAGGATAAACGGGGCTAATCGCTTCCAGTCGACACCACGTACAGTAAGGTATGATGCGCCAAATGCACTGAGTAGGAGCAGTAATTGGGCTAATGCATAGCCCGTTTCAGTCCTATTAGCAGCGATGGCAAGAAGCGCACCGATCATTCCCAAACCGACAGATATGGCCCAGAGTCCAGGTTTTCCCAGCCCCAAGGCTTTGGCAGCCTCTGAGAACCAGTTGTCCGCTTTGTGGAATTGTGTTGCGATGACCGCATTGGTTGCAGTTACTGCAAACATGAGCATGAAGAGGAGAAGTTCATCATCAAACGAGACGATTTCTATCCCTGCGATTTTCCATCCTTGGGAAAAGGAGTGGAGTCCAATCCAGAGATATGAAACTGCGATTCCAAGACTTGCTAGATTTCCTGACTTTCTGAAGACAGCTAAGCCGTGCATAGAAAGCGTACCCAACAAGATCATGGTCGCAACACCAATTTCGTCATAGAGCGCTCCAGTAGCACTTCCTAGAGCCAGCAAGACCAATGTTGCCTGAGCAGCAATCGCATCGTCATTATGACGTTGAGCAACGTATACATTGAATCCAATCAACGAAAGAAGGGAGACTCCAAGAGTTTCATCAGCACCTAACGGTGAGGCATCAAACCAACCCCAGTGATGTGCATCGAGTGCAAAACCATAGAGGATTTTCATGGAGATAATGACCCATGTTACGCCGAGGAGGTGCATTCTTGGTATCGGAATCCATTTCTCTCCAGCCCAGAGTCCAGATAAACCCATCAGAATGAGAAGTGGACCTCCAAGCATTGGTGGTAATGCAGTTCCAACAACCCAACCAAGAACAGACCAAACTAAGACCATGCCAACGAGTAATCCGAATCCAATACGTCGTTCACCGTGTACGGCGATATCTGTGACTGAATCTTCGGCTGCAGGTGCATCGACGGTTCCGTCTCTCTTCTCCATTCCTAGTTCATTTCGCTGAGTGTTTGGTGCGGAAAAGAAATCAGCGATTTCACCTATTGCTTCATCTGTTTCAACAGATACGACCGTTTCTTCCTTTTCTTCTTCCACTTCTGGTTTAGGGTCTGCGATGAGAAACCGATCTAAATCGACGCCCATTCCACGGTCGAAATTCTTCTTCCGAAGGACTTCATCTTCCACGGGGTCGTGGTCAGAAGTTTCTTCCTCCATGATATCCTCTCCTCCAAAGTCCTGTTTGAAACCTCCCCCTTGAAGGTCAATTCTTCTCTAATTTTCGTATGGCCGAATAGAAAGGGACAAAGACAGACCGCGGTAGGAACTTGTATGGCGGAGACCTCCACCCCGACATCGACCCCCCTGACAACGCACGGAATTCGCCCTAAAGGCGAGGTCCATTGGAACCTTGATACCGACGTACTGCTCGACATTTCTATCGCCCGCAACGAAGGAGTTCTCAGTGCGCATGGTGCTCTTGTAACCGAGACTGGCGAGCGAACTGGGCGCTCTCCGAATGACAAATTCATTGTCGATGAAGAATCGACTTCAAATGACGTAAATTGGGGTGATGTCAACATCTCCACAGACCTTGCAACATTCGAGAGATTGCGTGCTCAAGTTATCGACTATCTTTCAGAGCAAGAACACCTCTTCGTACAAGACCTCGCTTGTGGTGCTGAACCTTCTGAAGCACTTCCAATCCGTGTGATTACACACAATGCTTGGCACAGTACATTCGCTCGAAACATGTTCGTTCGACCATCTGTTGAAGAGCTTGCATCTCACACGCCCGATTTCACTGTCTTCCACGCACCTCATTTTGAGGCAGATGATGCATCTCTAAACTCACAATGCTTTGTTATCGTCAATTATGCAGCAGGTGAAGTCATCATCGGCGGAACTCGATACGCTGGAGAAATTAAGAAATCGATTTTCTCGATTATGAATCTCATTCTTCCGAAGAAGGGAATCCTTCCAATGCATTGCTCTGCAAACACAACTGGTGAGAATACAGCGATCTTCTTCGGCCTTTCCGGTACTGGAAAGACAACACTGTCAGCAGATCCAAAGCGTGCTCTTATCGGTGATGATGAGCATGGCTGGGGCGCAAATGGTGTCTTCAATTTCGAAGGTGGATGCTATGCTAAACTCATTGATCTCTCAGAAGAAGATGAGCCAGCAATCTTTGCAACAACTCGACGACGAGGAACAGTTCTGGAGAACATCGTTCTCGATGCAGATGGTGTTCCTGACTTTACTGATGTGAGCAAAACACAGAACACACGCGGTTCTTATCCAATCGAATTCATCGATAACAGAACTCCAGATTCTCGTGGAGGACATCCACAGAATGTTATCTTCTTGACATGTGATGCGTTTGGTGTTCTTCCGCCAATCTCTCGTCTTACTCCAGAACAAGCAGCCTACCACTTCATTTCAGGATATACAGCAAAGGTTGCTGGAACTGAAATTGGCGTAAAGGAACCTCAAGCGACCTTCTCGGCTTGCTTCGGTGAACCATTCATGCCAATGCATCCTGGTGTTTATGCCGATCTCCTTTCAGAGAAAATGGAACAAAACGGTTCAACAGCATGGCTCATCAATACTGGATGGAACGGCGGTCCATACGGTGTTGGAAATCGAATGAAAATCAAGTACACTCGTGCAATGCTTAATGCTGCACTTGATGGCGATCTGGACAGTGTTGAATACATTACAGATGGCCGATTTGGATTCGAAGTACCAACTTCTTGCCCAGACGTTCCTTCTGATGTTCTTCAACCTAGAACAACATGGGAAGACAAGGATGCTTACGATGCAACAGCAGACAAGTTGGCTGAAATGTTCAACACAAACTTTGAACGATATGCAGCAGGTGTTTCTGATTCAGTTAACAAAGCCGCTCCTCAAACAGTTTGAGTGCGGAATCTTCAAAGTGAACATGGTTGAAGCGTAAACATGCAACCAGATGGTTCAATGCCCTCAAATCAACCCCCTGCAGCGGTTCCGATTCAAGTGAATCCTGTTCAGCAACCAATACAAGCTCAGCCTGTACAA
>JADHSC010000041.1 GCA_016777125.1 Candidatus Poseidoniaceae archaeon
TATTGACCTCAATACCGATTCACTAAGCGATATGGAACAAGAGATGAACATTGTCGGCGTTCTTGTTTCGATGACGTATGATGAGGATGAAACAAATTCGGGAGGATTCGGATGTGTAGCCCCATTGGGTGGTCAAAATGCAGCGGATACAATTACAGGAGCTGCATCCCATCTTAATTTTTCTAATTCTTCTGATGGTCAGAACGGTGGCGGAAACACTGGACACGATGTTTCAACAGAATGGTATAATTCCTCTATGATCGGTACTGATGTTGAGGGCCTCTCTGAATCATCGATTGTTGACCAACTTGACGCTAAAGGAGCAGGTTTGGGAGATTATAGCATCGAAATTTCGGTTGCAGCAAACGCTGGAGGCACTGCGACCTGTGACCGTTCAGATTCAGGCGAGACAGTATCCTACACAATCCAACTCATCGTTCTCGATTACACAATTGTTCCTTTCGTTGATCTCGAAAACATCTGAGTGACAAACATGAGACGTGGATTCTTTCCTGTGTTTGTCTTGCTACTCTTTCTAAGTGGTTGCACAAGTGATGCTGCTATCGACGAGCCTCTTGGTGAAAGCGGTCCAGTTGCTGAACCATTCCCTTCATGGTCAAGTTCTTCCCACAATGATGAGGAATTCAATGGCTCAATGTTTGAGAATGAGTCGTATGTTGCATACTTCTCAGCACCTTGGTGTGCTCATTGTGAAGCAACATTGGATGCTTACGATCAAATCCTTCCAGAAGGAAAAATGATGGTATTTTCATATGACGGCCGAGAAGATTACAGTGATATGAACGGATGGCATAACAAAACTGAGACGAATCTGGATCGAACCGTCGACCGTCCATTCATGCTCAATCCTCCGCTGGCAGTGGAAGTCAACTTAACCAACATTCCTTTTGTTCTCTTTGTCAATGAACAAGGCTATGTTCATCATATCGAAGTCGGAAGAATCACCGATGTCGATGCTATTTCCGAAATTTGGAATGGGACACTTAGTGCCTCAGTAGATGATAGTGGCTATTGGAATTAAGCCAGTAGTTTCTCAATATTGATGATTGAACTGACTCTTGAATCAATGAGGCTTAGCATTTCATGAAGTTTCTCTTCGTTGACTGCTTCAACTCTCATCACAAGGATAGGTTCTGTATTTGATTTACGAGCAAGATACCAGCCTTGTTGTTCTCCATCTTCTGTGAATCGTACGCGGACACCATCAATAGTTGATGATTCATAATCTCCAAATGCTTCAGTAATTGCAGAAACGATTTCGAGTTTCTTTTCTTCTGGACAAGGAACCTTGACTTCTCCTGTTGTAGGGAGGTTTGGTGCAAGTCTGTTGAGTTCTTCACTGAATAATGCATCTCTTCTTGACCAGAGTTCGAGGATCCTTGCTGCATTGTATAGTGAGCAATCAAATCCATACCATCCTCTGTCAGCCATGAAGATGTGACCGCTCATTTCTGCTGCCATCAAAGCATCTGAGTTCTCTGCAAGGACTCGCTTCATGAAGGAATGACCAGTCTTTGCCATCATTGGTCTTCCACCCGCTTCGATGATTGCTTTCTCAACATTCATTGAGCATTTCACATCATAGATGAGGAGATCTTTGCCTTCCTCCGTTCCGACAACATCGTCAGCAAGAAGTGCGATAAGTCGATCTGGATAAACGAAGTTTCCTTTTTCATCGACTGCACCAATTCGATCACCATCGCCATCAGCGCCCAATCCGAGTTCATATCCATTATCGACAACTGCTTTTGCTAGGTCGATCATATTGTATTCTCGAGTAGGATCTGCTCCATGATTAGGTTCAGTATTATCCCAATCACAGTACAAGTCAATATGCTCTGCTCCGATCATATCGAGGAGCTTTGACATTGCAGGGCCAGGCACAGCGTTACCACAATCAACTGCGACCTTTACTGGACGAGCGAGTGTTCCTGTTGAAGCAACAATCGCTTCAAGGTAGGCTTCTTCGTGAGGATGATCAATATGTTCTCCTTCTCCATCAGAAAAGTTTCCTTCCAAGAATACACCTTTCAATTCTTGAATTTCTTCACCTGCGAGAGGCAATGTTCCTCTGCACATCTTGAATCCATTGTGTGTTGGCATTGGAAGGTGAGATGCTGTAACCATCACGCCACCATCAACAGGTAGTGTCCAGCAAGCATGATACAAACATCCTGTTGAAACAATACCAAGGTCGAGAACTCGAACACCTGAATCAACAAGCCCTTGGATAAGGTTTGAAGCATATCCTGGGCTTGATTTACGAATGTCTCTTCCAACTGCAAACGAATCACATTCGAGGTATGCTGCGATTGCTCTACCTAAGCGATATGCAAATTCATCAGACAATTCTTCACCAGATAATCCACGAATATCGTATGCTTTGAAACACGATTCAGGCCATTCCGTCATGAAATGTGGTCGAAGTCCTTGTTTTCAAGGATACCTATTGGTTGTCATCTTCTTAGGAAGAGTGTTAGCGTTAACGTAATTGTTATGAGAATAAAAAAGGGCAGAAGATATCCAGTCCACCATGATGCAATACCAAGTGCAAGAAGGGTTGGAACAGTCATCTGAAGCAATTTAGGCCACGTAAGCAAACCTTTCGGAGGTTCTTCCAAATACGGTGTGCCTGGCATATTGTCTCCTCAAGATTGGACGCCTTGAACAACAATTTCAACAAGAGCGCCTTTCGGTAACGCTCCTGCTTCAAATGCAGCTCGTGCTGGACGAACATCCATGTCTTCAACCCAAGCGCCGTATACTTCGTTCATTGCAGCATAATCTTCGATTGTATCGAGAAGAACTTGAGCAAAGCAGATGTCTTCTTTCTTGAATCCACCAGCCTCGAGTAATGCATCGATTTTAGCGAGTGCGCCTTTGGTTTGTGAAACGATATCATCGCCTTGATCTATCGATATTTGTCCAGATAACCAGAATTGATTTCCGGCTTTTACTCCTGGTGTATATGGTCCAAAGACCTTCATTCCATCCAATGTGATTGGTTCTTTCATAGCCCTGCTAATGTTTGGATGCTCATAGACATTAACCATGAGCCCTTGGCAAAGATATGCGCACATGTTGGGTGTTTGACCATCCCGCTCATGTGCGCCTGCTCGCACCTTTCCTGCGTGCAGGAACTGCAACAGATGTGATTGTTGCCACGAATCGACACGAAGTACGTCAATTGATTGAATCCAGTGAAGGTGTTCTTCCACGACGTCAGATAATTTGGGTTGAACGACCTGTCGGAAAAGGACGCTTTCGAGCTGCTTGGAAACGAATGCGAACGGTTCGTCAAGAACTCAGAAATGCTGCAAAGAGTGGAAATAGATTTGAGAGAATCGTAGCAGTAGGGGCATCGCTTGAATTACGGGTTGCAAAGAAAATTGGTATTCCAAATCGATGGTATATTTCTGATACAGAGATCAATCATTTGGCTCATAAACTAGCACGAAATGCGGCTACAGATGCCATACTTCCAACCCATTGGGATGAATCAATTGATGATGGTTGGCTCAACAAATTCAATCAAAAGAAGATCAATGTTCATCGAATAAATGGGCTTCATGGCCATGTACATCTACGTCCACAACTTCGCCCTGTACAGGTTCAAGATCCACCTTCGTTTGTTGTGCGACGATTGCAAGGCGATGGGATTCATGATTCAGATGAGGTTCTTGCGATTCCTGAACAAATCCTTGAAGGGATTGAGATTACCTATGCTGATGAATCCAAGTATACAGGTGATCCTTGGCAATTCACCACAATGCTGTCGCAACATAATGGAGTCATAACTCAGTCAGTTACTGTTGCAAGTGAATCTGTTTTGATGGGCGTTCCAACCCTGTTGGTGAGTGATGCGAAACGCGGTTTCCTCAATCGCCTTAAGTCTGATGGATATCCACTGTTCCGTTTAACATCTCAGTCGGATGTAGAAGAAATTCAAGCCCAATTTTTAGCAGGTTTGTTTCTTACTGAAGCATTGGACTTGCCAGAATGGTCAGATGCTCGACAAGAATTCGCAGATTTTATTGGTTCTGAATTGATTGATTAAGCCATTTCTCAACAATTTCACCATGGTCTCCAGCGAGAACAAGCCTTCCTTCGAGGATGTCTGCAATAGGCCAGAACCGAGCATCTGATGCATCATCACCACCAACCGGTTCACCACTAGCTTCAACTTCATAGACGATACTTACGATGTGTTTGCGAGGATCACGCTCAGGCTCTCCCATGACCATGAGTAAGACAGGATTGGAACCGTCAAGATTTGCTTCTTCCTTCAATTCTCTGAGAACAGCATCTTGCGGGCGTTCACCTTGGTCAACGAATCCTCCTGGAAGGACCCAAGAACCTGCAGATGGAGGGAACTTTCTCTGAACTAACAAAATTTCATCGTCTCTTCGAACACACGCATCAACAGCAAGTGCTGGATTGAGATAGCCAAGACAAGTATCACACTGTACCATTTCACTCACCAAATCTACGCTTTCGCATCTGGTATGTTTGTACTGCCTTTAGCAAATCTTTCTTCTTGAACGATGGCCAAAACACATCAGTAAAGTACAATTCTGAATAAGCCATTTGCCAGAGAAGGAAGTTACTAATTCGCTCTTCTCCACTTGTTCGAATGACCAAATCAGGGTCAGGCATCTCTGCAGTGTAGAGGTGTTCAGAAACAGTGTCTTGAGTAATTGATTCGAGTGGAAGATCTCCTTTTGCATGAAGGTCAGCAATGTTCTGAATGGCTCGTATCATTTCTTCCCGAGCGCCATAAGCGAGACATACTGTAAAGACGAAGTCTCCGTAATCCTTCGTTTCTGATTCAGCGTAATCAATGGCGTCGTTAACATCCTTGGGAAGAAGATCACGATGTCCAATAATTTGAACACGGACATTGTTTTCATGAATTCGAGGATCATCTGCTATCGACTTGAGCCCATCGATGTAGAGTTTGAACAATGTTTTCAATTCCTTTTCAGGACGATTAAGATTCTCTGTGGACAAAGCATAGACTGTAAACCAAGGAATTCCAAGTTCGAGAACCCAATCAAGGACTGCCTCAAGGCGTTGCTTTCCGATTCGATGGCCAACGTGTGTAGCAAGGTTCGATCTCCAAGCAAACCGTCTATTTCCATCCATAATAATGGCGAGATGCTTTGGTTGGATATCATGTTCCATAACTTCGCGAAACAGCTTTGCTTCGACCGCTTGGCTGAGAACATCACCCATCTTTTCGCTAATTCCCATGGCCGTCCCGTTTATTCCAATCCGTTCTCTTCTTTCATTGCATCCCTCTTGTCACAAAGACACATTGAATGGTGAGTTCTCATGTGGCTGGGCATGGAGGAAGCATCATGGTGGCCTCGCGGCCTTACCCGTGGTTCGATAAACGATGCTCTTTCAAATCAAGAAGTAATGACCAAATGGGGCACATTGGATTGTTTTGATGTCACGAAGACGTTGGAAGCTTCTTGGTGGAATGAGCAAGAAGATGGCTGTTGGGGCTCGTTCTCAGAGTTGAATGTTCAATCTGTGAAACAAATTCAACAAAATGGAAATATCACACTCTTACAACTTGATGATGCGTATTCTGCCCTGGTATATTCAATTCCGACCAGTGATTCAGCATCGATGCTGGCTCGTAAATCAACATGGTCTGATGCTTTGAACTCTTCATCCGTACTCCTGCCAGTAGCAGGAATGACGCTCAACGGGAACGACGCAGTTGTTGTTTTTCCACACTTTGAATTAACATATGATACCGATATGAAGTGGATTTCAACAGAACTAGGAAAAGCACAATCTTCTCTTGAACCATTTTCAACTCCCAATGATCAGAAACGTTGGAATCAACGATTGAAATCTGTAGAAGATGCTCTACGGCCAAACACATTGTGGAGAGCTCCGCATACCAAGCATACCGTCGGTCTTCCAGCACTTCGAATCCATCCGTCTTGGATTGGAGATACAAAGGGCAAAAGAAAACTCATTCCGATGAATCAACGCGTAAGTGAGCGTCTTTTGTGCGGAGATGAACGCCTCCCTGCTCTCGCTGAACTCATCCAAATGGAAGGCCGTTGGGTTGAGAATAATGGTTATGCTCGTAACGATATCGAAGTGATGCTTGAGTCTTGGTCATCAGTAACCCCTTCAACTTGGTCGAGTAAAAAAGCACTCTCTACAGTCCTTGGAGGAGCATGGATTTGGCGTTACTACGATGTTCTCTTTTCTTATGCTGAGGCTGTACTTTATGATGATAAGAAAGGCCTTGAATCAGCAAAATCTTGGTTAAAGGATGTTACGCGATTACAAGCACATCTTGGCGTTTTACGCGTATGGAAAAGCGGCGTATGGGTTGGCCTTACCACAATAGTTGTCGCCTATTACGGCTGGCAAATTGATTCAATGACACCTTCGTTTTCCATCGGAGTTGCCCTTGCAGGGGCTTTGCTTTCATTTGCTTCTAACAGGATGTATTGGTGGAAAGATCCCTCTCCAATTTAGACGAAATAGATTGAAACGGAAATCCAAATCATCGTTGTTGACGAATTCTTCCATCATAGAAGGACAGGTTGAGTTCCTTAGCAAGTTCCATTGTTCCTAGGATGAGTTCCTCTCTTGCAGAGCGTTCTGCAAGGGATGAGGAAACGTTCCAGTAAAGGTTGAGTCCGATATCAATGGATTGAGCTGAGATCGTATTGATGCTGCACCAAGAAGAATCTTCTTTTGTCGTTGCTTCATGATTCTGAATGAGTTCGAGTGTACGGTTACAGAATGCTTCAACATCGGACGGATCTGAATTAATGTCAAGATGAATCATCGATTGCCAACGTCGCCAACGTCGCTTGCCCCAGTTTTCAACAGGAGTGCTGACAAGGTTTGCGTTTGGAATCGTGATGATGGTATCGACTGAGGTACGTACAAGTGTAGTTCGAAGATTGATTTCAATGACTTCACCTTCCGAAGAGCCGATGATAACCCAGTCGCCGACCTTGAAAGGACGATCGAGTAGAACAGTAATTGCTCCGAAGAAATTCGAGATTGTGTCCTTTGCTGCAAGAGCAAGCGCCAGTCCAGTGATACCTAATCCTGCAAGGAGTGATGTCAATTGGAAGCCAAGAGCATCGGCGATAAAGACTGAACCAACAAAAGCAATGACAAAGCGAAGCGTGCTTTCTAATGCAGAGATGAGGGTCTTTTCTGTTCCATCGAGTTCACCATCTTTGTCGAAGAATTTCACTACATCGTAGACGAGAGAGACCAAACGGAATGCCCAAACAACGACGAAGAAAACGAGCAAGAATTGCAATATATCTGGAAGATATTCAAGCCAAGACGGGATGACAATGTTTGCATTATCAGAACGTTCGTCCCATAGAATTGAACAGAATATGAATGCAAATACGGATGCAGCTGCAGTTCCGAGTGCAGAATCACCTTTCTTGACAGTCTTTTTTCGTATTTCATCGTTTGAAATAATGACACTTACATAGCGATGTGACAGCGTACTCACCAGAAACCGAACGAGGAATGAAGCGATGAATATTGATGCTAAAACGATGAGCGTCGACTCTGAAAAGCCCCACATTTCGTCGCTCGAATAGGTGAGATTATCGTATAGGCCCATGTCCATTCCTGCGCTCTCGTCTTCAAGTTCTTTTCCCTCATCAGGTAAATCGAGGATTCGACGGTTTCAAGTGTGGTGAACAGTTGGGTTGAGTTGATAGCATGCCAATTGAAAAGTCCCCACGGCAAACAAGCATCGTAGCATTTGGTTTGTTGGTTCTACCATTGTTGCTCTCAATGCTTTCCCCAGTCATCGCTTCGACGGTGAATGTACAACAAGATGCTACTGAAAATACTCCCGAAAACACCTGGTCAGAGGACTACATCAACGACATATTTCCTTGGGCTTCCGCAGATGATCGTATTCTTCAATTCAAGGAATATCATAGTTATGAGACAATGAAGTTGCGTATGCAACAATTGACCGAACAAAATCCTGACATCTTTGAATTCCATGAAGGAATGAACGGAGGCGTTAATGCTCGTGGTGAAACTGTCACTGCAAATGCCTACGAAGGCTGGTATTACGGCCATGCTTCACCTTGGTTGAAAATTACTGGTGATGTACAGGGCGGAGAATACAATGAATTCGTTGGGGATAACGGAAACTACGCTGACCGCTATGATGTTATGATTGTAGGAAACCACCATGCAAGAGAGTGGATGTCCTACACCGTTGCTGTTATGCAGATGGAAGTCATTGCATTCTCTTACAACAACATTGGTTACGATAACGATGGCGATGGCTTGGTTGACGAAGACCCATGGGGAGACGCCAACAACGATGGTATTCTTGACGACGATGGAGACTGCCTTGCACTCTCTTCAGAACATCAAGACTCAAACGGAGATGGAACCGCTTGCGGCCCCGGAGATCATGGTGTCGACGAGGATTACTCTGAGCAATTCATTACCGACCTCGTAAACTCTCGAGAAATTTATCTTATTCCAATGCTTAACGTCGATGGAAACATCTACGATCGAGAAGTATTCTGTCCAGCTCCTGCTTGGGAATCTTGCCCGAGTGGCGGATGGAGAAAGAACCTCCGAGACAACACCTTTACTGGCGTATTGCCACTACCTGACCTCCAAGAAAAGGTTGACGAAGATTGTGATGGTGTTGATTTGAACAGAAATTATCAATTTGAGTGGGGCGCTCCTCTAGGGGCAACAGGCCCCTTGATCCCTGGTACATGTACCCCAGCAGAAGGTGAATTGGATGGTTCAAACAACGATGTTTACAACGGGCCAGTCGATGATACTGATAATGATGGAGATGGTCAAATTAACGAAGATCACGTCGATGGAAAAGACGATGATGCAGACGGTGTAACCGATGAAGATTGGTGGGGTGGAAACTCTGAACCTGAGACCAAGTTTATCCAAGATTTAACTGAAATGAATGATGATGTCGGTAATGGTGCAAGTGAATTCAAAGCTACCTTAACCCATCACTCATACTCTGAACTTATCCTTTACCCATGGGGGCATTGCACTGGCTGTGAAAGTCCAGATCATGAGCAACTGAAGTATCACGGTGCTCAAATGGCGGAAATGACCCAATACGCTAACATGCAATCCTCAGATCTTTACCCAACTTCCGGCGATTTCTGTGATTGGCATTATGGCGTTCACGGCTCTTATTGCTACACCTCAGAAATTGGAACAGCCTTCCATCAACATGAGGATGATATCGACCACATTGCTGTGCGCAACCTAGGAACAGGCTTCTACATGGCTGAAATTGCCGATAGCCCACGTGAACGTGCAGACCTCGAAATGGCAAACATCTCCCAGCAAAACTACCTCCTGTCTGGAGATAAAGTTGACATTCCAGCTGAAGGAGATATTCCAGTCGATTTGTGTGTCTCAAAACAATTCCCTTACAGTGAAGCCAACACCAAAATCGAATGGCGTACTGTCAAGCCAAGTCGCTTGCAAAGTGATTACGGAGCACGAGAATGGGCTACTACGCCTTGGGAGTCCGTTTCAGTCATGGTTATTGATGATGAATCATGCCCATTACCTGAAGGAAATGGTACTATTTTACGAGGCATGATACCGATTTCTGAAACTGCTACAGGAAAGATGCATTACAAAGCCACAGTATACACTCTTGGAGGTTCTGACTTCATCCAATATCCTACAGATGGCGCATATTATGAAATCGATTTGACGTATCGTGAAGCGTATGGGTCGCTGTTTGGCTCCCTTGTTCTCTTTACGCTTATAGCGGGAACGATTTGGGGCGGCCTCGGTGTCTGTTTACGAATTATGCTTAATGATCAAGAAGAGAGTATCTATGAGGCCTCTGCAGTCTTAGAAGCAGAGGCGGTATAGGAGGCGATTTGATGGCAGAAAGCGACCAATTCTCGGGCCGACTCGGTCTTATTTTCGCATCTATTGGTGCAGCAATCGGTACTGGAAACATTTGGCGTTTCCCTCGAATGGTTGGTGCAAATGGTGGAGGAACGTTCCTCATTCCGTGGCTCTTTTTCCTTTTCGTTTGGTCGATTCCACTCGTCATTGCAGAATTCGCAATGGGTAAGCGTTCTCGAGTAGGTACTGTTGGTACCTTCCGTATCTTTGCAGGTAAGAAGTTCGCTTGGATGGGCCTTTGGACTGCATGGATTTCTACTGCAATTGGATTCTATTATGCGATTGTTGCAGGATGGTGTTTGAAGTATTTCCAACTCGGTATCTCTGGTGGATTAACTGGCGATGGTGTTGATACAACCGAGGTCTGGAACACTTTCCTTCAATCTCCATTGCAAGTCATTGCATTCCAAGCTCTCATCATCGCAATCACATTGTTAGCAATTTGGAAGGGCGCAAAGGCCATTGAAAAGGTCAATGTGTTGCTCATGGTTTCTCTTTTCGTTCTTCTCTTCATGACTCTTGGTCTTTCGCTTTGGATGGATATGTCCGATGGAAGTCTCGACGGTGCTCTGTTCATGTTTACAGTTGATCCTGACATGTTGATGGAACCTGAAGTATGGATCAATGGATTATCACAATCTGCTTGGTCCTGTTCTGCTGGAATGGGTATGTGTATCACATACGCTGTTTACATGAGAAAGGATGAGGATACAGTTCTCAATGCATTCACTATGGGATTCGCAAACAACAGCATTTCCATTATCGCAGGTCTTGCAGTTCTTTCAGCAATCTTTGCAGTCAGTGCAGACCCATTGACCACAGTTACAAACGGGTCATCAGCAATCACCTTCCTCGCATTACCAGAAGTGTTTGCTCAAGCACCTGGGGGTCCTATAGGAGCGTTTGTCATGATGGCAGGATTCTTCCTTGCGTTATCGTTTGCTGCGATTACATCGATGATCTCTACTGTTGAACTATGTGTTCGAAACTTCGTGGACCATGGATATGACCGACAAAAGTCTGTTTTGATTACATCTCTTGCTATCTTCTTCTTCGGATTACCTTCCGCACTTATGTGGATTAAACTCGATGCTGGTGGTGTCGCATTCCCAGAATTCCTTGAAGTTCAAGATCACATTTGGGGCTATGGGCTCATGTTCAGCGGACTGTTTATTGCATTCTCGATTTGGAAGTATGGCTATGTCAAGTGGAAGAAAGAAGTCGAATTGGGCAAGGCTGCACCAGGAATCAAGGGATATCTTGGCGTTGGTGTATCCGCATTCCGTGATGATTTCATCAACACAGGTGACAATGATCTAGAAGTTGGACGATGGTGGGACATATGTCTTTACCTCGCCTTCCCATTCTTATTCAGCGTCCTCATGTTGTCCTACTTTGGTGACATGATCGCAAATACAGACGATGTGTGGAATCCAGCAAATCCGAAGGGACTTGGAATCATTTTGGCTTTCTGGGGAATTGTGGCAACGGTGTTCATTGTCCTCAACAAGACATTGATTCAACGTCCATTGTATCGTAACGTTCCAGAAGGAGCAGATGCAGATATCTCACAACTTCCCGGCGGAGATGATGATTTAATCTCCGTCCTTGGTGCAGAAATTCTCGATGCTGAAATCTCTGCAGAGAGTGTATAGATAATTTGAGGTGAAAAGATGGAACCACTCGTTCAGTGGTTATTGGGAGGATTCGTTCTCTCCCTGCTTTTCATTGGCGTTGCTCGATGGTTCTGGACTCGTTATGACAAACCTTCTGAAGAAGCCATCGAATGGCAAAAGGTACAAGCTGAAAAGCGTAAAGAGCGTAAGGTTTGGGAATCTGTTGAAATGCAGATGAGAAGGGAAGCTGAAGAAGCTGAACAGAAAGCAACGTTCGAACAAAAGAGAATCAAAGCCGCTTCTTCAGGAACGACTCCAGATGCAAAAGTTGTTGCAAAAGCCTTCGAATCCTTGGGGTCTTCTCCGAAGGCAACCTCTGTGGAAGAGTCTGAAGTGATCGATCTTGAAGATGATTCAGACGTTCATGCAGTCGAAGAATTGGTCGAAGTACGTCAGGATGCTTGGGACGGTGAAGAACAATCTGATCCTGCTGAACCTGAAGAACCAGACTGGGAACTCGTTGAGCGATTGAAACGTATTGCTGAAGCAGATGAGTTGGAAGAAAAACCACATCCAGAATTACCAGATGCACCTGTTCTTCCCAACCTTAGCGAAGAAGAGTAAAGCATCGATATACCTCAGTTTCATTCCGAATTTAAGCGAAGGGCATTAGAGGGGAGAGCCATTGGTTTGCACATGGTCCAACGTCCGAGAGGTACCCGTGACTTTGGTCCAAAAGAGATGCAACGACGTTTAGCATTCGAATCTCTTCTTGAAGAACAGGCTCGACGCCACGGCTTTTCTCGGATTCAAACACCTATTTTCGAGTCACTTGATTTGTTTACTGCAAAATCAGGACCTGGTGTCGTCTCTCAGTTGTATGCCTTCAAGGACAAAGGAGAACGAGATCTTACTCTACGTCCTGAATTAACAGCCCCAGTTATGAGGATGGTTGCTGAAGAATTACGTAATGAAACCAAACCACTTCGCCTCTCTTACTTTGGACAATGTTTCCGATATGAAGAATTCAAGAAAGGACGATATCGTGAATTCTTCCAATACGGTGTCGAACTTATTGGAGCTACAGGGCCATTGGTTGAAGCTGAAGTCATTGCTTTAGCCATCAATATGCTTTCAGAAAGTGGACTCAAAAATTGGGAATTGCGAATAGGTCATGTAGGCGTCCTCAAGCAAGCATTGTCAGGAATCGGATTGAGTGCTTCTGCTGAATCAGGAGAGCCTCCAATCGCTTCAGCTATGCGCTTCCTTGACAAGGGTGATTTCAAAGGCTTAGAAGCCCTTCTAAGCACTCAAGGAATCTCTGCTGATTACATTCAACCGCTTCAACAACTTTCAGCCTTAGAAGGAGGCCAAGAGACCATTGCACAAGCAAGAGAGATACTTTCATCGCTTGAAGGCGTTTCCATAGAAGCCCTCGATGCATTAGAAACAACATTGACTTCGATTACACATCTTGCACCTTCACCACCATCACTGTCAGTCAATCTCACAGTCGCACGTGGCCTTGACTACTACACAGGAACAGTCTTCGAAGTTCACGTTCCAGAACTCGGTGGAGAAGGACAAGTACTCGGTGGAGGATCGTATCGACTTCTCCATCTCTTCGGTCTTGAAGACTTAGATCCATGTTGTGGATTTGGTCTTGGATTCGATCGAGTTCTTCTCGCACTCGAAGCACAAGCAGCAGCAGAGAACAGAGCAGAAGTTGTTCCGGGCGAATCAGATACACTAGGCCTTCTCGCAGTTATTCCATTCAACATCGATACGACATCCGTCCTAGGAATGGTCGGAGAACTACGTAATCATGGTGAACGAGTCGAACTTGAACTTCGTTCCAGAAAGATAGGAAAGGCTCTGAATTGGGCAAATAACATCGGAGCAGCCTATGCAATGGTCGTAGGACCAAGAGATGTTGAACAAGGTAAAGCCTCAATCAAGCGACTCTCTGATGGAGAACAAGTTGAAACACAACTCAACAGTTCTTCAGTGCTTGAAGCACTTCAACAACTTCGATCTTAGTTTTCTTCGTCTTCTTGACGACTGTTGACAAAGACAGCCATTGCAATAGCTGCAGATGCAACAACGAGTGTGAATCCAGGAGCGTCTTCTGAATCGCTGCCTCCATCAATGTCTCCACCCTCTTGGAATCCTTCCGCAAAGGAAGCATCGTCAATCGGTAATTCGATGTTGCTATCCATACCCATTTTCATTTCAAATTTAGCAGGATCCCCAGAGTCTGCAATGAAGAAACTACCGCTTTGGTAATTGCCACGGAGTTTCATTTTCACTCGAATTTCAGGGTTGTAGTCACTACCATCCCAATCAATTAGAGTATCCTCTTCAACAATAATATTGAAGTCAACTGTGTTTTGACCTTGGTTCAATTCTTTTTCATGATGAGTTCCGATTTCATTTGGCCCAGCCATAATGGTGATGTTCAATTCTTCACAATCGTTCTGTCCACAGGCAGTATTTCCATCGTTATCATTGGTCCAATCTCCTTCAACAAGAATGTCGAATGAACCTCTAAACAATCCGTCATCTTCCATGTAAATTCGCTTTGCAAGAATAGGGTCCATCCTAAACTTGATGTCAATATCGATTACACCATTGGGCTGTTCTTCAGTGTAGGTTTCCATCGATTCTACATCTTCACTAGCAAAGTGAGTCCAAGCCTTTGTATTGGTACTGTTCCAGTACATGTACATTGTTTTGTTCTCCTCAGTGGGCTGTCTTGAATCAGCAGCAGGGTTTGCTTGCTGGACATCAACGTTTCCACCAGCTTGTACTGGTACTAACATCATCAAAGCCATGAAGACGGCTAGACATACACTCTTGCGCATGTTCCTGCGTGTATGAACAGAGATATGAGTTTATTGAATAG
>JADHSC010000042.1 GCA_016777125.1 Candidatus Poseidoniaceae archaeon
CCGGCTCTCGAGCTTCTCGAGGTTCTTGGCCTTCTTCACATGAAAGACTAGTCAACGCTAGGTTCGTTCGTAAAGCGACTTAGGAAATCCCACATAATTTGCCCTGTATCATAGAGCCCTTGGTTTCCAGGAACATAACGCGGGTATGCAGTTGGCTCGCCCCAGTCGTTAACGTAGAGATTGTGATTCCCTTGATGGACGGTGATAAGATGAACTTCCGCTCCACCATCACAATTTGAAAAGCCTGTTGTTGTCATTAGACCACCAGGGATGTTGATGTCCGGTATTGATCCCTCACAGCCATTGTATTCTGCCCAACGCATTAAGTTTTGAACAGCTCCAGTGGTAAGAGAATCGGTATCTTCTTGCATCTCTGGGTTGAATATTGTGCTTCTTGAGGAGGTAGCATAAAGTGCATGTTCATCGAGAAAGCCATGCATTTCCAATATTGGAGTTGCGATGTAAGCGGGTTGCTGGTCATACAACAAATAGAACGAGGTACATGCAACGGCTGCGATTTGATGACTCCAATCCATTGCAAGTCTTTGGGCCATTCCACAACCGTTTGACCAACCGGACGCATAGACTCTGGTTTCATCAACCGGCAACTCCTCTATGGCCAAATCAATGAGTGCGGATAAGAATCCAGAATCATCAATGTCAAACACTGCTGCATCTGCACAGCAAGTACCTTGATTCCAGGACGGAGCCCCACCCCCCATTGAAGGGTCACCGTCGCGATGAATTCCTTGAGGATAGAGAATTATTGCCCCCACATCGTCCGCTAACTCTGTAAGCTCTGTGTGATTTTTCTGAATGTGCATCGTTGAACTGTACCCATGTATGTCCAAGAGAAGCGGAGCCTCGTCCTCTTCAGAGATGGTTGATGGTATGTAACTGACCCAGCACCTTTGGTCTCCTTTGTGTTCCAAACATTGTACGCTTTCGTTCCAGGGATGGGTGAACTCGGTGAGCAATTCGTTTCCTTCGACCAGAACAGATTCATGATTTTTATCATCAATGCAACCAGATAACGTGAGTGATAGCAGAACCGCTACACAAAACCACTTCTGGTTCGCCATTGTCTCCTCCAGTTGTACATCGGCCATAAGCCTAGTCAATATAGACATAAAGGGCTTGCAGCGGGTCTTTTCAGTTTCGGACCAATGCTTACCCGTCCAACTAAAGGTACCAATTGCTTGGATATCCTCCATAGGGGATTGGGCCTAGGAAGACATTCCAACCTTTTCCGAAGAATCGGTTTTGTTTACCTTTGAATTTTGAAAGCGGAAACGGGCAACCAATAATCCTGATACAAAGAGGGTACTAAGCATCAACAGTCCTATTAAATCATAGTCTGAGTTAACCATGCTTCCGTTCAACAAAAGGTAGTCCAGTGAAAGGATTACCCCCATGATCATGAGTGGGATGGTACCAACGTTGGTGAGCCTTACTTCAGACGGAATCGGCAATTGGCCGCTCTTGTCTGAAGTTTTGTTCATTGGATCATAGAAGTGAATAAACAAAACACCCAATCCTGCACCTAACACGTCACTTACCAGATCTGAGGCTGTGTTATCGTATCCACCTTGGTCAATCGTTAGGAAAAAGACCTTGCCAAAGAACTCGTACACTTCATAGACCACGCCGATGGCTACACCAAGAGAAAAAGCGGTAAACGCTACAATTCGAGGTGAGAGTTGCCAACCGTGATACTCTGACATTCTTCTCCAACCCAGAGCCCATGCAATGGCAATGGCTGTGCTGTTCATGCTGTGAACAAATTTGTCCCACCACGGATGGACATGATACATTCCGTTCACACCATCTGCACACAACCATTCACCGGGTTGCATTCCCCCAAAGCAGAATGGTCCAGGGCCGCTGTCTGCAGCACCTAATGAACCTCCAAAGAAATGGAACATTGTTGCAAAATACCCAATCCATAATGGCAGAGCTGGGAGACGGGCGTGCCCTTTCCACAGAATAAAAATGGCCAAAAGAGCCATCATTATTCCTCCGAAATTATAGGCAGCCCAGAGATTTAACCCACGACTGAGGTTCCAAATTGTGAGGATTATGCATGATATGAGCCAAGCCATTAAGGGCGCTCTTTCGGGGATTTCAGTTTGCCAAAATCGCCTTTTTCCGCTCCCCATGATTCAACGTAAGCGAAACCTCTTATCATGATTGACCCGACAATCCGCAAAGAATGCCGTAAATTTGATTCTAAAATTACACAGAGGGGCAGTCGATTTTCTCAAGCCTACGCTTTGAGAATTTATTTTTGCCTCAGAGAATGTTGTTGTCGCTTTTCAACTTCTGCAAATTTCTTTTTGATCTTCCAGATAAGAAATCGAGCAGCAATTGTTAGAGCAACAATGTTGACAACGAGTAGTAACCACTCGATAGCACCCCATTCTTCAAACATCTTATCGCCTCATAACGGTGGTCGTAGATCGATATCAACATCCCCTTTTGGACATCCAATACAACCGAGTCTCGCTCCATCTTCAACCACATCTTCGTCTAATCCAGGTGGTAATATCTCTGGTAATGGGACTTCACCAGACAAAAGAGTCACCATGCATGTTCCACAGGTACCAGATGAACAGTTCGTAGGAATTGAGACTCCAGCATCTTCTGCAAGTTCAACCAGAGTAAAATCTGCTTGCACGGTTGCTTGTCCAAGCAATTGTATTCCTCGGAAAAACCGAACAACTGCGCCTGCTGAGATGGTTCCACCTCAGCGACCAGGCTTGTTTCGAGTCCAACGACCTGTTTGTTTATTGAAGAACAAACCAGCCTTCTTCATCCACTTGTTGAACTTGGTTGCACCTGCTCCAGTTCGTAGAATGAAATCTTCACGGTCTTCTTGTGCTTGGATATAGCCCTTGACAGCCAATGTCTGGTCAATCCAATCGTTGATGTCCATGAGGCCTCCGGTAAGGCCAGCAGACTCAACTTCAGCACTGATGAGGTCGGCTGTTGCACCTGTTGCTTCCAAATCCTTTCGAAGTTGTTCGTTTACATCGCTAAAGCCAAGATTTGCTGGCTTTGGAGGAACTGGATTTCGAGGGGCTTTATCGACATCAATGATGATACGAGAACCGTTGTTGAGTTTTGCTTCTGCCATATCGCCAAGTGGTGGAGTGAAACTGGTTTCACATTCCCAGCAAATCAAAGCATACTCTTCATTTCGGTCAGGATCTCTCGATGAACGAGGGTCCATTTCATCTCCACATTCAGGGCATGCATGGAAAATAAGGGCAGGGACGTGCTTGCGTCGGAAATCAACGATGTCTTGAGGTGTTCCTTCTAATTCGAGCAGTTCGTGATCGCGTGCAGCTTCAAGTCCACGTGTTTCGAGTTGGTCACGAATTTTGACTTTCTGATCGTCTTTTCCTTCATCGTTAAGGCTTTTCTCAAGTTTGACAATTAACTCAACGGTTTTACCGAGACGGTTCATGATGAGTTTCTTGTCTTTGAATGCAGTAACTTTCGCCAACTTGATTCGTTCTTTTTGTTCAGCAAGTTCGGTCAAAACGTCCTTCTGCTTACGCTTGAACTTCATTTGTTCAATTCGACTTTCTTGTTTACGATCAGGAGCAAGAACTTTTGCAAGGAACCGTTCTTTCCCGTGACTTTGAGGTCCAGCGGTGATGATGCTGATGACACCTTCTGCGATGTCAGGCTTCAGGCCATAGTTTTCAATCAGTTTCTCAGAGTCGATTTTTTTCAAATCGCCTATTTTGAGTCCCGCATCAGCGAGTAGTTGCGCAGTTGTATCATCGATTCCTCGACGAAGTAATGCGAGATATGTGTCCTTCTTTGCCATAACATCCCCTCCGACAATGTAAGCCGAGAAGGCGTTCCTAAGAAAACCCTCCCCCGTAACTGTTCGGTAATAATAGCTCTCAATTCGAGCCTTTTTCAACTCCTACTGCGAGTGTAACCCAGTCTTCAAGTTGAAGCGACTCAGGTCGTAAATCCATTAGTTCCTCATCAAGAAGTGATGAAATTGAATCCTTCCATCGCTGAGCATGCCAACCTTTGAGGCGAGAAATCCTTCGCGGCGCACGTTTCAACGTACTCCTGATTTTCTTTCTCCTTTCTGCAAATGCTTGATGGATCATCATGCGAATTAAGCGTTTATCAGCCGGCCAAATTGTCTGATGTGGATGAAGTGAAACGACTTGAGAGTGCACAGCCGGTTGAGGGCTGAAACTATGGGGGGCGACAACATGATGTTCCTCAACATTCCAATCGAGAGCCACAGTCATACCGAGTGAGCCAACATCACTTGGATGCGCCATAGTCAAACGCTGAGCAAATTCTTGTTGAACCATGAACACCACAGATTGGAGAGATGTTTTGTTCAAGGCGTTGAATTTTGTAATCTTCTCAATCAAAGGTGATGAGATTTGGTACGGAATATTTGCGACAATTTTCGTAATCGACTCTGGCCACTGTTCCAGCAGAGCATCACCATGTAAGAGGGTGAGTTTTCCATTGTTTTGTTGTTCAGAAAAGACGTTATCAAGATGAAGTACAGGGCCCTCATCGAGTTCGATTGCAGTAACTGTTGCTCCTGTTTCTAAGAGCACTTGAGTCAAGGTTCCAGGGCCAGGTCCAATTTCAAGAACATGATCTTGCGATGTGACTTCTGCTAATTTTACCATGACGTTGAGAAGTTCGTCATCAACAAGGAAATGCTGGCCTAAGTCGGTATTTGGTGGCTGATACGCACGCAAAGAATCAATTAAGTCTCTTGCTGATTTCATGCATTCACCGGAAACAGATGATCGATCAATCGCGGTTGGAGTGTTCTATCCTCAATCTCAGAGAAGAATCTGCGTGCTAGTAATTCTGCAGCGTCAATGCTACACTTTTCGTTCAATTCATCCAATGAGGCGAATCCAGAAGAGCCACGGAGCTCAACCATTTGTAGTGCCTTTTTGCTCCCGATGCCGTCGAGAAGTTCAAATGCGTGTTGCTTGAGTGAGAGATTTCCTGCTTTGTTGAAGAACGATTGAACGAAGTGCATTCCAAATTCTTCAACAAATAACTGGATGATAAGAGGGAAGTCTAACTTTGCAGAGTTGCTCATTCGATCGAATATTGCTCCACCAAGGATGGTTCCCTTTGGAGCATCTTCTTTTCCGTTTCCAATGTAGATTCTTGAACTAGGGAGAATCGGTTCTGAAGTTTCAATACCAATTCGACATGGGATGAGTGATTCTTCTGTAAATCCTGTAATGACGCCATCTCCAGCATCAAACTCAACGACACGAGCCCATGAAGCATCATAGAGTGGTGAAGCATCTTTTCGACGCTGTTGAGGGCGTTGTTGACGTTGCCCTCCACGAGTGTCGCGTCGTTGTTGAGGGCGTTGCTGCCTTCGTGGTTCACCAGATTGCTCTGGTTTCTTCTGAGGCTTTGGAATCTCCTTTCTACCAGTTGCTGGTGGAGGCATACTGGTGTCAACATTCGGTGTTGACTTGTTGTATTTACGAGGGGTATAATCACGGCCAGGGCGGCTCATGCGGGTTCACTTCCTTTGGGTTTCACTCAACACCGACGTGTTGACGCACAAGTTCGAGAACTGTGTTGACATCTCCGTCATCTATGGAAGCACGGCGGCTTGCCATAACGGCCTTGATCTCAAGTTCTGTCATCGGCATGAGTTCAGCTAGTTTTGCAGCCAACTCTGGATATTTTTCAAAAGCAGGAACTTCTGCAATAGCGGCTTTTAGTTCTTCGAACACAGCTGAGATTGTTGGGTATCCATTTCGATTCTCACTGGCGGCCCACTCAGCGTGGAAGAGAGCAGCACGTTGTTCGTATGTCAAATCTCTTCGGCGTTCTTGAGCGCTCTTGAGCAAGTCACGGACGGTAGCAAAATCAACAATCTTTTCTTCTTCGGTCATAAAAATCACTCACTCCAATGGGCGGAGGTGTTCTGGACGGGCGATGACAGTTTTCTGCATGTTTCCGTCTTTGACTGCAACGACCCAAGCAACACCTTGTCGGCGTGTGATGAATCCAGTTCTTCCATTGAATCGGCGATGAGGCATACCCATTTGTTGTCCACCGTCAAGAACGATAGCAACACGGTCACCTTCATCGTAGTTATGCATAACACGACTGATGTATGTGCGTGAACGGTCCTTTCGTCGTCGACGTAGAACGCTTCTTGTACCTACTCTTTGTCCCTTGGATCGCTTCATTTTAGTGGCCTCCAGTGTTCGAAATCAGCATTACGCCTGTTCGAAGCAACTTTGCGACCGACCCACTGCATATAAGCACCGCGATGAATCAATACCCTTCAATCTGCGTGAATATCTCCGACATCGAGCCATTCAACAGTGCATTTTGCTTTGATGAGAGAAGCCATGGAAGGTTGCGTTCGTCCATCATCTCCGTGAATGGTCTCCTTGACATATGTTCCAGATTCACAACGTAGGGTAAATTCAACTGCAATATTGCCATTTTCAAGTGTCTCAACACTTGGATTATTGGTCTCTATGACCCGTCTACGTCGAACGAGATCTGCTCGGCGATGTGCGACACGTTCAGGTGTTCTTTGAGCAAGATTAACCCCTTCCAACTTCTCAACGATTTCTAGAATTTCTGCCTCACTTGGAAGTGAAAGCAATTCGACAGGTTCTGGATTGGTCGATAGGAGCTGTTCAATGAGGACTGCTTTTGTCCCCTTTGCAAGGCATGACCGCTCTTCGCACAATGCAACAAGATCATCTTTTTTCAGTTTCTTTAATTCAGATTCTTCAAGGATTTTAACTTCAATCTTCTGAAGAGGTTTCTTTGGATTATCCTTCTTATCACCTCTTCGACGTTGCTTTTTTCGACCACGCCCTCCTCGTTGTTGGACATCTTCTTTGGTCATGTCAAGAGGTGCTACAAGTACATCATAATCAGGTTGTGAAATTGGTTCGACAATGAATCGGATAGTGTAGGATTTCTCAGCAGGCGTGTCTTTTACACGAACGACTTCGCTTCTATTCGATGAACGGAAGTGTGAAACTTCAATTGCTCCATCCGCTTCTTTATTGACAAGGTTCATCGCTTCTTCATAATCGATAGACCATCGCTTTGGTTCTTTGATTTCAAAAACGAATGGCCGACCACTTCCAAGACAGCGGACGTCGATGTCTTCTCGCCCCATTCCGTGGAAGGCGTGTTCCTTACCATCGAAGAATTTGATGAGTGGTTCGCCGATTAGGTCTTGTACGCTGGAAGGGTACTGCTGTCCTGTTTGTTCGCAACTTCGACAGCCTCTTCCTTTACAAGCACGACAAGGCCATCGTGTCTGAGGAATACCACGAGCAAGTTTTCGGTATCGCCCATAGATGTAGGCGCTTCGAATATCGAGCGTAACTGTTAGCGTGAGCACGTCAATTAGGGCCAATACATCTGGTTTATCATTAACGATATTGATCGAATCTAAGTTGGATTTTACAATCGATGACACAGCTGAAACAAGAGATGGCTTGAATGGATCAGAACCCCCTGCTCCGTATCTTTTGCGAATCAGTTCTTCCTGCTCGATTTGATCTATAGGAATTCGTGCCCCAATTTGCAATTTATTGATCTCATAGGACTCAAGAGCATCCTGAATTAACTCAGCAAGAAGCGAAGCCTCTTCGAATAAATTCTCGCAGAATGGACAAAGTGGAATTTCTTGACGAATATTGAGCAAGCGCTCGTTTCCTTCACTAATTGTTGAACGAATAAGTTGGCCTGATTCTTCATCTGTTTGTTGAAACGATCTCTTCCCACCTAGTCGGCCAAGGCATGAATCACAGGTTCCCATTCGTAGCAAATGCTTCAATCCAGCAGGAGACGGGGCACGTGAAATTTCTTCCGTATGTGAATCGAGTTGTTCGGGTTCATCAGATTGACCGTCTTCCACCTTCTGTTCTTCGACTTCATCCCAAAGAGAATAATCCGTCGAACCAAAGCCAGAATTGGCATACTGCATCCAATCTTCGTCATCATCTGGTGCCGTTTTATCAACCATTTTCTCACCTACCGCCGGTGGGACAACCCATTCGACCGCACACTTGCGTGAGCACTTTCCTTCAAGAACACACCGATTCTATTCTTCTTCATCTTGACCAAGTTTCGTCGTTTGATGAAGTAATCCAAGCGCAGCAGTTGTCAGCACAAGACTTGCGATTAATGAGAGGAAAATCATTGCCGCTGAGAAGATACCAAAGTTACTGAACAAGCCCATAGGTGAGAGAGCAATAACAGAGAATCCAGCGATATCAGATGCTGCGCTTCCGATTAATGCTAATCCACACGCTCCACCAACTGCGTGAAGTGCTTGTTCGTGGCTTTCCCCTTTTTCTCGACTTTCCCGATAACGTTCAGTAACGTGTATGCAATAATCGATTCCAACTCCAAGCGATATGGTTGCTATCGTTACAGTGACAATATTCAGGCTTGCGCCAGTCACCTGCATCAGTCCGTACAACCAGACAACGACAAGAAGAATCGGTCCCAAGGTCACCAGTGCTTGTTTGATGGAACGGAAGCCAATAGCAAGGGAAATGAAGACGAAAACTGATCCCAGGACAAGTGATGATTGCATTTCATTCTGCATTTCAGTCGAAGCGACAAAACGTGTAACAGGACGTCCTGTTGTCATCACCCAAGTCAGTGGCTGCTCTTCAGTTGGCGCAGTTCCAGGCTCTCCGCGTGAACCAGTTGAAAGGTTGGTAAAGACCTCCAGATCTCTCCACAGTTCATCCATAGCAGGCCCCATACTCGGGAAGTCTTCAGGGCCAGTAATTCCGAATCGGATGAGCATGTGGTTGTATTGAGCAGGGTCTCCATTTACATCGAGCCACGGTTGGACTGGATCCAATTCCACTTCGGGCATGACATAGAGGCTAACGATGCTTGATGGGATGGAAGGAATCGGGCCGATTCCAGGTACTCCTTCGAGGGAGAGGAAGCCGAACATAAAGGCAAGACAATCTCTGTCACCTGTATCCAAAAATCCAATTTGAGTGGTTGTGCAATTCATACCATTTCCTTCAACTTCAGGATTCCAACCACGAGCCTTGAACGGTTCAGGGTCAAGAATTAACGAGCCTTGAGCGGCAAACAGGAGTTCGTCTACGGCAAGCAAGTCGATGTTTCCATCAGGCGTACGCGTGATCTTCTCAGGAACACCGTCTTCGACACTATTCATTTCGGTTCGGAATAAATCAATGCCCTCGTAGACTCTTGGATCAAGAATATCACCTTCGATTAGGAGTACTGCAGGCTCACCTTCGTCTGAGAAACGCTCGTTAACGATGTTTACTCCTTGTGCAAAGTCAGATGATTCATCGAGGAAATCCTCGACAGCGAAGTCACCTTCTAGATTTGACATTGCGATGCTTGCAGGGATGGTAACGAGGAGGGCAAGTGTTGCTATGACGAGTGAATTTCGAAATCGTCCACTTTGAATGGTGACATAACGAAGCCATCTTTCTGGAACAAGGTGCGTGATATTCTTCTCCACGAGTTTCTTTTCTCTCTTCTTTTCAAGCCATTCATCAACACTTAATCGAAGGATTGGGACCCATAATCCAGTAAGTAAGAAGGCAGCGAGAATTCCCATTGCAGCTTCCACTCCGAACGATCTCAATGCTGCGATATCCGAAAATAGATTGGCTGAAAATGCAGCCATAGTTGTGATTGATGTGAGCAGAATTGCCCTTCCGACTCGGTTGAGGGTAATGGTTCCAGATTCGGTGGGAGTTTTTCCGTTTTTACGCTCTTCTTTGTAGCGATGTAACGCATGCAAAGAGTCATCGATACCTAACGCAAGAACGAGAATTGGTAGTAAGTTCGAGAATTGTGATCGAGCGATTATTGAAATGCCAAACAAATTCGTGAATGTTGAGAAATGGCCGATGAGTCCTTGCATCCATAACAGAGCGCCTCCTAAGGCGACGACAACGATAGCAACATCGCTAATTCTTCTCAAACTCACGTAGAGGAGTCCGAGGATGATTAAGCCCATGAGAAGGATCAGTCCTGTTGAGGATTGTAATTCTCGATTCACTTCGACATTGACTCCTTGACCTACGAGAAGCGTAAGTGATGTTCGGTCATGGGACCTGAGTGTACCTTCAAGGTCCATGTAACTCCATTCAACAGAGCAGCCAGCGCCTTCCTCGTCAACAAGTTCTGTACATGATTCTTCATCGTATTGAGGAGGGTGGAGAACAAGTTCGCTGTTGGATAATCGATAGCCTCCAATTACAAATCCATCATCAGTAGACCTGATTGATTTCTCTTGTTTTGCATCCTTCCAGACCACTTCCCAGCCTTGCTCCTCTAACGAGGCTCGATCGAGTTGAACCAAGAGCCAAGAAGCGGAACCGCTCCATCTTCCAAGTCCAGTGGTTTCGTTTTGCCAGTTCCCTTTACTGTCGAGCGTCCCTCCTATCGGACCTTCTTGAATCGAGGTTGAATCTGAAACGAATCCTCTGTCAAGTGAAATCCATCGAAGGAAATCGTTGTTACTTCCTTCGGCCATTCGAGCCGCAGCCATGTCAATATGGGCTTGAGTGATGTTTTCATCATCAAAACTTAAGCAATTCAATGGAAAACAATCTGTCCAGTTTGTCGGAGGTGGCGTTTGGATTCCTAGAGGTGAAAGACCCGGTTGGGTCAGGATTGATGTGTTGTTCATGAATCCTCTGAAAATGTCTGCTAGCGACAAAACACCAGTTGTTTGATGGCCTGTAACTTCGTTTACAAGCGGTTTGAGCGAGCCTCCGAGTGGATGTTCGAGGACGAGTTGAGCCTTTGCATCAATCTCTTTGAGGATCGTGAGGTTTAGGATTCCACCATCTGGTTCAGTTATTCCTTTCCACGCTTCTCCAGGGTCGGTAATGTCTGTAATTGGTGGGACAGAAGAATAGTCGGGAGTTCCCCCATCTATGGTTGGAACTGGACTCCATTCTTCCAACGGTTCAACTTCGCTCGGATCTCGGACGACAACAACAAACCCGAGGATGATTTCACTCGTTGGAAATTCATCATCAATGGTTATCTGAGCCGAAAGCTCTGGAGATTCCATCTCATAGGATTCCATATCGATTGGCTGCAATGCAGTAAGCGCCCCTGGAATCATCAAAAGCGTGAGGATAAAGACAGCAACGTGAACACGTTTTCGATGGGCAACAATCTTTGCTGCGACCTTGGAAAACTGACTGCCCATGGTTTAGCCTTACCTTATCCTTCATCAATGGATGTATTTGAATCAAGAAACAAAATTGTCGATTATTCTTTCCAAGTGCCGTGGAAATCTTCTGCATTATCGATGCGAACAAAGAGATCGAGAGAGGACCAAACGAGGCTATTGAATCCACTTTCCATCCCTTGTTGCCCACCGGCTTTAGCCGTCATGAACTCGAATGTATCGGAAGGTGAATGCCATTCTTGCCAGAAGGATATATCGCCGCCTGGGCTGAAGAAATTGAAGGTGGGGTATCCTTCAGAAAAGAAGGAACAGTGATCTGATGCACAAGATTCGGCAATCTGCCAAGTAATTGGATTTGCATCACCTGGCTCATAAGCCAAGTCATCTTCAATTGTGGTTCCAACCCAATCATGCATACGATTCATATTCTCTTCATTTGCTCCTGCGATGCTGATGACCCAGTCATATTTTGTGGCGGAAAAGATTTCTCCACCAGGTCCAACCAAAGGCTCACTTAGAGGGACAATTGGATAGTTTAATGCAACCATATCGAAGTTCAGATATGCTCGAACCGAGACATTTTCCGGAAGGTGGCTAACAAATGCAGCAGTCCCCAATAATCCCTCTTCCTCACAGGCCCAGAGTCCAGCAACAACAGTGTGATCAAATTCCATCTTTGCTAATGCTTGTGCCATTTCGAGAGAAACCGTTGAGCCGGAGGTATCATCGTTTGCACCCTCGTTCGTACCACCTCCTGGTGGCGTGAACATGTAGGCAATGTCGAAGTGACCTCCGACGACGATGTATTCGTCAGGATTTACTCTCCCCCAGTTGTACCCAACCACGTTAAGTTGGTCAGGATCGTCCTCATATCGTGTAACCTCTACGTGATCAAAACCCATTCCCCACATTTCTGCAGCCATGGCTTCAGCAGCCGCTTCATAGGCGGCGCCCCCTTCGTGAATTGAGGCACTTGCACACCATCTGTTGTTGTATTGAGAGGTTAACATATCGGCCGTTTCGTACGCCCTTCGTCCATCAACAAGCATCAGTTCATCACTTTCGATGAGTTCAAACGTTTTGTTTTCGACAATGTCTCCTGCCATAATTATGAATTCCAGAGACGTTTGTTCAGTATCAAGGACCATGAATTCTACGCTTTCAACAGATGGCTCGAACGTCATATTCATCGCATCTCTAAATACTCCAAATTCATCGATAAAGAACGTACCTGGGGGACGTTGAATGGTGTATTCGACGTTTGATTGGACCTCTAATGAGAAGGTTTGCCCACGTGGGAGCGTTGTGATATCGGATTCTTCAAAAACAGAAAGTTCTGGCTTAATCTCTTCTTCGCCTTCCTCTCCATAACAACCGGAGAAAGCAGTACAGAGAAGCAAACAAAGCATGAGAGATGCCTGCAGTTTCCGAATGCCTTTGGCCATAGTTCATCCTCACATTCGTCTTTATTCAATCTGTTCATGCATCAACAGACGGACTTCAATCACAATTCAATTCAATTTTCAAAGCATCTGCTAAAACTTGATACTCCTCAATCGTGTTGTACAACTGAGCTGAAATTCGTAGGTATCTTCCAGCGGGTGAAGGCCATGACCAAACCGGAACTTGGATGTTGTATTTACTCGAAAGAATTTCATGCAACGGGTCAGGTTTGTGCATGATTTCGAAAGGCAGAGGTTCTCCTGGAAGTTGGAGCGTAGAGATACAGGCGATCATTGAATCAGGACAGGGTGCTTCTATTCCTAAGGTCTTACAGAGTATATTACGGCCTTCGATTGCAAGATCATGATTGTGTTTCATAATGGCTTCCCATCCTCCGTCAATCATATCTTCCATTCCGGTAATGACGTTTGGAAGAGCGCACCATCCAGATACATCCTGAGTACCTGTCCAGTCAAATTCATGACGAAATCGAGTGGTTGTACCGAGAGGGAATGTATGTCCATGACTAATTGTAAGTGGCTGAATTTTGTGTTGTTTATCTTGACGAACATGGAGGAAAGCAGTTCCTTTTGGTGCACATAACCACTTGTGGCAGTTGCTCGTAACATACGAAGCACCGAGATCATCCAACCGAAGAGGAATCATCCCGATTCCATGTGCAGCATCGAGAAGAACTTCGATTCCTCTTTCTTCAAACAGCTGCGTCAATTCTTCAAACGGCATTCGTAAGCCAGTAGGACTCGTTACAGTATCAATCATGACCAATTTGGTCCTTTCAGTTACCGCACCCAACATCAAATCGACAACAGTTTGAGGCCCATCAATGGGAAATGGAATTGAGACGGTCACGACTGTTGCGCCCCAACGATTTGCAACGAAATCAATGGCATTTCGACATGCTTGGTATGCATGGTTTGGAACAAGTATCTCATCCCCTTCAGAGAAGATAAGAGAGCGAAGAACGGTGTTGACGCCAGTCGTAGCGTTTGGAACAAGAGCTAGATCCTCAGAAGAGCATGATAGAACGTCAGCAAGAGCATCTCGAGCCCGCTTCAATAGGAAAGGCATTTCATCTTCGAAGAATCGAACCGGTTCGGATTCCATTTGATTCTGCCACTTACGTTGCTCTTCAATGACGAATTTAGGGCAAGCTCCAAACGAACCATGATTCAAAAAAATCCGAGAAGGTTCGAGATTCCAATGCTTAGCAAGCGGTGAGGGCATGGTATGGACTGAACGATTCAGTTCTCAATATTGACGGTAAAGCATGGTGCGGGGGGCAGGATTCGAACCTGCGAACCAATAAGGAATGGGACCTAAACCCACCGCCGTTGACCAAGCTGGGCGACCCCCGCGCAGATTGAGGGCGGTCAATCATGGATTTGAAACCGCCGATTAAATCGTCAC
>JADHSC010000043.1 GCA_016777125.1 Candidatus Poseidoniaceae archaeon
TGGATCTGGTCCAGCGAAACAAACACCGGAAACAGCATTGATTCCATCACAGAATCCATCACCGTCCGTATCTGGATTCAATGGTTCAGTTCCATTTTCAATCTCATCAAGATCGCTTTCACCATCTCCATCATCATCCAAATCTTCAGTCAGACCAGGAGGTGCGCGGATTGAATCGTCATCACCATCGTAATCAGCTGGGAGTGTATCTGGTGAACCGTCACCATCGCTGTCTTCAAGCACTTCAATGGTGAAATCCCAACTGTAGGAGGTTCCATCAGTAAGGTTTGCAAAGACTGTGTAGGTGATGTTCCCAGTGGTTTCGGTTGGTATGCCCATAAGGTAGCCATTGTTTGCATCGATGGTCAAACCATTTGGTAGGTCAGGCATAACCTCGTAGGTCAAGCCGCTTCCAGCATAGTATGGTGGTACGCTTGGAATCATTGAATTGTTCACTGCAACGACTGTTGCAGGAGGACCGAACGGCGTCAAGTCAGGACCTGCAATACAAATTGGAGAAACAGCATTTGGACCGTCACAGATTCCGTCATCATCAGTATCTGGATCTCGTGGGTCGGTACCCGTGTTGTTTCCATCAAGATAGAGTCCAGTATCGGTTTCAGCAGTATCGTTGTAGCCATCACCATCATCGTCCAAGTCTTCTACTAGGCCAGGAGGTGAGCGAATTGGATCATTTGATCCATCATAGTCACCAGGCAAAACGTCAGGCATACCGTCGCCATCCAAGTCCTCCAAGACTTCGAGGAAGAAGGTCCACGATGTGCCTGTTCCGTCAGTTAGGTTCGCCCACATTGTGTAGGTCGAGTTGGACATAACCATGTCTGATGTACCCCAAATCGAGCCGTTGCTCGCATCGAATTGCATCGATGTTGGAAGATCAGGAGAGAGCGCATAGGTTGCACCAGAGACGGTAATGAACGGGGCAATTTCTGAAACTTCAGAATTGTTGACCAAGACCACAGGTGTTGTGATCATATTCGGACCGTTGGTGGTATCAGGACCTGCGACACAAACGCCTGCAACAGCGTTTGGACCATCACAGATTCCGTCATCATCAGTATCTGGGTCACGTGGGTCAGTACCCGTGTTGTTTTCGTCAACATAAGTTCCGGTATCGGTTTCAGCAGTATCGTTGTAGCCATCACCATCATCGTCCAAGTCTTCTACTAGGCCAGGAGGTGAGCGAATTGGATCATTCGATCCATCATAGTCACCAGGCAAAACGTCCGGCATACCGTCGCCATCCAAGTCCTCCAAGACTTCGAGGAAGAAGGCCCACAACGTGCTTGTTCCGTCAGTTAGGTTCGCCCACATTGTATAGGTCGAATTGACCATAGTTACGTTAGGCGTACCCCAAATTGAGCCGTTGCTTGCATCGAATTGCATCGATGTTGGAAGATCAGGAGAGAGCGCATAGGTTGCTCCAGTCACTGGATAGAACGGTGCGATTTCATCAACATCACTGTTGTTCAACAGAACGATCGGCGTGTCAACAACCTCGCCAACAACAGCAATGTTGACCTCGCCACGGTATGTGCCTTCGGTTGTGTTTGCAAAGACGGCGTAGGTTTGATTTGAAGCAAGCGCGGTTGGTGTTCCGATGATCTTGCACGTTCCCTGTGTCAACGAAAGTCCTGATGGCAAAGGAGGTGAAATCGAACAGGTGGCCCCGGAAATTAAAGTTGGGAGTGACGATTGAATGGGCGATTCGATGTCGATAAAATCACCACCTCCAGTCGACGAAGTACCGCACCACAGAGAACCGTTTTCAAGCGCGTAGCAGGCTCTGTTGTTTGAAGCCGCAAACGAAGTAATCTGCATGGAGCCATGAGGGAAACTTGGTATGGTCGGTTCAACCACATGAGTATATTGAATTGCCCCCCAACAAGCAATTGAGAAGTTTTCTAGTGTAGCACAGACGCCGTCATGGTGTGCAATCAAAGCAGTTGCGTTCAACCCGCCTGGCATGGTTGCAGTTAGAGTTGGCGTACCCGTGGTTGATGCTCCAGTCACTCCTAGAGCATGATACCAACCGTTAGAACCCCAGCATCGCACTGACCCATTATCCATGAGGGCGCAACTCGCTTTACCGATGGCCGCAATCGATAGAACCGATTGATTGGAAGGGAACGAGAGCGTTTGAGGGACGGTTATGGATGAGCTTCCAGTCATGCTGTTGTTTGCCCCCCAACAGACAACATCGTTGTTGTCAAGTAAGGCGCAAACGTGTTCAGAACCAACACCAACATCGACAGCATGTCTCCCTTGTGGCAGAATGCTAACATAACCGGGTGAATTCTGTCCCGATGTTGCAGTCGTACCTCGACCGAGTTGACCTTCGTGATTTCTGCCCCAGCACATGATGGAACCATTGTCCAAGAGTGCGCAGCTAAACTCATGGTCGGCACTGATTTTTTCGACTGTTCTTCCTGTTGGAAGAGGAATGTGTACTGGCGTGTATTGGGCGTTGTAGTTACCGTTACCAAGTTGGCCAAAGGTGTTTCCACCCCAACAATACAAAGATTCGTTCACAAGTATTGCACATACATGGTTCATCGATCCTGGTAATACATGCTTTACAACGGCATCAGCAGGTAAACTCGGCTCGACGAACACGTCGGCAACTACAGCGACTGGACCTTGACCTTCAATATAATTAAGGCCGTCGCATCTTAATTCTCCTGTTTCTAAAATAAAACAAAAACCATGATGTCCAGCATAAATTGATTGATGATTATAGTTGAAGGGCTCACCATAACCACCATCTCCCGGCTCACCGAATCCACCGAAACTGATGTCGGTGATCGCAACGCCAATGCTTGCTTCAAGTTCAGCCACGCTCGGCCTCATCGGCAGATAGTCGGTTGTCAACCAAAACGTTGCTCCGTAGGTTTGCCCGTTGATGGTCGCTGTGAGCGTGTAATTGGATTGGGGCGTGACGACCGTGGGCGTTCCGCTCACCGTGCAGTTGCCTTGGTTGAGCGCCAATCCAGATGGGAGGGTGGACGAAACACTACAGGTTGCACCAGCAACTGGTGTGGTCATTGGAGTGATTGCGCTTGGGGACCAAGCAACAAGGGCTTGAATGGGATTGTTAGACGACGGACCGTGACCGCCGTTCATGTAGATTGTACCGTTCACAGGAAGGAAGAATCTAGCCCCGGTCTGATAGTATCGACCGTCAGGGAAATTAGGGACTTCATACGTGCTGTTGGTGGACATGGAATGTGCGTACATGTAACAACAGTAACCACTCTTTGAGGAAATGAAGTACAAGGTGTCCCCAACGAGATCTTGAATATTCTCGACATCATTACCCAGGTTTGTCAACCGGTAGGTCTCAGCGGTGGAAGGGTCATGCACCCACACCTCGTCACCGTTTGTTCCATCATCAGCAAGAATGAACAGTTTACCCTCATATGCTTGCAAGAGCGGAGAAACTTGATACATCGAATATGAAGGTCTGCTACCAACACTCCCTGGTTGGATGTCATCCACGAGCCACGTTGAATTGTTGACGATGCTGTAAGCATGGAGTTCATTGCCGGTTGAGGTGTTGGTAGCGTAAAAATAGTACACGTCATCAATGAGTGGCTGTCGTATTTGGAAAGGGTGACTAGGCTGGATGTCTGATTGAAGGTATGTTTGATTTGTCGTGGTGTTGTGGGCCCAAAGTTTAAGTCCCGAAGACGAGGTATTATATCCGTTGAGGAAGAGTAGATTATCGGATACTTGTGTCAATCCAAAAACACCGGCTCCTGATGGATTAATATCAAACGCTAAGGATGTTTGATTCGTTGCAATATCGTGGAAATACACTTTCATCCCAACAGAAGTAACTTTGGCTACAAAGTAAATACTCCCATTTGAGGCCGCCCATCCGCCTACATAACCGCTTGTGCATTGGTAGCAGGAAGCGGTGAAATTTGAGCGGGCTTCAACTTCCATTGTTGAACCGTTGATCCGGTAAAGTTGGGAACGGGATCCGCTCTCATAACCCCAGAACCAGAAATCGTTGCCGTGTTGAAAGAGGTCGTCTTGTGATTTCAGGTAACCGCTCGTATCTGAAAAGGTTCCTCCTCCGATGCGCCACGACGTTCCGTTTGATGTGTTGTAAGCCCAAATTTGTTGTGCCTGGTAATTATCATAAAGTTGGAAGAGGAAGTGTTCACCGGAAACGAAGAATGATTTCCCATCGAATGGCCTAGAAGAGGAAGAACAGGGGGAAATGGCGAAGGCTTCCCACGTCGTCCCATTGCTGGTGTTGTGCATGGATATGTCACATTTGCCATTATCGAAGAAGAACACCTCGTCGTTGAGCATTGAGTTGTTTCCTGTGCTGGCACGCTGAGGGCTGATGTGCGTTCCAATGGGATTTGAAGTTTGATTGACCGTCCAAAGCGAGCCGTTTCCGTAAAGCGTTGCTGCGTCGGAATTTTCACGGTATTCAAAGGTGATGGGTTCAATGGCGGCGTTCAACGCAACTGCTTCGCCGAACGTTGATTGACCAAGCGAGTAACTGGCAGAACCTTGACCTCCCGTTTCGAGCAAGTCAGTGGTTTTGTCCAGCGTTTCTTCACCGCTTCTCCACGGATTGATGGATTCAAGATACCCCACTTGAGTCATTGTGATCATGAGAATCACAAGAAGGATTGACTTGTTCAGATTTGCAGAGCGTGCGCTGGCCATAACGATAGGTTCTAAAGCGAGACCATATTGATTTACCCTATAGTAAAAGGTATTTTTTGGGGATGTTATTATTGATTGAAAGCAATACTACTCAATTTCTCATTCTTTTCTTCTCTTGGACCACTTCGAAAAGGGCTATAGCGAGGCTAACATCATGGTTCTGCTTCCGTTCTCGTAGGCTCAATTCTTTGCCTCGAAGAATTTCCATGACTTCAGCTTTTGATTTGGCTTTATTTCGAACCATTTCACCCTCATGAGATTGATTTCGATGCTTATTTTCCCAAGCTGCTTCATCGACCTGTCCTTGAGCACGAAGTTGAGCAAGTTCAGGTTCTCTTTTGGCTCGTTCAAGAGCAGATTTACCAATCATTTGTGAACGTGCGCTGTAATCTGCTCGACGTTGTTGTGTACCAAGTTGAGCATCGATGGTGATTTGATCTCGCTCTGCTTGAATGGAAGCGTGTTCTGCCATGTTTGTGACATGTTCACGTTCTGCTTCAAGTCGAACCTTATCCGAGGGTTTCCAGGTGATGTAGGAATGATCGATGGTCATACCAAACGATTCAATGGTGCGACGTAATGCCATACAGAGGCCAATTGTTGTGTTTTCATCGGCTTGATCTTGAACCAATTCATCATTAGTGAATCGTTGAATTGTTTTCGACATGTAGGCTTGGGCCTCATCGATGAGAAGATTGCTGATGTCTGAGGTTCGTATCTCCATGATTCCTTTTGCTGGAAGCTGAATCAAACGAGCGATGTTTTCGCGAGAGGCGTGAACTCGGAGAGAAACCTCACCTCTCAGAGTTTGATGATCACTGGATTTTGAAGTGAATGGCATGGTGAATGTGTACGGTCCAAGGAATGCGAAAAGGTAGGAGCGTTGCCGTTTTCCACCAACGACGCGTCGAAGCATCGACGTGGTTGGATTGGCTCGCATGACTTGTTGAGTCACGATTCCAGAAATCCTTCCATTCTCAAGAACAACACAAACTTCGTTTGGTCGAAGTACGATCGGGGTGTTCTTTGGAAGTTCTTTGTCATGGACAAATCGTGCGATAATGTCCGGTTCTTCTCTCCATCTGTATGTTTCTCTTGCCATGGTATCACCTTCAGTTTCTGCTCCTCATGCCGTCAAGCAGCATATTACGTTCGAGGAAATGACGCTTTGCTTTGCTAATGACACCGTCAATGATGTCGAGATCTGTGTGACGAGTATCGACATATGTTGCTAATGTAGTTCCAAGATGTTGACTTGCATGCTCCAACATGGTGATGGTTTCACGATCATGTCGAATCAATTTCTTGTGCAATGAACGGTTCATTCTGCGTATCCCGTCATGCTTTGGACGCGATTCTCCCGCCACTGCATATTGTGCATCTTCTGCAAATGACTGTAGATTATGCAAGATGGATTGTATTCTATCCATCTCGTATTTTTCATTATTTGCATAGGAACGAAAGAGCCATCGTTCAACTTGATGGTGGAGATGATTAACGCGTCTACGAACATCTTCTCGTACGGCTCTATCCGTGACACGTACCCTTGATTGTTCGTAACCATCGTAGGCTGAAATTAACACTTTCATTCCATTTACTGCTGCGGGTATTGCTAATGTTGTTGGATCCATACAGAGATATATGTCTCTGGTCGGTCTTAACAGTATTGCTTATTTCTTGAATCCACGCTTTCTAAAGCCACCACTTTGGGATTTGTTGCCTTTATTGCCTGACTTTCGTTGTGAACGTGCTCTTCGGTCTCCTGCTTTAGGACCTGCAGCTTGCTGTTCTTGTTCGGATGCTCGGCGGTCTTTTTGCATCTGTCTCCAGACACCACCAATGAGTTGCATGACCTCTTCCTTGCTGTTTGCTCCGATGGATTGCTTCGCACCAGCACTGCTGACCCAGAGTCGGCCTTCCTTTCCGTAAGGTCGTCGAGGATGAGAGGTTCCTTCTTCTCGCTTGATCCTCTTGAGGCCTACTTTGCGTGCAGCAAGATAGAGGCCTTCGAGATCGGGCTTGAGGACTGAAGCGTCTTTTGGAACACGTCGACCACTACGTCTCGACGTCTTTGCATTGAAGTAACCAGGCCAAACAGAAACTCGGTCAGGATTGTGTTCCATTGTCTCGCCTCATTGAAAGGGTGAGGTTGGAAGGTAAGAACCCAACGATGTGGGGCTTCACTCAAGAAGAACGCCGTTGATGACGCCATCTTTACCAGGTCGAGAAGTGATTCTGACGTTGCCTTCACTGGTTTCAATGATTGCACCCTTAACCAAGATGTTTCGACGAACGTAGTTCGGATCGGATTCGTTTTGAATCACGTTGTTGATTGTTGCATTAACAGTCTTACCTGTTTTTGGATTGTTGACTGAAACAGTGTTTGCAGCCATGACACGGACCATTGTGTTGCCACCGGCTTTGCGGTAGACCTTACGTCGTGCTTCGCCAACAAGAGCGAATTGCTTCTCAGTAGAGATTTCAGTCGAGCGCTTTCCTCGTGCTCGAACACGTCGTCCACCGCTTGGTTTTTTCTTGGAAATTCCGTGCCACTGTGCCATGATACTCACTCCTTGCAGGCCACCGACTTGACTGGCGTATATCAAGGAAACCCTTAGCGACAACGGCCAGAGTATGAGGAAAGAAGTTCACCATCAGCAGCAAAAAGACGTGCTTCAATCACATCACCGGGCTGCAATTGCGCCACACCTTGAGGTGTTCCTGTGAACAACAAATCACCTGTAGATACAGGAGCCCATTGAATCAGCGATTCCAGTTGTTGAGCTGGTGTAATACTCATCTCACTTAGAGAGGCTTCTTGCCATCGCTCGCCATTGACATCAAGTTCAATTTTTGGAGCCGTCTTTACATCACTGAGTGCTTCTGCACCCAATCGCCATGGATAAAACGAGCCAAGAACTGCTGCTTGTCGAAACGTCTTGCCTTTCGACCATGGTAATCCCTCGGCACTAAGAACGGATTGTGCTGCTCTGTCTGTGAGATCAAGACCAACTGCAATCGCTTCAATATCGCCATGTTGATTCAATCGAACGACGCATTCGGTTTCAATGTGAACTTCACCTGGATGCGCAGAGACGTGAAGTTCACTGGATTCGGTTCGACATCCATCTGGTTTGACGAAGAAGATGGGTTCACTTGGAGCTTCGTTTCCTAATTCCTTAGCGTGGGCTTGGAAGGTTCGTATGGTGCACCAGACGGCCATGAAAATGCCACCTGTTGGCGGTTCTTGAAGGCGAAGGGTGAAACGGGTCAGGCTTCTGGCAGGTTCATGGGCAAAGAATTCCAAATCAAAAAGCGACGACCTGTTCGACGGAAGAACATCGCTCCGCTTCTCAAGGACTTGGAAGAGGCGTTGGATATTGATCTCAACGTGGACGGTGGTTTTCTTGAGATGGCTACCTATGGTTCATGGCAACTTGTCTTTGTCGATAAGATTGCTAAGACCATTGAAATAAGCGATGAAGAGGGTCAACGTCGGGCATTTCTTACGCTTCGTGGATTCCTTGAGCACCCTGGTGCAAAGCGCTGGGTTGCAGTCGATCATGGGGCAATTCCGTTCTTGATGAACGGAGCAGATTGTATGGTTGCAGGTGTTCATGCTGCAGATGAATCCATCGAAGTTGGCGATTTGGTCTGGATTCGAGACAAGGAACATGGACGTCCACTAGCATTAGGATGGGCAACCATGTCTGGTGTTGACATGGTCGAATCGGTCAAGGGAAAGGGAATCAAGACCCTTCATTGGGTCGGTGACGAACTTTGGGATATGGAACCTTGAGAAGGAAAGTGAAAAAGACAAGCGGTGCTTAGGATACACCATGCGAACCGTTTGGACACTCATGATTGTCACCCTCTTAGCAGTCTGTAGCACCTCTAGTGCACTTGCCAAGGATGCTGGACAAGATAATGGTCCAGATACAGATGAAACACCGTTCTCATCTTTTACAGCAACATCACCTTCAGTCTCTGGGAACACATGGTCGTTGACTGTGGTCATGGACCAAGCTGCGAGTGATAACAACACGACCTTCGAGATCACCACTCAAATCTGTCTCAATTCAGGCGTTTGTGACCCACCTGTTGTCCAACAAGTGACCATTGAAGACTTGACCCACACAACCTCACTTACGCCTCCCGAAGACCATTCATATGTCAACTGGCGAGTCAAGGCAATGTACGAAGATGATACAACCGAATACTTCCCTCAAGGCGCATGGTATACAATTTGGTCAAGTTGCTACCAAGCTGATGGCGTTTACTACGGCGTTGATGCTGATGGAGAGAGTTGTGCAGAGGACGAAGAAGATGAAGGCTTCTTGCCTGGATTCACACTCATTCCTGCTCTGACAGCAGTCGGTCTTGCTATCGCTGTAGCACGACGTGATTAAGCGGTTGTAAATTCAACGAGTCGCTCAAGGAAGCGACGATGTTCACTGCCCCACATTTGGAGAATAACTGAGAGGCCTGAACGGTCCTCATTGAGACGCCCTTCGATGAACCCAACACGATCAAGATCGCTATGAACAAGCGGAAGATGTTCAAGTTCAATCGTAATGAGTAAACCTTCTTCATGTTTGGTTATGCTTGTTGCATGATAGGTTATGCTATCTTCATTGACTTCGAATTCAACTCGTCTTGAAGAAAGGAATGCTTCGACTCCAGAGAAGAGTGCTTCAACATCGATGGAAGCCCCATCCATTTCAGCCCCATAAGAAGCAAGGAACGGCAAGTCCGTAGCGTTCTGTTCCATCAAATGATCAAGACCGCGAGGAATCTCTTCATCGGTCATACTAACCCTCCACTGCAGAGAGTTTGGTCCAACCAACAACGCGTCCATCGGTTGCATCCACGGCTACAGCGAAGGTGTGTTCCCACACCCCTTCTGTCCATGTTCGAGATAAATCAAGGGTTGTAGCGCCAACTGATGTATCGGTCAGTTGACCGAGAAGATCGTTCGCACCATTCCCAGGAACGGCAACAAGAATACCCAGACGTGTTTGTGCGTAGAGGTTTCCATTGGTCTCATAGATACCATCAGCACCTGTCAAAGCAGGATAACGAGCCGTATCGCTCAAACGTGCTTCTACGGTTGAAATGTTCGCAACTGCAGGTATGGCTTCTCGATTGTAGGAAACGACTTCATCAAAGGATCCTTTGTCGAGATAGGTACAGGTTTCCGAGGATGGTTCACCACTTAATTCGAACAAGACCCATCCTGCAGTATCGTCTGCAGCAACCCAAGAGACGTTCCACTTCGTAGCCGTTCCACTTCGATCATCAATGGCTCTCCAAATGTAGCCACTGTTATCCAGTGCTGCATTTGCACCCGATGCTTGACCACCAATGTAATCGAAACATTGCATGGCCTTTTCGAGGGTATCTGTTCTCGATTCTGATTTATCAGGAGGATGAATGCCTTCTTCAGCAGCCCAATCTTCTTGCAACGTTTCATCGATAGCAAGCAAATTTGCTCGTGGGCGAATACTGTAATCCTTCCCAAGATCGAGTACCTTTGAACCACGTGTCAATTTGGTTGATTTGAAGGCATGATGCAGTTCAAGTTCCCCTTCTGGTAGAACATAGTCCCCAAACGCTTCTGACAGCGGTGAACATGAATCTTGGAGAGAACCATCATTGGAAATAATCACATCTACGGTTTGTTGTGTCGCCCATGGATTGTTCTCTTCAGCCCAAATCTCCATGGTTGCAGAACCAAGACAGAGGCTTTCGATATCGCCGTGTGTCGCTGAAATCTTCCATGCTTTGTCATCACCGAGTGTGTCAGCACCAACGACTCTCCAGCGCCATCCAAGACGCTCTCCTGACGCCCCTTCTTCGATGACATCGTTGGCAAACAAATCTTGCAATTCAATCGGTTGAAGCATCATTGAAACACCTGGCAGGAAGACGTCCAGTGAACCTAACAAACCACCGACATCAAAGGTCGTAGCCGACCCTTCATACGGTTTATTATCCACAGTTGCAGAGAATTCGAATCCAGTTTTCATCGTCACTTGTTCACGCAATTCAACGTAACGACGGGTCGTAAGAACCGCTTCACCAGGCGAAGATGGGCTGCTTGAAGCATCTGGACATGACCCCGAATTGAGAATTGAATATGTGCTTCGACCAACATCCAAATCGTCCAAATCATAGGTGTTGGTCATTTCTACAGAAAGCCAATCATTGCTTCCATAGGCACCTCGTGTCCGCACAGCACCAAGCAGGTTTTGTGAGGATTCACCGAGGATATCTTGAGATGTACCTTCACTGATTGCAAGTGTGCCTCTGCCGTTGTAATCCAAAAAGACTCGACAATAATCTTCCTCTGTCGTCAGGAAACTAAAGACCAAATCAAGGAATCCTTCACTGGCCATGATGGCAGGACGGTCGCCTGCTCCACCTGTGATCGTGTACTCCATCGTATCACCATAGCGAAGAGGATCCGCTGTGAATGGTTCGAGTTCAGAATTGATGTACCACCATCCAGCTGCACCTACAAACAATGCAACAAGAACAACTGCAATCACTTTGGGTTGCTTGACCATATCGACCAAGGTTGTCGCATTTTGTCGCTTAACTGCGACTGGAGTGAACACTTCAGGCTCTTCTTCAACGTCCTCTGGTTCGTCGAAAACAAGATCTGCATCGAGAACTTCTGCGTCAAGAACATCTTCTTCCTTAGCCGCAGGCTTTGGTTTTGCTTTGGCCTTCGGTTGAGGCGTTGGAGTGATGGTGGTTTCATCTTCAAGAGAAAAGACGACCTCTTCCTCAATCTCTTCTACTGGTTCTGCAGCCTTGAGCCCGACGTCATCACGAGAAAGACCTGACTCAAGCAAACGCTCGACTAAATCTGCTTTTTTACCAGACGTTGGTAAATCATTGATGACGCACAGGGCCTTGAGTTTGGCCACAGTTAGCGAGGATGCTTCATCCGTCATTCATTCACCGTATCTTCGTCGAGGACTCATCCCCTATCAAGGATAGTGGCGAACGCATCAGAAACGAGGCCGTTTTTACGCGTTCATTCTTCGTACGGAACATACGAACCATCTTCCGCTTGAACGTAAACGGTCTGATCGTAACTACCATCAGGCATCTTTCGGAAGAAATACCCATTGTCTGCAGCCTCGAACGTTGGTCCACCCGTCACTGCTTCTGGTGCATGAGGCTCTGGAGGGCCTGCTGGGCCGGATGCTTCTGGAGGACCACTTGGACCTGCTTGAGGCGGCCCGCTTGGACCAGTGGATGGCGGTGGACCTGTTGGACCAGCCGTTTGTTCGAGAACTTCTTCTTCAGTGGATTTCTTACTCGGTTCAGTCAATGCTTTGACACCTGCTCCATGCTTTTGCGCTCCAAGGAATGCAAATCCAGAAAGGCCGAGGAAGAGGATTGCAAAGATACCAGCCCAGATTTGATTGGGCCACATGCTTCCATCGATTTCCATGCTTCCAAAGAGTGGTTCGCCCAGGTCGTCTTTATCGACGTATTCGACGAAGAGGCACTGGCCACCTCCATCAACATTGAAATCAAAGGTGAGGACTTGGTCTTCAATCGGTGCTTTGTTTGAAATCTGGAATTGATTATCATGGCTCGCATCCGTCCGAGCGGCAAGCTTCAGATCCAGCATCTCGCTTCCAGTACAATCATCGGAATTGATTAGATACACAGCGATTCTGGCATCTGAATTTGTAGGAGGTTTGGTCGCAGTCACTTCAATCTCAATAGGAACATCTGTGAAATCCTCACCATCCAATGGTGCACCCCAAACAAATCCGAGGTCTTGTTCGTAGGAATTTCCAACAGGTTCTGCTGTAAACGGGAACGGGAAAAGAGCAAATCCGAACATCAATGCAGCCAATCCAAGGTAAAGAAATACGTTCCAACGGGAACGCTTCAATGCCTCTTGACGCTCTTCAAGCGTCATATCCTTCATGATTTCATCACGGTCTTCGTCCAGAACTGGAACGAATTCCGTAGTTTCTGCTTCCGCCTCTGTCACATTCTCTTCATCGGACATGAATTAAGGCCAAAACGGCCGAGCATTTCAAATCCCCTCCCATATTCTTCTCATCATGAGCGAGTCTGGGCGAGATGGAGGTGTTCGCCTTGCTGTTTTGTCGCGTGGAGCACGATTGTACTCCACTCGCCGCTTGGTCGAAGAAGCTCGAAAACGAGGCATTGACGTCAATGTCCTCGATCCAATGAGTTTCTCATTATTCGTTGATGATGGCTCGATTGATATCTTGCATGAAGGCAGGCCAATCGGCTTTGATGCAGTCATTCCGCGTATCGGTCATTCAATTACTCGACACGGCGTTGCCGTACTGCGTCACTTGGAACAAATGGGTATCTGGACTGCAAATACGGGCCAAGGAATCCTCCAAAGCCGAGACAAATTACATGCGTCTCAACTCCTCGCTCGAAACAGAATTCCTGTCCCTCGCACCGTCTATGTCCGAGATACTGCAGACGTAGAGCAAGCCATTGAATCGGTTGGAGGATTGCCCGTTGTGGTCAAGGTTACAGAAGGCACACAAGGTCAAGGCGTCTTCCTTCGCCATACGCATCAAGAAACTCGAAATCTCGTTCAAGGATTGCTCCATACAGGAAAAGCAGTCCTCGTTCAAGAGTACATCATCGAATCACATGGAACCGATATCCGAGCACTCGTCGTTGGTGACCGTGTCGTTGCAAGCATGCGACGTCGTGCCCGTGGACGTGAATTTAGAAGCAACTTCCATCTCAATGGAACGGTAGAATCTGTTGAACTCGACCCTGCTTACGAAGAGGTTGCATGCAGAGCTGCACGTATTCTCGGGCTTCGTATCGCAGGTGTTGATCTTCTCGAATCCGAAGACGGTCCTCTTGTTCTTGAAGTCAATTCAAGCCCTGGTCTCGAAGGGATCGAGAAGGC
>JADHSC010000003.1 GCA_016777125.1 Candidatus Poseidoniaceae archaeon
AAGATAGGTCATGCCACGACGCCCTCTACCTTCCTCTCACCCCCGCGACCCAAGGAATCCTTCTCCGTCGAGACCGTTGTTTCTGATGATGTTTGGTTTAAACCCATCCCCCTAAATTGTATCACTGGTATTGAGATCCTTTCTCGCCACGGGTCCGAGGCCTCGGCGCTGGTATCGAACAATCGTCATCCCGGTTGGTTTGTTCTCTTGCTTGTGGGACTGCTCGGATTCTTTCCCATACTAGCCTCAGAGGATGATGAAAATTTGGTGATTGGAGGGTTTGTCCTTGCCGTCATTGGCTTTGTGGGTGCCATGGTATTCTACTCGATGCTTGCTCGGGCGAAGGTTTACCCTCCACGAACAGTCGTATACAAACGAAGAGTCATTTCCCTAGGCATCTATGATACAATTTCAAATCGACCAATAAAAATTGAACTTGAACTCGAGGATAGTCAAAATTTGACAATGGCGTATGATTGGTGCAGAATTTTGCAACAATATGCGCCTCAATTGTCATCAGAACAAAAGCCCCTCCTCCTCACTTGATGAGGCAAAAGGGATGGTGGACGCTGGGGGATTTGAACCCCCGGCCTTCTGGTTGCAAACCAGACGCTCTTCCAACTGAGCTAAGCGCCCCTGTAGCCGACCGTGTGAACGCTTCCTTTTGAGTGTTTCATTCAATACGCTCAGTTGCAATCGATGGTTGCGTCACGATCTGGACCCACACCTACACTTGAACAAGGAATACCAAGAAGTGATTCGAGTTGTCGGACATAATCTTGAGCAGCTTGTGGAAGTGAAGAGATTCCGAGTCCGTTTTCATTTGCATGTCGAGCAACAACCAACCACTCTTCAAGAGTCTTGGATTCAAATCCAGGTACGGTCATGTAAATCGGTTTACAACGTGCAAGGGCAGATGCGCTACTTGGCATCTCAGTGAGTTCAGCACCATCCAATTCGTAAGCAACACATATCTTGAGTTCGTCTAGACCACCAAGAACATCCAGTTTGGTTAATGCAAGTGAAGTGAATCCATTGATTCGATGAGCATGGCGCATAACAACTGCATCAAACCATCCGCATCGACGCTTACGTCCAGTTGTTGTTCCGAATTCATGACCTACAGTACCAAGATGGTCCCCGGCAGCATCTTCGAGTTCAGTTGGCATTGCTCCGTTTCCTACACGAGTGATGTATGCTTTTGTTATGCCAATTACATCAGTCACGTGACCAGGGTGAATACCTGCACCGTGCGTAGCATTTCCTCTGGATGTTACCGATGAGGTGACATATGGGAATGTCCCTTGATCAATATCGAGAAGACATCCTTGAGCTCCTTCAAGAATGATGTGCTCATTGAGTTTCAGAGCGTTATCAAGCATTAATCCAGTGTTAGCGATACTTGATTCATAAATTCCATGAATCCATTGGACTTCATCCTCTAGGGACTGAGCATCTATGCGAACATCAGAGCCTGCTGATTCAAGTGAACTGTTCATTCGCTCGGTTGCTAATTGTGCCCAGGATGGGTCGTTTACAATTTCTGCAAGGTCTCCAAATCTCAGCCCGATTCGATTGATCTTATCAGAATAGGCCGGACCAATTCCGCGACCGGTTGTTCCAATTGTTTTGTCGAGGCTGTCCATTGCTCGATGGTATGGCAGGATGATATGAGCGCGTTCAGATACAAACAGCCGATTGCCCTTGGGATCATCGCCACCAGTTTCGATCCAATTTTCAAGTTCAGAATGAAGGACCCATGGATCGATTACCATTCCATCTCCGAGGATGAGTGAACAATCTTGGCGTGTAATCCCAGACGGGAGAAGATGGAACTTCAGAACACGATCACCAATAACAACAGTATGTCCGGCGTTGTTTCCACCTTGGAAACGAGCGACCCAAGAAGCTTGTTCCGCAAGTCTGTCGACAAGTTTTCCTTTCCCTTCATCGCCCCATTGGGCTCCTAAAATCACCGTTGCTGGCATATCAATCAAATGGATGTCAGTAAAGAACGTCCTTGAACTATACCCTCTGACTTCATCGACTGAGATGGGATATGAAGGGTCAATTGAACACACGTTCATATACTGTCGTTCAATCTTCCGAATATCGTCGATAAGGTATGCAACATCCGGGACAAAGGCTGTGTCACGGGGTTGTTCTATTGAGACAACAGATACAAACTATTATATAGGTGATGTTACTATTAGTAAACCCGAGGTTGAGAAGATGAGTGCAAGTTACAGGAACGACAAACGAAACAACACCAATTCAGAACGAAGAGTTCTCGAAGGACACACAAGTCCGTGCGAAGAATGTGCGGCTGTAGACTGGAGTCTTGATATTTCACGAGGAGAAGTCACTTGCAACAGTTGTGGCCTCGTCGTAGAAGAAAACGTGCCAGACCCAGGGGCTGAATGGACCAAGAGAGACAAAGGAGAAGACCGTTCTCGAGTTGGTGCACCTATGACCTATACACTCGCTGACCGAGGGTTAAACACAACCATCGACATCAAGGATTTGAATTCAGGATCAGCAAGTCGATTGGGAATTTCAAGTCAGAGCCGCCGTGAATGGCGCCGAAGACGTATCATCGACGAACGGTCAAAGACACGTAAGAGTCGAGAACGAAATCTGGTAAAAGCTAATCAATTCATTAGGGACCGTTCTCAGTTACCAAAGGCCCTTCAGGAAGAAGTTGCCCGCCTGTATCGACGTCTTTCTGACAAAGGCTTTGTCACAGGCCGTTCAATAGCAGGCGTAGCCGCAGCATGCACATATCTTGTGGCTCGAGAGGAAAACATGCCACGTCAAATACCAGACGTTGCCGAACAATTTAGCATTGAAGAAAAGGAACTCTCACGTCTTATTCGACAAGTATCAAGAATGCTCAACATGCATTCAATCAGTTCACCTGACCAGTACTTTGAGCCATTCATGTCTCAGTTAGACCTTCCACCTTCAATGAGAACGCAAGTCCAACACCTTTGGTCTCTGATTAAGCCTCATGAAGATGTTTGGCAAGGTAAGAAACCAATGGGCGTAGCCGCTGCTTTGATTTACAAAACTGCCAACGAATCAGGTAGTCCAAGAACACAATCAGACATTTGTTCAATAGCTAACGTATCAGAAGTAACCCTTCGTGGTTTGTTACGCTTGATTGAAGGATTGCTCACTCAACTTAGCAAAGGATCTCAACAATGAGAACCTAAAGTTGATGAATAGGCAATCATAGGGTCAAGCATGGGCTTCAAAGCACGTGCACGCAAGACAAAGGCTGATTCTGGTAAAGATGACAAAGCAAAGGTAAAGAAAAACGCAGGTGAAACACCGTGTGCAGTGAAGTCTTGCGAGAAGTGGGCCGACAAGAATCTTGGCGGGCGCTCTCTTTCCTTTGACGATGCTACAGAAATGTGGGGCAATGGGAGTTTCTCTTCTGCAAAGGGACGTGTGAGAGTTTGCAAGTCGTGCTACAGATCATGGAAGAAAGAAAACAAGAATGACGACATGTACTGATGTTCACTTTCACTTTTCACTTACACCTATCATAAAGCAACAATACCGTCTGCACTCAGTAGCAAGGTATGCGTAACCAAAGAACACCCGTTCGAAGTCTGGTCACAAGCCAGGGAACCTGTATTGCAATGGACGATGGAATGATTGTTTGGGAAACCAAACAGAATAGAAAAACACTGCGCTTGCACTGCGTCGCAACTGTTATTCTAGGAATGCAAAATGATGATGGACATGTTGAACGAATGTTTGTTGGAGATGGGAAAGGACAACTCCATATTCTTACTGTTCCAAACCTTGCTCTTGAAAAAACTGTACCTGTCGGTAACACTGCTCTACGGGCGATGTGCTCGGATTCGGAAGAAAGCCTCGCTCTTTTGATCGCTGATGCAGATGGAAAGATATGGCATTATGATGGGCGTTCTGAGACCCAACTCTTGTTTGAAACTAACAGATCTATTTCTTCAATACGAAGTGAACCGAATTCAATTCGTATTCAATCGGGATGGGAACAATGCACGTTTGAACGAGATGGTCATCTCCAGAAGTCACATGATGCCTCCACATCCTTTGGGGAGAACGTCATGTTACGCAGGCTTAGAGAAAGGAAAAAACTCGAGGAACAAAGAGAACAAGCAGAGTCACAAGTTCGTTTGATGGCTGGATTCTAATCTTTCTGTTCTTTCTCGATACGCGGCCAAGAAGGCACTGGATCTCGCCATAACGAAGTTGCAGCTGCTCGTGGCCATGCTCTCGGAGAAACCCCATCATTTGCAGCAATGCTTTCCAAAACCTCACAATGATGTTGAATCGTTGAGAAGATGTGGTCTTTACCTTGTAAGATCGGTCCATGCATCGGGACGAGTTTTTCAGCACCAAGGTCTTGAATTCGCCTCAGACTTTCGATGGCTTGAATGAGGTTACCAGTCGGCACGTCCCAGCGCAGAGGGCGATCTGCTCTTGGGAGTAGTGCACCTGCTATGACCGTCTTTGCAGAGGGAATGTGTATCGAGATATTATCTGAACTTGGACCAGGGGTTTCGAGTAATTCGAGGACTGATTCATCCAACATAATTGGTTCTGAAAAATCAATTGGTTCAGTAGATACAACTGGCATATCAGAATCATATCGATTCGCCCATGTTGTGAAAAAATCTCCACTCTCGAGGGACATTTGAGCTGCTTCATGGATGAACACTGGTATTCCAAATGATTCTGAAAGGGCTTTAGAGCCTCCGCTGAAGGGATATCTTCTCGAAGTAAGAATGATTTTAGTAAGTGTAATCGTATCTCCGAGTTGCCCTCTAATCCGTTCTTCCTGTAGCAACTGGTACCAAGCAGTACCGGAATCAACGAGTAGAGCAGATTCCTTGCCAATGAGAAGGGTTGCATTTGCATCATGATGGATGCCAGGCAACCTCACAATGCGCATAACACTCGGATGGACTGATAGGGTTTCAAAGATGGCATCATGAATTGTCAGATTATGTGGTTGCGATTAAATAGAGGAAGTTGGTCGCAACGTCATGGCAAGATTCCCTGAGGCTGAGGCACGACTGCTTCGCCGTCGTATTTGTATGAAGTGTAACGCACGTAATGCTGTACGTGCAACACGTTGCCGCAAGTGTGGCTACAAGGGACTACGTCCTAAGAATATCGAGCGCAAGGGTGTTTGATCTAAGGTAATAGCACTGGGATGACCAGTGCCATTGGATCACCAAACAACCACAACGGCAATATCGCTGGCCATAAGAAAAGTAACAAGGGTAGTTTCAAACTAACCCAGACGTTTTCCACACCCTCATTGTTCAACTTTTCAACATGAGATTGAACCTCATCATCTGTTGGAGTTTGACGCGGTGCTCTTCTTCGATGATAAATTTTCAATTCACCATTTGGTAATTCCATTGTATCTGTAAGAAGCCATGCATGTCTGTCTTGAACTGTATTAAGTGGAACTGATAAAGCAATCCAGCCCATTGTTAAATCACTAAATGACCGTATATTTCCAGATGCAATGTTGCGAATAAGCAAGATGAACGGAATAAGCAAGAAAAATAATCCACCCCAGATGAGTAAACTTAACGATGGAGGGAGATGAAGAATCACTTCATCCATATACACTTCTGAATGGATAGGGAGTTCACCCCATGATGGGAACAAGAGAGTAACCCACATCAGAGCCTTTGCATCTGCACCACCATGAATAAAGCGCATTCGCCAACCCAAGTCAATCACAAAGAGAACAAAAAGAGCCCCTATGTAGGACCACCAAAGCGCTGCATCACCAGTCACATCTCCTAGGAGAACATCCAATGGATTGCTCGAAGAGAAGTGTACTGCACCTGCGACCAAACCAATAATTGAGATGAAATACCAACTAAGAACCATTTGATCCATTCGATTTCCAGATCTTGCATCTTTCAAAGTAGGTCGGCCTATGGCTGAACCACTTGCATAGGCAATGATTGCAGAGGCAGTAAGCCAGATGCTCCAATGAGCTCCTTGCATCAATAAATCAAGCGACCAAATGAAGATTACAGGTTTGGTCCAAACAATCCAGTGCTCATTGGAAACTCTTCGCTCATTATGGTCAAACCACGCAGCCCAACCCATACAGATGATGAGAACTCCTAGTCGTGCCCAACCGAGAATGATGTCAGAATCCACATCCATTGTATTGTCCATGTCGCCAATGAACTTAAAGACGGCCCACAACAAGACATGAGTAGAGCGGTTTTCCGTGGAGATGGCATTATGGACGTAGAAACACGACTACAACAAGTAGCGACTGTCATCAACCAAATCGATGACCCCAAGGTTCCAAGGAACATTCGTAAACAAGCGAAAGAAACATGTGAAAACTGGCTATTGAACAAAGGAAAGAAACTCGATGTTCGTATTGCTATGTCTCAATCTAAACTTGAAGAATTGTATGAAGACCCGAATATTCCACCAGAATTTGGAACCCTCATTCTCATGATCAATACTGAACTCGAGAAGATTCTAACAGAAATCCTCTGATTACTCTTCTTCATCTAGAGCATTCTTAATTCGCTCAAGAATGATACGATTATTCTTTGTCAGTCTGCCTGAATCAATGTTAAAACTGTTCAACTGAAGACCATAACTATCGTCAGAGAGCATATCAGTTGCTGCTTCGACATATGTGAATTGCTCCGGAGTGATTCTATTTCTTCGAAGGCTACGCTCGATTGCATGCTTTGCCCCGACTCTGGTCATTTCCCTATCGCTAAGTCCCAAAACACGTTGTAGTTCTTCAAGGGACCGACTTTCATGGTTCGAGATTCGACCATCCTTCATTGCCTCTTTCCAAGCCTCATCTATCGATGGAGCTCGCTCAGATAAGAGAATGGCAATCGGTCGTGTTGGCTCAATATTTTCAAGAACAATCTTGATGATAACAGTAAATGGTATGGCAAGAATCATCCCGATGATACCCCATACCCAGAACGAGAAGGCTGTAACAAGAAGCAGTAATACTGGAGAGAGATCCAAAGCCCGGCCTGCCCATTTTGTTTCGATAATATTCCCCCAAACTTGTTGATTAACCAACAATAATACCGTCATCAGAATGAGGGAGAACGCTGATGGAGCAACGATAATTCCGAGAATAATAGGTGGAATTGTTGCAATAAGAGATCCGATATATGGGACGTAATTGAAAATGAAGGTGAGCAATGCCCATGTGAACCATAAATCAATATTAAAACTCCAAAGGATGATTGCCGTAATTACTGCAGTACCGATACCTACACCGGTCTTGACTACAACATAGGTGTTGATGCTTTCTTGAATTTGAATTTGAACATCTTGTACTTTACCAGAGACACCACCAGGCCATGCTCTTTCGATTCTTCCAGGAAGTAGATTCGCTTCAAAGATGATGAAGATAAGGAAGAAGGACACTGTAAGGCTGGTTGCAAACAGTCCGCCTACGCCTGCGACTGCATCCCCAATTAAGTCCGAAACCTGGGAATCTTTTGATAACAGGCCCATTTCTGCTAAATCTTCTGATAAAGTTCCATTGGTTGAATTCAACGATTCTGTTAAAGAAGAACCAATTAATGGAGCACCCTTTATGTTCTGCCATCGTTTGTTGAGTTTGCTATTATACTCCTCAATCTTTTCATCATCGTTCGCTAAATCACTTGCTTGATCGTATGCGAGATACCCTGCAGATACGATGACTAACAGCATCAACATAACCATTGTGAGATAGGACAAACCAAGTGGAAATCCATTTTTTGAGAGATAGTCAGAACCGGGCTTTAGAACGAAATAAATCCCCAAAGCGATGAAAAATGGTTGAAGAACTCCTTCGAGTTGAAGCATCCAAATTGTGAGAACTGTCAGTAAAATGACTCCAAATGTCAAGCCACCAAGTCGACGATGGAAGGTATTGTTATCGAAGACAGCGAGTGTATCGTCCATACACGGCTCTCGACCATTACACGTTTGAATTTAACGTGATGAGACTTATTCCTCAGATTGCATCCATGAAGGTCGGAATGAAATGCGTAAAGACAAGAGGAATGCGCATAACATCAGAATTCCACAAAGATGGAAGGCTGTATGATAATCAAAGAAGTCCGTCCGTCCCACGGTCTTTGTCCAAACAAATCCACCCGTGAGTGGACCTAGAATTCGCGCGAAGGAAGACAGCGATTCTTGCGCCCCCATTACAGTCCCTAATTCGTAGCCCTCTTGACGGGAAATTGCAGTGAGCAAGGTGCTCGAAGAAGGTTGGAATAAACCATTTCCGATTGCTATACAACCAGTAATTGGGAAGAGCCAAAACCACATATAATCCGCTTGTGAATAAGGAATCATTACAAGACCAATTCCCGTTAAAACGGCTCCGAATCGTAGAATAAAGACGCTTCCATATTTCCTCGATAAAGGCCCAATCAAACCACCTTGAGTGAATATTCCGAGTATCCCAATGAGTGCAAAGATTCTACCATTATCGGCTTCACTGAATCCTAATCCTCCGGATGCAGGATCCATTTGATTATAGAGAATGAAGACTGCGTGCATGATGGTAAAACCAAACATGAAGAGGAACGTCACCCACATGACTGAACCTATTTGTTTGGTTCCAATCATGGCCTTAACGTTGCTAAATGAACTCTTCATAGTCGCTTGCCATGAACGTGATTTACCGATTACACGTCGATTCTCAGGTAATGACTCAGGGAGGGATTTGAATGCAAAAAGAAGAGATACCATCGACAGAACGCTTGCTAAGACACAGGGTAAGAGATACGGATTTGTTTCGAAAATAGTATCTTTGAACACATCCCAACGTTCTGCAGGCGCAGAGAGTTCTCCGCCCAGGAATGGACCAATGGTGAATCCAAGGCCAAATGCAGCACCAATCAGGCCCATACGTGTTGCAAGTTGTTGCGGGGAACTTACATCACCGATGTATGCTCGAGCTACTGCGATGTTTCCGTTGAATACACCAGCAAGGAAACGGGCGATGAGAGCCATGAGTAAGGTATTAGCAAGTCCAAACATTGTGAAAAATACGGTATTACCAACAAGTCCAATCATAAGGACTGGTCTGCGTCCAATACGGTCGGAGAGAGCACCCCATATTGGTGAAAACAAGAATTGTGCAGCAGAGTATGAGGTCATCAAGAGACCCACCCAAATCCCGATTGAGGCAGCATCTTGTTCACCTGCTAAATCTTCAACAAGATAGGTGAGAAACGGTATGACAATTCCAAACCCAATCATGTCGATCATGGTTACAAGAAAGAGAACAAACAAAGCGCCTTTACTCGCATCAATGCGATTGGCTGGCCCTCCGTGTTCATCCATATTCAAGGCGAGGAAACACTACCTATCAATTCGATGATAAGACCGCAGTTCTAAATCGAGGTTGTTGCACCTGAAATACCGGGTGTTAAGCGGTCAATAACTGCACCTAATCTATCAACGAGGCTCTGTTTCTGATCGTGAGTAATCAATGCGTGCTCCATGACTTCATCGAGTGTGTCGACTGCAATAACTTCCACATTTCCTTCAAATTGCTCATCCAAGAGGACGTCTTGCATGTTTGCACGTGGAATGATTACAGTCTTGACACCTGAGCGAGCAGCTGCTTCTATCTTCGCAGTCACCCCACCAATTGGTAACACTTCACCACGAACGGAGAGTGAACCGGTCATAGCCAAATCTTGACGGATTGGTATTGATTCAAGAGCGGATATAATTGCGGTTGCAATCGTAATTGAAGCCGAATCACCATCGACACCATGGGTATCTACGAACTGAATATGGATGTCATAATCTGAGATATCTTTTCCAGTTAGTTTCTTGATTACTGCACTTACGTTGGTTACACTTTCCTTGGCAAGATCACTCAAACCACCAGTAGCGTGAATCTTTCCACCGCCACCTTGTGAAGGTGTCACTAGAGCCTCAACTGGAAGCATGATGCCTGAGAAATCAGAAAGGCCTGAATTAGCACCAAGAACGGCTAAGCCGTTTACTCTTCCAATTCTGTTTCCAGAGTTAACAATGAGAGCGTAATCTTGTCTGCGTTCAATCATTCGATCTGCAACTTGTTGTTCGAGGGGTTTTGCGATTGAACGTGCTGCAAGAACATGGGCATCAGTTACGTACGGAGCCCCATCTTCAGCCGCTAAATCACCAGCGATTCGGACCAATCCACCGAGTTCACGCAATCGAAGTGAGAGTTTACCTCGTCGACCTGCCCGACGTTGAGCTTCTCGAAGAATCAAAGCAACTCCAGTCTTATCGAAGTGAGGAATTTCTCTCGAACTGCCGATATCACGTCGAACTTCTTGAGCGATGAACCGAATCAATCGCTTTCTGTTACGGTTTGTATCAGGCATCTCGGAGTTTACGTAGACTTCATACCCATATCCACGGATACGGCTACGAAGAGCTGGGTGCATGCCTTGAATCGCATCAAGATTACCTGCTGCAATAAGAATGAAGTCACAAGGAACTGGTTCGGTCTTCGTCAATGCTCCAGATGAGCGTTCACTGCGTCCAGAGATTGGGAAGGCACGTTCTTGCATGGCTGTAAGAAGTGCTTGTTGCTCTTCTAAGCGAAGAAGATTGATCTCGTCAATGTAGAGAACGCCTTTGTTTGCTCGATGAATTGCACCAGGTTCAACACGGTCATGTGCCGGCGTTTCCATTCCACCTGATTGGAAAGGATCGTGACGAACATCCCCGAGGAGTGAACCTGAAAGTGTTGCAGTTGCGTCAACAAACGGGGGGAGTTCATCAGGATCATGCTTGACAAGAACCTTTGGAATTCTACCTTCATCGCCAGAACCAAGTCTGCTGCGGATGAACATATATCCGAACATAAGCAAGAACATTCCAAAGAGAAGCGTAAGAATATCTCCCGTAGGAATCGCTACGATTACGAGTAGGAATGCAACAGCACCGAACCCAATCAGAAGCATACGTTGTGCTTTCTCTTTTTGTTCACGGATGGCTTCCTTCTGGACACGGACAATGCGTTCGCCTCGACCAGCAGGGACGGAGCGTATGCGAGGTTCGTTTTCATCGTCCTCATTTGGATAGACAAGAACATCTTCCAAGGCATCTCTTGGGAGGAGGTCGGTCATCGAGCGAGCCAACATGGACTTCCCAGTACCTGGGTCACCAATCATGAGCATGTGACGACGTTGTTCAGCTGCCTTTCGAATAACGACTGAACCAGCCTCTTGTCCGATGACTTGATCGACCAGACGGTCAGGGATTGGAACATCTTCAGTCGTTTCAAAACTAACTGATTCAATCCACTTATCGACGCTCAATGTGACGGCTTCATCCGTTCCATTAGAAGGCTCAGGAGCCCAGATAGTGACCGTTTCTGGATCGTCCTCAGTAACGTCCTCAATAGGAATGTCGCCATCTGCCATGAAGATTCCTCACCTTCCTCCCCTTTAGGACTTTAGCATCCACCATAGATGCAAGAGAGACTCAAATTTGCATTGTGTCGAGGTATTGCTGACCGTAATATTGCCATTGTTCCATAGTCCAACCAGCTGGAAGACCGGTTACTGGCAATGGTGGCCCTGCAGGTACTTGTGGTACAGGCATTGGTTGAGCAACTGGTAGAGGCATTTGGGCAACTGGTAAAGGCATCTGTTGTTGGAAGAGAGGCGCAGCACCACCATACATTGAATTTGCAACAGTATCATGGATAGGAAGAGCACCATCTTGCCAAACAGGGCCATTATCGAAAATCTTCTCCTCATCATTACGGCGCATGAGTAGGCCTATGCTTACTGCAAGGAAGAGGACACCGCCAACGATTGCTAGAATGAGCATCAGGTTTCCTGTGTCTTCGGTTCCATCTCCACCAGTTCCTGATTGAACACCCTGTTCAGGACATGAAGAGCGTGGATCTTCACATGCAGTTGAGAAAGAAGTCTCTTTTACAGTGAGCATTTCTTCCACAGCGGTCATGTCTTCGCCATCTTCTGCTTGGTCAATTTGAAGTTTCAGAGCAGCGATTTCGGCCGTTAGAGAATCAATGTGTGATTGGAGCATTTCATCATCCATTTGATCGGGTGGTGGCACCTCAAGGACATACCACTTCACACCAGTGAGCGTTTTGTAATCATCTCCATTCGCATCGATTGCATGAACTGTAATTTGGTAATAATCCTTGTAAATAGAGCCAGCAGGACGTGCAAGTTCCCCTTCCATGAAGATAGAAGGAATGTCCAATACAGTACTCCATCCTACGAGGGAACGGGTAATATCCAGATCTTCCTCATACAAACCATCACAGGTTCCGGTTTCATCATTACAGATGTTCCATGTTGTTGTGATGGATGTGAATACAGGCGCAGAATCAGTCATGAACAAATTTGCAGTTGGGTATTGGCCAATGTACGTATCTTCCATGTCGACATAGAAGTGTCCACTACCATCGTTTTCCTTTGCCACAAAGAGTGGGTATGAATCGAATACGTCGACATTCATTGTGTAGGTGTTTGTGTCGTATTGGTCGATGGTGTTGATTGTAACAATGTGCATTCCTGATTTCTGGAAATTAAGCGTCATAGTTCCATCGATTGGATTGTACTTAGCCGCTCCTTGTTCATCAGATGTGACAGTTATGAATGCCTCATTTGCAGGATTATCAACGTCTGTGAGAATTGCCATGAGATTGATTGTTCGTTGTGTATCAATCTTCAGAGTGATTTCCTCAAGACCAGTGAGGTCGAGACGAGGTGCATCATTGATAGGGTTGACCTTGATGAGAAGATCTTGGTCTGCGAATTGTTCTCCGTCACTTGCACGAAGTGTCACGAGAACTTCTCCATTGACATCGTCATCAACTGTTTCAAAGACAACGTTTGTCCCATCGAGGGAGACATCGAATACATTGTTGTTTGAGAGGCCCACAATTTCAAGTTGAAGCATTGAAGCAGAAACTGAATTTCCTACGTCATCTGTATCGGAGAGATAAGGAAGCAGACTGAAGACGCCCATGGATGCTTCGTCAACGACTTGTGTTGGAAGTGCTTGCCATCGTGGCTGTCCATTTTCGAGGACATTGAACAGAAGGGTTCCGTATGGAAGTTGACCTTGAGCAGAGTAATCTGCCCCGTCATCCATACTGACCTCGATACCTTGTTGTCCGAGTGGACATCCTTGAGTAGGTGTCCAGGCAAAGAGAACTTCAATTTCTGTTGTTGTTGGATGCCATGCTACAAAGGAGGAATCACTGCTTGTAATGGTTAATGAGCTCAGAGGTGTTTCTGGATCGACAATGATTCCTGTCATGTCAACCTTCGTTGAGATATCGCAGGCAACTGGACTGACTTGGTTTGGAGTAATGCCTGGAGCTGCATTCATCAGATCAAATGCATTTGTTGTAGTTGACCATGAAGAGAGTTGTCCTCGTGCGTCAACAGCCCTTGAGCGAAGATCATACTTTCCAGCGGCCATGTCCATTGTTGGCAGAAGTGAATATTCCCTGCCTTCATTTGCTGAACCCATGTAGAGTATGTTTTGTCCTCCAGTAACTGTGGAGTCCGACCATAGGTTTTGTCCAGCAGGAGAGATTTCAACATCGAATGTCATTGTGTCAATGGTATCGACGTTATCGTTAGCATCACCCTTTGCTAGGACTGAAAAGTAATTTCCACGGCTGACATCGGTCGTTCCGAGTACCTGTGGTGATTTCGAGGTTGGTGGACGGTCATGTTCCAAATCAGTGGTTCGGATATTGTTCGAAGTTACACTTTCTCCTGTCGTATCGAGTTCAACTCCGAATACAGTCTTCCAAGAATTGGATGGAAGTGAGGATGTATCGAACGACTGCTGTGCAGTCATTGTGCTCGAAGAACCAGTGGTTGTAACCGTGTTGATTGGTGTGTTTTGGCCGATGTAGTTCTTTTGTCCGTCGAGTACGTAATAGAACTTGACTGAACCACCGCTGGTGTAATCAAGGTCGCCTGAGTTGGCAACTGTTGCATCGAGTGTAATGACATCGCCACGGACATAGGAATCGGTGGTTGGGGAAGTAACGGTGAAACTTGGTATCGACAAATCCATCTTTGGACCCATTGTTGAGTCAATAGCGTGGTAAACGTGAGGGCTTGTTCCTCCAGCAGATACTTGGTTACCAGTCATCAAAACACCGATGACAATGGCTTTACTCAATCCACCGGGAACGACGGATGATGGAACACTTGACCACGATGTGGTTTGAGTTGTTGCGGTTGGTGCAACGCTGGCGAATGAACTGCCAGATCCAGAACTCTTCGATTTGTAGGTGTCACCAGCGGTTAGCCAAGCCATCCAACAGTTGTATCCGTGAGGGATTCCTGAAGAGTAGGAATATCCTGTGCAGTCTTTGTCAACGAGAGCTGCATAGAGTTTCATATTGTTGGCTGCACTACCGGAGCCTGTGTATTTGTATGTGATATCGATGTCATACGTGCTTCCAGATTGACTGATAGCAGCAGTCATACCGTAATCATTGACATCCGGATGCATTCCTCCACCAGAAGAGAATAAGGAGTCATATGTGTCATAGTTGGACGAAGCGCCTCCTTGATTCTTGTCAGTTCGATCACCGAAGTAAGCATCAGGAGCACCTCCAGTGGACCAAGCCCAGTTGTAAGGAGCAACGTTTCCTGCACGGCTCGTATCTGTATCGGTGTATGAAGCGGACATGTATGTCAGATATACATATTCATCAGGATGGAGTTGCTTTACTGCGTGGTGCGCATCAGACCCGCCGCCAGCTTTGGAGCAGTGCGAACAGTTATCAGATGAGATGTATTGTCCAAACACAACGTGCCCAGGACTTGTTGCTGATGAAGCGCCTTTCACATCTGTTTCATTCTCTAGGATTTTTGGTTCTTTTTCGACAGGGTTTGTAACGAAGCCTGTTAATACACTGCCCACGAAAAGTATTGCAATTGACAACGCGATGGTTTGCATTGAGAGTTTCATATCCTTACGCAAGTATAGACCATATATAATCCTATTACTCTCCCGCCAGTGCATCTTTTTACGATATTATTGGAAAAAAAACATAAATTATTTTCCCATCAGGCGAATAGGTAAATGGCTTCCATCGAAAAAACTGATGTTCTCCAACCACTCGGATTGGACATGGCAGACTCCGAATCGGTTGCGTTGATGGAAGAAAATGGCAAGATTCACATCGTGAGCATGATCGACAATACCATCAAAATCAAAGGTATTGGTGTCGTCAATCCACTGAAAGAATTTTCTCAGTTGAAAGACGGGGAAGAAACTCATATTGGATCCAAAATCCTTCTTCGACTTCCTACACGATTGCCCGAACTTATCTCGGGAATGAAACGAAGAGCACAAACGATTGGTTCGAAAGATGCGGGTGTCCTTATTGCACGACATGGAATCGGGGCTGACGACATCGTTTTGGAAGCAGGATTGGGTTCCGGTGGACTTTCCATGCATTTAGCAAGAGTCATCGGACCAAGTGGCCATCTGATCACAGTCGAACCCCGAGAAGAACATGCTCATGTCGGATTAGAAAATCTCCAGACCCTTACACAATGTATGGTTGAATTCCCGAATCACAGTCATATTGATGGACGTATCGAAGATGTGGTTGAAGAAATCAAAACATATGCTGAACATGTTGATGCAATTCTTCTGGATTTACCCGAACATCCACCTGCGATTGAAGCTGTTGCCCCTTTGCTAAAGGTTGGAGCACGCATCTCCTGTTACTGCCCAGTAACCAGCCAACTCGAGAAAGCGTGGATTGCCTGTGAAGAGGCAGGATTACACGTTGAATGGGCTGGAGAGATCATCGAACGGGAATGGGGGAAGGCAAGCAGAGGCGGTGTACGTCCGGTGAATGGACCCTTTGGCCATACTGCATTCTTATTGTTGGCTCAACGACGAAAGTGATTCAGAATTTCGGAGCAGATCCGTATTCAACTACTCGAATGTTTGACTCACACGTTGGACAATTGAATCTGAATGGAGGTTCACTTCCACCAGGAACTGCAAGCCTTGCTTCACATGATGGGCAAGTAATTCGGCGATTGCTATCTATTCGACATTCATTGGGCCCCAATGCATATTCCTTCTCTTCCTCTTCTTCCTCTTCTTCCTCTTCTCCTTCTTTATCAGAAGTCGGTTTGTTGGAAGGGGATCGGTATTTTATGACCAGTAGAGCAAGAGCGAACAACACATAACCTGCCGCCATAATCTTGAATGTTGCATCGCCTCCAATTTCAATTCCAAGAATTGTAATGCCTTCAGGAGGTTGAGCCTTTCCTTCTAAATCTACATCGATAACAGAAGATTCTGCATCGACACTGCTTCCATCGACTTGGACCAATGCTCGAACTTTCAACTCTGCTGATGTGGCTTGCGTTGATATTGCATTAAGACGGACAACAAAGATTTCCGATGCTCCCGGGCTGAGTGTAAACAAGTCTGTCTTCTGTCCAGCAGTGTTGTTCCATTGAACATCGAAAACACCGTCCCCTACGCCAAGTAGAGTCAGACGTCCTGTAATGTCGATGTTGGCGAGATTTGTTACCGTGACTGAAGTAGATGAACCGCCCATGTAAGGGACATCAAGGGACGTAGCATCAACTGAAATTGATACAACTGATGCTGAATCCCAAGAGGCTTCGACATTGTAAGTGGCGACTTCACTGTAGACGTAATCAGAACGTGCAGATGATACAACACGAAGACTGAATGCGTTTGTTCCTGCCAAGGCATCTTCTGAAACATCACACGTCCATGCAAGAGGAGAGGATGAGGCGCCCGGTGAAAGGGTGACTGATTCGGCAAGAGTACATGATAATCCAACAGAACTTATCGAAAATTGATCAGCACTGTTTCCTGTATTTGTAACAGAGACAGTACCATCGATGGTACCGCCTGCTATGGAAGAATCGTCATTGACAAGAATGGTCAAGTCTGCACCTGCATCCATTGAAAAGAGGGTGATTATTACGAAGTCTGTCGACTCTGAATCGAGAGTAGAAGTAACTTGTATGTTGATTGGAAGGCCTGTTTCAGGAGCGCCGGTGGAAGACTCACGTACTCCGAGAACGATTGTTTCTGATTGACCCACACCAAGGACAACCGAGGTTTGGGATAATGATAGTTCGAAATACGTCGAAGATTCACCGGATTCAAGTGAAAGAAGGAACGTGTCTTGCATTGTACCAATGTTGGTCACTTCAATGGTGACATTTGTGATTGCAGATGGGCCAGCAATGGCTTGATTGGTATTCGCATTAAGTTGAGCGAGGCTTCGATCGATAACTTGTAATTCAAGAGAAAGCAAGGAATCAGGCGCATCGGATACAAGACGTATACTCAACGAGTCAGTACGTGCGTTCATAGCAGCAGAGGCTGTAACGTTCAATTGAGCAACATACAATTCTCCAGATGCAAGTGTTATCGAAGATACGTCACTTAATTCAGCACTCACGCCTCCAGGCAATCCTGAGATGGTGAAGGTGGTGAGTGAAACATTGGACGTCCCCACATTTTCAACAACAATATCAATCGATGCTGATTGACCAGGCTGCACGACTATTCGGCCATCGAGGGTTCCTGATAATTCCAATTCTAGAACAGGTTGAACATCAAATGCCAACGTTGTGTTTAATGTTTGAAGCGAATCGTGAGTTACTGATACGGTTCGTTCGTTGAGTCCAAGTGAACCTGAGGCAGCTATTGCGCTGAGTGTCCACGTAGCAGACTGCCCGGAAGCGACTGTCACCGAAGATGCAGTATCCAAGGTCAGAGCAACATGAGCTGAGGCATTGCTTACGATTTGTAGTGAGAATGTTTCGGTTTCGCTCCCTGTATTGAAAACTCGCACTTCAAGAGTTTCCTCTATTCCTGGAGTAAGAAGCATAGCCCCTGATGGACCCTGGACGGTGAAGTCAACCTTACGATCGACTTCAAAGGAGAAATCGCGAACGAAAGAAACTGAAGAATCTTCAGAGAGCGTGTTAATTATTCGAACCGAGCAAACGTCTCCTATATTGCCGCTGCTTCCTACATCAACTGCAAACGGTATATCTGCGACCTCATCTATTGCAAACGTTGTCTCTGCTGTGAGTAATGCAACTGTACACGGTCCGCTTAAGACTGACAATGAGTGCGAGTATGTTGATTCGGTTGTACCTTGATTTGTTATGGAAAGTGTGGTGTTCGTCTGCTCTCCTGGAATGAATTCATCTGTGCTAGCAAGGAAATCCACTTGCAAACCATAGGTTGCTTGAACATCGATAACGATGAGGGTAGATGTTGAGAGATTACCCATCAAAGATCCAGCATGCAGTCGCACGCCTGTTGCGCCGGGAAGTGCATCAGATGGTATTGAAATCCGTAGTGTAGAGGACTCTACATTTTGAGCGGATAGATTCTCGATTTGATCATCAAGCCATCGTACTTCCCAACCAGGAGGGAATGCTGAATGCTGATTCATTGGCTGAATCGCTCCTGAAGTTTCCCATGGATAATCGTATTCGGATGAGCCATTGAAAACAACTTCAGCAGCGGTTTGTTGGAGTGTCAGTCGTAATGCAGCATCCATTGTAGTATTATCAGTCAATCCAACTGGGGAATCGCCTGTTAGAGCAGAAAACAAGACACATGCTGCGAGATAGGAACCCGACGTTGAAGGATGGCTTCCATCACTTTGGTACAGACCATAAAACGTCGAAGTAGGCGACTGCGGATTGCCACCAGATGCGATGATTGAATCGTGAATGTGTTTGAACGCTAATCCGACAGGTGCAATGTGGATATCAGCAGATGTCTGGGATGAAATGTTGTCTCTGTAATCGATGTAGCCTTGTTCAAGTCGATCTTGCATAACGGTATAATTTGAGAACAATATTGGATTGATTGGATCGCCACTTCGATAGCCCCAAGTCATCATCAGCATGGTTGATCCACCTTCTGTATCAACACGTTCTGCCAAATTTACACTTGCATTTTTACTAGCAATCCAATCTGAATTAGAACGCGAAAATCCAGGTATCTGAGATTGGTCTTGAAGAACGACTGTATCCCAAACACCTGATGCCAGAGAAAGATTTTGAGCGCTCGAAGAAGTGTTCACGTTCGACCAGTGCCCAGCAAGAGTTTGACCACCAGAAGTGAAATCAGATGTATTACTTGGACTCCCTGCACTCCTTAGCATTTCTTCGACCATCGATGAGAGGCCGTTCTGAGAAGTATATGAATTTCCGAACATCAGAACATCACTGACAGACATCGACCATGCAGGGATAGAAGAGGTTGTATTGGAACCCGTAGTATTCGAGGTATAATTCGTCCACCATCCCGACAAGTCAGGCTCTTCTTGTACGCTTAGAAGGTAGGAGTCTGTCACTGAACCAAGATTGGAGACTGGTAATTGCAGATCGACTGATTGGCCCGGCTGAAGAGCAAGCAGCCCATTGTCTCCTACACCACTTGCATCAATGGAAGGATGGTACACAAGAGCGACCGAAACATATACGTCAATCGTCGAGGTTGCAACTCCATCGGTCTCGTTTACGATAAGCGTGAACATTCCATTATCCGAAGGCGTTGCTGATTCAAGGAGTTGAACTACAATTGTTGTCGTCGAATTGTATGTAGGGAGAACATTGGAAACAGTTGCAGCGGTTGGTGTTGCCGACCATACATTGGACAACCCAGTTGTTGAGGATTCCACTGAATAAGTCTCAATAGACGAACCATTATTTTCGATAACCAGTGAAAGGTTGACCGATTCACCTGGAAGAAGGATCATGTGCGGTGTGTCAACAGAGAGCACGATTGTTGAATCTGCTTTTGCTGTAAAGGCAAGTGGAGAAGCACTTGCTGCGAGCATCAAAAGGACCAAAACTACGGCACGCGAGTGAGTTTTCGACATGGGACCACTTCAAGCGAGGTGCCTTTAGCACTTGAGCGAATCGGCTACTGGGCGTTAAAAATCCTCAGAAGTTCGTGAGTTTTTCAATTCGAGAGGCGTCAAGACGCTCCCATGGGAAATGGCCTTCATCTGTGGCATGGCGGCCGAAGTGACCACCTGCAGCAGTTACTTTGTAAATCGGGCGAAGTAAATCCAAGTCTTTGGCAATAGCAGCCGGTCTGAAATCGAATGTGCTCTGAACACGATGTGCGAGTTCTGAATCAGATACGGCGCCTGTCCCAAAGGAATCCACCATGAGACTGACTGGTTTTGCAACTCCGATAACGTATGCAAGTTGAATCTCAAATCGTGTAGCTAAACCTGCTGCGACGACATGTTTGGCAGCCCATCGCGCTGCATATGCTGCGCTTCGGTCTACTTTTGAAGGGTCTTTACCACTGAAGGCACCCCCTCCATGGCGCCCCATCCCACCGTACGTATCGACAATGATTTTTCGTCCAGTCAATCCAGCATCTGCATACGGGCCACCTGGGTCTGCAAAACGACCTGTTCCGTTAACGATGAGAGTATACTCTGAGGAGAGAAGCTCAGAAGGGATTACGTATTCTACAACGTGTTTTTTGATTTGTTCCCGTACATGTTGGAGTTCTTGCTCGACAGAACCATCAAATTGGTCTTTCAGATGTTTATCGTGTTGAATTGCAACAATGACCGTATCGACTCCAATGATTTCACCTTCCTCGTTGTAGGCTATCGAGACTTGTGATTTCCCATCGGGTCGAGCCCATGGCAGGATGTTTTCTTCACGTACTGTCGTCAGTCTTCGAGATAAACGTTGAGACAGTGCAGCAGAAAGAGGGAAATATCGTCCTTTTAATTCGTCATATTGTTCAGTTTCAGTGCAAGCAAAACCGAACATGAGACCTTGGTCACCTGCACCTTGGGAATCAAGTGTCTGCCGATCGACACCCTGATTGATGTAAGCAGACTGGGTGGTAACATAGACCAAAACATCACATAAATCCGGATTCGTAGCATCCATTCCAATGACATGCGAATCATAACCGATGTTGGCTGCTGCTTGACGGGCAATAGCGTCGTAATTAGGAGCGGGAGCGTCCAGAGACACTTCCCCTGCAAGGATGATTACGCTCTTGTCGTCCATCCCTTTGACGCAGGTTTCAACTGCAACGCGTGCATTTGAATCAAGGGCAAGACAAGCATCGACAATAGCATCCGATATAGCATCGCACAACTTATCAGGGTGACCACTGGTTACAGACTCCGATGTAAAGATGTCATGTTGCATGGTTTTCCGCTTCTGTACTCATTATCAAAGGTTTGCCTACTGAATCGAGCATGGATTTACAGCGATTCCTATTTGTACGGCACCATCTAGGATTTCACATGGCTGACTGGCATCCCACCGCATATCGGACACACACACTCGCTGAAATTCAACGAAAAGGCGCAGACCTTGTTGGCCAAGAAGTCACAGTAGCAGGATTTATGGAATCGAACCGAGGAAAAGGAGCAATTTGTTTTGTCGATATGAGAGACGGTACCGGAACCTCACAAGTATTCCTTAAAGGAGATATTATTGGAGAAGAAAAACTCGATACTGTTCAACGCATGACTCGTGAATCAACATTGCAGTTCACTGGTACTGTTGCTCAAAAGCGCCCACCGAAATTGAAGGAAGGAGAAACTCCGCCCCCACCTGCATATGAAATTGTAGCATCTGACGTTGTTGTTTTGACTCGGGCGAACGCACCGCTTCCGCTTGGAATTACTGATTCTGTAACCATTGGACTCGACACTCGTCTTGACAATCGTTTCCTTGATCTTCGCCGAGCCCATGTCAATGCTATGTTCACACTTCGCTCCAAAGTACTTCAATATGGACGTGAACACCTCCTCACTGAAGGATTCAAAGAAATTAACACGCCAAAAATCATTGCATCGGCTTCCGAAGGTGGAACAAATCTGTTCCCTATGATGTATTTCGATACTCCTGCATTCCTTTCACAGAGCCCTCAATTGTACAAGCAACTCACTATTCTTGGAGGAATGGAACGTGTGTTTGAGATTGGACCTGCTTTTCGTGCAGAAAACCATGATACATATCGCCACTTGAACGAATTCATTTCGTTCGATATTGAAGCAGCTTGGATGAATGATGATGACGTTATGGGTGTCCAAGAACGTATGATTCATCACATTTGGAAGACTGTAGCAGAAAACGATCAAGAACACATTGACACCATCAACGCCTTCAGAGAGAGTCAAGGTGATGATGCAATAACAGTAGACGTCCCTACAGTTCCATTCCCACGTATCGAATATTGTGATGCGATCAAGATGATTCAAGATGCTGGCGAAGAGATTGCTTGGGGAGATGATATCGATTCTTCACATTGCGATATTATTGCAGCAAAGTACCCCGGTTTCCATTTCCTACCACGATGGCCTATGGAAATGAAACCATTCTACATCCATCATATTCCTGGTGAAGTAGGAGCAACTGGTGAACAACTCAGCCGAGGATTTGATCTCAATTATGGTCGTGATGAGATGACAAGCGGTGGTCAGAGAGAACATAATGTCGAGATTCTTGAAGAAAATCTACGTTCAAAAGGACTCAATCCTGAAGAGTTCTCTTTCTACACAGATGGTTTCAGGTTTGGAGCACCGCCACACGCTGGCTGGGGTCTTGGAGTTGCACGACTGCTCATGGCACTGACTGGTTCAAGAAACGTACGAGAAACAGTCTTGTTCCCACGGGACAGACATCGAGTTACACCCTGAGTTGACCAAGATGCCTGTTGACCGAATGCAATGGGGTGCAGAAGCATGGCAGTTTGCAGATTTGCATATGCCTGATGAACCATCACCGTTCCAAAACGATCATGGCGTCCCATGCATTATGTTGATTCATGGTGGGTTTTGGAAGAAAGAGTACACGCTTGAATTGATGCAACCGATTGCCAATGCTCTCAGCGATGCTGGCGTTGCAGCCTGGAATATTGAATTCAAGCGTTGGGATGATGGAGATGAAGGCGTATGGATGGATACTCTTTCAGATGTTCTTCGAGCATGGGGTCAACTTGCTTTACTCCCTGGAATTGACATTACTCGAAGTATGGTCATGGGCCATTCAGCAGGAGGTCATCTTGCTTTGTTGATGGCTAGTAAAGCAGAACGCAAACCTTGGCTTGCTATCGCCCAGGCACCAATTACAGACTTGTTTGGTGCTGATGATGCGAAACTAAGTGACGATGGTGATGCAATCCGTCGTTGGATTGGTTGTGAACCGTACGATAATGAAGAGGTTTGGCGACGACTCAATCCCGTTGATTTACCTCCTAAATCGCCAGTCCTCCTTCTTCATGGAGAGAAGGACGATGAGGTTCCAATCGAGCAAAGCGAGACCTATGCTCGAATAATGGATGCCAAAGGATCTCATGTCCAAAAGGTATGGCTAACCGGTGATCATTTCAGTATCATTGATGCAGCAAGCGATGATTGGCTTGTACAGCAAGATACAATTCTGGACTGGTTGTAAGTCAAGAACCACTAAGACCAGTAATGCTCTCGGCGAGTCATGAACCTCCTCGGCACTGATGCAGTACTCGCTTCAAACGCACTCTCTGGTAAAACGGCTCTCATCTGTGGAGCAAGTCGAGGTATTGGCGCTGCAACTGCACGAATTATGGCGGCAGCAGGGGCAAATGTCATTGTTTCAGCGCGAAATCAAGACCAACTAAATCACCTCGTTGAAGAACTGAATACTCTTGGTAATGGAAACCATCAAACTCTTGTCATGGACTTAGAGGATACAAGGGCTATTTCCAGGAAAATCAATCCACTCCTCGATCAAAACCCAATCCACATCCTTGTCAACAATGCAGCAGGACCTCCAGGCGGACCGTTGCTTGATAGTACAGTCGAGGAACTAACCCAACCATTTGGTAGACACTTGCACGCAGCCCATACACTTGTTCAACTCCTTGTTCCAACAATGGAATCTGAGGGATATGGGCGAATTATTCAGATTGTCTCCACAAGCGTTCGTGAACCAATTCCTAATCTTGGCGTTTCTAATACACTACGAGGAGCAATGGCTTCTTGGGCAAAATCACTCTCAAGAGAACTTGCTCCATGCATCACCATCAACAATGTGTTACCTGGTTTCACAGATACTGAACGGCTAGAAAGTCTCGCCCAATCGCTTCATGATCGAACTGGAAAATCCCTCGAATCGATTCATGATGGATGGATGAGCCAGGTTCCAATTGAAAGACTCATTGATCCTCTCGAAACTGCCTCTGTCATTGCATTCCTTTCGACTCCAGCTGCTGGAGCGATACGCGGAGTTTCCCTTCCAGTCGATGGCGGTAGATTGAGAAGTATCTGATTTTGGCTTTTTGATTTCCAACCTCAGGTTGTAAAAAACGACCATTTCATGGGATAACGTCAATACACAAATGACGATGGCCTAACCTATGGACACTTAGAAGATGTCAATATGACGTATTTTGCACATATGAAAAGGGCATTCTCTCTCTCATTCCGATATGGTTTGAGTGCAGTTCAACTCATCATCCATGGACTTTTACCATTCTTATTCATTGATGCTGGGAAAAAAGCAGCAGATTCCTATGAACGTGGTTGAACATTCTCTGCTTTATTTAGAGAAGTTAAGACGGGGCTTATTCTTCCTCAATCAATTCGAACGTGTTGAAGAATTCATCAATATCGATGACGCCATTTTCATCCGAATCTACATTGTGGAAAATGATTCTTGATTCGTCCGAAGTAAACGAGAACCCGAGTGCAGAAAGAGCATTTTGGAATTCTCGACAAGTCAAATGATTCTTGCCTCCAAAATCAGCCGCATGGAAAACTGAAAGTCTCTTCTCATGTTCCGTTTCCGATGTAAATTTGAATTGATTTTTGAATGTGCTAAGGGGTGTCGTTGAAACGGTCGCATGCTTCTTCCCATACAGATAGTACGTGATCGAGCCCACCAGGATTGCTGCACCGCCTCCGATGAAGGCTTTCTGTCCAATAAATGTCAGCAAGAAAGCTCCTGCAACAACACCCCATATTTGCATGAATGGGTACAGGAGTCCTTTGTATGAAGGATTCCAATCGTGTTCTTTACTGGTTTGTCGTAGAATAATCACACATGAGTTGATCATTATGAAAATCATAATCTTGAATCCAGAAGCCAACTTAACGACATCCTTCAACGGCACGAATAAAATCGCAAGACCCATGGCCACACCCGTGATGAGGATTGGGAAATGTGGAGTTTCAAATCGTGCGTTGACGTCTTCAAGTGCTTGAGGCAGAAGGTTGTCACGAGACATTGCAAAGAGGAATCGGGATGATGCAAGAATTCCTGCAAGAGCCATGGAAATCATTGTTAGAACAGAAATAATCGCAGCAAAAATACCAAACTTCGTCCCAGCCACTTCCTCTGCAAATATGAATATAGGATTTTCAACGACTTCGCCATTCGGATCAAGCCACCATTCACCAGGTATAGCAGCCATCATGAGGAAGGCTATTGCTGAATACAACACTGTTGCAATCAAAAGAGACAGCATGATACCTGCTGGAAGATTCTTCTCTGGGTTTTTGACTTCTCCTCCAATCGCTGCAACTTTCGTAACACCCGCATAGGCTACGAAGACAAACGCTGTAGCCTCTGCTAGAGACCAGACGTCTGTATTGAGTGCGCCATCAATTGGGCGACTCATATCAAAATCATCAACAAAAAATGCTGCTGCACAGATGAACAGAAGGAGAGATACGGTTACGATAACGACTGGAGTTTGAATCGCTTTGACCTTTTTGACACCGAGTAGATTCACAATTGTAATCAGAACTAACGCACTCAGTGATAACACCAATATGTCCATTTCAATGTCAAAATATGTTGTTACAACAACAAAATATGCAGAGAATCCAATCAAGGCAAATGCAGATTTCAAAAGAAAAGATGTCCAAAGCCCTAGTCCGCTAATGGTACCAATAAGTGGACCATATGTGCGTTCCATGTAAACGTATGAACCTCCACTTGATGGCATTCCTGAGGCCAATTCTGATTTGGAGATTGCAGCAGGTAAGACCACTGATGCTGCTAGAAGGAATGCGAGCCAAATCCCCGGACCCATGATTTCAGCGGCAAACGTTGGAGTAATGAAAATACCAGGAAGCATTGCAGAGAGGGAAATGATCACGACACCAGCCAAACCGATTGTTCGGCTTAGTGCATTCTTGATTCGCTCTGGAACTTTCTCAAGTAAAGCATCAACATGGGAATTAACAAGAACAGAACTTGGACGAATCGTTCCCATATGCATTACCCCCTGATTCCGACAATAAAAAGCGGTATGATTGACCTCAAGAGCACTCGGATTATATTTACTTGCCTTTATTTCATATACATGTTACCGAATTGCGGTAACTATATCTTGGCGATAACCTTCATTTCAACAGCGATAGGCGTTGGTAAGGCGCGAATGGCTAGAGTCGTCCTTGTTGGCCCATAGTGACCAAGCGTTTCAGCCCAGACCTCATTGTAGCCTGCGAAATCTCGATCCATGTCCACTAAAAATGAAGTCACATCGACAATCTTGTCCATTGATGAACCTGCTTCTTCTAAGATTCGTGCGATGTTTTCTACAACTGCTCGTGTTTGCGCTTTGATATCATATTCGATAGGTTTTCCATCATCATCTCGAATAGGACCGCCTGGGATTGCATTTGTACCGGGTTGCCGTGGACCAACACCTGAAAGATAGAGTAAATCTCCTACTTGACGAGCATGCGGATACATGCCAACTGGTTTAGGGGCAGCTTTGCTGTTCACCGCACCTTGACTCTCAGGAGGTTCCCAAAGCGCAGGGCCTGTTTGAGGGGTCAATGGTTCATCCGATTCAGTGGAATGCTCTTCTGCATCGAGAACATTTCGCTCACCTCTGTAGTATTCAACATCGTCCTCATCGTATTCCTTATCGCCCATTCCAGTTGAGGTCGGATCGAGTTGGACAACAGCACCACCTGCTCCATGAAGTGCCTCGTAGGCAAGGACACGTCCTGTGAGATTGTTTCGGTTACCGTTCATTGCTGAGAGCCACCACATCGGTTTGAATGTGACAACTTTTTGAACGCGTATTTGTTGATGTATTGTTCTTGATAATTGAGCAACATCTTCGAGACGACCCTCTTCGAGGAACTCCAATACTTTACGATTCCATTCATCGTCCTTCAACGAGTGAATGCGATCATCAGATGGGTCGATGAATTCGGTAAACATCCGATTAGACATTGACATCGCAGTGACAGCCACGGCTTTACGTCCAGTCTTTTTGATAACATCGAGACATGCCTTTGCTAGAACAGTTGTTTCTGAACGATTCGCATAAACGTTTGATGATACGATGACAGCGGGAATTGCATTGTCAGGATTGAGGAGTTTAAGTGCAACAACAGACCCTACATCGATAGGAAAACCGTGGTATGCAACGGTTCTGCTTTGAAGACCACGATTGTGATTGGCTGCATTCCATGCTTCAGCAAATTCAGCATCGATATTGAATGAATAGTCCATCGACCCAAGATCATGGAAATCCTGATCCACGAGTGTCCATTGAGGATTAGGATCCGCTTGTATTTGATGACCAATGATGCTTGGCCAAGTTGTCGAATAGATGATGAGAAGATCTGCACCGCTTTCTTTGATTGCATCTCTGGCTTCATCAAAGGCAGCTCGAAGTCGGCCCCACCCTTCGTTCTGTTCTGGAACAAGAAGTGGATGTGGATGAACTGGAACAACATAGGAACCAACAAGAGAACCGTTCATTGTACATCACCCTCGTGTGCATAGCAAGGCCATTCGACAATCGCATTACCAGTTCCTATAATCGTTCCATATCCATGCAGGATGGCCGGATAGTCAGGAACCGATAACGTACTGAGAAGCCACGTTAAGCCGCCCCCATCAGATTCTGCAATCGCTTGTTCAGTAAATTCAGGCATTTCATCAAGAATTCGCTGAGCCTGTCCAGTTCGCATGTAATCGATAATCCGCATGTCCCACAAATGCATTGCATGACTGGCAATGTGCTCTTTACTCATATCTTCTGGAACCTCAGATTCAGTGGTAAAATGACGGTGTGAAAGAGAATTTGAAGCAAGAATAACGGCTTTCTTACCGCTTTCTTCAATCGCTTCTCTGGTAACTCGTCCAAGTTCCATCATCATTTCTTGCATAACTTCGACCGAATAGTAATGCGTCGAACGGTTTGAAGAAATAACCACTAAGGGTTTGTCGAATGCTGGATTCACCATGTGTCCTGTGGTGATTGTACCGTAATCCACACGGAAATCTGGATTCTCCATCATCTTTACAGCAAGACCCGACCCCTTTGCTTTGTCATGAATCGCCTGACTTAATTCGACATCGATGTTCATATCGTAGTTGTAACGAAACAGATTTGGGAAAACGGGATCCACCGATAATCCTTCGAAATGAGGTATTCCAAGGAAATGTGTACCTACATATGTTTGCCAATGAGGCGAAAGCAAGACAAGCACGTCATGATCAATCTTAGATAGAGATTCTCGAAGACGTTCATATCCCCAACGTAATTGCTCCCAACCTCCTTCGGAAGTTGGTTCATTCTGTGGAGGGTTTTCTGCATAAACGAGGTGAGGAGGGTGAGGGGCTAGACAGCCTGCTACAATCGAACCTTTCGCCATGAGTGTCGGTGGAAGTTCCGTCATATGGATGCATCGCTGCCAGATGCCAAGACTCAAACGAGGAAAGCATAACCATCACACATGGGAGAAGAGGATGTGGACACTTCTGAGTCAATTCCCATCAATGAATCCGAGCCCTCTCTGGTTGTTGAAGAGCATTCTACACCTGTATCAGAAAGTGAAATCTTCAAGGATATGCTTCGACATATGATGGCTCCGCTCATCCTTGGAATGCTCTTTGGATCGATCTGGCAAATCGTAGTTATGCCGAAGGTTGACTTTTTTCCAAATCCCGTCCATGGTTCATTCATGATCTACCTTGTACTCTCTCCATTGATTTACAAATTCCTCGTCGGGCAAGAGATGAATCGTGCCAAGGAGTATGCATTAGGAGTACTATCTGTAGCAATCGTCCTATCAGTGGTTTGGATTCTCCCCCAACAATCATCCTTGTACTGTGGCGTTTTTTTGACGGGAATCGCTTGGCTATGGTTGAGTTCATTCTGGTTACAGTTTGAATTCCCACCGTTCCGATACGGCTTATGGCATGCAATTGCAGTCAACATAGGAGCCTTTGGAGGAAGTGTCCTCACGTACATCTACATCTGATCAAGATGTATAAGATTCAGATTCGCTCGGGAAGTCGCCTGAACGAACATCATCGCAATACGAGCGAATTGCAGCATCAATATCCTCTGCAAGATTGAGATATCGGCGTAAGAAACGTGGTGAGAAATCCATTGTGATTCCAAGCAGATCGTGCAGAACGAGAACTTGTCCATCACAATGAGGCCCTGCGCCAATTCCAATCACTGGAATTGTCAATTCCTGTTGAACTCTTTGAGCCAAATCTTTCGGGATTTTTTCGAGAACAATGGCAAAGCAACCAGCCTTTTCCAATAACTTAGCATCTTCAATGAGTTTGTCTGCTTCCTCGTCTTCCTTTGCTCGTACTGAATAGGTACCAAACTTGTAGATGCTTTGTGGTGTAAGACCGAGATGACCCATGACCGGAATTCCAGCTGTAAGGATACGTTCAATCGATTCAACGATTTCAGAACCACCTTCGAGTTTGACAGCATGTCCTTCTGCTTCTTTCATAATCCGAACTGCTGAGTCAAGAGCGAGGCGGGAGTTTCCTTGATAGGAACCAAATGGCATATCCACGACGATAAGGGCTCGATCAACTGCTCGTTGAACACACTGAGCGTGATAGATCATATGGTCGAGTGTCATTGGAACCGTTGTGACTTGTCCAGCCATGACATTTGATGCTGAATCACCAACAAGAATCACGTCGACACCTGCTCCATCAACAAGACGAGCAAGTGAATAATCATATGCAGTAAGCATAGTGATTGGTTCTTTGACTCGCTTCATTTCTTGCAAGGTATGTGTTGTTACCTTGGTTGCTTTTCCATGAATTGACATAGGTCTCCCTCATGTTTCCGATTGGCTTCAACGTTTCAAAGTCTCGCTATGAATTTAATCATGTTTAATGCAAACATTGAGGGGTTCTGAGAAGAATCCGAGACTCCAGCTGCCACCTTCGCGACCAACTCCAGAATGCTTCACTCCACCGAATGGTGTTCGTAAATCTCGATGCAGCCATGTGTTAATCCAGATGATACCTGTATCGATTTTCTGTGCAATGGAATGTCCACGCTCTGTATCTCGGGTCCAAATAGATCCGGCTAAACCATAATCAGTCGCATTTGCCATCTCGATGGCTTCTTCATCTGATGAGAAACGATGAATGGTTACAACAGGACCAAAGATTTCTTCTCGAGCAGTCCTGGACAGATGAGACAAGCCCGAAATCAAGGTTGGTCGAAGAAACGCTCCTTCAGGTGTAGGACCGGGAGGACCTGTCATTTCTCTTGTCCCTCCAGTTAGAATCGTTCCACCTTCCTGGATTGCCAAGTTGATGTACGATTCCACCTTCTCTACATGGGCCATATTGATCAAAGCACCAACTTGAGTTTCCGGGTGGTTCGGATCACCACATTTCATTGCCGAGACCTGAGCCACGAGATGTTGTGTAAATTCGTCTGCAATCGATTCATGAACAAGGATTCTTGAACCACAAAGACAGACCTGTCCCGAGTTCGTTAAACCTGCACGGATTGCTCCTTGAACTGCTTGATTCATTTCAGCATCATCAAGAATGATCGTTGCATTTTTACCACCTAACTCCAATGACAATTTCTTGAACATTGGTGCGGCGGTTGCAGCAACATGCCGTCCTGTAGCAGTGCCCCCCGTAAATGAAATCGCTTTGATACCTTCATGCTCAAGAATCTGTTGACCAACTTCTGGACCGTATCCGTTGACGATGTTCAAGACACCATCTGGCAATCCAATCTCTTGACAGACTTCTGCAAGCAAATGTGCTGTTAACGGTGTCAATTCACTGGGTTTTGCTACAATGACATTTCCCATGAGAAGAGCGGGTGCTACTTTCCAACTCAAGAGATACAAAGGCAGATTCCATGGAGTAATCAGGCCAACAATACCGATTGGTCGTCGATGAACAATATTTGTTGCGTCCTCCATTTCGAAGACAAGATCTTCCTGTTCACGAGAAAAATCGGCAAAGAAACGAAAATTCTCAACCGAACGCTTCGCATCAACCCGTTGTGCCAGAGAAAATGGTTTTCCCGTATCCAAAGACTCTCTTCGTGCCAGTTCTTCGCTTCGTGATTCGAGAGCATCTGCGATGGCTTCCAGCCAATCTGCTCGGTCATCGAGTGTCAAATCAGCCCATTCATGCTGGGCGACACGCGCTGCAGCTACTGCACGATATACATCGGGTTGTTTGGAACGGGGAATCGTTCCGATGAGTTGTCCAGTTGCTGGAGCAAGATTCTCAAGTGTCGCGTGATCAACTGCATCAACGAATTCTCCACCGATGAAATTCTGAACATTCATTCCTTCACCTCTGGGTCATAGATCCAGCGGTCTTGATCAGGGTCCCATTCATCCCATGTAGGAATTGTTTCGAGAACAGAGTGGTATTTGTCGGGAACAATTCCCGGAACGATGAATGCTTTTTGTCGATGCAATGGATATGGATTACGTAGATCAATTCCAAGAACACCTAGAACAGCACGAGCAACATACCATGTTGCTTGAGCATTCCAACCATGTGCAATTTTAACCACAATTCCAAGACCTTTTGGATAATCTGGATGTTCAATGGCAAGACCAAGTAATCCATCCGCTCCTTCTTTTGCAATCACGGTACCTGCTCCTGCTTTGAGAATGGTTGAATCGAGTCGATTAAATCCACCGACAAGATCAGGATGCCGTACCATGGATTCCCAAATCCAATCAGCGTCTTTGTCTCGCACAAGACCTGCGTAAATCTGGGCTAATTCAGCAACAGTGTTGGAAACAGTGGGCAAACCACAGCCGTCTTTAGCGATACGCATTGGTGTCCAATCCTCGCCAAGAAATCTACGGATCTGTTCCATATAGGCTTCAAAAACAGGGTGATTCGGAAGTGTATATCCAGCGCGATTCCATCCCTTTTCTCGACAACCTCGAAGAATCGCGGCATGCTCTCCAGAGCAGGTGTGATACCAGCGGCGAGGCCGACGGACTTGACGACCAAATTGAATCAAAGGAACATCTAACGGTGTCAGCATAAGCGGCCATTCAGATTCCGAAAGTAGGGATTGTGCTGCTGCTACGTGTTCGGTATCGCCGTTATGACTTGCAACCGCTATCGCTTTTTGCTCCCAAGTGAAAGGATCGAGTTCCTTAACGAAGGCTTTGAGCATGAACGGTTTCATCATCGAACGCCCGTAACAGAGAACATTTCCTCCAAACGAATGAATGACTTCATCACCATGCGCCCATGCTACTGCTCCATGAATCGTCGTTTCAGAAACACCATTTCGACGATAGTCAACCAAGGGCTCCCAATCGACATCTCTCCCAGTTGGGATTCCATCGACTTGTTCCCCGAGTGGAGAATTTGGAAATAATCCGCTGCCTGGTTGACCTGGCTTTACTGCCGAGTGTGAGTGATGTTGAATTCCCATATTCATCCATCCTTGAGAAGTTCTTCAACGCGAGGAACTACTTTTTCCATGTAAGCGCGCATGTTACGACAAACACGATCACTATCATGATTGAAGAAATCAAACCATGCCATTACTCGATCTTGTGGGTGGAAACGTTCGACCAATTGTTGAGCAACATCTTCGACATTTCCAATAAGTGCATTTTGAGCAGCATTTTGCACCTTTGTAGGATCAATTGTTCCTTCAAGGGCATTCCAATAAGCGCCTAGAGACAGATCTGCTTCACTGTGTGCTGCTGTTCGTTGCTCTTCAGAAGTTAATCCATCCTCATCATTAACGAATACGAAACTGGTTCGAGGCATATCTGAACGCTTCCATTCACCACCATCTGAATGGAAACATTGACGCATACGCTCATGTGTTGCATCGATGACTTCGGGTTGTGTAATGGAGAGATTAAACACACGAACGGGTAGATATTTATTGACAAAAACCTGGGCTTTAGGGTCATGAGTTCCTGCGACTAAGACCAATTGGTTACGATCAAATTTGTTCGGAACAATTCGAATGTCTTCGAACACATATCTTCGATCGATGGTTATTGAATCATCTTTCGAACCATGTGCATTCTGCACCTTTTCCCAATCGCCATCACTACGGAAATTATCACGCGTAAGTACTGTTGAGCGAATCTCATCGGAGTGAACTACATCACCTCTGAGTAACCTCAAGAAGATTTCACTTGCTTCAAGGAATATCTGTCCACGCAGAGCTGGCCAAGCGGCTTCTTCGGTTGGAGTCCTTGGAACGATTCCATATGGCCGGGCCATGAATTCAAATCGTCCTGCAGAGAACCCAACGTGGAGTTTCCTCGTGTCGCCTTTGACAGCAAGAAGTTGCAATGTATTAGCGATACGTTCTGCTTGAGCAATCGGCCCACCTGATGCAAGAATTGACACAACTGCACTCCCTATTTCAATCCGGTTTGTCTGTCGAAAAGATTCCATAGCCAGTTGTGGGAAATCAGTACAGAGCCCAACCTCTCCTTTCCAGTGTGGAACCACAGGTCTGCTGTTTGATTTTTGAGTTTCAGTTGAAAGATGAGATTGTGCAATCCAGCCGACGCCAAATCCAAGTTCATCTGCAAGCGTAAGTTGCTGAAAGTAATTCTTGAACATGGTTTGCTCAGATGGGATATGCCCTTCATGGTCTGGAGTTTGACTGATGGAGAAGAAAATATCGTGTTCCATGCCTCTCACCTGTTCTCTCCATGAAATCAAAGGACATAACCAGTTCGACGCTCGTCTGACCTATTTCTCAAGATTCGTTAACGCGTGTAGTCGTTCTTTCAAAAGGGGCGGAGTAGCGATTCCAAGTTGCATAAACAAGTGCATTGTGTCTGAAAGGAGGAGCAGGGCATCATCAAAGCGAGTCTCGATTTCTGCAAGATCTGCCAAACCCCAACTTGCAACAAGATGGCCTGCTGGATGTTCCATTGATTTCGCAATATCAAGACTCTCTTGATACATTTCAGAGGCTGTTGCAAGTTCACCAAGACTTGCTTGTGCATGAGCAACATCTGCCATTGCTTCCATTTGGAGGATATCATTTTGATTGTTGACGGCTAGTTCCAACCGTCGAGTATCGTGAATAATTGCCGTTTCCCAATCTTCATTCGCTCGAGCACAACGAGAAAGAACAGCCAATCCAAAGATGAGGCCTTCCTTATCCTCTAACTTCTCCCTTAATGTCAGTGAACGGCGTACAGACGCCTGAGCGCCATCAATTTCGTCGATTGAAAGAAGCATGAGAGCATGATGATGAAGAACTCCAGCTGCAAGAGCCTCACCATTTTCAATCGATTCCGCTTTGAAAGCAAGTTCCGCTACATCATCGATGGATCCTTGATTTCGTTTCAACATCTCAAAATGCGCCCAACCTTTCTCAATATCGTCTTTAGCAACAACTCCAGCGTGTTCAACCAATTTCTGGAGAAGTTCGAAATCTCCTATCGATTCAACGAGAGGAAGAATTCCAAGAGCAAGGGAGGTGTTGATTGATTCCATGGCTCCTCCTTGAGTCAGCATTGAAACAATTTCTTGTGCTTGTTCAGGAGTAATCTCTTCCGCCATGACGTGGCCATAATCAACCGCGTCAAGAACCTATGGATTCTGCTGCTGAAGGGCTGTATATTGATAATGTAGAGTTATCACAACAAACTATGGGTCGTTTTGACGGAGCACTTCAAGGGGTTATGTTAGTGTCCCTTTTGTTGCTATTCCCCATCACCATTCAATTATTGGTTCAACAAGATGATAGCCCTCTGTGGCGAACTGTTGTGGTCGAAATTGAATCCGATGAAGAGAACGATGGTACTGATGCACGCACCGAATCATTATCTCGTGAAGATGTTGCCCGCATTGCTACATTTAACATCAAAGTATTCGGTGAAACGAAGATGGGTAAAGCAGAGGTTGTTGCAGAATTAGTCGACATAGTTCATCGCTATGACATGGTTGTTGTCCAAGAGATCAAGGATATTGATTCAACAGTCCCCTATGATTTCCTTGATGCCATCAATCAATATGGAAATGAGACATATGCTATGGTGCTAAGTGAACGTTCTGGACTCCAGGAAGATGATAGCGGAAGCCAAGAACAATATGCATTTTATTACAGAGAGTCGGTGTTTGTTCCAAACGAGGCATGGTTGCACAATGATTCTCAAGATGATGCATTCCAACGTGAACCTTTCATTGCAAACTTTGGAATGATGAATCTAAATAACTCGATCACAGAAAATATGACATTTATCACGGTACATACCAAACCTTCCGAAGCAGTGAATGAAACCTCAGCGTTAGATGATGTTGTTCAAACGTATTTGGAAAATCGTACACAAGAGAACATCATTTTGCTTGGTGATTTCAATGCTGATTGCAGTTATGCTTCAACATATGAATTGAATCAACTTTCACTTCGCCAACCACAATATCTGTGGGTGGTGCCAGATACTGCGGATACTGCATATTCCTCAAACAGCCATTGTGCATATGACCGAGTTGTGATGACAGGTGATATCGATGGCCGATTCTTTGGGCGATGGGGCGTAGATCGAGACATGTCTAGTTCAAATGTCTCGGACCATTATCCTGTTTGGTTCGATCTCGAACGCATCGAGTAAGGCGGGAAGAGAATGCATCGAATTGCTTCAATTCCAGCCCGTATCAACATCATCGGTGAGCATACGGATTATGCAGGAGGCCTCTCCTTTGCATTTGCAGCACCTCAACGCCTGACCCTCAAAGCAACAGCAATTTCTGATGGATTTGAAGGTGAGAGTACGATTGTTTCTCTGTGGAAGGAAGCGAAAGGATGGCCAGCTCAACTGACTGTAACAAGCGAAATTCCAATAGGAGCAGGGATGTCATCTTCAGCTGCACTATGTTTAGCAATTGTTCTGTGCATTAACAAGGATATTGAAGCATTCCAGGCATGTCAAGAAGCACAACGTATCGAACATGTTGTTCTCGGAACAGAGTGCGGTTTACTCGATCAAATCGCAATGATGTTTTCCAAACCCAATCATGCAACATTAATCGATTTTTCAACGATTACGACAACACAACACCCCCTACCAGAATCCCATGTGTTCAAACTTATTGATTCAGGAATTCACAGAACATTGGGGGAAATGGACTATCGAACATCTGTCGATGAACAAACAAAGAACATCCATGTCCAAGAAGAAAATCAACGTGTAAAAGAAGCGATTAGAGCCTCACCAGAACAATTAGGATTGCTGCTCAACGCCACTCATCAATCATTACGAACCATCGGCGTTAGTATAGAAGAGATCGATCAACAAGTGATGGCCCTTCAAAATACACCAGGAGTCTTGGGTGCTCGCATGATGGGTGGTGGATTTGGAGGGATGATTCTTGTTCTTGTTGAACATGAGGGAATCTTACCTGAAACTACTGTTGTCCAACCCTCAGAGGCTGGTTTTGTTCAGGAATTCCTCTAATCGTTCCAAACGATCAGGTGTTCCCATGTCCCAAAACTTCGTATTATCCAAATATGCTGAGGCTTTCATTGCCATTTCGGGATAGACTGTTTCTTCCCAACTCCATGTTCCATCTTTACCGTGTTCGAGGAGAACCCTTTTCTCTACAACACTGGTTCCAGATTCATAGCCATTGAATTCAGATGGAGGAGATGTGCTCTTATCGTATTGAGCGATTTTCCCATCAACATGTAGAAGATTCATCTCATCATGTTCAGTTGTTACAGTAAGGGTTAACGGAGAGGATTCTTGTTCATGATAAGCGACAATTTCGCCATAATCGATTGGATGAAAATCATCGCCCCAAAGTAAAATGAATCGGTCTTGAAGAAGGTGCCTGGCATTCCACAGAGCACCTCCAGTCCCAAGTGGCTCGGATTCTTGATGAAACGTAAGGGCCATTCCTTCATGTCGGAAACCATCGAATTGCTCACCCAAATGCCCTGTTAGAATCAAAGCCTCCATACAACCTTGAGCGCCAGCCCAATCAAGAATGTGAGAAAGGATAGGTTTTCCGGACACGTCAATGAGAGATTTTGGCATTTGTTTCGTCCGTTCACCGAGACGTGTTCCCAATCCACCAGCTAGGATAACGACTTGGGGTAAGCGGTGTGCTTTGACAATCTCTGAATACAAAGCACCGCTTTCTTTTAGTGTTCGTTCTTTGGTTTCAAAATCGACATGATAGAGGCCAAATCGTTGATCATAGCCTTCAGCCCATTCGAAATTATCCATAAGACTCCAATGATAAAATCCACGTATATCCATCCCATCTGCAATGGCTTCACCGGTTATCTGCAAGTGACGCCGGATATGTTCAGGACGCATGTCATCATCGTCATCTGCAACTCCGTTTTCAGTGACAATAATTGGAAGATTAAGGCATGAAACCATATCAAAAGCACGTCGCAATCCCTCAGCATACATGGGATATCTGAAATCAGTTCGTTGTTCCCATGGACGAATCAATGGATCGATATCGACTTTAGTTGGCATGAACGGAGTGGCAAGAAGATGAGTGTAGTAATTGACCCCAATGAAATCACTACTTCCTTTTAGTCCTGGAATTTCCTTTGAACGAAGAGCTGAAGGCGCCTTGAATCGTCCTGTCATCAATCCTTTAATCCAACAAAGATTGAACATTCCATCGAGAAATCGTGCTTGGAATCGGTGCAATGGATTCCAACGACGGTATGGATCGAAGATATTGATATTCTTCACCAATCCGATATGAGCACGCTTACCATGCTCCATGGATTTCAGGGTTTGATAGCAACGGGCGTGAGCTCTCATAAGATTGGTTGAAACGATTCTAGTTTTCTTAAATGAGCGCTCACCTGGTGGAAACTCTCCCAAGACATATCCCATCGAGGCAAATACTGCAGGTTCGTTGATGGTACACCACCAGTCTATGCGGTCACTCAATACTTCAAACATTTTCACACAGAAGCGAATCCAATCGTCAATATTGTTCTCGTTCTCAAAGCCTCCTTTTTCATCCCACCAGAGAGGGTGTGTGAAATGATGGAGAGTTGCCATCGGTTGGATGCCTTTGTCAAGAAGTTGGTCGACAAGGTCCGAATACCATTGAACTGCATCCTCATCCCAGATACCTTGTTGTGGTTCAATACGACTCCATTCGATTGAAAATCTGTAGTGTGAAACATTTAGATCTTTGATCAGTTGAATATCTTCTTTCTTTCGATTCCAATGATCGCATGCATCACCACTGAGTTGACCACTTTTTGAACGTGGCTCAAATGCAGACCAATTGTTGGTATTTCCACCTTCAATTTGATGAGATGCAGTAGCAACACCCCACATGAAATTCGGTGGGAAAAGATTTCCCGATAGAAGGTTTGTGTAGTCTACTGAGTCCCAATCACGATGTTCTTCAATCCCCATACTGGCACCACCAAAGCGATAGAAATTCACTGGAGTCGAGACCAGGAACCATCGGAACCAACGTCCCATTGTTGTAATTCAGTACTCGCATCAACATACCAACCGGTTTCTCCTTGATTGGTTCCAGGTGCCGCTTGCATAACTCCAATTTGAGTGGCCTTGACTGCGAGTTCGTCTCTCAAAGCATCTTCGATAACAGGTGCTGAGTCAACAGAAACTTGTGCTGGAGGAGATTTAGGCTCGTCCTCTACTGGAGCGATGGATTCAGAGGAGACCACGTCTTCTTCGTCATCTTCTTCATCCTCATATTCATACTCATCATCATATTCATCCCATTCTTCTTCTTTGGAATTACCTCGGCGAATGAGTACGATAAGAACTGCAAAAATCATCAGCAAGAAGACGATACCAATGGACATGGCAGTATTTGTTGAACCAAGAGCACCTCCTAGAAGGACAGATTCAACATCATAAAACTGTTGCGAGATAAGTCCTTGCCATGCGACTGTGCATGAACGATCTGTACCTGCTTCTTCGAGTTCGATTTCCCATGTATCGGATTTGACGTGACTGGCTTTTCCGGATGAACATGTGATACTGGTTTTATCTGGAACGACTTCAACTCGATTCCCTTGGCTGTCCTCAGCCCAAACCTTGAGCAAGGTGACTTCACCTTGACTCAACGATTCGTTACTCACTGAAGTGAGAACACGCACTGGATCTCCTGGAAGAATTGTCAACGGAAGAATGACTGAAGCATTTCCTTGTTGAAGTTCAATATCATATGTCCCAGATATGACACCATCGAGTTGCCAATAGCCACGTCCTGTTGAAGAGGGTTCGATTGAAACAAAACCAGACTCTACTAGTTGAATATCTTCAGCAGGAGCAACGTTTCCGTGGACATCAACAATCTCCACGAAGAGGTCGCTGGAGATACCTGCTGTAATTATCAGTACATCTCCACCATCTGTGACGAGGGTGTTTTCTGAACCCGTGATTACATTGATACGAACTGCAGCAAATACTCCATCAGCGTTTGCTCGTATCTCATGCTCTCCTACTTCGGTGGGATACCATTTACCACCCGACATGAGTAAATCGAGTGTTGAATCAACACCATCTATGGTCCAATTGACTGCAACAAATGGAATGATATTTCCATATGAATCTGTGAAATCTGGATCAAATTGCAAGAATGAATCTGCTGGAACCTCTGTACCTGTTTCTGGTAAGATAATGAACGCCAACCGGCCTGGTTCAACCATTTCTTGATATTCACTTTGGTGTAAAATACCAGTGTAATTATCGAAATATGTTGCTGAGAATCGAATGCTCTCAGTGAGTTTTGGAGTGAATGTTGCATAAGAGGAGAATATTTCAGATGATGATTGGTCGTTACTTGTTTTCGTAATATTACCATCGACTTGCCATATATTTCCGAAAGCATCAGTCGCCTCATGGACCAAAGCAACTTGCAAACCTGCACTTAATCGAGGTAAACTTGGAACAAGTTGTGTGGAAACTGCAGCCCCATGAACCACAGTGACTGTCTTTGAAGCAACAATGTCGGAATCAATGACTTCCATTGCCAAGGAACCCTCTTTACCAGGAGTCCAATGGATTTCATCGCCTACTTGAGCTACTGCACCATTACCAACGGTCCAATTTCCGATTGGAACTGGAACTGGAGAAGTATAGCCAGATGAATCGGTACGGACTGCTTCTAATCGATACACCTCTCCTGATTGGTAGGTTGTTTCCTCAGGCATAATTTGAATCGAAACAATGGCTGCATCAGCAGGAATGACTCTGATGGTACCATTACCATAAACAGACCCTGCACGGATACTGAGATTCCAAACTCCTGGTGCTGAGGCAAAGAAGTAACCTTGGGCGGTAATACTTCCATTCTCGGCGGTCCAGACTTTTGACCCCGCCAATGTATCATTCATCTCTTGACCGAATGAATCAACCAGTGCTGGAGTGAGTTTGACGCCAAATCCGCTACGAATCACAAGATTCTCCTCAAAGATAAATTCGAAGGGATCTCCCGCTATCGCTTCCATTGAAACTTGTTGTTCCATTTGATCAAAACGCGCAACCACTTCGTAGTCACCCAGAGTTGGAGGCGTCCACAATGGCTGCCCTTGCCCAACATATTCTCCATCAACACTCCATACAACACCAAGTCCAGTTCGAGGATTACCGTGTGAATCAAGGAGATTGGCTTGAAGTTGGAATGGCTGTTTGGCCTTCGGAGATGTTGTGGTGTTGATCTCAATTGATTGACCCCAACCTGCCTCAACAGTCACCACAACAGTATCGTTGAAGCCTGCATGTTCAGCTCGTATGGTTACTTGACCAGCCGACCAAGGAAAGAAGAGACCACCATCTTCGACTGTACCGTTTGTAGAAGACCACATGATCTCGCCTTCGACAACGTTGTTCAATGCGTCGTAGATTGTTGCATCTAATTGTAGGACACCATCGGAAGAAATCGATGTTGAAGGCGTTGTGATAACGACTTGGGCAGCGGGACCTGCTGCAGTTACTGGAAGGCTCGTCAACGGAACGAACATCAACAGAATGCACAAAAAGAATGCAGACTGTTTCGAACTCATTCAACCACCTAATCTTCCCAGACAGCCCAATCGGTTTGACCTGGTTCTCTGTAGTACCATGTCTCATCTTCATTTTGAGCCCATTCAGTTCCATCGTCATCGACTCGATGTTCGACCATCCAACTCGTATCCTCTTTTTCTTCGGCTTCGGGTGGAGGGTTGGATGGACCAGTTCCAGGTGCAGGGCCACTCGGACCAGTTCCAGGCGCAGGACCACTTGGGCCTCGAGTTGCTGGGGCTGAATCCTCATCGTCTTCGTCATAGTCATCATCCCAGTCATCATCATCTCTTCCTGAACGGAGAGCCATGACGAGGAGAACAAGTAAAACAACAGCGATTAAGCCAATCAGAACGGCTCCGACGTAATACAAGGCACCGCCTGCTGCGAAGAATCCACCAAAGGTTCCAGTTACTTCAATCTCCAGAGATTCACTAACTTGCCCCGCTGTAACAGTAATCGTTTGACCTCCACTATCGAGCGTTGTTACTCGCCATTGACCTGGTCCAAGTTCCTTGACAGTTCCTCGGCCAGTTGAATCAACACGCGCACTGCTTGGAACAGGGATCGGATTGTAGAACATATCTTTAGCTTCAACTGTGACATCAATCGATGCTTGTTGGTCCACAGTTGTTGCAGACAAAACAACTTCGAGATACGCAACCACCATTTGAGGCTGTATTGAAAGTTCGAACGTATTGGTTGCCGACGGTGTGGAATAGACCATGACATGCTCACCAGCAACGGATGCCTGATAGAGATAGCCTCCAGGTATACGTTCACCGTCTAAGTTGGCAAGAGGAACAATTCGAGAAGAAAGCGTTCCATCTTCAGTCCATTCAACATCCTGAGGGAAGGTGTTACCGTCGTTATCAGTACCGGTGATGATAATGTCAATCGATTCACCTGCATCTTCACTTAGTGTATCAAGAGCATGGTCAAGTGAAACTGCAATACCATGATACACAGAAATATCAACCTGTTTCGAATAATTGAATCCTTCTGCATTAACAACGAATGCAGTTATTCGGTAAGATCCAACAGTAGTTGCTTCCCAATGATAAGCATCAGCTTCGAACGTAGAAGTCATATCCTGAATAGAACCAGAATCTAAATCTTCGAATAACCACGTAAGTCTTGAGGCCTCCAAAGGATTCAAATCTCCGTCGCTAAGACTTACTGAGAAGTCGATATGTTGATCTGCACTTATATCGTATGTCGTTGATGAATCACCAGTTGAGGCGACTGAATTCATTGTGAAAATCTGCAAAATTCCTTCGGATACTACCGCTGAAACAGATTCGCTAAAGACAACACTTCCAGATGTATATTCTGCATAGATCATGTACGGGATTTCTGATGCCAACTGCGGCATGAATTCGGTTTCATCAGAGAGTGTGTAGAGAAGCACGGACTGATCGGTCCAACTTGGATGGGATATGGTCCAATTTACGTCAATTGTCCATCGATTTCCTTTCGCATCAGTAGCCTTTGCCTTCACTTGCAATGTCTCATCTGCAGTCAAACTGTAGGATTGATCATTTGCATCAGCCGAATCGACAATCAGTGCCATACCAGTCATTGCACCCTTGGTGACGTTGACTGTAATTGATGCTGAAATTGTTTCGTACTGTGCTGTTATCACACGGCCACCAAGCCCGGTTGGAATCCATTGCACTGGATGATTGAATGTGATATTCACCGCACCATCGCTCACAAACGTCCAATTTGCTAACGGCAAGGAAACTGGCAATCTGTTTCCTTGAATGTCGATTCTTGTCGTGTTCATGAAGATGATTTCATCGGCTGTCAAGTCCCATGCCGAAGGAACAATTTCTAGTGAATCCATTGCTCCATGCCCGGTGGTAATCGTGATTGAATCCGACAAGCCAATTCCAGAAGTCAAAGAGAATTGCCACGTACCGACTTGGTCGGCGAAATACATGCTGGTCGCTTCACTGTAGAGTCCATCGGTGACTGAATAGGTCAATGCACCTGCTTCAGACAATGGAATGATGTTTCCGAATTGGTCATACAGAGTTGTAGTGATTTCACATTCTGTTCCTGCAGGAGTGACGCCTTCACATCCAACCAAGACGATCTCGGAAGGTGCACCAAGTTCAACTTGAACATTCACAATAACTGTGATTGTCGTCCAAGTCACAGATACTGTTTGACCTCCAACCGAATATGGTTGGAATACATCGCCGAACGTACCGCCCATTGAACCGTTACTTGGTGAGAACGTGATGCTTTCTCCAGGGACAACATTTCCAAATTGATCAACGACATCTGCAGTTAATTGCAGCGTATCATCAGAAGTAATCGTTGCAGTAAGAGGTGTGACAACCAAGTTTACTGGAGCACCTGGCGTAACGGTCACTGTTTCATCAGCACAAATGACACCAAAACAAGCGGTGATTGTGTGAACTCCTGTTGTTGAAGGAGTGTAAACACCAGTTGAAGCATCGATTTGACCGCTTGAAGCAGACCAAACAATTGGGACAGTTGCAACCAGAGAGTTGTAATCAAACGTTGAAGCACTGAATGTTACAGATGTATCAGCATCTGTGGTTGTTGCAGTTGGCGAGATGGTTACTGAATCAATGTCAGTATAGTTCATTTGCATCAGTGGTCTTAGATTGCTGGTTGAATCGCTGTTATCTGCAAATTCAACTGTCATCCATCCTTGGTTAACGGTTGCGATGATGACCCATCCATGTGTGCCATCAATGAAGAGAGAACGATGTCCGAGGCTCATTTGCACCCATTGATTGGTCGCTTGAGAATTACTGACAAAGAAGGTATCGAGTGGCGTAGAATCATAATCCACACCAGGTTGAAGACCAGGAGCACCCCAAGTTGCAGCGCCCGTTCCGTTCCATGTCACAGAGGTTTCACCCCAACCAGTTGTCAAGACTTTGTGAACAGAGAGTGTCATTCCAGTTGCGCCTGCACCGAAGTCAAGATCGGTGAGGTACAAACTCAAATCAACAGAATGAACGTTCATGTTTGGATTGAATGGTATTTGACCGAAATCAGTCGAGATGAGCATTCGATACTCATCTTGACCTGAATCGATACCAATCATACTGGAATCGCCATCCAAGTTGACGTCTGCAGTTCCGCTGTAGACGGAAGCATCTTCGACATTGGTGTGAGCCATCTCTTGAATTTCGTTTCCAGTTTGGAATTCATAGGTCCAAGTGTGATCAAAATTATCTTGTGTCGTCGGATCACCAATACCTACAATCCATCGCGAAGAAGACGGCCCTGGAATAGAACCATTGACTGCTTGAACCCACCACTCGAAGGTTGAACCAGGAGTCAAAGAGGTATCAAACACAAAGTTTGTTCCTGTTATCTGACTTGAAATTCCAGATTTGAAATTGTATTGGCCAGAGGAATTACGGATGGTAACGATGTATCCGGTCGCTCCAGTAACTGGGTTCCAAGAAAGTGTTGGCTTGTCCAATGGTTCAAGCAGAGTTGTTGTTGTATTGTACAGCACAGTTCCATCTACAGGTGAGATAAGGACTGGTTGTGCCGGTGGGATAACACCTGCAATGTTATCGACATAATCGACGCGAAGGACAGGACGCAAGGCTGTCGAGGAAGATTCGCCCGAATGGAATGAATGCAAACTACTTGCTGTTCCAACAGCTGATAGTTTGATGGTCATTGAAAGATTTCCATTAGCAATGTTTGATTGAGCCAGTGAGGTAATATCCCATTCCAGCCAACCATTTGGTGGCGTTACTGGTAGAGTAGAACGTGTTATTTCTGTCGCATTGCATGTTGGAGATTGCAATGCAGTGACGAAACCTTCATTGAATGTTGAACAAGCGTGAGCACTCACAGTTATTGGGGAGACCCCTGTTACTTGTGTTCGATACATACGCAGCATTACAGAGGTTGGCGTGATTGCACTTGGCCAAGGCATCTGAGACAAATCATATTCAATGAAAATCTCATTGTCCCCAGAAGAACCAGCACCAAGTAACAGTGTGGCGCTCGAACCATAATTTGTGTTAAACGATGAAGAGGAAGTGTACGTATCAGGAGCATCAGGGAGTAAACCCGTGCTTGTAAAAATAGACCCACTTGAGAGGTTTACAGTATGGTTTCCTAAACCGTCATCGTACCCTTGTGCATCAGGAATACGGTATTTGTTAACTTGAGAATATTCTCCGATTCTGTAGTAATCTTCGATTGATTGGTAGGAACGAACGCGCCAGTATTGCCATTCGTCTCCAGATGTTGCATTCGTATTCGCAAGAGTGGTAGTCGATGGATCCCAAGTGAGGTTGGCCTCAGAGAGAGAAGTGGTATCAGTAGACAAAATACAAGCAAGATCGTAAATCATTCGAGCATCAGATGCAGAACAAATCTGGTATCCTGTTTCGTTGGAAGACGGAGGAGTCCATGAATGGTTTACATGATCAACTCCAGTTGGACGGGGAGCGGACATATTCCATAGGGTCGAACTGTCAACAGGGAGGAGATTTGATGGACTTGAAGCAACATATGGGTTTGTTGTTCTGTATGTTAGATTCAAACTTGGGCGCAGGCTGGTTGAAGTCTCATCACTTGAGAAGAAATCCATTCTACCATCGACACTGCTGAAATTCTCTTCAGGTTGAACAAGAATATGGATTGTATTCACTCCTTGAACAAGGGCTTGTTGAATGACTTCCGTAATGTTTCCAAAGACAGTTTCATCACTTGATTCAACAAGACCTGCCCCGTTCATTGGAACTGAGGTATCGGACGAATGGTAAGCACCTGGAGCATTCCAAGTCGTTGAGCTTGTCGCATTATTCCAATTTGCATCTGCATCGAATGACGTGAGAACCTTGGAGTGGCTACTCCATACTTCTCCGTACGAACCAGATTCTATGTTAAGATAAAGTTCAGCAGACATCACTTCAAAGGAATTACTAAGCGGTAATTTCGAGATATCTATTGAGAAGAGAACAGAGGAACGAGCTGATGTACTTGTTGTGAAGGAGGAACGGCCGAAACTGAGAACACTATTTCCTGCAAGATTTGAATTTGGAGAACCGGAATCGAGTCCAATGTCTTGGATGAAACCAGATGGCTCGTTAAGAGATGGCAAGAAGCCTCCTTCGGTAATGTTGACGTATCCCCATGTACTGTTAATCTCTTGACCAATGTCATGAGGTATATGGAATACTGAACTTGTTGAACGTGGACCGAGCATGCTGTTGTTTACGGGTTGAACGAACCAGCGAACACTTTGATTTGTGCTAAGATCGGTCGAAGGTTGGAAGGTTAGACTTTGCAAATCGAACATTGAAGAATCAACACGTGAATCGTATGTTGTGAATCCTTCCATGATATCAGAAGCATCATTTTGCAGGAAGACTTTCCAATCATCGATATTCGCAGAATTAGAGTGTGTCCAACTCAACACTGGACGTGTATCTGGTTCTGGAACGTGTGTTGACAGATTCCATGACATATCCCCATCAGCAGGTAATGCGTTTGCACCAGCCACAGTAGGAATTGTTGAAGTTCCTTCAGTCCATGTGAGATTGAGCCATGGTCGTTGAGTGGTAAGCCCTTCTGTGCTTGCAAAGGTGATCAGTGAATCAGAAGAATCGCTCGTCATCAGAGCAATTGAAAGATATGAATCACCGTTTGCAAGTGCTGCTTGCACAAGTTCTGTAACATCCCAATCCATCCAATCTGCACTTGCAGAAGTACTCAAATCACTGAGTTGACCAACATCGTTTCCGATGGAACGGCCGCCATCTAATGTCCATGAATTCGTACCATCATAGGTTGAATTGTTGAGGTCAGTCGTCCAAGTTTGCAATACTGGTCGAACTGCAATTTCTGTATTCGTATCAGAACCTACAAGAGCCCACAGATTCAATTCTGCGTTTGTCACGCGAGCATTCGAAGGTGAAGGAATCTGATCGAGAGGAATCTTCAGGAGTGCTGTCGATTGGTAGCCACTACCAAGTTCTCCAACCTTCATCGAGGTGGATGTAGAGTGGTTTTGTTGCCCTTCCATACCTCCTTCGGCCACCCATGTGTCAATGAAATGTGGTAGCCCCAAATCAGGCATAGCTTCCGCATGACGAATCTCAACTGCTGCGCTGGTTGATGAAAGATTCCATGTTGTTAGAGATGGAATGTTGAAGTGGAATGTTTGCGACCAATTTCCAAGTTGATTTGTTGTCGAGATTGTACGTACACGCCAGTACCATGTTTCACCAACTGTCAAATCGTTTTGTGGAGTAAAGGTTTTCCCATTTACATCGAAACCTGCGTTTGACCATGAAGTCTCAATGCTCATGTAACTGCTGTCAAAGGCGTCGGTTGTATCGACCTGAACGGCATAACCACCAACGCTGATTGCACTGGAATGAGTCCAATTAAGCATTGGTCGAAGAACTGGCTCAGGATTAATTCCAGGCTGAATGCTCCATGAACCATTCAATGGATTTACTGGAACCGGCTCAACCGGTATGGCGTTTGAACCTGGGACATAAACGAAACTGAGTTCAGGACGTTTTGCATCAACTGCGCTTCCAGTATGGAATAGCGCATCTCTAATTTGACCTGAACCAGCACCAATAATGCCGAGAATAAAGTCTGCAGAATGATTGTCTCTCATCGCGTTTTGCATTGCAAGTGTAACGTTCCAATTAACTGATGAACTGGAAGTATAACCACTTCCAATACTTACTGAATCAAGCAATGATGAACGTTCAGATCCCTTTGCGCCAACGGTGCCCCACGTGCTTGACCCATCATAAGTCGCCCAAGTAGCACCGTCTTCAGTCCAGTTGTTTTGTGTGCTCTCCCAGGCACCAACAGTCGGCGAACCGAATGGGAAATCGCTGAGGTACATTTCTAAATTTGCGGATTCAACTGCGTAACCATTTGGAAGGAATGTGCTTGATAGATCACATCCAAACAGAATTGTTGTTTCTGATGGAATCGTGTTGTAAGAAACTTGGAGTTCAGTTTCTTGACCGTAGTTTGAACTTGGCATACCTGAATCAATGTAGGTATCTGCACATGCTGGATGGAGTCCATCCGAACTTGCATTGCCTTGCTTGAGCCTAAACTCATAGCGGTCTCCACCAAGCCATGTTGAATTCATGTTACTAATCAGGAATGTCGAATGGGTCCAATCACCATGACGACCATCGGAATCGATGTGGAGCATCCTCCAGTTGTACATGTGTCCGGCTTCAAGGCTATTGGCACCAGTGAATGAAAAATCTCCGTCACTTGGCAAGAAATCTGAATCAACACGAGTATCAACATAAGCGATACGATCATGGTATTGACCGTCTGTTGACAATTCAAAAATCATATCATATGAACTGGATGTGCTAGCAGACCAGGTCAAAGTAGGAGTCGTATTTCCGGTGAAATTGTGACCTGTTTGATTCCAAAGGGTTTCTCCATCGTAAGGAGAAGTGAGAGAAGGTGCAACGGTTACTGGTGTACCCCATTCATATGTGATGTAGAGATATGGTTTGTCAGATTCAGAAGTTGCATCGGAGGAATAGAAGGTTACAGAATCAATTCCAGCATTTGCAGAATAAGCACCATTTTCTGAGCGCGTTGTGATTGCCAAATCGATTACACCCGTGTTTCCATTATCCAAGTGTTGTTGTAATGTAGGGGTCAAGTCAAACGAAAAGTCATCACTGATCTGTGAACCAAAAATGCCCGTATCTGTCGCATGACTAATCAATCCTCGGCCTCCGCTTCTCCACCATTGACTGGTTTTATTTTGCAGCCATGTAAGTTCATCTTCATTCCATGCACCATCATTGTCCATTTCATGTAATGCAAGCGTTGCTGAACCGCTTGAAGTGGATCGGGTAAGATTCAATGAAGCCTCAAGAACTGTTGCATTTGAGTGCATTCCGAGGGCATCGAATGCCAATCTGAAATGAGGAATAGTCTCTTTGGTTGAAGATAATGTAGCATCCAATGTAGTGGAGGACCCATAATTGGTATTCTTGTTATTCTCATCTGCGACCGCATCTTCGATGAAATTCAGGTCTGTTGATAGATCATTAATGTTGACGGCAATTGTAGCTGTCCCATCTCCGTTATCGATGACGTCGTGTTCAGGGAGGAAGAACGAACCTGTTTCCCATGAACCGAGAATTCCTGTCGTATCCATTGAACGCATTCGATAATGCATGTAGGTTCCGTTCTCAAAGGCAGCAGATGAAGGGATGGCAAGAGAACCTGTAGTTCCTGCCAAGGTGAATAAGCTCGTTTGAATATCTGAATTAAAAAGCCAGGCGTAATCGTCTTCCGTACTCTTGAAACTGGAATCGAGTGAAACTTGAACTTCAGCGAGAATACCGGAATATGTATTCCACGTCATTGAGGGTGTTAGGTCTGCTGAAAGGATGAAATCTCCAGTCATCAATGGCGCACCATCAGAAACGAAATCGGGAGTGATTTGGCCCCCTGCACCAGCAGTTGAGGTTGAAGAGTCAACGATCATTACTGGCTTGTTAGCGACATTTAGGGTTTCATTGAGTTCACAATCATATTGTGCTTCATGAGCAGAAATTACCAGGTCGAGAGAACTCTGGCTCGAAGCTACTGCAGCCTGAGTCAAAGCAGTGACATTGAGTTCGACTGTAGAGGAACCACCGCCAATATTGAGCGGGGCTGTAAGATGGAAGGGTTCCCATCCATCACGATCGGTTGTGCCATCCACACCAGGTTGAGCCCATGCAAGAACTCCATTTCTCGAATTCCAAGTTGCGCTCTCGTTCCATGATGCGCTTGTTGCGGCCGGATAAACCGCCAAACCATTCGAAGCATCACTACTGCTGCACACAAGGTCAACTCGTGAGGAATGAATCGTATCTGTTGATGCATAATTCAAAGGGAATGAAATCAAGATTCGGCTATCGCTTGTTCCTGAAACACCCAGCAATCCAGTGTCATCGCTGGAAAAGTCATCGTTTGGAAAATCTGAATCGATGTATGTGTCTGTTGTAGGATTAAGAGTCGAAGTAACATGGAGAACCGTTTGCTCCTCCTCAAGTTGTTCGGGGGCAGGGAAGGCTGATGGGACGAACACATCGGCGAGTAAAAACATCAAAACCATGATTATGGCTGCTGAAAGATTTTGGGTATTGGTGGTGGTTCTCATGGCGCTCGCTTCGGCTAAGATGTGGAAGGTTATGACTGATTCGCTCTACGCCCCCCATAGGGGGGCGCTCAATTTTGTCAATTCAAATCCAACCGAATGTTGAAGGAGGCTCGGCATTCTCTTGACGATATGAGCGAGTTATGGGTTGAGCGCCATCGGCCACAAAGTGTCTCTGAAATACGTGGCCAAGCCTCCGTAGTAAGCCGATTAAAGGTCTATGCAGAACACAAGGAATTCCCACACTTGCTTTTCGCAGGCCCACCCGGGACAGGAAAGACTACCGCAGCAATGGCACTGACCAAAGACGTCTATGGGAAAAATTTCCGTGACAATCTTCTTGAAATGAACGCATCCGACGAGAGAGGATTGGATAAAATACGTTCAAAGGTCAAACAATTTGCACGTACGCAGCCATATGGCGATGCAAAATTTAAGATTATTTTCCTTGATGAATCCGATGCACTAACAAACGATGCTCAAGGCGCACTTCGGCGTATTATGGAGCAGTATGCCGAGACATGTCGATTCATTCTATCTTGCAACTATTCTTCAAAGGTGATTGAACCAATTCAATCACGATGCGCAGTGTTTCGATTTCGCCCCCTCGCAGATTCGGATGTACTCGATCAGGTAAAGCACGTCGCGAAAGAGGAGAAGGTGACGCTCGAAGATGATGCGGCAGAAGCATTGGCTCGAATTGCCCAAGGTGATTTGAGAAGGGCAATCACTGCCCTACAAGTTTCAGCTGCAATCAGCAACACTATTTCCAGAACGGTTGTTTATGAAACATCAGCAACTGCTCCACCTGAAGCATTGCATCAATACATCATGGCATGTCGAGAAGATGGATTTCACGTTGCACGAAGAAGGCTTCAAGAACTTCTCGACCGATATGGTTTGGCAGGGACTGATTTTGTCGGTCAACTACATCGAGAATTATACGGTGTTGATTTTATTTCGGAAACCGACAAATTGGATCTGACTGAGGTCATGGCTGAAGTTGATTATCGTCTTGTTGAGGGTGGTGGCGAGCGCATACAACTCGATGCTATGACCGCTCGATTGGTATCAATGCTCAAACCCTGAACTTTTCACTTTCACTTTCACATTTACTGCCTGAAAAAAGTAACAGTATCTTTGAATTGACGCAAGAATATGAACCAATCAACTCGAATCATGTTTGACGCCCTATCTTGGACACCTCTTGCCCCTTTGGTCAGGACATACCGACGTAAACAAGTCGAAACTATGACGGCTCAATTACGAGTCACAATCGAAATCGATTCGTTGTTCGAACGAATTCTAGAGAATCATTCTGATATGCTTTCCTGATCAAATGGGGATGCGTTGATTATTTCAAGCGTCCAAGAGTAGGTCTGAACATTTTCCCAAGGATCTCCTTTTTCCGTAATCACCACTGTGATTGTATGAGTTCCTTCGCCCAAATCTGTTCCTAAAAAGATTGCAAAGGGTTGATCTTGGTCTCCGTGAGGAGTCAAGTTTGGTGAACTCTTATTCGAGCTTGAAGTACCATTCTTAATCGCCTCAGCATTATCATACCAGTACGATTCATTCACTTCCCTAGTTGATACATTTGCTTGATATTCCCGAGTCACTTCAACTGAAGCGCCATCGGAATTTTTGTTATCCATTAGACCGAATAAAAGCCATGCATCCCCTTGCAGAGTAGTTGTTCCGTTGGTGTGCCAAGTAAGTGTCGCCCCTCTAGTTGAAACATCGAACGGATATTCGATTGCTTCACCATCGTCTGCAATTACCGTCCAAGATTTCGCTAATTCGGGGGCTGCAATATCTCCAAATGGCGGATTAACAACCAAGAAAGACAATGCTAAGAACGTGAATGTGTGGAGGAAGGCAGCCTTGAACCAAGTGCCCCCACCGTAATGCTCAACAAAGTGTTCTGGCATAACTGTTCGATGAAGCGTTGGAATGAGGAATATGCAAGTTAATGGAAGTATGTACAGAATTTTTGAGTTCTCTGGATCAGTTACGCCCATCAGGACATATCTCATGAGGAGAGTAACCAAAAGTGCGAATCCTAAAACCAGCCACATTGAGGCCATATCTGCCTTCTCTTTTGCGACGTGCTTTACTGGGTCAAAGGGTTCGATTCCAAGGTTGCGGCCAGTCCGACGTACCTTCTTTTCCTTACCATCTCCAGGCGTTCGTTGTCGGCGCTCACCCTGCGCCGCCGTCATCGCTGTGGAGAGGTCGACCATACCCCTGCGGATGAGTGAAAGCGAATGAAGGATGCGGTCGGATTCCTTCGATTACAACCCGCATTATTCAAATGGGGGTTTTCGCAGGCGAGGTTAGGCCGGGGTGGCGTAGTTGGTAGCGCGTCGGACTCATAGGGCAGCCTGAAGGCGATCGTATGACGTGCAAACCCCCTTGTGGTGTCTGAGACATCCGAAGGTCGCGGGTTCGAGCCCCGCTCCCGGCACCACCATCGTAGCGTTGAAGGGCTTGGCTGTGCAGCAAGTATCATGGCTGAAGCACCTTCTGTAGGGTCGAGAGTAAAACTGCGCCTCGAAACGCTCTCTGGAGAGACCATTGTAGAAGGCGTTATTTTACCACCTGCGGTCGAGCAACACGTCACCGTTAAATTACCAAATGGCTACAATTTGAGCCACCCACTTAGCCAAACGCATGTCATAGAGTCTGAGATAAAAGAAGCTCAGCCTTCTACACAAGCGTCCCAACCGGCACACAATCCGGACCTACCGTCCATTCGAATCATTCACACAGGAGGAACAATCGCTTCCAAGGTTGATTATGTTACAGGAGCAGTTACTGCTCAATTCGAGCCCTCTGAATTGGTGCATCATGTCCCTGAATTGCAACGAATTGCAAACATTGACGCTCACAAAATAGGCAATATGTTCAGCGAAGATATTCGCCCAATGCATTGGAATCAAATCATCGATGCTACTGAGAAAGCATTCCAACAAGGATGTGATGGGGTCGTCGTCACACACGGGACCGACACACTCCATATCTCATCGTCCGCAGTAGCATATGCATGGTGCGGAGAAGGGAAGAAAGCACCTGGACGAATTGCGTTCGTTGGCTCCCAACGATCGAGTGATCGGGCTTCATCGGATGCTGCTCAGAACCTCATCGCAGCAGTTACTTGGGCTGCTCAAGGCCCAACTCCAAATGGAAATCTGTCCGATTGTGTTGTCGTTGCTATGCATCGAACAAGTGATGATGGGGCATGTTCAATTCATGCTGCAACAGGTGTTCGGAAACTCCACTCGAGTCGTCGTGATGCGTTCAGACCGGTAAACACCCAACCACTCGCAACAGTTACAATCGATGAAGGAATGATTGAAATTCAACTCAGCGAACATTACCAGAAGAACAGAATGGAACATCCAGTACGTGAAAAAGCAACTGCAGCATTACGATTCAAACCAGAGGTATCGATTCGCCAATTCATGGCTGGACCTTGGTTACTCTCCGCTGAGATTAACGAGGCAATAGAATCGAATGTTGATGCCTTAGTCTTCCACGGCACAGGTCTTGGTCACGTACCAATCGAAAACCCAAATGAAGATGCACCTCAGAACCTCGAATTACGCTCATCAATTCAGAAGGCGATTGACAACAACATCCCCGTCATGATCGTGAACCAATGCATCCATGGCCCAGTGGATATGAATGTCTACTCCAAAGGAAGAATCCAACAAGAAATGGGCATGTTAGGCCACGGAATCACGACATCACCTGAAGCTGCAATTGTAAAGTTACATTATGCCCTCTCAACGGACAAAAATGTTCGCGAAATTCTTACAACCAATCTCTTTGGAGAAGAAATCTATCAGATAAGAGATTAAGCGATTCGATGAAGAACCTCATCGCCCCTCATCTGTTCATGGCGACTCCTACTGGCGACCCCGTTAGCGAACTTCGCTCACGTCGAGAGAGTGCCCGATTAGGTGGCGGATTGAAGGCACAGGAAGCCATCCGAGCAGGAGGAAGAGGAACTGCAAGGGACCGTATTGGGATGCTTTTAGATCCCGATTCATTCATTGAAGTGGATACATTTGTCATGCATCGAACAACTGATCACAATATGTTCCTTCATGAAACACTTGGAGACGGAGTGATCACAGGACATGGAACCATTGATGGCCGTAGAGTTCACTGTTTTGCCCAGGATTTTAGCGTCCACGGAGGTTCAATGGGTGAAATGCATGCAAAGAAGATCGCTAAAGTCGTTGAAATGGCTGAGCGAACAAAAACACCACTCGTATGTGTCTGGGATGGAGGTGGCCAACGTGCTCATGATGGACTCGATGCACTTGCTGGAACTGGAGAACTCCTCGATCGACTTGTTCAGTGCAGTGGCAGAATTCCAGTCCTCAGCCTTGTCCTTGGACCTGTCGTTGGCGTTTCCGCGCTGGCTGCAAGTCTGTCTGATTTCACAATACTTGGAGAAGAGCATGGGCAGTTATTCCTATCCTCTCCACTCGAAACTCCTGAAGTACAACAAGGTGAAGTTGACGCATCTGGACTTGGAGGAGCATCACTTCATGCGTCCCGTTCGGGAATTGCTTGTTTGGTGGCAGATGATGAAGACGATGCATGTTTCCTCGTTCACGAGATTCTATCGTATCTTCCAGACCACAACGATGCCGAGCCTCCATTCGTAGCGACTGAAGATCCAATAACTCGTCTCAATGAAGAATTAGAAACTCTTGTCCCTGACAATCCCAATCGTCCCTACGACATGGTGAAGGTTGTCGAAGAAGTTGTTGATGATGGAGAATTCTTAGAACTCTTCACAAATTACGCAGAGAACATCATCATTGGATTCGCTCGACTTAACGGACGAACAATCGGTATTGTCGGTAATCAACCAAATGTTCTCGCAGGCTGCTTAGACATTGACGCATCGATCAAGGCCGCTCGATTCATTCGCCTATGTGATGCATTCAACATCCCTCTTGTAACGTTCGAAGATGTTCCAGGATTCCTTCCAGGTGTTGTTCAAGAATGGGGTGGAATCATTCGACATGGAGCAAAACTCCTCTTCGCCTATGCTGAAGCAACAGTCCCAAAACTTACACTCATCACGAGAAAAGCATACGGTGGAGCCTACTTGGCAATGTCATGTAAGCATTTACAGAGTGATTACAATGTCGCTTGGCCAACTGCTGAACTTGCAGTAATGGGGGCTGAAGGAGCGGTTAACATCATTCATCGAAGAGAAATCAACGCAGTTGAACCAGAACAACAAGAAGATGTTCGCCTTCGACTCGTCGATGAATACAAAGCCAAATTTGGTGACCCATACGTTGCAGCACGAAATGGTTGGCTTGACGATGTCATCGAACCTTCCGAAAGCAGATTGCGGCTTTGCAGAGCACTGAATATTCTACGCTCAAAGCGAGAATGGAGCCCACCTAAGAAACACGGCAACATTCCCCTATGATTCGTTTATTTTCCGCTCTGCTCGAGCCAGTAAGCCGCCTGATTGATCATCAGGCTCAGGTTGCTGAGGAGGCTTTCGAACCTGTAACAGCATCCACCCAACAAGAGCAACGAGTGGGACAATAATCACAGCTGCAATCAATGTTGAGCCTCCACTTGATGGATCATCAGAATCTGCTGAAGGAGTCTCTGGCTCAACTAGAACCGTGTACTGAAGGCGCAATGAAACATCTGCAAAGGCTGGATCTCTTGCAATGATATCAAACTGTAGAATCGAACCTTCGATCTGTTCTCCAGTGAAAAGTTGAGTACACCAAGAAGTGATTATTGAAGAATCACAATTCATTGTTCCACTTTGGAGTACACCGTCAAGATTGACGATGATATCCATTTGTGAATCAGGATCTGTATCGCTCCAAAGCCATTGCAACAGAAGTGTGTTTTCAGAGGTCTTTGTGATCGATCCATTCGATAGAACAGGACGATCCGGTTCAGCACTTATCGTCAAGTTAATTCTCTTTGCGAAGACAACCTCGCCATCAGTGACATTCAGCCACCATCCATTGTCAATTCCATTTGCATCAATCAATGCAGAAATGAGCAACTCTTGACCTGATATCGCCATTTGCGACTTCGTTGAACCATCTGATTCTAATTCCCATACCAACGCATCTCCATCGGCATCAACAGCAAAATCAAGAAGGCTTACGAGAAGTGTCTCCTCCTCACCAAGAGCAATATTCCATGACGATTCAGTAACATCAAATGCATCGTTCATTGCATTTACTCTGAACGGTACATCAAGTGAAAGAGGTGTATTGAATCCATCAGAGGCAGTTAGCGTGAACACTTCTGCGCCGTTAGCATTGGACAAAGGAGTAAATCGAATCGTGTCATTTGAAGGTTCAACAAACCATGAAAGCAACTCTCCTTCTCCTTGAGTCAATCCGTTAATTTCCATTGTCAAAGGAGCCCCTTCAGGGTCAGTGATGTATTGAGACGCATCAAACCAAACAGCAGGACCATCTTCGTCGACCACTTGTTGTACCACCGTAGAGAGTTGGATAAGCGGATCATTAATTGGAAGGATACTGCCGTTTAGAGTGACGTTCAACAGATCGAGTATAGCCCCACCTGCTTTCAGTTCCAACTCGACTTTCGTAGTCCCCTCCCATTCTTCATCAAGTGGATGTGAAAGTGTGAACCCCAATAAATCTGCATCGATTATGATGTTGAAATGGGATTCATTATCTAGAAGTGTGGCGTTGATGATTTCAATTGCTTGACCATCAGGGTCGATGGCAATCTCAGAAGAATCAAGATGAACATATCCCCGCTGTGGAACAAGTAGTTCAGGGTAGGGATCAATCAATCCGATTGGATCGTTTGTTCTGTTAAAGTCGAAGGTAATGTATCCTGAACCGCCTTCTACAAAGACCTTCAATTTGATTTGATGAGCTCCCGGAGAGACACCACTCATTGGCACAACACACCGAGCCTCATCATTGATGATGACTCCAGAAAACACAGTAGAATTATCAAGAACACACTTTGTTGAAACGGTCCAATTTGAAGGGATATCATCGTATTGATCACCGTTTCGCATAGACCATGATGCTAAGAAAACTGCTTCATCCATTGGACCAAGTAGGGTCCCATTCAAACTGATAGGTGTTGTAAGAGGAATGAGTTGGGCTTCATCAAAATCTTCATCCACATACCCATTCGAATCGACAACTGTATCGACCTCATTCGGACGGTTAAACGCCTCACGGAAGGATGAATGGTCCCCGCGTAATGTTAAGTCGAGATACGGGAGAACATGCTCCATTGCATGATCCATTTGTTCCTCTTGAGTGAGTGAAGCATCTCCATCATTCAAATTCTCGAAGAAGGAAGATGAATCTTGATACTGGTAATGATTTGCTCCAAGTGAGTGGAGTATTTGCCATGCAAACCCATCCACATTTTCCAATACTGGCAGAACGTGTTCTGTTGCAGGTGCTACTTCATCGGCACTTCCCGTGATGAACAAGCCAATGTTTGGAGCAGGTGCTTGTATCGTAAGTGGTTCGTTCACTTCTTCAACTTCAAGAGCAAGTCCTACAATAGCTCTCGGCGGTTGGACGGTTTGATTTGTTGCAAGTGTGAGCCAATTGATGTATCCATTCGTTGCAATAACAGCACCTACGCCGTGTCCAATGAGGCCCCAATGAGCTTCGTCTACGGAACCAAACATTCCAAGCACTGCCTCATTTGACTGGTTCGCATTGTTCATCCATGCTTGAATTTCCTCTAAATCGGAGACAATATCATTGACTTCCAGATCGGTTTGCCATGAAGGTATGTACACCATCGTACCCGTTTGTGCAATTCGTGAACAGAGAAGCATGTAGTTGTCTGGAGTTTCATTTTCATCAACGATGAGAACCATCCATGGGAATGGACCGTTCCCTGCTACTTCACTGTCTTCTCCAGAAACCATTGCTGGATAGACAAGGCGATGATCTTGTCCTGGAGCTCCTTGTTGGTTCACTGAAAAATCAATCCACCCGACTGGGAAGTCGGGTCCCGTGTGAGGCGATTGGAAATTAGAATCTTCTTCTGGAAAGGCTTGCACTCCCGAAAAGGTTGCTAAGACTAGCAACCCACACATCACCAAGGAGCGTGCGCTCATAGGGTTGGCTGGCTCTTCGGACATTTCATTCTTCCATTGATTTGCTTCTTGAAATGGCTAGTTCAAATTCGCAATCAGACAGCCATGACACGAGTTGTGCAAGTGTAGGCAGATGTTCAGCACTTTGAGGAGCCCACAGACGACGCCATGATTCAAGATGCTGTCCCGCCAACATCCATCTTCCATCGATTATAGAGTTCTTTGAATCGAGGATAGAGTCCCTTTCCTGAAGCGACCCGTTCAATGGAAGATAATCTGGCGTAAGCGTTCTCTTTACAGCGAGATGTTGATCGTACGTACCATCAAAATCGATGAGCAAGTCAAGTTGTTTCACATCTGCTAACTTTTTGCTAATCAGGGACGCATCGATTTTTCTTCGTCCACCAAGCGAAACAACATGGCCTCCCGACTCAAGCCAAGCATCTGCGATTGAACGTGCTGAACCGCCGCCCCCATGCAGACCAAGGATGGCTCCAGAAGCAACATCAATTCCGTGGTGAATTGCAACATCAACCACACCTGCACCATCTGTTGTAGCACAATACCAACCGTGGCCAGTCCATCGAAGTGTATTGACGGAGAGAATATCCATCCCTTTGTCTACAGGCGTGAAAGCCATACTCTGCAACTGATGCTTCAATGGTGAGGTAAGATTCAACCAAACCTCTTTGCCGTAATACTGCGATGGAAGGTGATGTGAGGCTGGCGGACGTTTTCGAGATGGTTCGGCTCCTTCAAATGAAGGGCGTATGTCTCTGGTAAGAACTTCTTCAACGAGTCTTGTAAGTTGTACTGAGTTCTTGTTGAGTCGACTTCCGAGTAGAGCCCAATCAGGATTATGTTCATCATGCTCGATATATCCCCATCCTAATACCTCATCCACGTGTACAGATTCAATCAGTCGTAACGATCGAGGAATTAGATTCGGAATCTGGTTCTTTTTCTTCAAGTGATGGAATACCAGATGAAACAGCACGGGGGAGAGTGAATGCGATATGGGCGAGCCTCCCACCGCATATCGTACTTCGCCCATGTACCCTCCATGGAACTCTTTATTGATGAACATCTGTCCCCAAAAACACGAGATTTTGTTTACTTTCGTCGGCATTGGATTCAAGAGGAAGGAGTGCATAGCATTACCATGGCGGCAGCAGAACGTGGTTCATTTCTCTGGTTTATGTTCGGAATTACTCAATTTTTCCTATCGATTAAACTCATGGGAGAGGTAGAGGGATGGGTTACAACCTTGTTTGGAGGTGGAGCTGCTGCTGCAATAATGCTCGCCATCGTTGTGTTCCGCATGGAGCAAAAGGAATTACTATTGAATCCACTCAAACTCAATCGTGAAGTCAATGAAGATGCAATCAAGAATCAAGGCAAGGGCGTTGGTTTCGGTGTTGGCATGTGGATTATATCCCTGATCACACTTATGTTCGTTCAGTTTTGATTGGCGATTACAATGGTATCACCTGACATCTCAACATTTCGTACAATCGACGATGGTGCTGAAGAGTTGTTCGGTGGGTTTTGGCCATTCTTGAAACGTACTCTCCTAATGTTCTTGCCACTATGGACATGGCTTTTATGCTGGAGTGCTGGTTTCAACAACATCATTTCGGCAACTCTAGCAGGACTCTCCATATCGGTCGTTGTTGGCATCGAACGGTACAAATTAAGCCAAACCCCCAGTAAAGACAATTAAGGCCAACCTTGGATTGAGTAATATGAGTATCTTTGAATGGCTTGCAGACCTAGCAGGAATCGAAGCCCCAACCTTACTAGAAGTCATCTTCGTTAGTTGTGCTATACTAGGAGGAATTCTTTTCTTCATCATGATGATTTTAATGCTCGTTGGAGACATTATTGGAGGAGTTGGAGAAGCGGTTGGTTTTGACGCAGACATTGGAACAGACCTCGGATTCGAAATGTTAAGCATTCAAGGGCTTTCAGTAGCTGTGATGATGTTCGGACTCACTGGTATGTTTGGCCTATCGGCGACAGGCAGCGACGTAGCTGCCGTATTGTTCGGAGGCGCAGGTGCGGCCGGTGGAATGTACGGCATGGCTCAAATGATGAGAGGAATAAGCCACCTACAAGCAGATGGAACTATGAATTACGATGATGCGATTGGCCAAAGAGGCCAGGTATACTCTCGAATCCGACCAAATGAATCTGGAGAAGTTCAGATTCCACTCGGTGGATCACTCAAGAACGTAATCGCACGTGCAAAAGATAAGTCAATGCTCATTCCAAGTGGGGAATTTATCAAAGTTATCGATCGTATTGGATCAACGATGATTGTAATCCCGCTTGAAGATGCTTCCGAAGAATAAGCGCCACCAAGGGTTTACGGACGTAGGCAAAGCAGTTAATAGGATGAGTTCTGTAAAACGGTCATGGCGGACGCATCGACCTGGGCAGTTTTCATAATTTTTGCAGTATTAGCAGTTGGAGCATTTGGATTTATCCTTCTTGTAACTCGTTACAAGCGATGTGCTTCTGACGAAATCTTGGTTGTCTATGGACGTATCAAGGGGGGTGCAGCATCACGTTGTATCCATGGAGGTGCCGTCATGGTTTGGCCTCTTGTCCAAGAATACAAGAAAATCTCACTTACTCCAATGACAATTTCTATCCCATTGGATAACGCACTTTCTCTGCAAAATATTCGTATCAACGTACCTTCCACATTCACTGTTGGTGTAAGTACAAACCCATTGATTATGGCTAACGCAGCAGAACGTCTTTTACATCTAGCAAAGGACGCTATCGAAGAAATGGCAAAAGAAATAATTCTAGGTCAACTCAGACTTACTGTCGCAAGTCTCACTATCGAGCAAATCAACCAAGACAGAGATTCTTTCTTGGAACTCATTCGAGACAACGTAGGTGCTGAACTACACAAGCTCGGTCTTTTCCTCATCAACGTCAACATCATCGATATTACTGACGAATCAAACTACATCGAAAGCATCGGTAAGAAAGCTGCATCTGGTGCAGTTAACAAGGCGCTTGTCGACGTAGCAAACGCAGAACGTGATGGTGCAATCGGTAAGGCAAACGCTGACCGAGACAGAGAAGTTCAAGTCGCAAATAACGTTGCTGAATCTCAGAAGGGACAGAAGACTGCTGAAGTTGGTCGACGTGTTTACATTCAACAACAAGAAGCACTTGGTGTTCAAGGAGAAAACTTGTCCCGTGCAGAAATCGCATCGTACCAGGCGGATCTCGATGAAAAGGAAGCACAAGCTATGCAGCGTGCTGAGGTTGCTCGAAGAACTGCTGAGATGGAAGTTCAAAAGGCACAGTATATGCTTGAACAAGAGCGTCTACGAGCTGAAGAGATTGTAAAGGAAGAGATTTCTAAGACTCAAATCGAGATTGCATCCGAAGCAGAAGCAGAACGTCTACGACGTATCGCTCGTGGTGAAGCAGATGCTGTACTTGCTCGTTACAATGCTGAAGCGGAAGGTACCAAAGCGGTTCTTGAAGCAAAGGCAAATGGATACAAGCAACTCGTTGCAAGTGCAGGTGGCGATGTAAAGGCTGCTGCTACTCTCCTTATGGTTGAGAAGATTGAAGAAATCGTTGCTCGACAAACTGAAGCAATCGCAAACCTACAAATCGACAAGATCACAGTTTGGGATTCTGGTGCAGGTGGAAGCGAAGGAGGAAGCACAGCAAACTTTGTTTCATCCCTCATCCGTTCCTTGCCTCCAGTTCATGATGTAGCCAAGATGGCTGGTGTTGATTTACCAGATTATCTCGGTTCCATGAAAGAAGAGTGATTCGGTCTAAGCCGAAGAACCGCCAAATTGGACGGTTTGACCTCTGATTAGGGGTTTCTTTGAAAGCCAAACTGCTTTGCATGGAAATTATGGCCAGTGATTTAGAGATTGCAAGGAAGGCTGAATTAGAACCGATTGAAGCGATTGCTTGGAAACTTGGTATTCCATCAAGTGATTTGATTGCCTATGGGTCGAGTATGGCTAAGATCTCTTGGGATGGGATGAAACAACGCTTTTCTTCATCCAAAGGAAACCTGATTCTTGTCACATCAGTGAACCCTACTCCGTTTGGAGAAGGCAAGACGGTAACGACCATTGGACTCACTCAATCCCTCTGCCGAATTGGAAAGAATGCAACATGTGTTATTCGAGAACCATCCATGGGCCCTGTTTTTGGAATCAAAGGTGGAGCTGCTGGTGGAGGGAATTCACAAGTACTTCCAATGGAGGAGATTAACCTCCACTTTACAGGAGATCTCCATGCAGTGACTTCTGCACATAATCTTCTTTCATCTTTAATTGACAATCATATCAAACACGGTAATGCCTGTAAAATTGATACGAACAGAGTCTTTTGGCCAAGAGTTGTTGATCTCAACGATCGTTCTCTCCGTGATGTTGTGGTTGGCCTAGGAGGTCCTGCAAACGGGAACGTTCGCCAAGATCGGTTTGATATAACAGCCGCTTCTGAAATCATGGCTATTCTCGTTCTTGCTAAGGATTACAGTGACCTTCGACATCGTTTGGGAGAGATTGTAATCGCTCAATCCACAGAGGGACATCCAATCAAGGCTGAGCATATCGAAGCTGCTGGATCAATGGCCTTGCTCCTTCGTAATGCCTTTTTACCAAACCTTGTACAAACCTTAGAAGGAAATCCTGCATTTATCCACGGTGGACCATTTGCAAATATTGCTCATGGAAATTCATCAATTGTAGCTGATCGAATCGCGCTCTCTTGTGCAGATTACGTCGTTACAGAAGCAGGTTTTGGAAGTGATATGGGGGCTGAGAAATTCATGCACATTAAGGCTGCAACCTCTGGAAAGGCTCCAGATTGCGTTGTAATGAATGTCACAGTTCGATCTATGAAACTTCATGGAAAGGCCTTTGGAGAACGTGGAGGATACAGACCTTCGAAGGAAGAACTTGAAACTGAGAATGTAACTGCTGTTGTGGCTGGAGCAACATCGAATCTTGATCGCCACATCAAGAATATGCTTCGTTTTGGAGTTCCTGTTGTCGTTTCAATCAATCGCTTTGCAAGTGATACCGATGCTGAACTCGAAGCAATTGAAGAAGCATCACGAGCAAGTGGTGCAAGCCGAGTCTGTCGAACAGAAGTTCACTCAAAGGGTGGAGAAGGCGGAGAGGCACTTGCGAATGCTGTGGTGGATTCCATACACGATCACGTTGCTGCAGGGCGGCCCTTTTTGCCCCTTGTTAGCCCTGATGATTCAATCGAAAAGAAGGTTGAAGCAATCGCAACTCGAATGTATGGAGCATCGAATGTAAGTTTCGAAGCACCTGCACTACGTCAATTGAAGAAAATCCAAGAATGGGGATATGGTAATCTACCTGTTTGTATGGCCAAGACTCAGTACTCTTTTTCACACGATGCTGGAATGCTTGGAGCTCCATCTGGCTTTGAATTACCAGTTCGTGAATTTAGATTAAATGCAGGAGCAGGTTTCGTAGTTGCGATTCTTGGTTCAATAATGACCATGCCTGGATTGCCTAAGCGACCTGCTGCAAATGATATGGACATGGATGAGGATGGAAATCTCGTTGGTGTTTTCGGGTGATCCTGAATGCAACTGCTGAAGCAAAGCGAGCAACATTGGAAACTTCGGATGGATTCTGAAGATGACTTATGGGTACTTGCAAGATTTGCGATTTCTGGAAGAAGCCTTGCAATGCTTGGTGAACGCAGAGATACAACAACGGCAGAATCGGGAGATCGGGCTAAGGCTGCTGAGCGAAAAAAGATGTGGATTCAACTCAGGATACTCACCACCGAATACAAAACCTACTCCAATATCCTACGAGTGCATGGCACAATTGAACAAGCCCCAATAGACGTTGGTTCACATCATACACATCTTATCGAAGTGGGTGATGAAATCGAACTTCATTCACTAAGCGGATTTCCTGAATACGACAGACTCTTGCTTGAGGAAACAATGAACTCCGATAAGAAGAGTAATGTTTCGATCATCGTTGTTGAAAATGATGAAATTATCCTTTTTGAAGTTACACGACGAGGATTGCGAGAAGGTGCTACGTGGACAATGCGCGGTGGAGGAAAGCGTGGTGATATTCGAACGAGTGAATCTGTTGCTAAATCGTTCCAACAACAAGTTGCAAAGGAGATTCTCGCTGCTACTTCAACGAATAAACCTATGATTCTATGTGGGCCTGGTCATGCGAGAGAACGATTACGTAATGTGATTCTTACTCAAGATCCACAACGTTCCATCCGGCTTGTATCAACATCTATGGCAGGTCGATCAGGAGCGAATGAAATTATTCGAGAGGGTTTAGCAGATGAACTCCTCTCGCAACATGCAATTAGTAAAGAAATAAAATTGCTGGAAGAAGTCTGGCTTCGTTTGAGCAAGAATGGAGCAGTGGCCTATGGTGAAAAGGAATTATCGAGAGCTATGAATGAAGGTGCAATCGAAACATTACTCGTTTCAGCAGACACACTTCGAGACCCTGAAGCAATGATTGATGGGATTCCTGTTTCTTCTTGGGTTGAAGCAATTACTGACATAGGTGCTGAACTGGTTCAATGTTCATCGGACCATGACTCGGGTGAACAACTCAACAACATGGGCGGAATCATTGCATTATTGCGATATAGGATGGTGTGAATGTGAAAATCCTCTACTTCTCAGAGTTAGGAACTGACCTTCGAGAAGAAATGAGTGGAGCACGTTGGTTGCTCATGTCAAGTACAGATTTGCAATCCGCAACTGGAGCGCTAATGTTTGCAGAATTGGATGGAATCCTTATCGGAGTTGACCATAGAGGAGAAGAAATAACTCCGGGTCTATGGCAGCGAGCAGTCCATTTGATGCTCGTTTCAGAACAGATCAATGCAGATGAATTCGCTAAAAAAAGTGGAATCACAAAGGTGATTGCAGACGATGTTGGTCAACTCGTAGATTACACCTGGTAATGGGTCCGGAGGGAATTGAACCCTCGATCTTCGCCTTGTAAGGGCGACGTCATAAACCCCTAGACCACAGACCCAGCCTTCCGTGTACAGAGATGTATTTGAAACAAGAGGTATCCAATAACCTCAAATTAGATGCCAAACCGCGTTTAAACAATGGACGAGGAAGCACAAGCTGCCGCAGCAAGGCTAGTCCGTCGACTCAAAGGCGGCTACACCGTCACAATTGCAGAGTCCTGTACGGGTGGTTTACTCGCGAGTACACTCACTGATATTGCTGGTGCTAGTGCATGGTTTAACCAATCATGGGTCACATATTCATACGAGGCTAAGATCAAGGAACTGAATGTTAGTCGAGAATTGCTTGAAAAGAAAGGGGCAGTTTCAGCAGAGGTCGCAATTCAAATGGCTCAAGGAGCACTTGCTCGTGCAAATGCCGATATTGCGATTTCAATAACAGGAATTGCAGGTCCAGGAAATGATGGTACCTCAAAGAAAGTTGGTTACGTCTATGTTGGTATTGCATCGAAAACGTGGGCAATCGCCGAAGCGACTCAAATCGGTGGAAACCGCCAGGAGAACAAAGAAGGGTTTGTTCACTTCGCTTTGCTTACTGCAATCAGACATTGGGATCAAGCGATGGAATTAGCAGAAGAGAACAGATTGAAAGATCTTGAAGAACTAGAAACGAAGGCTCGTGAAAATGCTCTTGCGGAAATTGAACGCAACAAACGGGCTGCGGCTGCTGCACAGGAAACCGCTTGGCAATCTCAAACATGGTCTGGGAAAAACCGAGACAGTGAAGGTAAGGAAATTGGAATTGACGTCCACTGGGACGATGAATTACAAGAAGATTGAACATCAACCCTTTTGGAGGGTCGACCCCTCTACGCAAATATGTCTGCGGAGTGGGGGTCGATTTCGCAGGAATTAATGAGGAAAGGAATACTCGTTACCGCAGGTGTGAAAGAAATTTTACTTGCCCAATCGATGCCGATTGAGATTCTCAAACAGGGAGAGAAAATTGGATTCCAGCGTGGGATGCTGACAGTATCTATTCTTGACCAGATGATTGCTGAGTTCGAGAAACTAAAACAACCAACTCCTGACAAAATGACTCAACCTATCGGTCGGACTATTGCACCAATTAACGAACCAGAGCCCGTAAAAATTCAGTATCGGAATAATCTTCCTGACTGGAGAGAACAGGACTTTTCGGGACTAGCTACGGACGTAGACCTCGATATATTTGTTCATTATGACATCACAGGGAACAGTACAACTGAAGGGAAGATGGGAGATATACAAGCCTGTTTTAACGATCGTCTAGACAGTATTCGAAAGATGATTGTTACAAATTCTCGATTACCAAGAAAACCTCAAGAAATTGGTCGATTGAATGTTGAATATCGCCGATATCAAGGATATGAAAACTTGGCAGTAGCAATTGGACTTGTCAATGAGCCTAGGCACACAAAGAACGGACACCTTATGTTTGGCTTGGAGGATGAAACTGGTGAAATGAATTGTTTACTGACAATTCGGCAGGGGGATGATAGAGATCGTATGCATGAGCAGGTTGTAGAAGCTGGCCTCATGCCTGATGACGTGTTGGGCGTAAGCGGTTCGTTTTCACAAACAGGAGACATATTCTATGTCGATGATTTATTCTTCCCTATGAAAGATAAACACGACAAGGTAAGTGCTAATGTTGGAGTCAGTGTTGCATTTCTATCAGATATACACGTAGGATCAAAGACGTTTTTAGAAGCACAATGGCACAAAATGGTTCGCTGGTTTAACACAGATCCATTGGCTAAGACAATCAAGTATCTTGTTTTGAGTGGGGACTGTGTCGACGGTGTAGGAATTTATCCAGGACAAGACAAGGAACTTGCCATACCTGATTTATTTGGCCAGTATACTGAATTCGCACGATTGCTCGAACTTTTACCCGATTGGGTTGAATGCATTATGCTTCCAGGCAATCACGATGCAGTCCGACCTGCAGAACCTCAACCTACGTTCGAAAAAGACATTCAGCAGGATTACAATAAAACCACATTTGTTGGAAATCCCTGTGACTTTTCACTCCATGATGTCCGATTACTTTCTTACCATGGAAAATCAATTGACGATTTTGTTGCCGGTCTTCGAACTGTAACATATGCAGAACCGGTGGAAGCAATGCGTCAGATGTTAAGAAGACGACATTTAGCCCCTCAGTGGGGGGGTAAAACTCCATTATCACCAGAACTTGAAGATGGCCTTGTCATCAGAGAAGTGCCAGATATATTTGTCACTGGACACGTACATGGGCATGAGTGCATGGATTTCAGAGGAACAACTCTCGTTTGTTCTTCTACATGGCAGGATCAAACATCTTACCAGAAGATGCTCGGGTTCCAACCAAAACCATGTATGTTGACGGTTATCAATTTACAATCCCATAAATCAACATCAATTCCTTTCGCTTGAAGGGAGTTCAATGTAATCTAGAATCTTCATGAGATTCTTTTCATAGATAATTGGAACATTAGATGCTTCGAAGGCTTTGATAGACGAGTCTCGACTAGGATTAAACCCAATGAAATGACTTCCATCGATCATCATGGAGAGATCCATCTCAGAATCACCGACTGAGAGCACGTTTTTGGGTTCAAATCCATGCATTTCAATGAGTCGTTGAATGATATCACCTTTACCACTCGCATGAAGTCGGCAAATACCGTTATCACTCAAGTAATCTCCATCATCGAATTCAAACCCATTCGCAATCCAGTCATCAACTTTGAGCAAAGCTGCAATACTGCTGACAAATATGTCAACACCTGCACTTACGATAGCAACATAGACACCACGTTCTTGCAACAGAGCCACGAGTTCTCGTGCACCAGGCATCAATGAGATGCCTGAATACATGCGAAAGATCTCATCCCTATGGATAGGGGATCGTATCTCCTTCCACATAGCAATGTCTGATCGCATGAACTCAACATCAGAGATTTCTCCAGCAATGAAGCGAGAGAGATTCTTACTGTTGTCTGTTCCAAAGCCATCATGGAGTGTTTTCCATGAACTTACCGAGTCAACCAGAACGCCATCACAATCAAAGACTACACAGAGACATTCGTCGCTCATGTACAGACCAGTGTCTGCTTGCTTGAAAGCATTCGCCTATCAGCAGAAGATCGGGCCAGTGGCTCGAAGCCACTGGCCCATCAACTGTCGTCTCGTTTTTCAACTTCAGACCTTGTTGTACTCTAGGTCGCTGTAGGTCTTGATGACCGATCCTTCACCAGGTCCTGGTTGGTATGTGATTCGGATTGTTCCATCCGTAATCGCAGTACCGTCAGGTGCATGGGTTCGAACCATAATTTGATCACCAATACCGAAGGTTGATTCCTTGTAGGTTCCTTCGTCTTCTACCTTATCGAAGAAGGTAACGAATGCATCACTGTTCGATGGACTAAATCCATACACATCACTTGTGTTAGCAAGGGATGTAGCATAGGATGTTCGTGTTCCAGTTGAATCAGTGTACAGAACTGTCACGATGACAGACTGAGTTGAAAGTTCAGCTTCAGTCTGATCAACACTGATTGCCCAGTATCCATCTGCAGCACCGAGGTTCTCATTCACTTTATCGAAGGTAACTCGAGGAGTTCCTAACTTACCAGTCTCTGCAAGAGAAGATGCCCAAACATAGATGACACCGGAGAGAACAACTGTGATTGCGACCATCAAGATGGTTGCGATAACAGGGCTCACTGCCATTTCGTCATCAACGATTCTGGTGTCTTCTTCTACGTCTTCTTCATCTCTGCGGCTTGACATAGCAAGGGCAGTAACGAAGAATCCTGCGAGAGCAACGACAACGAGGCTTGGAGCGAACGATGGAACTGATCCAAGTCCACTACCGAGCGAAACAACACTTGGTATTCGTCCAGTGTTGTTTGCTGCAAGGAAAGTGCTTGCAGGTTGGTTTGCATGGTTGCATACAGGAGCTGTTTCTGTAGAGTACATCACGTTGTTACACCAATCGCTGTCTTCGAGGAGAGGACGGCGTTCGGATGTCTTGGTTGCATCGCTACCATATTGACCTGGCTTGGACCAATCGTCACCTTGTTGTCCACCAGAGTTAGCTCTGTGGGATTTAGGGTCGTCGGTCTGGAAGCGGTCAGAAGGAGCCTTGCTCAAGTCACAATCATCATCCAAACATGTTAGAACATCCATCTCGACATAGATTTGTCCAGAGGAGTTAACGATGTAGACGTATTCCTGAATGACCATAGTATCTCCGTATGCAGGTACTGGATAGTACTTGACATTCTCGGACTCACCATGACCACCATCTGTGTGGAATGTTACAGCCAACATGTGGTCGTATGTGAACGGTCCAACATCTCCACCAGCACCAATGGTTACCTCAACAGGTACGTATGTACCTGAGAGAACGTTATTGATTCCGAGGAAGTCAAAGCCGATTGCATCATCGAAGTAGTAGTCTCCAACCAATTCACGAACGTTTTCAACACGAACACCAATTTCCTGAGTAGCAACACCTTGGGTGTAGCTGGCAATTGACATTACTGCTGGATCGTAGTTAGGTACGTAACTTGGTGCAGTAGCAGTATCCTTCAGTACAAGACGGATTTGACAGAAGTCAGAACCGCTCGGTCCGATTTGGTGGATACCGTTATCGTTCAAGTAATCAATTTCCCAAGCGTTAGCGTTGGTCGTTGCATCTGGAACCAGTTCGAAGACGAGGTTGTCGTCCTGGATGGTTGCAGTGAAGTAGTTCTGGTATGTACATTGGTCAGTTGGTTCAACAGTCCATGCCAAGTCAGCAGCGTTATGATCAACGTCATACTTGACTGCAGACAAGTCATAGGTCAAGTTCTGTACGCTTGTGTCATCTTCCATGAGGGAGATGGACCAAGGAGCAACTGGTGTAGATCCGTTAGCGGATGTTACAACAGCACCGGTAGTAACGTCCCAGTCGAGAACAACTGGAGCATCGTTAACTGGGCTGACTGAGAAGTCAACAACTACATTGTCTGCAGCTGTGTTCTCTGCACCGTCATCACTCAGAGTGAGTGTAACAGGACATGTACCACCGAGTTCGTTACCAGTGTTTTCAGTCATGGTTAGTTCGTTAGCGACAACATCGACACTGAAAGCAATACAGTCAGTAGGTACGGATGCACCCCATGTGTAGACTTGACGGGTCGGGTCTTGCTCGTTGTCCATATCACGGACGTATGACTTGCTTGCATTGGAAATATCTCCAAGGAACTTGGAAACACTGCCGAATCCTTCAGGAACAATGTTCGTGTAAGATCCGTCATCTACGAAGACTGGCATACAATCGATACGCTCTGTGTTACAGATGACTGGCTTGTCGTTAATGTTGTTAACAGTCAACGTCATGTTCTTGGTATCAGTCAATCCGTGGCTGTCTGTTACAACAAACTCGAATTCGATTGTACCGAACTGGTCATCGAGAGGTGTGATCGATACTGTGTGTCCGTTCTTGTTCCAGTCAACCAATACATTGCTGTGAGCAACAGTTGTTCCTTCAGTAGCGGTCCAAGTCAATGTAGCTTCATCGTCTTGTACGTCATCTGCAAGGTTTGTGAGAGACATGGTGTAAACACCGCTGTCTTCATCAACTGCATCATCTGCAAGTGTGGCTTGGATTTCAGGACATGCACGCTTGATATCGACGGTCAATTGTTGGTTCGTTGCCATAGAGACAGCGTCAACAGTAGCCCAGTCGTAAGCACAATCTGCTTGTGTCTTAATCATGACATCGTAATCCTTAGCAGCGCCAGCAGTGGTTGAACCCTTGTAGGTTCGGTAAACCAATACTTCATCACTGATGCTTCCAGTCTCAAGATCATCGTGAGTTGTCTCGATGGAGATGTACTCAGTTAGTGTTTGAGCGCCAGTAGTTACAGTCTGGGATGGGTGAACATTTTGGATGTTCGCCGTTCCATCTTGTAGGATAGCAACGATGTTTACAGCATCAGGAGTACCGCCAAGGCGGCTGAACGGAATTGCGATTTCGAAGAAACCAGCAGTTGTTGTTCCCAAGTCTGCATCAACAGCATCTGTCGACATTGAACTTGCTCCCCAGCCAAGGAATCCATTAGAGTATAGATCCATGTTGGTATCACTTGTTGCCCAGAACAGGTAATCTGCTTGGACAGGCAATGTGTGAGCTGCGTTCAAGTTGTAGCCAGTGTTTGAACCACCAGCAACGACGTCCAGGTAAATCAACAGGTCGTTGGTTGCAAGATCTTCACCGGTCATACCGATGTAGAGTGCATCACCTTCGCTGTATGTTACAAGGAGGTCGTTTGTTCCGTCTCCAGAAACCATACCAGGCATAGCATCGTCAGATGGGTTCAGTGGTGTTCCACCAATCCAATCAGAGTCGTCACCGTCTACAGCCATGATATCTGGCTGGAAAGCAGGTGATACGTATGCTGCACGTGTTCCATCAGTTGAGAGAAGAGACATACCAACAGCAGATGCAGTACCTTGTAGGTGAGTTGCATCGAGGCTGAACAGGTTTGCTTCATCGATGGTTGCGGAAGCAACGATACTAATTGCGTTTGAATCGAGTGTGTTACCAATACTGGTTACGTATGCATTCGATCCTGCATTAATTTGCGTTGTTGAAGCAGACCATGTGAGGTTCTCGACAGATCCTACAGATTCAACTGCGTGAAGGGCTGTTGTTGCAGTAGAGGTACCGCCGTCCCAACGGAACTCAGTATTCTCTGCGTAAACACCAACGTCTCCAGCAGCATCAAGTGGGTATATCCACGAGTAGTCACCGTCAACCATGTACAATCCAGTACCTGTTGCACCACCATCGACTGAAGCGTCGATAGCAGTTACAGTTGCATCCTCAGCATAGACACCAGCAGTTGATCCTGCAACGGATGCAGCACCTGTTAGTGTTAGCGTAGCGTCTTCGATAGAGACACCGTATGCATATCCGCTGATGTCTGTTCCAGAGAGGGTAATGTCATCTCCCGAGTTGAGAGAAGACATACCGATACTGCCAGAGACACCTGTTCCAACAATGGTTGAGTCGACATCATTGATGTCGCAGCCATCGGTGACGACTGCATTATCGCCCATGTTGATGGTGTTCAATTGGCTCTGAATAGTTACAGAGTTACAGTCGACGAAATCAAGACCAATTGCGTTAGGAGCAACACGACCAGGACTGAGTCCGATTGTGTTGTTCTCAACAACTGGTCCAGAGTATCCACCGGTACTGGTACCGTAGTAGACAGCGATGTTTGCTCCACCGTCACCCCATGTATCAGTAACCTTCAGCGTGTATGATCCAGCAACGTTGTACGATGTTAAACGGTTGTAGGCTGTGTTGGAACTGAATGATCCTGCAGCCCATGTATCGGTTGTTCCATCTGGCTTTGTAATTTCAAGGCCGATTTCTGAACCCCAGCTATCAGATTCTAGGTCGACATACGCAGTGGAACCAGAAGGTACCGTAAATGTGCATGAAGCAGTAGTTCTGTATGCATTGGATGCAATTGTACACAATGATGTGGAAGGTGCAGGAGGTGCTTCTGCCGAATCAATTCGGATACCACCGTCTGCGTCCAATAGAGTGTTGTTGGAAACATCACCATATCCACCGTTGATGGTGATACCAGGCTTGCTAGCATCACTTACACCGGTGATAGAGTTGCCGTCCAATAGATAACCATTTGTGTTAATCAATTGAACTGCAGTTTCTGGTCCATCGAATGTGTTGTCAGTAACTGTCAAGCGCTTGGTCGATTGATCGTATGCTCGAACACCGTATTTACCGGTGGAACTGCTGAAGGTGTTATCCTTGACAACGGCATCATCGGCATATGAGTTCGAGTAGAACCAAACATCGGCTATTTCTCCACCATCAAGGAAGGTGTTTCCTTCAATAGTAGTGTTATCTGCACCAAACTGGCTAGCACTATGAGTGTAGGAGTATCCAGATCGTTGGAAGGAAATTCCAGCGCCACAGTCTGACAATGTACTATTAATGACGTATGAGTTATCTGAACCATAGAAGTTGATACACACGTCTGTTGATGAGATAGCATTGTTCAGTGGTGTGTAACCCTTGTAATGCGTCATTGAAACGTTATCAATTCGCAGCCAATCAGAGACACAGTCATAGTTGTTCCAAGTGGAACAGTATCCCATACCGCTGGTAATCGACGCCACTGGGTTCAATGTTGAATTCTTAATCGAGATATCCATTGCTTGGTATAGGTAACCGATTTCAACACCGGTTTGTTGACCAGATGTTGGGTTAACTGCAAGACCATACACTTCAGATTCGTGAAGGTACAATTCAGGTGCATCAGTTCCACTTTGAGCATACCATCGTTGAGTATCACTGAACGTGTATGAACCTGTAACCAAAACCTTGGTGTTGTTCCAGTTGTGTTCTTCATTGTCATCGAAGTACATGAATGGAACGTCAACCATAATTGTCTTACCAGACATGTCTTCAGGAGTTGCTCCGTAGTAACCATACTCCATGTAGGATCCACCATCACCGTCAGTCAAGGATCGAGAAGAACCAGTTCCGAGGTATCGTGAACCGCTGCATCCAGCAACCATAACGTATGATGAACTGCTGTATGTGTAACAGACACGTGCTTCGATACGATCGTTCAAGTCAATAGTTCCAGTGAGGCCACTCGTATCTGAAAGACTGAGTGTTTCGAAAGCATATCTGAAATCACCCTTACTGGATGTGTATTCAATCATAGCAACAGTAGCTGCCTGATATCCCGCCAGGTTGTCGGTGGTCGTACCTGAAGAGTCAACACGAACAGTTCTGAATTGTATTCCAGAAGCATCTCCATTGGAATCGGTTGTACCTGTTCCAGTGATCTTCTTGTCAGCATTCATCAGAACAACGTTTGTTCCTTGAACACCAGACCCATCTGCTTCAATTGTCATTTCCAATTCACGCATTCGTTCGAAATCACCAGTTCCAGTAACTGATACCTTAGAAGTATCAACTGTACCTTCAATGAAGTCAACCTTGCTTGAACCTGTTACAACAACGTCGTGTGTCGTACTCGCAAAGGCCGAGTCTGTTATCGTGAACTCTTGACTTCCTGCCGTTTCGAGACCAACATCGTTTCCTGCTAGAGTAATACCGTCAAATACAACATTCTTACTTGTAAGTGGGCCGTACTTGTATGCAGCTCCAGCACTGTTGGTGATGGTACCTGAAAGATCTCCACCGAAGTTCTTGACGTAGTAAATACCAGCAGTGTTCTGAGCATCAAAGTCCATGTTTGTCAGGTCGATTGAACCGGAACCTGAGGAAGATACGAGCATTCCGTAATCTCCACCGTTAACTTCAATGTCGTCCATTGCAGCGGATACAGCGCCAGTTACTTCAACACCAGAATCGGTTGGTGAAGTAATGTCGATAGATTCGAATATTCCAGCGGCAAAGTTACCACCAATTTCGATTCCATTATCTGCTCCAGTGATGACTCCATTCTTGAAAGAAGCAGTACCGCTGTCTCTGAGATAGTCTCCGAGATCGCTTGGATCATTACCAGCACGAGCGACAATGTCAAGTCGGTCTTGGTAATTGTCTGCACGGTTGTGGAGAACATCAACATACATAGTAACCTTAGAGATTGAACTATCGGAAATATCTACGACTGGGAAAGACATACGAGCGCCTTGTCCTGGATTCATGTAATATGAATATGCATAATCGAGACAGATGTTGTATGATCCTCCAACGTATCCTTCAACAGGCTTGTATACCCCTTGTCCACCATGGTAAGAGGTGTAGTAGTAGCCCCAGTAATGGTATGGGTAATATCCGCTGTTTGGTGTTGTGTCAGCATCAATTTCAGACCATCGGAATCCGAATTGGTCTGGGTAGTAGTAGTAACCAGGATAGGATGGGAAGGTCTGAGGACCTTGAGGCCAATAGCGCCATAGGTAGTACATGTAACCGTCAAAGTTACTTGTAGCGGATGGCCCATAGCTGTAACCGTATTGGTTACAATGCCATGATGCAACTCCACCTTCACCACCAGCGTATGTGTCAGCACCGTTTCCAGACTTAGGATCGTTTGCACCCCATGGGTAGTATCCCATCTTGTCTGGTGTGGTAATGTTCTCAGAAACTTCTCCGCTTCCATCATCGTAGGTAACTTCGATGTTCCAGCGGTCAGTAATCATGTAGTACTTGCTTGTAGCATAGTTGTAGGTTGGGTGAGCATTTCCACCACCATAGATGGAGTTAGCACCAACTTGCAGATAATCTGAAGTTCCAAGGAAGGAGGAGAGGTCTACTGCATATGTTGTCCATCCAGTTGATTGTCCTGACAATGAAGTAGAACGGTAAATGGTTGGAAGGCTCATTCCACCGTAGACATCGACACCAACAGTGTTGTCAGTTGATGTGAATCCGTCGATTTGCGGAGCACCGTTGTAGGCTTGTATACCAACAGCAGCGTTAGAGACTGCGAGGTTGGTGTATGAACCACTTGCTTGTTCAACCCAAAGGGCTGTGCCAGTGTTCGCTACGTTGATGATGCTGGAGGAAGCTATGTCAGCTGTTCCACCATCAACCTTGACGGTTGCCATCTCAGTAGAACTTGCAGAGGAACCGTAAACAGTACCTGAGTTCTTCATGATTAGCGTAGCACCATCTCCAACGTACAGAGCAGACCCTGTAGTTGCATCTTGAGCAACATCACGGACAATACCGCCATCAATTTCGAGTGTTCCATCTTGGATATCGATTGTCAGAGGGTATGTTGAAGAAACCGCCTTCAATACTCCAGTGGCTACTGAAGATTTTCCTACAAGCAACTTACCACCATTCGATAGTGTTAGTACAGGAGTACTTGTTGCAGTCGACTTGACTGCTAGAACAGCACCCATGAGTTTGACGACACATCCATTGAGGTTGAGATCTTCAGTCAATGTCATTGGTGTTCCATCAAATTCGTAGATGACTCCTCCAGCAGCGGTTGTACCGTTTGTAGGTAGACCCGCTCCGGTGTCAGCATCAGTCCATGCTGCCAACCAAGAACAGTCCATGTTGGTTCCATTGAAATCAACAGGGGATGGCTCAAGAAGAAGAGCATATGAACTGCCAATGGTAAATCCACTGGTCAAATCGCTTGCATACCAGGTGTCACTCGAGAGAGTCTCGTTCTGTCCAGCAGGTCCGAATGCACGGAGGTTGTGATCGCTGTATGTGTTTCCAGCACTGTCTCCAGTGATGACCCACACAGATGCTTCACCGTTTGCATCAGTAATGTGAGATCCGACTTCGAAGAGTTCGGCTCCCGCTCCTGATACAACACTAGCGCTGACAACGTGTCCACTCTTGTTTACTTCTTCGATAGTTGAGTTAACAGCTTCGAGTCGGTATGCACGCAGAGTTGCAGTACCACCGTAGTAAATCAATGCAGAGGATGATGTGTAAACATCACAATCTGATGTAGCACCGTTCGAGTCAGCACAATCATCAGTGTTCTGTGAAACATCGATAAGACGTACTTCAGCGTTTGAACTTGCATAAGCAAGGTAAACACCGCTTCCAGCATTGGAACTGGTAATATCAACTTCACCAATAGTCATCTTCGAGTTACGAGCGTACAGAGCGTGGTCTGTGCTTGATGTGTGGGAAAGAGTTCCCCCATCGACGACAAAGTTGTTTGGTGCAGCGCTGCTTGAACAGCTGCTGTATACTCTGTCGGAATCGATGGTTGTTACATCAATCTTCCATCCACATCCTGCTACACCAAATCGACCAGAGTCGAGATTTGCAACAGACATAACATCAGTCGAGATAGCGTTCCCTGAGATGTCAATGTGTCCAGCGGTTATATCATTAAACATCGAAGGTTGAATTCGAGTCATAGATATGTCGCCAGAATCGATGTTGTGGAAGATAGCGAAATCTCCAGAAGGTCCGTTTGCTGTGCTTGAAGAGCCACCAGGAGTGATGGATAGCGTAGCAGTTCCAATGTCGACGTCTGTCATGTTGATAGAACCAAGAGCATTGATCGAGACACTTGAGTATCCAGGAGCATCAAGGTTGAAGATGTTCACTTCGCTGGATGTACCAAATGCTGAATCCAATGCAACTCCAGTTTGTGCAGATCCACTTGTTGTGAAAGAAGCACTAACGTTTGAGATTGTTACATGTTGCAAATCTGTATCGATGAGGTTCTTGTATGCATTCTCAATTGTTACGTTCTCAACATGGAGCATTCCACCAGTAGAACCTGGATAGTTGACGATAGCGCCGCCCCATGATTCGCCGTCAGAGTTACAATTCGACATCGTTCCTTCCATGAGCATAGCGTTTGCGCTGCTTGGCAGGTTAATACAAGCCTTGTCAGCCCCACTAATTGCGAAGTTCATCATCGTAATTCCAGTTCCTTGTCCACTGCCGTGACTGATTGCAGTCTCGACGTTGGTGAATGTAACTTGACTTAGTGTGAAGTTACCGACGTTAGCGTTGGAGTAACATGGTCGTGTACCACCGTTGCTGTCAACACAGTATGCGTTGTAGTCTTGGTGTCGTGAACCAGCAGTGATTGCAGCAGTACTGGTGTTGTTGAAGTCAACGTAACTGAATACGTGTCGGTCATCAGTACCAGCGGTTGTAGTACAATCGTCTGTGAAAGAGAGACCCTTCCATTCTGCACCTGCAGCACCCTCGAAGAGGATATGATCGGTGGAGTTTCCGATAGCCTTGACTGAATCGCAAGCACCATCTATGGAAATTCCCTTACCTTGTTCGACTTGTATGACTGTTCCTGGCTGGATTGTTAGATCTCCACCAGATACAGAGAGATAGTCGCTGCTAGGGCTGATTCGGTACGGTGAACCTTCATTGTCCCAGATACATTCTACATTGTTTCCTGAACAGTCGAGGTCGTTGTCGACATCTGTACCCTTGCCTTCGAATGGCATTGTACGGACATAGACACCACAATCGTATGCTGTGTTATCATAGCAGTAGTAGCTGCTGTAATAGCCCCACCATGGTGCAATTGTACCAGGTCGAGCTGCAGAGTTACTAGAGTATGGCAAATCAGGCATGCTTGTACCCCATGTAGTAATACCACGTTCAAGGGATTGAGAGCCAGTGTCAATCATGTAGAGGTAACCGTTACGACCAATTTGAAGTCGGTCGTCAGTGTCGTCACCATCGAACGATTTCTGGAAGTAATCGAAAGTAAATCCAGAAGGAAGGTCGATGTTCGCGTTACATCCAGTCTTGTATTGGTTCCAGTAGTAACTGTAAGAACAGTAGTAACCAGTTGGCGTACCACCTGATGAACCAGAGATAACCTGTGCAGCGTTAGAAACAGGCTTGATACCTGTTGAGAACGCTTCGTATCCATGGTCATTTCCATCAGTTGAAATTCTGTAGTTGGATGAATGCGGGTTGTTACCAGCCATGTATCCAGCACCAGGGTTTCGCATGGAATCACCCTTTGTTCGAGTGTGATCCATGTAACCAACAGTAGCGTAATCGTAGTAAGCAGCACAACCTGAGTCGTACTTGAATTCGATTTCGTTTGTTACGTCATAGAAGATAACTTGGTAATCACAAAGGTATTGTGTATTGTATCCCATATCTCTCCATTCAACGATAAGCATCATGTTAGGATCGCCAACTTCAAAGGTATTCGAGGTTGTAGTTTCAGTGTTTACGCCTGCTGAGACAGTAGATTCGTCTACAGATGTAGCGTAGTATTCAACATAATCCCCACGTTCGAAGGTGTTTACAGTAGCAGCCCAGTCACAGGTACCTGCAGCACATTCAGAACGTGTCTTGCCTACAGGAGACAAGAGAATTGATGTTGTGCTTCCATTATTTACTGAGTAATGCAATGTTGGTCCTTCGTTCAATGTTTGATTAACATTCAATCCAGATGGTGGATCTCCTGCATCTGCGATAGTGTATGTGAACGTTCGACTCTTACTGTGAGAATCACGCAAGACTGAATGCTCCATATCAGGTGAACTGGTATCAGGCGTAGGCGCAATCTTTCCAACCTTGTATGTGATTGAACCAGAAGTTGCCATTCGTCCGTAATATCCAGCACTTAGAGCAACACCAGACCACTTGTAAGAAGAGGTTTGGTATGCATAGTAGTAACCAGTGTTACAACCAGCGTTCGAGGAACTGGAACGGTAGAAGTAATAGAAACCGTTTGTTCCAACACACAGCCAGTTAGCCTTGGAAGTACTGTATCCTGTGCCATTCCAAGTAATCTTACCGAATGTTCCGGTAATGTTTCCTGGGATAGGGACGTTGTAAGCAGCTGTGTATCCGTACGTGGATACAGAGGATGCTTGGCTTCCTCCAGCGAGTGCGCCTGTTTCGATCTCAGGTGTTGAATCACCGATACCGACCATACCCCATGCGTTGTCGCCGGAGTCATAATGGAAGATCAGGTTCATCTGAGGTCCATTCTTTGCGCTGATTGCAAGGTATCCGCCGTCGCCTTGATGGAGTTCATCAAGACCTGATTGGGTTCCACCGTATCCGTTGTATCCACCGCTAGGTGTTGTGGTCCACTGTATCTTCCACTGAGAGTAGAAGTAATACGAGGAAGAGTAGAAACATGAGTAACTACCTGTACCACAGTTCGAGACGTCCCACTCGTAGAGATACTCATCGGAGTGGTCGTAATAGGTCATCTGCCTGTCGTGGTATCCTAGTGGGGTGAAATAACTACCCGAGTGGACATCCGTTGTCAGAACAGTGAATTTCTTAGCATTTCCAGCATTGGTGATATCGTCAACGAAGAAGTAGTGAGCATTGCTCTCTACCCATGTACCTGGTGCTGTATTGCTTGCTGGCGGTGTAGGATCGTATCCTACGTTTGCTCCACCTGCAGTGTTTAGGTCTTGGAACTTCCAATAGTACTCGACGTAATCGCCTGCGCTAATGTCTGGAGTGGTAGCCTTGAATCGGCAATCACTAGCAGTTGATGTGCAGGTTTGGATTGTCGTTGCACTGACAGAGGTCCATGTGCCATTGTTGATGCTGTAAGACATTGTTACACCGTTAGTCGATGTCGTGTCAACTCCAGAGAGGTCAGTTAATGTTGTGAAGAACGTTCTCTCTCCTTCAACATATGAGGTCAATCCGCTGTAAGGAACGTGACTGGAAGTTGGGGCATCCGAGTCAGTACCACCGGAGTAAATAATTTCCAGATAGCTGTTTGAACCACCGCTGTTGTAAGCATATGTGTAGACATATATGCTTGAAGTCATATCAGCACCCATTCCGACGGTACCGGAGTTGGATTGTGCGTTGATAATGTAGTTGTGAGAACCTGTGCTGGAGGAACAAGCAGTACCTGCAGAGTTCGAGTTGTCACAGAGTTCAGATGTTTTCCAACCTGTTCCTTGAGCGTATGTACCTACAGCAGCAGAGTTACCAATTGAAGAAATCAATTTTAGCTCGTTTGTGATACTGTTCGATCCAGACAAAAGGTTAGCTGAAATTCCTCCAGAACATGTTGCTGAGGTGATAGCGTAGTTGTATCGAACGTCAGTACCACAGGATTCCAAAACTCTGGATGTGATGCTTGTAGAAGAAGAACTTCCGTATCCATATGATACATATTGCTTCCAGTTCACTTCTTCAACAGTTGCGCCAGATGGTAGGGCTGAACTTGATGTGAAGGTGTACTTGTGCCATGGGACATAGTAGTAAGATGCATAGTAACGGTACAAGTAGGAGTATGTGTTATCGTAACAATATCCATAGTAAACGTAGCAGTATCCACGGCTTCCACTTGTGACCTTGATGGTTGGGTCAAGAGCGAGTGGGAACACTCGGTCTTCGGACATCAACCAATCTGTGTCGACTGCTGTGGTAAGGAGAACCATTGGGCCGTACACTTGCACGAAGTATGTGCCGATGTACGGTTCATTGCTCGATTCTTCCATAACAACTGGCTCAGGGATGGTGGCCAGAAGTTCACCGGTATCTGTCGAACGGATTTCGAGTTCACCTTGTGTTGTGGTGATTTCCTCACCAAGAGGTGCTCCGTCTAAGTAAAGAGCATAGCCCATTGGAAGACGGATTGTTTCAGTCATACCAAAGTATGCTGCAACTTCGTCAAGGACTGGACGCTCTTCAATGATCAGGTTTTGCTTGACTTGGTTTGTTTCAACCGAGTAGTCAATAGCAAATCCTTCAGCAAGAGGGTATCGAATTACGTTACCGCCGACTTCAACATCGCCCATAGCAGGAGCAGCCTGGTATGGCATAGGAGCCGTTCCAGTGATGTCGATTGTCATGAGGACAGGGTTCAGACCAGTGATGATTGGATCAACGAACTGGTTTGGCTGGACACTTACACCCTCTGAAAGTTCAGCACCAAAGGTGGTTGTGAAGGTATTCTCCTTTACTTCCCATCCATTCGGTGTCGCCATGATGTTGAGGTTAATGTCCTCAAAGGCGCCACTATCAGCAAGGTAATGCACAGGCTCATCACTTGTGAGTTGTGCTATTTTTCCATCCTCAGTAAGGAAGGCCTTTGTGTTCGCTTGCCTCATTCCCAGTAATTCCTGGGTGGCGTCGTACTCATAGGTCGTTTGTTCGATGGCGGCTGGGAGCTTGAAGAAATCATCAATATCATTTGAGATTTCTGCAACACTCACAGTATCGGTCGTTGTGTTATCTACTAGGCTTGTCATTGGCATAAATGCCATCAAAGCACATAGTAGAACGGCAATACCGATTCCACCAATTGCGGTTTTCTTTTTATTATTCTTGTTTCCCAACATAGTCATTCACTCTACACGGACTGTATGCAAGTGCAACCACGTCCTCCGCTACTTATAGGAATTGGGGTGCAAAATCTTTGAATCAATTGTTTCAAAGTGTAAATTAAACAGGATACTGCGTAACATTACGCCACCTCAGTAGTACAAACAATTTGTAAAAAGAACAATCTATTTAATTCTGTTTTTACGATTTAACAAATTGACGATCTATTAACGAATTTCTAGGGGCACTTACTGCATCAAAATAAAAAAAGGCCGGAGAGGGCGCCTGAACGCCCTCCCCGGCGGCTTCTGTACACAATGAGTGCACAGATTACGACGGTGGATCACAGAGTGTTACTCAATAATCCCAGTCTTTGTCTTCGCCTTCGTTTCCGCCTCGTGAGAGGATGAAAGCACCGGCAATGAATGCTATGACGACTACGCCACCAATAGCACCCCAGGTCCAGCCTGGGAGTTCTCCACTTTCTTTGTCATCTCCATCAGTGGAGTTTGTATCGGTGGTACCACCAGCATTCTCCTTGAAGAATGGTGCATCGGCACCAGAATCCGAGTTCGAGGCAGCATATGCCTTGTTTCCAAGAGCGTCAACAGGTACAACAACGAAGTAAACGGTGTATTGCCCAGGGCTCGTACTCATCATGACATCAGCAGTAGTGGTTCCAGCATCTGCAGTTGGAACACAGTTTGATGGCATCTCAGCTGCAGTGAATGATTCACGGTTCTGAGAACAAACGTGCCATACTGCTACATCAGAGAGGTCATCACCGGTAGCATCCCACTTGAGGGTCCACATATCGCCAGCTACAGTAACTGATACGTTTGATGCTGCTGCACCACCGTCAACTGCCTTATCAGCAACGACAGTTGCAGTTCCAACAGGAGTGCTGCAGAGTCCATCGTTGTTACAGATTGCGATGTCTATGGTGTAGGATACGCCGTGTGCTGTGTCACTGTAAGTGTACATGAATTGGTCAGAAGCCAAATCGATTTCAAAGATATCTGAATCAGCATCGTTTGAGACACTGATTGAGAACTTCTCATCGGAAAGCATTGTACCAGTTGTACCCCAGTTCATTGAGATTCCACCGTTGTATTCTGCGTTAGCACTGAATCCACTGATCGATGCACTTGGCGCGTCCTTTGATTGCAAAGGAGCGTCAATGAGCAAGAATTGTCCAGCCGGCAATACAGGTCCAGATAGAACCGCAGAGAGAACCGACATGGTTGAATCTTCTTCACTGTTTGTTGCACCATCTGCAAGGAGTTGAGTCAGCGTTGCGACCTTACAGTCTGTCGTGAACCATAGAGACGATGCTCCTAGGCCAGAATCAAACATGATGTCCAAGCTGTGAGCAAGGACGTCATTGGCTGCATAGGTCGTGACTGGGTTGTATTCAATAACTGCAACTGGGGTGTAAACACCGGAGAGTTCGCCACCTGTTGAATCAGGAAGAGTAATTCCTTCGCATGTTGTGGTATCGCCATCTTCGACATCGATTGAGAAGGCTGCCTTGCTGAAGTATGTGATCGAGTAATCCATCGTAACTCCAGCAGTTGTTGTATCGGATGCGACTGCATTGTTCCAGATTTCGATGATGAGTTCTTCTGTTACTGAACCACCATGAAAGTCAGTGACTGTTACCTTCACAGGGAAGGTGGTAACGAAAGCAGGGATGACTGGAGTCGAACATGTTCGTCCAACGCCACCTAGGCCGCCACATCCTGCGAGTGGGGTACTTGTAGCTCCACCAACCCATGTGTAGGTCAATCCTTCACCTGTTACGTCATCTGCATCGAAGACGGAAACTTCGAACTCAAGCATGTTTTCCATACCAAGCATGAGATCGCCTTGTGTAACAAGGTCGAGTGAGGAAACGACAGGGAGGTTGTTACGAACTTCCTTCTGCATCGAAACTTGATTGTTCGAGAGTTTCTGATCAGTCGTCTTTTCTTCCATTACAAGGTTGGCTTCGATTGTGTATGTTCCAACATCGAATTCAATCATTGTGCAAGCATGACCTTGATTGAAAGCCATTGCTCCAGTTCCGAGCAAAGCGTGGTTGTATGAAGGCTCTACACCTTGAATACATTCATTCACCATTTCAGTGATCACTTCGTTCGTATCGAGGTTTGTGATTGTGAACGTAACGTTCCAATCATACAATTCTGTTGCAGAGGAACCTCGATGTTCAACGGATGCGTCAATGTAAGAGGTACCGACAGAAAGATCTCCAGGTTCACCAGAGCCAACGGTATATGTTGCGATTCCTGTTCCATCGGAGTTGTATCCTTGGTTGACAGTTAGCATCGAGATGCGGATGTCATGGAAAGTGGATAATGTTCCTGTGATTTCGTCAGCGTTGTTGTTTGTGATATCGTCGCGGACGAAGGATTCCTCACAAAAGTGACTGTAGGTGGTGGTGGTGGAAACGTCCTCTCCTTCTTCACCGGTTGCGTTTTCAACAACGACTTCCTGACATGACTCGAATTGTCCGTAAAGACTGTAGCCACCGAGTTGAACGTCGATGGAGTATGCAGCCTCTGGTTCGCCTGTATCCGGCAGAACAGATCCTTTGTATTCCCAAACACCATTGTTGATGTTATTGGACATAATAGAGCGAATTTCAGTTTCCTTATCTGTAGGGTCGGTTTCGTTTTGGTAAACATCAACAACTTGGCTCGTACCTACGTTGACTGAGTGTACAAGGGAGCCTAAAGTAGCCGACTTCAAATCAGCAATATCATCGCCAGAAGCAGACGTAATGTCGCCAGATACGTCGATATTCATTGTCAGGTTGTGGGTAATGAAGTCTGAGGATCCGTTGAGTTCGACAGTAATTGTGAATGCCTTGGCCCCTTCACCAGTTGCGATTCCAGAGTTGAAGGTTGGATCATCCCAAGAGATATCAACATCGATATCGAGGTAATCACGTACTTCGACGTAGACTTGTTGTACGTCGTTTGTTGCTTCAACATCTTGGTCGGAGTAGACTTCGATTTGAACAACATAGATACCTGCTGTAGGACTCCAAGTGGCATCGCCACCTCCATATTGAATCATTGTCTTGCCACCTTTGAAGACATCTCCTGATGCAAGTGATTGATCATCGCACACGGTTGTGTCATCGCAAATAACGTCTGGGTTATCCCATTCGAGGTCTGCACCATTGCTGTCAATAGCAAGGTTTAGTGGGTTTCCGTTTCCATCAGCATTCCAAACCTGTGCTTTGTAGCCAAGTTCGGTAATTGCAGTATCGCCAGCATTCTGAATGAATACTTCGAAGGTCGTATCTTGACCTACGAACAGTTCATTGCGGCATGTTGGTTCGCAAACGGTTTCTTTCGGTGAAGTAATTGCAACGAGTTCTGCGTCAGCACCTGAACGGGCTCCCGCGTCCTCTATTACTTCGGTTGTTTCTAGCTGTGTGATGTCGATGTTTGCCATTAGGCTAGCAACCAACAAAAGCACAAGCATTACAGGGGTAATTTTTCTCATGTCATATCCTCCAATGGGGCGGTATCTCGCCCTACGATAAACGCCGTATATATACTATGGGTGTGATATTTATTGGGGATTTTCATTAAAATATTTCCTCTACGGAGTCCCTTGATTGCGGCTCAGTAAAGGGTTTAGGATTTCAAGAACTAGAACGTAAGGCTTCCGAAGGTGGAATTTTGGATGCTGCTCGTACAGGACCAAGAGTGGCTAAGAAAACAAGAATCCACCCTCCTAGGAACATAACAATAGCAGTCGTCCAGGGGAGTACAAGAGATGCCCCTTCTTTTTCCCATACAGCGGAATGCAATCCGATATGGAAAAGCAAACCGACTACAATCCCGTTGAGAATTCCTAACAATGCGACCCATGTGACTTCAACGAGATGGATTCTCATGACCATTCCTTGAGTGTAACCTATAGCGCGTAACATCCCGATATGCTTCCTTCTCTCCGATACAGAACGATACGTTACAACACCAATCCCTGCAATACCGATCACCAAACCGATAGAGAGATATCCCTCGAACAGGGCAAGAATGGATAAGACGAGGGATTGGATGAGTGCAACTTCTTCTGCGATGAGTGATACTTGAATTCCTTCCTTTTCTAGATCTAAACTCAATTGTTCGCTAAGTTCTGCTGCTGCTTCTCGTTCCCCTTTTGACTTACCAGCGGCCTCATAGTAAGATACGCCCGTATTATCGAACGATGAACTGGCCTCACTATCAGGAGAAACGGACACATAGACTCGAGTTAGATCCCCCTCGTATTGCTCGACCACTGGTTCTGAGGGCATCCAAACACCTGCAGAAAACAAATAGGATGATTGTTCAAGGATGCCGCCAACTGTCACAACACGGCGGTGACTCGGTTGTTTTGAATCGATGATGGTGATGTTTTCACCAACTTTGACAGGGAAGATGCCAATAGAGGCTCCATCAAGAGAGGACTCTAGGCCAAACGAGGCATCAACGAAAACTACGTCTGTTCTTTGATGCATGGACTTCCAAGCTTCTTCTGAGGAATCGCCAAGCCCTTCATCCCAAATGTAAAGTGAAATACCGCCGTGATTAACAAAGTCCTGATCAACGCCTCGAAGGATGTAGGGAGAACGTGTTTCTTCATCGTTCTCGAGGAATACCTGGGCCCTATACACCCGCCCTACTGCATCGATTTGCTCGATATTGGAATTCTCTAATCCCCATTCCTCAACAGATCCTTCGAGTTGCAAGGGTCGTGATCTTGAAGATGAGAGCATTAATTCAAATTCGCCTTCAGATTCTTCGACAAACGAACTCGAATAATTATCAAATTGTAACGTATAGCCACTTAGAACGATGACAGAGAATACCGTTATTGAGAACATGCCCATCACCACAGCAGTCCGTAGAGGTTTCTGAAGCGGATAGGACAACGCTACTGGTAGAACTGGTCCACTGGATAGTTTTGGCAGACGTAACAATCCTCGTATCATCGTTGGAGCAAGCGCAGCTAAGACAGACACGCCAGCAAAGACTTGTACAAGTCCAATCAGAATAAACGACAATTCATTTGGAGTCAAATCATTGCGGATAGGATCAAGAGAAGACGGCAGCCCTGTCCAAACCAATAGAGCGACACCACTCCAGCCAATCGTCCTACGAGGAGCCTCTCTGAATACGGGTAACGTACCGTCAATTTTCCTACGGGCTCGAAGAACGGGAATGACCCAAAACAGAATCGGCATCGTGAAGAGAAGAGCACTACAGCCAAACAAAATCCACATCGAGTGAGCAACACCTTGCCCTCCAATAAAGAACAATCCAATACTTCCCAATGCCGCACCTGCCATAACAATAAGGAAGATGTATATCCCCCATGGGACGTGTTTCGGAATTCGTTGAGGGACACTCTTTAGGGCATGAACAATAATCAAACGAGACGACCAAAGAGCCGAAAAGAACAATGTCAGAATGGAGAGATGGAATCCCCAGAACCAGCCTGAAGCAAGGGATGATGAATCGACGTGGAACGTAAACACGTCCGTACCAGCATTGGCAAAGACACTTGAAAAACCGATTCCAATAAACCAAGCAAGCCCCGTACCGAGTAACGAACCGATACCGCATCCAAAGAATGCTGCAATTGAGCCTTCGATCATGGTCATGTATCGTAAATCAGATCGTGTGAAGCCAAGTGCTCTAACAGTTGCATACTCTTTTTGTCGAACATCGACCAACATCATCACGATGGTTACGACCAGAAGGACGCCTGCCGCTATCGTAAAGGATCCAAACACAAGGAACATTGCCGACAATACCCCTGATGATGCTTCGGCTTGTTCCATAGCATCGAGTTTTACTGTTCGAATCGAAATGGACATCTCCTCAAATCCAACGAGTTCATTGAGATGGTTTTCAATCGCAATCCGCTCTTCAAGCGATACAGAACCAAACACGAGCATAGAGCGTTCGTCTTCTTCTGCAGCTGCCAATGTTTCACCATCGTTGATATTGATAAGACCGAGGACGACCGATTCAAGTTCGGATAATTGCGAGAGTTGATCGTTTTCTGTGAACGAACCATTGATCATGAGTTGCTGTGAATCATCGGAGCCAAAGGCGAATTGGAAGAGACCTGAGGCGTTTAGGGAGCCATTTGCAACACCAGAGATCATTTGCAACCGATCTCCTATCATCAATTCGGTTTCAGTAACATTCAATGAGGGAACGTCACCATCAATAGCGAAGAACATCTGAGGGAGGGTCCCAAATCCTCCTGCATCTGAAAGGATAGGAAGGCGAATGGACTGTATTGAACCATCCTCAACAGCGCGAACAATAATTCCTGGAGATTCTATGCACCATGCTTCTTGACTGCTTACAATCGACCCTTTTCCAGACGTACATACAGATGGAGCATTCGAAGATGAAACCGGCCATTCCGCTTCGGAAATCTCGACGAAAGTCGATTCTTCCGCACGCCATGCTCGTTTGTAATAATCAATAGATAGAAGGCCTTCAACTTTCAAATAAAGGTCGCCTAAGTGATGTTCTAAGTCCCAATTCAAAACCGTTGAAGGTGCGTTTATATCCAGAGTGTAAGGCGTTTCTGAATCGTTGAAGAGATCTCCAAACCATAATGTTCGATTCAGACCTTCTTCAAGAGCAAACCATGTACCCTCATGGAGTTCAACTGCAACCATGTCCTTGTCTTTCAAGAGACGAATGGTCGAATCTTCATCAGAACTATTCCCAAGAATAAGTCCCTCATCGTATGCTGCAAAACCATACGCATTGTCGATGCTAACATCGGTGATAATCGAGCCAGAAGGAACTCGCCAAACCCATGATTCGTTATTATAGCGTTCATATCCAAAACCACCAGGCCCCCAATGCCAAATTGCATCATCTTCTGAAACCACATGATTCACATCGCCATCAGCAAGGGTTAGTAATTCTGAACCATTTGCTTCCAAACTGATCAATGGTACTTGCAACACCTCCAAGAGAGAAGAGTCTTCCATCAAATCACTTTGATTTTGTTTAATGGAGCGAACAAGAGAAGCCTGTATCCGTCCCAATCCCTGTGAAGAGGCAATGGTGAATGAATCACTTCCATCATCGGTCAAGAACTGCAAGCCAGAATCTTCAGCGTCAATCGTTTGATTCAACGCAAGTTCCAACTGCTCAATTAAGGGTGAATACCCATTTCTTGTTTCTTCAATACCCTTGATCGACAAACGGATTGTTGTTACATTTTGACCGGCTTGTTGCAATGTCTGAGCCGTTTGTAAATCCGTAAATATCGCAGGAGCTGTCGTTCCAGCAAGTTGTCCTTGATTGGCCATAGAAACGACATCATGGATCAAAAAGAATTGTTTGGTACGTTCAATGCCTTCATCCGAACGAACAAACCAACCAAGTTCGATTTCATCTCCTTCATCGACTTCGAGTTCGTCAGCAAGGGCCTGATTAATGACCACAACCGACTGATTTGAGAACCTGCTTGCCTCTTCGAGTTCAAACCATGTCAAACCATTTGAGGCAGATCCAATAAGAGCATCTTCTTGGTGCTCTAACGCAAACCAAGGGACGTTGGGTTCAGCAATTCCTTCCGCCGTTTCGACAGAGGCAGTGGTGAGTCTACCTGCTTGGATGGAATAAATTGCATCAACATCTTGAGTTCGTAGATCCTCAACAATGGATGAAGGAATCTCAACAATTTGTCCTATTGTGGCATCATATCCTGATATTTCGATATCAGTAGATCCCCATGCCGCTTCAACTTCTTTCCGAACGGTCTCATCTAAAGAATCACCAACGATGAGTGAGGAACTTATTATCGCGGAACCGATCATCAATCCTGCCATGAGAAGGGCTGCTTGACGTTGACGTCGACGTAGTTGTTGCCAAGCGAGTTTGAACACAAGAAGTCTTCTTGGGCTGAGTAAGGCTTGTACTCCAAGGAGGCTCAATACTCCAAACATGGCACTTCCGACAAAGACCGTAGATGGACCAAGACCAATCCATTCAAGAACAAAATAAGACAATATGGAATCCAAGAATGGGACGATTATGATAACTATACGCCTCTTGAGAGAACAATCATGGCGAAGCCCAATTGCTGCTATGGTCGCCAAAAGTGCTATGACGAAACACAAAAGCAGCAGAGCGATCAACGTCATTCCTCCTCAGATGCTTGACGAAATTTACCATCTGCCATCTGAAGAATGCGGTCGCATTGTTCTGCAATCGAGTGATCGTGAGTTACAATGAGAAATGTGGTATTGCCTACTTTACACAAGGTTCGTAACAATCCAAGTATTGATTCCGATGTTTCAGTATCAAGATTCCCTGTTGGTTCATCACAGAGGACAATCGCTGGGCGATGAACGACGGCCCGTGCTACAGCAACACGCTGCTGTTGACCTCCAGACAATTCTGCTGGGCGATGATGTAAACGATCGCCTAAACCCACCGCAGTGAGCGCTTTTGACGCTTCATCTCGTGCATCAAGAGAGGTTTTACCTTGGAGGAGAAGAGGTAATTCAACGTTCTCTAAGGCAGTCATTACAGGTAAGAGATTGAATTCTTGAAAGATGAAACCCATGTTTGAACCACGAACACGTGTTCGAACATCATCATTGGATCCATACAGGTTTTGTCCGTTGATTGCAACTGAGCCAGATGATGGTTCATCTATTCCTGAAAGAACATTGAGCAAGGTTGTTTTTCCACATCCTGAAGGCCCCATGATAGCCACCATGGTACCCTGTTCAACCTCAAGTGAGACATCCTCAACAGCCTTGATGACCGATTCACCAGATTCATAGAGTTTCCACAACCCTTCCGCCTTCAATGCTAACGCCATGCAAAACGATACTGCTGCGTATTGATAAACTACCGCATGAATCCTGATGCATGACCGAAGTTGCAGGGTATGTACGCGTGTTGGCGTTTGGCCCAATCGCTGAAGCTATTGGTTCAAGAACTTCCAAAGTGGAATGGCATCATGGAATGAGTATCGAAGATATTGTTCATACACTCGATATGCAACACTGGATTGGGCAAGGCCTTGCTGTGGCTTTGAATGGGGAGAGGTGCCCTTTGGACATTCATCCACAACAAGGCGATGAAGTCGCTCTTCTCCCTCCTGTCTCCGGTGGCTGAACGATACAATTCGCCCTTAAGCGATGGTAAGCCTTGAAAGCAAGAACCTACAGGACCGTATAGGGAATACAATGGCATTTAGTCCAGGACCACTCGAAATCGTTATTCTTTTGGCCATCTTCTTTATTCTGTTTGGTGCTGAACGCTTACCAAAAATGGCAAATGCTCTCGGCCGTTCTAAGGGCGAGTTTAACAAAGGACTTTCAGAAGCAACAACTGCTGCTACAATCGCTGATTTAGAAGCAGGCGGGAAAACTCCTGACCAGGTCCTCATGGACCGTGCAAAAGCCGTTGGAATTGACCCCGAAGGAATGCCTGTTGAGGAATTAGAAAAGAAAGTCAAGGCCCTTGAAACTCTCAGCGATGAAGAGTGATTAGCCTCGCTTCAATTTCATCGGCGAACCACATCGATCACAGAGTTGAACATCATCTTTTTTCGATTGTTTCGCATCTGCCGGCACATCTTCTTCCGCCCTGCAACCAATGCATCGTAAAATCCATTTCCACTGCTTTTTGCCACCCTTTGTCAAAACACCTTCAACTGGGATGCCTGCCTTGCGAGCAACATTCTTCATTCGATAATCATCTGTAATCAAAGGAAGATTTAGATCGATAGCCAATGCGAGGATATCAACATCAACTGGTGAGAGACGTGGCAAGTCCCCTGTTTCTGAAGCGATTTGCTTCGCTCGTTCAAGAGCGGTTTCGAGTGGCACTTGCCAATCAAGTGATGCAGTTTCCATTAACATCGAACGTTGTTCATCAACTCTGAGTAACTCTTCTTGTTGAGATACTGCAACGATTCCACCTCGACATCTCTCAACTGGCCAATGAAGGAGGGCAGCAGTATCAAGGACGCGCATTGTATTTTGCTAGGGAATCGATGTAAAGAAGGCACCGATGACCCATATGCTCAAGAAGCAACATCAACAGCAAGAACTATGATTGGTGAAGAGGTCATACTCGACTTCTTTGAATCGTTTGGGCCATTAGCGTTGGCTCTCCTCTCATTTACGGAGGCCATTATCCAGCCAATACCACCCGATGTGCTGTTTTTACCGATGGCCTATGATGCAAGAGACAATGAAAGCTTACTGATCTGGCTTTGGATAGTTGTGACAGTATCATCCGTTTTTGGTGCTGTAATTGGCCACGCACTTGGGAAAAGATATGGAAGCAAATTGGTCGATAAGTTTGGCAAGCCCCATCACCGCCAACAACTCGAAAAGATGTTTGAGCGATATGGAACGCTTGGTATGTTCATCGCTGCAGTTTCACCGTTACCCTACAAGGTCTTTGGATGGATTGCTGGAGCGAGTGACATGAAATTAAGACCGTTTATCATAGCCGGAATTTTTGGAAGAGGTCTTCGATTTGGACTTGAAGCACTTTTCATATTCATGTATGGAGAGTCTGCAATTAAGGCCGTTGAATGGGTATTGGAGCGTGAATTACTGATGGGAATTATCCTCATAATTACTCTCAGCGCCGTTCTTTGGTGGCTCATGAGGACAAATACTACACCAGTTCAGCAGGAATGAAACTTTCAGAAATGAGTTCACTGGGCTTAGTTTCTTCCTTGATTGAACCAAGCATTGATGATCAACGATTCAGCGATTTGAAGATGCTCTGCAACTGTACCTTGCTTGAGGCCAATAGAATCTGCGATGTCTCTTTGACGACATTTACGAGGTGCATTGTAGTAACCCATCTTGATAGCAGCTTCAAGAACCTCTTTCCGCCTTAGAGGAAGTCCTGGAGCCGTATCCCACTGACCCTGGAAATTATTGTTCACACTGATCTTGAACGTATCTCCAAACAATTCGATAAGTTGTTTACGGGCCTTCGCTAATCCTGCTGAATTTCCTTGCAACGTGAGTATCAGTTCATCTGAATTGAGCAAAGATGGTGATGTAGGCCAAACGTCATCAAACATTGACATTATTTGAGGAAGCGGCCCAGTCATCCTTGCTGAGAAAATTGCAGACACATCATTGAACTCATAGATTTTGAGAATCTCAAGTGATTCATTTTTTGAAAATGCTTGGAATTCTTTTAATGACCTAAAGACGCCTTTCAAAAGATAGACTGGATGTTTATTATCGGCTTTCAATTCCTTTAGAAGTTCAACCGAATCAAATACATCCAGTAATGCAACACCTGGAATAGAATTCGCTGCACCAAGTTCTGTGGAGATTTTGACCTGCATAACCCTAAGCATTTGAAAACCTCTCATGATAGGTTTGGCATATATAACACAGGTATAAACTTCTTGGTTCTTATGAACGAAGTTCATCTTTGGTGCTCGTGCCGGGATTCGAACCCGGGTCGGCGGGATGAAAACCCACTATGATGGACCTGGCTACACCACACGAGCCGATGTTCTGCCGACCAATCTCTTGTTGATAACCGTTGGCCATGTGAGGGCTAGGCAAGTGTACCATTTTGGAAATCCAGAACGGCTTGATGTATCTCTTCTCGAGTATTCATTACAAACGGACCATAGCGAGCGATTGGCTCGTTCAATTCAGGACCTCCCATTAGCAGGAATTCAGCCCCAATATCACCCGTTTTGAAGTCTATTTTATCGCCTTGTGTCAAGAGACCTAGTTGACCGTCTTCGACTGTTTTCCCTTCGATTGAGAGTGCTCCTCCAAAGACATATGCCATTACGTTTAGATCCGATTGAATGGAATGTGTAAACGAACTATTTGGTTCCATTTTGATATGAATGAGTTGAATTGGAATCACTGTATCAATAACTGCTGAAACGCCCAATGCATCACCTGCAATAACGACAGCTTGGATTTGCCCGTCTTCACTGGTTGCTTTTGGAATTTGACTCGCAGGGATATCTTGGTATCTCGGTTGCATCATTTTGTGTTCGGATGGTAGATTTACCCATATTTGGAATCCATGTGTAAGACCCCCTGTTTCATAGAATTCCTCTTGAGGCAGTTCTGAATGAATCACACCACGACCAGCAGTCATCCATTGGACATCACCAGGATTGATTTCACCTCGATTCCCTGCACTATCAGCGTGCTGCATAGCGCCCTCAAGCAAATAGGTCACCGTTTCAAATCCACGATGAGGATGGTCTGGAGCCCCTATTGCTTCTCTTGGCCCCCATTCGACAGGACCCATTTCATCAAGGAGCAAGAAAGGGCTCATAAGTGACCCCATGGCAGCGGGTCTACGTACAGGAAAGCCTCCTCCTTCGAGTGTTCGATGTGTTGGCGCTGTCATTTTTACTGATCGGTTTGTCATTGTATCACCCTGTTTACGAGATCATCCATCGTGGATTGTGAAAATTCTTTTGATTTGTTCAGAGTCATTGAACGACCGATAATATTGCTGCCAAGATGGGAAAATTGTTGCCTCATGGCCATCAAGCAATGCGCACCACCGCCTCCGCTGTGGGTTGCTAACAAGACCGTTTTATTGTTGAACAGATGGCGGAAGTCGTCGCTTTGAACTGATAACCAAGCGATGCAGTTGTTCAGAACAGGAGGCATAACGCCGTTGTATTCTGGGGCACAAACAACGAGTGCTGGTGCGTCCGAAATCAAATCCGACAATGCACTTGTGTCAGGAGCAGCATTCGAATCCTCTTCCGCTTCGGGCGTATACACGGGCCAGTTTAACTGGGTCAAGTCAACAACTTCCGAGTTTCCGCCTTTGTCAGTGAATGTATCGCAGAATTTGTTGGCTAAAACATAGTTTTTACCAGATGAGGCAGCAAGAATGACGACACTACCAACCATGTTCAATCTAGGAGACTAAGATATATCAAGCGTTGGTATTTACCATAAAACCATGACTTTATCAATGAAGGTCATGAGAGTAGGTCATGTTTGTGGAACTCTTGGAGAAGCACCAGGGTCAATTTCTTATATTCTCAGGGAAGTTCTGCGGATATTGCACAGCAGCAAAACGATTTCTTGACCAAAAGAAACTCCCATACACGGAGATTTCCTTTGATAGTGAGCCATCGCAATTGAGAGAAGAAGTAGTTGAAGCAACCCATCACAGAACTGTCCCCGTCATCTTTGACTTACGAACTGAAGAGCGAATCTTCATCGGCGGTTTTGATGAATTGAATAAATATCCTTTGTGATCAAACAAGATTCTCAAGCCAGTTCTTGAGCATCTCATGATGCTCTGTTGGGATCATATGCCCCTTGCGATGTTCCACGAGTTCAACAGGCCAACCTGCGCCTTCGAACAAGTGAGCAACTGCCCATCCATCTTCAATAGGAACACGGATATCTCGAACACCATGCATCCAGAACATGTGCTTTGAATCCAATTCCTCAAGACGTAAGCGTAATTCCATAGGCCGAACAAGGCGAGTGCCCAATGCTACAAGCCCTATGATTCGATCAGCGAGAGGGAGTTGCAACATCTCTTGGGCCATCGCTCCCCCTTGTGAAAACCCTCCCACGACGAGAGGACCAAGTGGAGCCTCCTCTGCAATGAGTTTCTCAAGTTGGGATAACGATGAGTCGACATCCATTAATTCTCTTCTTGAAAGTTGCAACCGTCGAGTAACATCTGGATCATCATCTTCGTATCTCCACCATGTGTTACCACGTGTTGGGTGAGAGAAACGGGCATCAGGTACGAGTAAAGTCCAACCCTCTGGAAGAATCTTCTCAGCAAATGGCCTCATCATAGCAGCAGTACCTGTCATACCATGCATCATGACAAGCGTCGGCAAGAAACCACCTCAAAGAGTCCACTGGAACACAAGTGCACCAGCAACACGAAGGTGAATGTAAGAGGATGGACCTCGTACAGTAACAGTCAAAGAATATTCACCAGAATTGGAAGGTATAGTCCCAATAGCCCCTTTCTCGGTTGCACCTGAACCCCAAACACGTGTAAGAGGAGAGGCTCCGGCATGGTCTTTCATTGTCAATGAGCCTGATGCTGGACCATTCGAGGCAATCTCAACATCAAGGTACCAAACAAGCGTGTTCCAGTCCCCTTCTGAGGGGTGACCTTCATCAAGGAATGTATCGTAGATTTCTTGATCATTTTCTTCATACATTCGGTCGATAAGATCTCTTGCTCGATAGAAGAATACATCGCCTTCGTAATTTGAACGAGCGATATTAAGATCCATACGTAATTGTGTGACTCCATCTGAATCTCGCCAAACAAAGCGTTCTAAGAAACTCTTACTTCCACTAAAGGTGTAATCTAATTCGTGTCCTTCAGCAGATTCAGCACTTACACGGACGTTACCATTGGTTATCGAATCGGTTGTAGCAGTCCACTCTTGACCAAATAATGTAAAGGACCATTGTTGACCAATCGACCATGGGAATGCAAAGACTTGCTGTGGCTCTCCGTTCTCATAGACTGAGAGTCCATCAATGGTCATACGGCCGAGGAATGGATTGTGGTTGATAACAGCGTGTCGTTGAGCTTCACGTTCTGAAGAAATTCCAAGTTGGTAATTTCCTTCATCAGAATCAATTTCCGCAACGACAAGGCGCGCACTGTCTTCACCAAATTGAGGTGTAATGAACGTGTAAAGCCAATTGTCACCAATCTCCCAGACTGGTAATTGCTTCTGGTCATCGGTTGTTGTATCCGCCTCGTCAGCAGATTCAGAGTCACTAACACATCCTGCTAAAACACTCGTACACAACAGTAGGAGCACCAGAAATGGAGCCTTCAGCCTTCCAGTCATGAGACACCGTACAGGCGCTTCCTCAAGAGTCTAACGCTTTAGAATCAGAGAAGTCCTTTCTCAGAGAGTTTTCCTGTTCCAGCCATGACGACTGCAACAATAGACATCAACTTAATGAGGATGTTCAATGATGGACCAGATGTGTCCTTGAATGGATCTCCAACTGTATCGCCAATAATAGCAGCATCATGAGCTTCGTCGCCCTTTTTAGCACCGTCAATGTGTCCTTGTTCAATTGCTTTCTTTGCGTTGTCCCAAGCGCCACCAGCGTTAGCCATGAAGAGCGCCATGAGAACACCAGTTACCAGAGAACCTGCAAGGAGTCCGCCAAGGGCATTGAAACCAAGGGTATATCCAACAATAACAGGTGCAACAATGGCTACAACACCAGGGCCAACCATTTCTCGGAGAGCAGCCTTGGTCGAAATATCGACACAGGTCTGGGAGTCTGGCTTGACGCCTTCTTTACCTTCAAGAAGTCCAGGGATTTCCTTGAATTGGCGTCGAATTTCAACAACCATATCTCCTGCAGCCTTTCCAACCGAAGTCATGGTCATTGCAGCGACAACGAAGGGAAGCCCTCCACCAATAAGAAGTCCTATAACAACGATTGGCTCTGTCAATTCAAGATTAAGTTTGTCGGCACCAATTGCTGCAGTGTATGCTGCAAACAGAGCAAGAGCGGTAAGGGCTGCAGATCCAATTGCGAATCCTTTTCCTACTGCAGCCGTTGTGTTTCCAATAGAATCAAGTTCGTCGGTGATTGCACGGACGTCTTCTCCAAGACCGCTCATTTCTGCGATACCACCTGCGTTGTCAGCAACTGGCCCGTATGCGTCAACAGTCATTGTAACACCAACTGTTCCGAGCATACCCATTGCAGCCATTGCAATACAATACAATCCATACTTTTCACCACCAAATTCGTTGGCTCCAAGAATACCCAGAGAGATGAGGACAACTGGTATGAACGTAGACATCATTCCAACTGACAATCCTGCGATTGCGTTCGTTGCAGGTCCAGTCTTGGACATTTCACCGATGTGAGGAATTGCTTTGGGCTTGATTCCAAAGACTGGTTCGATACCAGTGTAGTATTCAGTAACAAGTCCAATGAGAATTCCGATAATGCTTCCGAGAACGACGGAGTGCATGATTCCATACTCCACGTTGATGAGTCCTTGTTGGATAGCGAGATAACCACCTGCCCAAAACAATGCAGCAGCGATGAATGTGGTGTTTCGTAGAGCCGCTGCTGGATCTTTGCCATTCTTGAGGAAGGACATAGAGAATACACCAATGATAGAGGCTGTGTAACCAATGAATCCTAGAAGAATAGGAAGAAGAACGTAGTCTCCAGCGGTTCCAACTTCGAAATCGTTTGCAATAATCATTGCTGCGATGATGGAACCAACGAAGGATTCGAAGATGTCAGCACCCATTCCAGCGACGTCACCAACGTTGTCTCCGACGTTATCAGCGATGACACCAGGGTTACGAGGGTCGTCTTCAGGAATACCTGCTTCGACCTTACCGACCAAGTCAGCACCAACGTCAGCAGCCTTGGTGTAAATACCGCCACCAACACGAGCGAACAGAGCAATGGATGAAGCACCCATTCCGAATCCTGCAGCTGCACTGACAGGATTCATTGAACCATCTGTAGCAGTTTCTCCAGCGCTAAGCCAGAAGGCGATAATTGAGATACCGAGCAAACCGAGTCCACCAACTGACAGACCCATGACAGCCCCTCCGTTGTAAGAGACTGCAAGTGCTCCTGCTCGGCCTTCGTTCTTAGCTGCCATTGCAGTACGGCCGTTAGCAGAGGTTGCTGCACGCATTCCAGAGAATCCTGCAAGAACTGAAGCAATTGCACCTGCAAAGAATGCGATTGCTGTATCGACATCGTTCAGCCATGCGAGAACTGCACCGACAACGACGACAAATATTGAGAGAACTTTGTATTCTGCAAAGAGGAACGCCATAGCTCCTTTTTGAATTTCATCAGTAATATCTGCAACAACTTCGTTGTCTATCTTTACTTTGTTTACTTGTTGATACAGTACAAACGCAATTACAAGTCCCACAAGACCTGCTCCTGCTGCAATCATTGGTATATTTTCCATCATTTTAGAACACCTGTATCTGCGCCCACCAAAGAATCCTAGATAAGTGGTTCCCTCTGTTTAGAGGCTCAAATGGCATGTTTCAGGGGGTTAATCTGTATTCGGAGTAGCAGAGAGGATACCAATCGTTGAAAGAGGTGGAACGATTGGGTTGGGACATGGGCATTACTGCGGATGAGGTCCTTGCTGAAATCGGACCTGTGCAGGAAGTCCTCGATGCTCACGATGGTGTTGTAACTGTCCACGATACAAGTGGAGGCAACATCATGCTCTCTCTCGACGGTGGTTGTAACGGATGTTCATCCACTCCAATGACTGCAATGCAGATTTTCTATTCATTGAAGAAACTCGACTCCGTAAATGATGTTATCTTCATCAATGGGGAACTTCCAGAATACATGCGGACTTTCATCAATCAGAAGATGGAAAAAGAGTCAGCCGAAGGTACTTCCGAAGAACCTGGAGAAATCGTTTGATTACTCTTCTTCTGCTTTTTTCCCGATACTGTGTGGATTGGCTCCAAATGACACGTTCTCTCCTTTGATGTTCATTCGAGCAGCTATGGCAAGAACGACGCACACGATTGAAAGTGGCTTTGGTAGATAATTCGATCCCCATAGTGAACCACCTGCGAGTGAAAGCCACCAAAGGGAGGCTGCAGCGAGAAGAAGGGATGTGAAAATGATGTTTTGGACCACCAACTCTGCTTTCTCAGAACGTGAAAAGGTCGCGACAAACATGAAGAGGAATGCGGATATTCCACAAAACGATTGGACAAGAAATGAGATGATGTCCACATCGACCATGATGATTCCACACCAAGGGGGTTTTTGAAACAATCACTTGCCATCCTTTTTTAGCAGTGGAGATTTGAAGAGGATATGGCAGGGAACGGATTCAAATTACCGAAGGCACGACCAAACGGTCCACCGTTCTTTTCAAGAAATCAAGTTGCAGGTGTATTGCATCAAGTCGCTGTTCTGTTGGAATTACAAGGAGCGAATGTCTTCAGAGTACGATCGTATCAAAACGGCAGTCGTCTCCTCGGTACATTGACTGAAGATTTGCATGAACTGGTCGTCACAGGCCGATTGTTTGAGATGAAAGGGATTGGAAAAGGCCTCGGTTCTGCTTTATCACAAGCAATACTCGAAGGTGAATGGCCAGATGATTGGCATCGTTTGCATGATGACACACCTCCTGGGCTTATCGAAATGCTTGGAATCCCAGGATTAGGTCCTAAGCGAATTAAATTGATGCATACAGAACTCGGAGTTGATTCAATTGCTAAATTGAAAGAAGTGGCTGAAGAAGGCTTGATTGCTCCAATGAAAGGATTTGGCAAGAAGACAGAGCAGCGTATGCTTGATGGTATCGAATTGCTTTCACGTTTCCGTGCTCGTCGCCGCCTTGACATCGGCCTGAAATATGGATCTGCCTTTGAACAGCGAATCAGAGAGATACCGGGTGTTGAACGGGTTCAACTTGCAGGCAGTGCACGACGAAGAAAGGAGACCATCGGTGATCTCGATATCGTTGTAGGAGTAAAACCAGACCAACACGAAAATGTAGCAAATGCAATTCTATCTCTGCATGGTATTGCCGATGTAAAAGGTGCTGGAGATTCTAAAATTAGCCTTATTCTTGAAGCCAGTATTTTCGAAGATGGGTTCTCAGTAGGCCATATTGATGCAAATGTTTTGGAAGCAATTGGTGGTGATGATTACGAACAGTTGGAAAGTGCTGGAACCATTGATGCCCAAGTTCGATTGGTCCCCCCAGAGATGTTTTCGTTCACTCTTGCATACTTTACAGGAAGTAAAGAACACAATATTGCGATGCGTCAACGCGCCATAGATCGTGGATTACGTCTCAATGAATTCGGTTTAATTCCAGAACAAGAAGCAGGAGAACTCAAAGGAATCGAAGCTGCACAATTTTCTCTTCACGCCATGACTGAAGAAGACATCTATGCTCACCTGGATATGCAATGGGTCGCACCTGAATTACGAGAAGATATGGGAGAAATGGATGCTGGAAGTCAAAAAGCGTTACCTCATCTCCTCGAATTGCCTTCAATCAAAGGAGCATTGCACAACCACACTGTCGTATCAGATGGAGAGGCCACACTTGAGCAGATGGCTGATGCAGCACAAACACTCGGATGGAAATGGCTCGGGATCGCCGATCACTCCCCTACACTGAAAATAGCCAATGGCGCACCTGCTGAACGTCTTCTTGAACAGGGTCAAACCATCAAGAGATACAATCAGAAATGGGCTGAGGACGATGTTGATTTCCGGCTCTTCCACGGTGTTGAATCTGACATTTTACCAGGAGGGAAATTAGATCACCCCGATGATGTTCTGAAGGAATTGGACTACGTTGTTGCCTCAGTTCATGCTGTCACAAAATGGCGAGGTCGAGATGAAAATGAGAACACAGAGGAATTGCTCAAGGTCCTTGAACACCCAGCAACGACCATTATCGGACATCCTACTGGTAGGATTTTACAAGGCCGAGAAGGGTATGAAGTGGATGTATACCGAATTATCGATGCAATGGCTGAACATATTCAAGATGGTACATTCAAAGCGATTGAATTGAATGCAAGCCCATACAGATTAGATATTGATTACAGACTCTGTAAGTACGCTAAGGTTTCAGGTGTGCCTGTTGCGATTAGCCCTGACGCCCACTCAACAAGAGGACTAGCCGATATCCAATACGGAGTCATGACTGCACGTAAAGGATGGTTGGAAGAAAACGATGTACTCAACACCATGAGTGGAGAATCATTGGCTCAACAACTTGCCTTACAATGAAGCAATAGTTCATCAATCAGTAGCAATTCGTAACACCATGCGACTCACACGGACACTCATCATAGGAGGTCTCATGGTGATACCTGGTCTCTTCCTTGGACTCCTCATTTGGTATCTCCTAGGTCAGCCTCAAGATGGTGAATCTCCACTTATCGAAATATTTGCATGCAATCTAATTCCTCTTGCAAGCATAGGATCTGGAATACTCTTCGGCTGGGTTACGGGCTCTGAATACGCAGAATAGGTGGCTTCATAATGAAGCGAAGTGAGAAAGCAGAACGTATTCAAAAGATGCTTGAGTCATTGTATCCTGAAACGCCTGTTCCTCTCGATCATGAGAATTCATTCCAACTCCTCGTAGCCGTTCTCATGAGTGCACAGACAACGGATTTGAAAGTGAATGAAGTGACTCCTGATCTGTTCAAATTAGGCCCAATTCCCGAAAGAATGGCTGCTTTGGACGTCGAACAAATTCAGATTCTCATCAAACAAGTAGGCCTTGCGCCAACAAAAGCCAAGAATATCAAACGTCTATCTGAACTCCTAATCGAACGTCATAATGGTGAAATCCCCAACACATTCGAAGAACTCGAGGCATTACCTGGAGTAGGGCATAAAACCGCTGGAGTGGTTCTTGCGCAAGCCTTTGGAATTCCAGCCTTTCCTATTGACACACATATTCACAGACTCGCTGCTCGTTGGGGCTTATCGAATGGAAGTAACGTAGAGAGAACTGAAAAAGATCTCAAAGCAGTATTCCCAAAAGAAAATTGGAATGACTTACATCTACAGATCATTTTCTTTGGAAGAGAATACTGCCCTGCTCGATTCCATGATTTGACAGCATGCCCAATATGCTCATGGGCAGCCTCTAAGAAGCGTATTTCCGAAGAAGAAAAGAAGAATCGCCCGAAGAGCCGCAGCTCAAACTGATACGCTTACGTCGAATCCTGAGCCAAGAAGTTGAAGCAACATCACCGCTCCAAGAATCAAGAGTGTTATTCTCAAGGCTGGCGTCGTCGTATCTTCATCATAGGCTTCTCGAATGAAAGCGTATCCAATCAGAGCAACACCTCCTGTTCCCAAGATTGTTGCAATCGTGTCCATGACTCGTTCAAAATCATTATGAGACTCAGTATCTTTCGCAAACTCATTGCTCCAATCTGCCTCTTCTGTATCATAATCCACCTGACTTGGAGCTCCACCAAAATCTGGAAGAAGACTCACAAAGGTTGCAAGAAGAATCAGTATTACACCGATCATTAAGAATTTGTGAAGAGAAAATAATCCACCACTCATCATGGCTTGTTGAGGCGGATGGTACATTGTCGATTGTGCAGGAGGGCCTGGTAGCGGGGCTTGCATGTACAACCATTTAGTGAGACAGCATATACTCTTTTTGTTTAAACACCAAATACAGAGGAAGCTCCTTCTAAGACGACTGCAGTAATCCAAGAGGTGATTCCTGCAATCCAAAGCAACTGAATTGCTTGTCCAGCAGCACTGGTTTTACCTCCACCTCGAAGACGTGTTGCAATTGCTGAGACAGCAATAATTTGTCCTAACACCAGAATTGAAACAATGACCTTGAACATTCGGATATTGTCATCAACAGAACTCGCATCTTCCATAACAGGCAGAGCGATACCACTTCCAAAGTCTTGCAATGCTCCAACATCGGTTTCTGTCAAGCCTGTTGCTACACCTGAAATGGCTTCACCGAGTTGAACCACAATCGAAATTGTAACGTTAAGCGATGTAACGCTGGCGATAAGAAGACCAAGGGCAACACCCCACATAGTACTTGCAGAAAGTGAACGTCGACGACGTAGAGAGAGAAGATTACCTACTGAACGGGATACCATCTCTGCAGTAGCTGCGGGCTTACCTGATGATTGCGAACCTTCGATGTAAATACGAGTGTAACGAGAAATAACTGCTGAATTGGTATCCGCATTGAAGTAATCCCAAGCCCGATCTGAATCGATACGGGTCGACAAACGCCGTTCAAGTCGGTCAATGGAGTAATCAAGCATACCAAAATCAACACCTCTTAGTGCTTTGATTGTTGCTGATGGTTCAGCACTTCTTGCTTGAGCAGTTCCACCCAATGCACGAATGAAATCTGGATAAGCACCGTCTCTCCTCAGAACATTTGTCTCTTCTTTTCGAATCAACCAAGCAGGTATCAAGAGAGGTGAAAGGGGAGCTGCGAGTAGAATGAGCCCATATCGATCCCATTGACTACTGATCTCTTCCCAAGCACTTGCCACGACATAGAACGTCACTAACAGTAAAACTCCAGAAACCGTTCCAGATGCAAGTAACGCTCTTCTGAAATTTATTCGGAAAGGGGTATCGAGTTCATCGCGAGCAAAGATGAGGTCTCGAGGAATTGTCGCTCTAAAGGCAAGCATTGCTCCTACTTGGATAATGATGAACAGGAACGATGCAAGGAGTAAGAAACGAAGTCTTGCTGCGACCTCAATGGGAGCATCGTTATCACTACCCACTTCGAACAAGACGAGATGTATTCCTGCAATAACCAGGCCGAAAAGACCCGCAGTGACCATGGAGACATAGATTTCTTGCATTGTATCTACGCTTTCAAGTCTGGTATCATAGAGCGTGTTATACTGTTCAGCAACTGTTTCTTGCTCTGAACGCATAAACTCATCAATCGGTTGTCCGGCTTCAATCGAGAACGCCATTCGGTCGAGGAAATCCGTCCAGAGTGGACTCGGACTCTGCCGTGCTACAATACGTGCCGCTTCTGGCAAGGAGGTATTCCATTTGTCAACAAGGGTCTCGATACGTTGTACTTCGGATGCCAGTTCGCCGTAATCCCTCATTTGTTTAAGAATATCAAAAATGGTCTGAGCACCAACCTCTCCAAGAGATAAAATACCCATTCGAGTGATGAACATATGCATTTCTCGTTCAATCATATTTGCAGAACGAGTCACTTCTAAGAGCGGGAAAGCCATTGCTCCTCCTGCAGCGATTATCGGCAAGAGAATCAACAAGAGGATTCCGGAGAACCCAGAAAACAAAGCCCCCTCTGCCAAACCCCCGGTCAGGAAAATAATGGATAATGAGAAAATGAGGCCAACAGCAAAAGCGCCACCAACGAAGAGCAGGATAAACCGGCTAACCGGCATATCGAGCCGACGGATGGCAATCTGCCACATCGGCATTCGTTGCATAAATCATCTCCCCCTCATCGGTCTTTTTGACTAACCCAACTATCAACAGCACTATCGAAGGTTTCCCAACCACTGTTGTAATAGACGTTTAGAAGACCAAATACGTCGTCATAATGAGTTAAATCACGATTTACCATTCGATCGAGTGCAGAAGATCTTCGCAACATTTCATCATAGATGTCACGCTTATTTGCAAATCCTGCTTGTGCAGCAATCTTATTTTCAAGAAGGTGAGATTGGAACATTCCACGGAAATAATGCTTGTCCTTGATAGGATCCCATTCGAACATACCACGAGTCAAGACACCGTCACTGTGTTTATTGTATCCAATAACTTCGTCCACACCAGTAATACGACGTACAAGATTACCATTTGTTTCAGTAACTTCTTGGAAAATTGCGAAATTAAGATTGTCGAAGAAACGGATAGGGACATTGATTGGATCTCCGGTGAAACGTTGAATCATCTTGACAATTGAAGATGCGTGGAATGTGGCAATAACAGGGTGACCTGTTTGCATTGCTTGGAAAGCAGTAGCTCCTTCAACACCTCGTATTTCACCAATGATGATGTAACGAGGTCTTGAACGTAAAGCAGCTTTGAGCAAATCGAACATTTCAACACTCGAGTCTTCATTTTTGGAACTACGTGTGACCAATCGTTGCCAAATTTTGTGAGCAACTTTTACTTCAGGAGTGTCTTCAGCAGAATAGATTTTCACGTTGTGATCGATGAAAGGAAGAATTGCATTGAGTGTTGTTGTTTTACCGGAAGCTGTTTCACCAGATACCAGGACTGACATTCCATATTCAAGGCACAGCCAGATGTATGCAGCGACCTGAGAACTCATCGTCCCCCACTGAATCAATTGGGTAATGGAAATGGTTTCTTCTGCGAATTTACGAATGGTAAATGATGGACCGAGCATAGAAACGTCATCTGAGAAGATGATGTTAATACGTGAACCATCGAGAAGTGCTCCGTCGATAATTGGGTTATTATCAGATACTGGACGGCCAATACGTTCAGACATCGAACGGAGGTAACGAGCAAGTGTATCTCGTTCACGGAATCGAATGTTTGAAGCAACAGTGCCGAATACTTTGTGATCCATGTGAATGTGCTTCAGTCCTACTGAGTGTATATCTTCCAGCATCTCGTCTGAAAGAAGAGTTTCAAGTGGCCCGTTTTTGATCAGGTCGCGGACAATAATATATCGAAGTCGGTCTCTTTGAGCATTAGAAACGACGACTCTCTTGTCCTCAAGACCTACTATTTCCCACATACGTCCTCTACGTCGAGTCCCTATGTTAGCCTCAGTGTCTAAGATTGTATATCGGTCAATCATTTGTCCAAGAATTGTTTCAAACTCCGAGTCAGTAGTGAAGGTCGGAGCAGAAGGTGCTTCCTGCAGAAGAGTCTCAACCAAATCACGTCGTATGTTTTCTTCTTCCTCATTCAATTGAGGTTCAAGACCAAACCAGAGGACTTGTCCTCCCCCATCTTCATCGGCAGGAGGTTCGTAAATATGAACGAAAACAGGTTCTTTGGTAATGTAAATGAGATTAAGAGGGCGTTGCTTCTTTGCATCTCGATCTAGTGGGCCATAATAGACTGGCCGAGAACCGTATTTCTTTTCAAAGTCGTTAACCCATTCGGCTACGTGATTATGTGCAGCCATGACAGATGCGAGATCACCTCGTGCAAATTTGAGTTCTTCATCAGCCATAATTACACCTCAGCTTACCGCCGTAATGTCGACAATGAAGCCCATACTCGGTTCAACTCTCCAGCCGATTGTTGATTGAACAGGTCCTGCAGCCCTCAAATAGCGAGTGACGATTATGGTTCTCTTCAAGTCTCCACCAATCAGATTGGTTGTAAGATCGAGCACAACTTCTGCGCTAGTACGCATCGAGTGTAGGAGTTTGTCATCCATTTCATCTCGATCGACTGTTAGAAGTATACTTCTACCAGAAGATGCAATGCGTCGTAGTCGTTGAATCAGATTGAATCGGTCTTGATCATTCATGCCATTAGGCATGAGTGAACTTGCAGCATCGATGATGATGATATCTGCTTCTTCGATTGCTTCACTTTCCAGAACTTGATCAATGCCAACATCTGGAATTGGCTCTGCAACTGTACCGAATCGCGAAAAGATCATCAAATTACCATTGGTTAAAGCATCAGTGACACCATACCCAATAGATTCCATTTGTTCAATCCAACCACGAGTTGTTAATTCTGTTGTGATGACGAGTACCTTGACTTCATTTTCGAGAAGCCCATGAACCAGTCTTTGACTAACCAAGGACTTTCCAGCACCAACTTCACCAGCCAATAAAATGAGACTGCGATTGGGGAGTCGAAGACCAAGTGAATCAGCAAGACTGTCTGTTTCAACATCGTAAGGGAATCCATCCTCTACTGGTTTTGGTTTTTCATCTAGTCTTTTAACCATGTAATCGCACCTCCAGAGAGATCGTGTCAGTACCACGGTAACCGTTGGTAACCTCGGATGAGACGATAACCGTTAAGGAAACATCTGTTCCATTAGCATAAGACCATGCTGTTGAATTGACCGTAACCTCGGCCAAGTGTTCTGAATCCCAGTCAGCAGAACTACCTGGGATAATGGTCGTCGCAATTGTTGAAGTAACAGTTTTCCCATCAACGAGAACAACAAGCGTACTTGGATCTAGGAGAGTGGTCCCTGTATTTTGCAAGTAAAATGTCATCTCCTCTGGATTTGAGGTGCTATTGTATGCAACCATCATCGGGTCGCCTGCAAATCCAAGACTTGTAGCTTGTTCAACTTCCATTGCACGGGTTTGATCCTGTGATGCTTTTGCCATGTCTCCCCATTCATTGATGAGAACAACACTCACAAGGCCAGAAACCAGCAATGCTGTTGCCAGGAAAATGAAAGAAGATGCTCCGCCGTCTGCCATTTAGTCACCTCATGCTAATGTGCTTACCATGGTTAACCCATTGGATGTCAATGAAATTCGGTTGTATGTTGTAGCACCGTCCTCAGCCCATTCGAGTGGAATGGTTTCGCCAGGATACCAATGTGTGTTGGTTCCGCTTGTAACCGAACCGAGATTGGATGGTTCTACGGTAGTTCCACCATCAAGGAAAAGCCAGGCTTCTCGGTTCTTGATGGTCACTGGACCTGTGTTCGTCAGATTGCTGTAAATGAAATTCCCTATATCCGATGTGAATGTGGCACCCGATGAAGTAAGTGGTTGACCTGTTGTATCGACGATAAGAGTAGGAGGGGACGAGTAATTCCCGCGACTGGTGATCGTCACGGTTTCTATTCCTCCTGCTGCATCGACTGTGAAGGTTCCCAAGAACCCTCCAGATCCACTTTGTTCAACGAGTGTTCCATCCAAATATCCGCTTCCATTGGTGGCGACAGTAACGGTCAAGACCGCTCCTTCCCACAATGTAGCGTCATCGATTTGGAATGATGGGATTGGTTTTCCGGCCTCTTCAATGACCTCAAGGCTGGTTTCCATCCTACTGTCAAGACTTTGCACTGCAAGCGCAAAGACCAACATCAGTGATGTTCCAACAATGAGAGCACCGATTCCGACCGAACCACCCATGTATCATTCCTCCGAAAAGGGAGTTTTATTTCTCCAAGATTCAACGATTGCTGAGAATGTCAACAACTTTCGGTGTGAAAGGTGATCGTTCAATGCAGCTTCCGCTTCGCCAGGTGCAGCTAGCTGAACGATGGCGAGGACTGAACGCCCTTCAACATCGGTCAACATACCGCTTTGAACTGCTTTTTGAGCAAAACTGACTGCTGCCATACCGGATAGATTATCCAATAAGAGGGCGGCAACCATTGCTGCTCCAACACCATCGTTTGCAGCCTGCTCGTAAGAGCCCTTTGCAAGGAATGGATTTGCAGCAAGTGCTTGTGCTTCATACAATTCAACAAGTCGTGCTTCGTCTGAATGACGTAGGCGATCAACGCCGTCCCCGACAGGAAGTACTTTCCCATCAGCGGTGACAATTGTATCGCCAGTCATCCCATCGATAGAGTGATCATCAGCCCCTTCGACTCCAGGTTCTTCGGATAGTTCTCCATCTGCTATAGCAGGTGACGAAATGGATTCCTCCATCTTGTGCTCTACTAAGCGGAGTACATCCACGACCATGTCGAGGCGACTGCTAATCATTCGTTCTAATCCAGATGTATCAACCTGAGCGTTAACAGGCGCTGCCGGAGCTAGCGTTGCTGTTACACTTGGTACAGATCCTATACTGTTTAGGCGTGCTCGAGTCGGACCGGGTGAAATGGTCCAAGCATCTTCTTCACTCAATTCCCCTTGTTCAGGGAGAGGCACTTGTTCGATGGCCACATTGGCCATAATCTTCAAGCGCTCTTCAGCGAGTTCAGTGTCTGCATCCCGGTCGTTCCCTGCACTGCCACTAAATGGCCATGCCATGGTACAACCTCCTGCGTTGTCATACCCGAGGGTAAGACATTACGCAGGCCGACTCAGACCACCACTGCACCGCGTGAATCGTCATTTACCTTCAGAATATCGAAGGTTGAACCGCCACCAACAACGTGAACGTACATAGATGCACGAGTGTTGTCAGTGAAAAGCGTAGTTGGGCTGCAATCTTGGTCAACACCGTCGTTGACGTCGAGTTCAATTCTGTAAGCTGTTCCAGCTTCAACTGTTGGTGCAGCGACGGGAATAGCATCGCCATCAGCTAGTTCGAAAACTATACTGTTACCGCCATCCCCTGCGGTATCGTCAAATTCTCCTGCGAGTCTGTCTGTACTTGCTACATCAGGGAGAACTCCAGCGCCATCAGGGTCTTCACAGAAAACTTGCCATAGGATATCACTAGGGTCAGTATCATCAGATCCAGCCGCTAGACGGAAGTAGACGACGAATGATTGAGCAGGATCATCAACGAATACGTTGAGGATTTGTATCTTACCAGACATTTCGTCAGTTGTATCGTCTCCAGTTGATTGGGCGTTCTGTTGCAACTTCTCTGCAGTCTGAATAATGACCGCAGCAGCTACAGCAGCAACAAGGATAAGTGCGATGAATACAATCATTGCACCAATACCAATTGCAGCTAGGTTATCGTTTTTCATGTTCTTTTCTTGTGTGTTCTTCATTTTAAATCACCTCAAACTACTACGTCACCAACAGATGGTGAACTGCCGTATTGTAATTCCTCGTATGTTGATCCTCCACCGTCGACGGTGAGGATTAGAACGTCATCATTGTTTGCAGTTGGAGCGCACTCATCGATTTCCATTACGAACACATAGGTTATTCCTGGATTCAATGTAATAGCAGCAACGCCAGCACCGTCGCCAGTGTGGATTGTTGCACCAGTAAGGTCACCTTGTGCGAAAACAGTAGTATCGTCTGCTGTTGTAACGGTCCCTTGGTCATCTAAACAGATGATAGTATACCCTACGTCATCGCTTTGTGTTGGTTCAGAACCGGGCGCTAGTTCAAACGTCACGAAAAGATCGTGGTTCGGCACATCGGGTGGGGCATTTGTTGCCTCGATGATGATGTTGATCAGAGACACTTTCGTAGACATCTGTTCTTGGGTATCGTCACCACTGGCTTGTGCGTTCTGTTGCAGCTTTTCTGCGGTCTGAATAATGACCGCTGCTGCGACTGCTGCAACAAGAATCAACGCAATGAATACAATCATTGCACCGATA
>JADHSC010000015.1 GCA_016777125.1 Candidatus Poseidoniaceae archaeon
TAGATTCATTCCAAAAGACAGCTCTTGGTTTCGTCTTCTTTACTTGGTTGACAATCTTCCCAATTATCGGTCTTGCAATCGGTGTTGCAGGACGTGGATTACTGAGTCCTGCTGGAGACAAGGGATGGTTTGCATACGGCATTACCAAGGACGGGGCATGGAATAGAAACGCACTTCCTCTCCAAATCGCTCTCTTCATTTGGGCCGCTGCTCACATGCTCACCATTTGGCATTTTGATCAAGGTCAAATCGCAGACAGACTCAAACTTGGTGGGCTTGCAGGTGAGGAAGCAAACGGATACGTTGGATATTGGCCCGCACTCCTAACAGGTATTGTCGCTATCATTGTATCTGGTATGGTTTCAGAACGTTGGCTTACACGTGCTATGACACTCTCTTCACTTTGGATGCTTTATCTTGTTGGATCATGGTATGAATCAGGATTCTGGTCAAACGAAAGTTTCGATGATTCATGGTCGCCTTTGATTTGGCTCGCTATTACGTTCTTCCTCGGTGTTGCAATATCCATTATTGGCAATCACGACAAGTACGGTGGTTGGTCTAATCGAGAAGAACATCGCCCAAGCGGTGCTCGTGAATTCTGGAATGCACACTGGGCATCCTTGCTCACAGCAGTTGCATTCATTGTTGGACTCGTTATCCGAATACAGTGGTATGCAGTACCTTCAATGTACGCAGCAGGAACCGATGGTTTCGATATGACTGGAGGTTCTGACCCTTGGTACATGAAGCGTGTTGTCGATTACATCCTTGCACAGAATGCACATCTTGTCTATGACGCAGATCGATTCTATCCAATTGGTGGAATCAATCCTCGTCCACCATTGTTTTCCTGGAGCCTTGCTCTTGGTGCTATGGGATTGGAATTATTCCTAGATGAACCAAGCGATGCAGTGTGGTGGAGTATGCTTGCTCTTCCAGCCATTTATGGTGCTCTAACAATTCTTCCAGTTGCAACTATTGCAAAGGATCACTTTGGGAAAGCAACCGGAGTTATTGCAGCTTGGTTGATAGCATTCATGCCTGCTCACGTAACCCACTCTACATGGGGGCTAGCGGACCACGATTCATTCGTTATGTTGTTCATTGCGATTGGATTCATGTTCTATCTGCGTGCGGTCAAGTACGCAGGTTCTGAGAGACTTGTTCGAACGACTTCGATCCATCCTCTCGACATGCTCCGCGCTATGAGTGCTGTCGCTCAACAACGAAAGTATGCTATGTCAAACGCTGTTTTGGCAGGTGTTGCTTTCGGAGCGGCCAGTCTTGGTTGGAAAGGATTCGTCGTTGGACCTGCAATCCTCTTCCTTGCATATGCATCACAAGTTGCATTGAACATGTTCCGCAGAAGAGATTCTACAATTCTCAGCACACTCTTCCTAACCATGCTACTAACAAATCTATTGATCGCTCTTCCATTCTATGCGCATCCACAGATGAACCTTGTTCTCGATGGTACTGGACTGCAACCATTCCTCTACATTCTGTTCTTTACAATCGTTATTATGTACATCACAACCGGATTCAGAGACAAGCCATGGCTTCTCGTTCTGGGTACACTGGCCACTGGTGCAATGATCTTCTTTGCTATTCTGTACCTCCTGAAACTCACAGATGTCAGTAACGCATGGGATGTTTTGTTTACTGGAAGTGGATACTTCACAAAGACCAAGATTTTCGGAACAGTTGCTGAAGCAAATGCTCCAGATCGTGGATACATGTTTGCAAGTTTCGGACCTGTTGTGTTTGTACTTGCATTGGTTGTCGGACTCATTTGTATGTGGAAGACATTCAGCCAACGAAGTCAGATATCTCTTGTCTTTGGTATCTGGATATTTGCTGCTTCTTACATGTCATGGACTGCAGCTCGTTTCCTCTTCAATGCAACTCCTGTTGTTGCCATCATGGGTGCTGCGGGAATTGTTGGACTGTGGAAGTGGTCTGGTTGGGACGGACTTGTTCGAACATGGCGTCGAGCCGGAATCCGTACTCCTTCTGACCGTATTGCTGGTGCAAGAAAGGCTGTTTGGAGAACACCTTCGTTCTCTGCAGTTCTCCTGGTCCTCATTATGATAACAGGACAACAATTGACCTATGGATTGGATTCTGCTATTCCAAGCAACTCTCCTGCTGAAGGCGATATCGACGAAGACTTCTATTACACAGTACCTGACATTATGCGTTGGGATGACCTTGGATTCTCTCTTCTTGATAGCCGTGACTACGAAGCATTTGGCGGTCGTTCATACATGGGCTCTTTTGGAAGTGGATTTAACGGACAATACTGGAACGATGCATTCGATTGGTTAGCTGAACAAGATACAAACGAGTCTTATTCAGACAGACCTGCGTTTGTCTCTTGGTGGGATTATGGTTTCCAAGCATTGAACACCGGAGAGCACCCATCTGTTTCTGACAACTTCCAAACCGGAATTCCTGCATCAGGCAACATGCTTCTTGCACGAAGTCAAACCGATTTGGTTGCCATGTTCATTCAACACCTTGCCGGTGGAGATTTGAATTACAATATCAACCAGAATGATGGAGAGCGCGCCTTTACTCCTGGATTTGAGGCACAACTTGGAAAATACTTGAACGGGTCTCAAATGGATGAACTCAAACTGATTATGATCCACTCTGGAAAGGATATCGACCAGATGGCTGATGTTGTGGCAGACCATTCTTATGAGGTCTTCAAGAGCAAGGGAGATACCTACATGGCTCGAGGATTCCCTCTTGATTCGGATGGAATTCCTGACAAAACCCTTGGCCTACACTACCGTGTATGGTCTGGTGGTGAAATCATCCCTTGTGACAGCACCTTTAGTGAAAACTGCCTCAACGGAGACTTCAACAGCGAACAAGCCGCAAACAGTACGTTCAGTAATAATGCAGATGTAAGCGAAGAAATTGTAAACTCAATTTCTCACTACACATTCGGTGAATACTGGTATACCTCTGACCTCGTTGAGGAATACACTTCTGTATCCACAAGTCTTCATCGTGCAAACTCTCACATCGCTTTGACTGTTCAACTGTTGACAAACGGATTGTCGGAAGATCAAATCATTGACCTTTACAACGACATCATCAACTTGAACGGATATGTGGTTCAAGATTACGAAGGTGCACCTGGTGAAACAATCACTCGTAATCACGAGATTCGATATTTCGCTGTTGACGACAAACTGTACCCACGTGCTGGACGATACAACTCTGAATCGGGATACAATGGCGGACGACCACTTGGTATCTTCGGAGCTCCTACGATCCTCTCAGGACAAGATTTCAACACATTCACAAATGAAGTGTACGAAACCGTACGTGGCGATGAACCAGTTCGAGAAATGTCTCGTGAAGAAGTCGATGTCGCAATGCTGAAGGACGTACTTGACCAACAGTCTGGAGCTGACATTGATCCGCTTCAAGTCGATGATATTCGAGTAGATCATCTACCTGAATTCTTTGACACTATGCTTGCTCGTTCCTATGTTGGTTACGGGGCATCGACACTCGGTGCAGATGCTGGTTCTACAAATCCACAACCGAAGCAACAACTTCTATCCAATGACCGCGGTACGAATTTCCTACAACAGGCATATCCTCTTCCTGGTGCAATGATGAATCACTTTGTCATTGCGAACTGGTACAGTCCGAATGAGACATCTATCTTCTTAAATCAAGCTCAAACTGGTGTCGACATCAATGCAAACGCAGATGTTAAAATAATGAAGTACTATTCAGGTGCTGAGATCAAAGGAACTGTCTACATGGAAGACGAGGAAATTGGTTTACCAAATGCTCGAATGCTGATTGAACGTGATGCTTTCTCAGGAGAGGATGCAATCGATGGTGATGATGATACATATTGGATTCCAATCGGTTTCACTGATGCTGATGAGAATGGAGATTGGAGTTTCACTGCACCTGCTGGTCGAATTCGAGTAAGTGCTTTCGCAGGTATTTATGATGATACTGCAGCCATCCAAACCATCCAAAGCGGAGAGCATCAAAGTGGTTTAGTTGATTTATTGACTGATGTTAACACGGACCGCCAAGTCTACGCCATTACCTCTGTTCTTGGACAGGTTGCAAACATGACCTGGCTCGGAGAATCAACACTCAACGTTACTGGTGAACAAGCAGATCGTAAGGCAGATGTAACCCAAGACATGAATATTGAAGTCGAAGGTAGCGGTGTTTCCGGTGCTGTAGAATGGACTGGCTTCGGCGATTTCGCTGGAGAACCTCTCGTCGAGACTGATTTCATTCTACGTAATATCTGGTCTATGACTGAGAACTATACATTGACAACAACCAACGGTTCATTCGACAGTGAGGAATCACGAATCCTCCAAGGAACTGGTGAAGTAACCTTCTCTGATGTAGGAACCTTCACGAGCGATGGAGTCGCACTTGCTTACAACTTCACAGGTAACTTTACTCGTGAGATTGGAAACGACCGTGTTTACTCTGGAAACGGAACCTGGGTTGGAATAGGTACTCTCGAAGCATCATGGCTGTCTCATGACAATTCATCCTTGCCTTGTGGTGAAAATGAAACAATGCCTGCAAATGCATCGCTATGTGTCCTCTCGACTGGAACCGAATTCTCAACATATCTTCTTGATGGAGAAGTCGAAGCAAACGGACGATTGACTTCAGAAGGCGTAAGCAGTCTCAAGAAGGAACTCGTAGGTGAGACATTCGAAGGAACAGGTTCGTTCGAAGGTATCGGTACTCTCAACGGAACAGGCCTATTCATTGGACCTGGATTCTTTAGTGGAGACATCGTTAGCCCAGGTTCATTCTACATGACTGGAATTTTACCAGGTGTATACAACATGCTTGCTATTATGCCAAATGGTCGAGAAATTCTTCTACCTGATCCAGTTACAGTTGGTCTTGAACCGACCTATGACCTTGCAATGACTGTTCCAGCATCTCAAATTTCAGATACGCTCTCATCAATGGATGGAGAGGTTCTTGCGAACCAAAACCTCACATTAATCGATGTTGAACTTGGAGAGGAATTTATGATTCCTCTCAAATCTGGTGACGATGGAAATGTATCTTATGGCCCAATCACGTCTGGATTTTACTATCTAAGAGTCGATTTGGATGAAGATGGATTCTACGAAATGAATCAAACGATTCAAGTCTTTGATGAGCCAACAAACATCACATTCGACCTTGGTGTTCCTCAGATGTATGACGTAGAGATTACTCTCAACGGACCTGCTGGATTTGATGTCTCGAACCGTACTGTGAATTTCACAGATCCACTTGGTTTGCTGCCTCTGAACTTGGTTTCTGACGAGAACGGCGTAATTATAATTGAACTGCCAGTTGGTGAATGGGAAGTAAGTGATAACACCGATGAGGATTACATCCTTATCGAAGAGTTCACTATTCTTGACACAGATCTCACGCTTGATTTGGGCTATTCCACCTCTGTTTGGGTTAACGGTTCAATCGATGCTCCAAACTCTGCTGGATTTACTTACGAGGAATGGCTTGCTCTTCCAGATGAACAGAAATTGTATGAGAACGCAAGTTCAGTACCAGTTCGATTCCATGGAAACGATCTGGAATTCATCACAGTCACTGACCAATTTGGTGAATTCAGTCAACGACTTCCTGCTGGAATGACATTCAACATCAATGCTGCAAGTTCAGTATCACAATATTCTGCTGGTGGTCTCGTAACAGTTGTTGAGGAGATGGCTCCTCTGGACGTTATGATTCTAGCTCCAACGGTTGATGTTATCGGAAGTGTTTCTCTCTTCGATAATACTACTGCCTGGAACCAAGATATTCCTCAGTACGAACCTGTGGAGATTCACGCTACTTCTGAGGATGGAGTCGTCTGGAAAACCCTGACCGATGCTTCAGGTGTGTTCCAAACTCAACTCTTGAATGGAACATGGACCTTTACCATCCCCGAAGCAGCATACAATGCGACCACAGTTTCTGACTATACAGTAATTGTTGCTGATGGAATGAACCCTGAACCGGTTGAATTGATTGCAAATCCAAGCAACAGCACTGTTGTTCTCAAGGTCTTCACAGATCTTGGTGACAGTGTATTTGAGAATGGTACAGCAATTCGTCCGGACATTCAACTCATTCCGGTTTCCCAAATGGGTGTACAAGTGAACTTAACATCCGCTGACTATACAGAAGATGGTGTTCTTGAGGCAACTCTCAGCCCTGGTATCTATGCGATAGAAACCAATGATCTTGATGCAGCAGATGAAAATGCATCTGATGCAAGTTTGAGACTGAATGGAGTTCTCGATGTCATCGCTATTGGACTAACAGGTCCTGAAGAAGACATCCTTGTTCCAATCGTCGATGAATGGCGAGTTACCGGTTCAATATCGTGGATGAATGGTTCGGCAATGGTCGAGAACATTCTTCTCGCATCTGCTGACGGAACAGGATACGTCCCATTGAATGTTGATGTAAATGGAACCTTTGCAGAATACGTCCCTACTGGAGATTATGTCATCGTAGCAGCACCAATGCTCAACGGAGATGCAGTCATGGAATCATTGCGTGCACCAATCACAGTCGGTGCAGACGCTTCACAACGAATTGATCTCAACCTTATCATGGTTGAAACCGTAGAAGTCACGCTGACGCTAGTGGAATCTGGTACAAACCAGACACTTTCTGGAAAGAAGGTTGTCTTGGTGAGTCATGATGGATATGGAAACATAACCATGAACCCAACAGACGGTGACGGTAATGCAACACAATTGCTCATGCCTGGTACATGGAGTCTCTTCATGAACGAGACAGCAGCACAACGTGTGTGGACTCTCGATACATCGAGCGCCCCTCAGCCATTTACAGAAAACACCAGTCTTGGAATGGTCTATGCTGATCTTGAAGTCGAAATCGGTGGTAAGGCATTCTGGGATGTTGATGAAGATGATATTGGTGACGGAAACGAAGGCGTTGAAGCTGCAGATGTAACCATCCAAGGTGGAAGTATCGATACGATCATCCAAACCGATGAAAACGGTGTTTGGAGACTTTACGTGCCTATCCTTGAGAATTACACAGTATCTATTGCAAAGGATGGATTCGGTGTTGTCAACTATGATGACAACAATACAGGATTCTATGTTGTTGAAGGTGAGCCGCTCTCACAAGATATCGAAATGGCTGCTGCTCAAGTAACAATCACTGGAACTGTCACAGACATTCTCGATTCAGCCCGTCTTGATGGTGCAAGCATTGTTCTTTACGGAACTGCGGAAAACCAAGCAGACATGGTTGACGTCACAGGAACCTATGCTGGAGATGAATTAACCTTCACTCAATCAGTCGAACCGGGACAATGGGTCGTTGTTGTCTCTGAGGCAGATGCTCCATTCAACGGTGGTGGAATCGCTGTTGGTATCCTTGATGCTGCAGTACAAGATGGTGGTACTATTGATTTGGTTATGAGCAAGGGTGGCTGGATTGACATTAATACTCAATTCACTTCTTTTAACTTACAACCATTCAATGCAGGTACAGACAACTCGTCCTCACCAGTAGATACTGTTGTGGAAGTCGAAGTCGATCTTGGTGAAGGACAGGTATGGAACTTACCACTCAATTCAGATGGTACACTCGAAGTACTTCTTCCATCAGGTTCTGCTTCATTCGCTTCTGAATTCTCAACCGTTCAAAGAGACTTGACAATGAATTACACCTCCGGTATCTCAATTGATAACGGTGATGAGGGTCGTACTTCTCTCATGCTTTCTTACAATAGAAAGACCAACAGTGATCTTACGCTTGGTGTTGACAATGTTGTGAATGCTACTGGTCTTACAAATGAGAACAGAGATATGATTGCTACGATCCTGACCAATGATGATGCAAATTACTCAACCATTGAATTTGAAGTCATTGCAACATATGAAGGAACTGAAATTATGGATACTTTTGCAGTATCTGGTTCAGTGACCGTCTCTCCAGATCAAGCAGATTGGAGTCTTGAATTCTACAATGGCAGTGCATGGGTCGATTCCATTGACCTTTCACTCGGCATTGGTGATGTAGATGCAAATGCAACAATGAATGAAACTGTTCTTGCACGAATCAATCTTCCATCTGTTGAAGACGCATGGCATCTTGAGAATGGGCACAGTTTGAATGTCCGATTCATGGCAGATACTGGTGATATGACCGAAGTTTCCCTCAACGTTGCAGTTCCACAATACTTTGAGTTTAATACAACTGAAGTTACAGAAACAGTCGGTGTTTCACCTGCTGGTTCAACCACTGCAGGATTGACGATTAACAATAACGGAAATGGTGATGATTCGTTCACCTATGAAGTTCTTGACAACCTGCCAGATGGCTGGACAGTTGCTCCAATGAATGGTGTTACAACCATTGCTAAGGACAACATGCGAGACCTCGCATTTACCGTTTCTTCAGATGCTTCCTTTGAAAGTGGAGAAGTCTTGATGACCGTTCGCATTACCAGTGAAGATGGTGAATCTCAAGATGTTGAAATCACAATTGAATCCGCTCGAATCACATTATCGTTTGATGATGATAAGACACTCTCAAGAAGCAATAACTTTGCAGATGTTAGCCCGAACATTGTTGTAATCGTTATCGAAAACACTGGCCTAAGAACCGCAAGTGAAGTTACAGTCTATCTGACGCCTCTAACTGGAGATGAGAAAGGGGTTGAGTACAATCAAACACTCTCCGTTGCTGCTCTAAGTTCTCAAGACTTCGAATTCAAATTGCTTGCAGCAACTCAGGGTATTACACGATACGATATGAGAGCAGAAGTCAATGGTGATGATGCTAATTTCACATCCAGCACGCCCGAGGACGATTTCGGAATCGAATATGTTGTGCAAAGTTCTGAAGAGGATGATAGTTCGATCATTCTCATCACAATCATTGCATTGATCTTCATCATCCTCTACTTCGGTATCAAGGCCGCAAGAACCCGTAGTGGTTCAGGTTCTCGATTCTGATACGTGATAAGACAAGGTTTGATACCATAAGAGCCCCACCAAAGGGGGAGGAAGATGGAAGAACTTCGTGGAATGGAATTGCTCCCTGAGCCAGGTGAGCCCAGGATTCTATCTGCAATTGACCCTAGTACACGAGGTTTCCAAGAGCAATGGAGAGCTGAAGTAACGGGGTGGGCACCAGTCATTCCCGATTCTGTTTCAATCCGTCCAAAGAGAGTATTCTCTGTAATCTCTGGGACAATAATTGCTCTCGTAATGGCCCTCATCGTTGTATTGTGGCAATCAGATTTGCTTCTATTGGAACTTCCTCCTCCCTCATCCGAGTGGGCGTTCGAGGACACCAATATTCGTGAGTTGCAACAAGCCGGTTTGACAGGAGAAGACGTCCGTCTTTGCATGGTTGATACTGGCATTTCGCTTTCTCACTCAGCGCTTGAAGGTTCGACAGTTGAATTCAAGGATTTTGTAGGTAGCGAGATATCTCCTATGGATTATGGATCAATCTCACATGGTACTCTGATGGCAGGTCTATTACTCTCCTCAGGCTATCAAGATGGAATCGCCCAAGGCGTCACTTTAGGGATGGCTGCTGCTCTCAGTGCAGATGGTGATGATAACACAGGTTCAGAATCGAGAGTGGCTTCAGCGATTCGTTGGTGTATTTTTGACTTTGAAGCAGACATCATTTCACTTTCATTAGGAGGTGAACAAAACCATGAAACTTCGAGAGAAGGTGCGACGGTCTCAGCAACCCGGCAAGCGATTGATCTGGGTATCTATGTAGTAGCAGCTGCTGGAAATGATGGTGGATCTTCTGACGATGGATATGTGAGTGCTCCAGGAAATGTACCGTTAGCAATAACAGTAGGAGCATCTGATCGATTTAACGAAGTCTGGTCTAAATCCTCCTCAGGTGAACGAATCGATTCTGATGGAAACCAGCGTCAATACCCTCATCAGAAACCTGAATTAACAGCACCTGGGGTATCGATTGTCTCAACTGGAATGGATAATCAATGGTACTCCTCCAGTGGGACATCTGATGCAACAGTATTCGTAGCAGGTGCATTGGCTCTAATCCTTGAAGAACATCCTGAACTCAAGAGAACAAATGAATCTGGAACGGATTGTATCCAACTCGTTAAATCGTCTCTAGCCGCTTCACTCTCACCTGATATGACCCATGATCTACGAGAAGGATATGGTGTCCTCGATGCAAAGGCGTGGATGGAATCGCTTCCTTCAAACATAGACTGCTAAGCCAAAATGATGGCAGTTAGATTCATTTTACCCGATATATATTTGATATTATTGTCATTTTATGATACTTTAATACGATATTATATGATATTTTTAACCTTATTTGATATTAAAAACACAGTCGCTATGGGCGCAGTATTATATTCGTTCAGGTTCTCCGAGAGTTTAGAGGAATTGAAATGGGATTCAAAAATACAGGAAAAAGTGTCGGTTTGGTGGGATTACTCCTCACCTCATTGCTGATGGGTCTTATGACCGTGCCAGCGGCAAGCGCCATAAACGAAACATCCAATGGAACAATCTCAACAACAGAGACTTGGAGCGGTACGCACACCGTCACAGGAGACATCATTGTAGCAGAAGGTGCCAAACTAGTCATCAATGCTGGTACGACTGTAAACATAAAAGCCGGGGCCTTGATTGAAGTTGAAGGTGCGATCTGTGCAGGTTCAGCCTCTTGTGGTGCTAGTCAGGCTAGTGCTTCTTCTCCAGTTCGTTTGAACTGGGCAGCCCCTGCTGATACTTCTGTAGTCGGTCGATGCAGTGTTCAAGGCAATAACTTGTTGAACAATCCTGATGCTGCATGTGGCTCAGGTGTTATTGTGCGCAATACAATCAACCAAGCTTCAACTGGCCTGTCTTACGTGCAATTCGACAAGGCTTACGGAGCACCAGTCTATGTTGCCTCTCTTCAGGTTGTAAAATATGCAGCCCTTGTCTTTGATGGTTCATCTGCAAATGCAGATAATCTTGGCTTTAGTGATATCAACACAACAAATGTAATTGCCATTGACCTTGCTGCACCAACAATCCAAGATTCAACATTTACTCTAGGTATTGATGGACTTGGTTACAACGGCCCTGGTGTTGAAGCATTCAGTGCAGGTGCTGGTATTCTATCTAAATTCAGTATTACAGGTTCAGAATTCACAGGAGATGCTGATGCATCATGCGATGATGGAATAAGTTTGATCTATTCAGAGGATTCGTTTATCGAATTGGACAATCTCGATATTAAGGATAACGCTCAAGGTGTTTTCCTCCGTGGTTCATCAGGTTCTTTTGGAAACTCAACACTTGACATTAAATGCAACGGTATTGACACGAATTCCCTTAAGATGACCGGTGATTTTGAACACACACTTTACATCAACAATAATCAAATCACTACTGGAGACGGCGCTGGAATCACAGCATATGATGGCGCTAAGATCTCAGCAACAGGAAATACCATTTCAGGGGCTGCACAAGGTTCTGGATTCGGTATTCGTGATTCGACAGTAAGTGCTCATCAGAACACGATTGGCCCAATTACTGGTTTCAACGGCTTTTGGGTCTTTGGAAATTCTGATGTAGAAATCGAGAACAATACCGTTACTGATATTGCTAAGGAACCGATTAAGATTGGTGAATATCTCTACCAAGATAGCGGAAGCAACTATCCAAGTCCATCTCCAAACAGAGCCTACATTGCCAATAATCTGGTTGCTAACAATACTGGTGTTTGCAACTCAGTATGGATGTATGGTGGTGACTTCCAATGCCCTGCAATTCACATCTTCATGGCATCTGCTACAATCGTAGGTAACACGGTCACCGGGAATTCTGGAGACGGAATTCGAATCAAGGGTTCAATCGTCAACGTTCAAGATAACACGATTGAAGCAGGACAATTTGCTGCGAACATCAGTCATTTCGACAACAAGTATGGATCTAAATTTGGTTCAATCGGTTACTTTTCTGGAAACACTTGGACAAATGCAACACAAATTTACAATATTTCTGAATCAAGAGTAACTGTTCAATCTGAATACATCCCTGATGCACAAGGAGGCTATACTCACCCAGTCATGCTCTCATGGCTAGGTGCCGAGTGCCCTTATGTGCAATCCGAGTGTTTGTTGCTACCTGAGACAAGCATCATGCCTCCTCGAGACATGCCACTTGCTATTGAATTAGTCAACAACTCTACTGTATTCTCGTTCGCGGATTTACAGAACTTTGACGCTACAAAAGTGCATGTTCAAAACCAAAACTCTGCTTGGGGATCTCAAGTTCGAGAAGGTGAACTCGTTCGCTATCAAGTGAAAGCCAAGAACAGTAACGTCGCAGGTGCGACAGTCATTATCAAAGATGCAACTGGCCTGCCTATCTACGAACTTACAACAGATGAATTTGGATTTACTCAGCAAGTATCTCTACCATCCGACTTCCTATTGGATCGGAATTGGAATCACTTCGTAGGGGAAACGGATGTTGTTGTCCCTGGTTCTGATGATGGAACCGGTAACCCTATTGTACTCACTGAAGATACATGTTCTGATGGATATGACAATGATGGTGACACATTCGTCGATGATGCCGATACTGATTGTGTAAATGGTAGAGAATTACCATTCTACATCGTTGAGGCGTACAAATTCAACAAAGGAAAGAAAGATTTCAACTTTGTCTTGAGTGGTGCTGTTGATGACATCATCAATCTCGATAACCTTCGCCCTGGTGTAACTGTTGAGCAGTACGATGGGGATTCCTTTGCTATTAATGCAGTCATTACTGGATCTGCTTGGGATGGGCAATTAGGTGGTCAGACAGACTCCCTTGCCTATGATCTTCAATTCGGCCTTGTGAGTCGTGTTGAGATTCAACCTCCTGGCAGTTCGGATTGGTACTATGCAGTGGACACATCTGGAGCAAATGGTCAGTTGACAAAAGACAACCATCCCTTCCAATCATGGTCATTCGATTGGGACCTCTCCGCACACCCTGAGGGAGAAAGCGATGTTACTTTCAGAATCCGTTCATACGATGGTCTTGATTATTCTCCGGTTGAAGTCCGTAAATTCAAACTCAATCTCGTCCCTCCTACATTATATCTCAACGAACCTCTCGATGGTTCTACACATACGAACGGTAAAATCCTCTTCACAGGTACTGCTTCAGACCCATATTCGGGTACTTGGGGATCAGATATCCAAGACATCTGGTTCGATGTAAGTGGGCCAAATGGATACAGTTCTCACTTTGCCATCAATGGTTCAGTAGCATGGGCCTATCAATGGAACTTCGATGAACTTGAATCCGGTGAGTATGATTTCGAAGTGTGGGCAAGCGATAGCGATTATTGCGATGATGAACAAGATATTTGCGTTGTTCAGACAAGAACTGTGATCGTCGTTAACGACAACATCATTCCAATTGTCGACTTATTGGAGCCGGATGGTACTGAAACAGTACGTGCAGCCACGAACACAACATTGATCGGATTTGCAAGCGATGGAGCTGATGGGACAATTACTCGTGTAGAAATCACGATTACAGACCTTGCAAGTGGATTGATTCTCAACAACGGTCCCGGACCAGTTACTCAATTTACGAAGACAGGGCCTGGTTACTCATGGTCTGCTATATGGGACACAAGTAAACTTGACCATCAAGGTCAATATGAGATTCTTGTTAAGGCATATGATGGTGAAGATTACTCCACCGCAGATGTCGTACGAATCACCATTGACAAACCGACAGATGAAAACAACATCCCTCCACAGTTCGACAGAACTAACTGGAAGAATACTGTAACAATTTTCTGTGTTGTAGGCTCAACTTCTGAGAATCAATGTGGATCAGGAGCCTCCATTGATTTGAGCGAATATTTCTCAGACCCCGATGGTGGATTCAATGAATTGAGTATAGATTTCGTTGATGATGCAACTGATTCATCTGACGACTTCCATCCAGTGTATGTCATCATTGATGGTGAAGGTGTGGCTCGTTACGATCCAGCAGCATCACGTACTGATGAAGAAATATCCTCGTGGACGTTAGAAAACGTACGATTCGTGGTTACTGACAAACAAGATTCAGTAGTCTTTTCAGAAGGTGTAACGTTCTTGGTAAAGCCTATCGAATTCGTGGCTCAACGAATGGATGTTGGTGAGTCGGTTACTTCGGACAATCCTGCTGTGTTCAACGGAACTGGTTTGCCGGGAAGTAGAATTGAAGCCCGTTCAATTTCAAGTTCATCGTTCATCAAGTCAGTTGTTGTTGGAGATAACGGTATTTGGTCAATGGAACTCACACAACAAGACATGAATGATGCTTCAAGTAAAATCAAGTTCCAAATGGATGGTCAAACATTCGGAGGCTCAAATGACCCGACCTCATTCAATGTCGCCGTTGGTGAAGAGGATGATGGTGGAAACTTATTCCTCATTGTTGGACTGGTTATTGCAGCCCTTGTCTTACTTGGTGCTGTGGGTTACTTCTTTATTGAATTCGAAGATATTGATGAAGAATCCTTTGGAGTCGAACAAGAAGCTGTTACTGAAGAAGACCCATACGCATGGGGGCGGAAGGATGTCGTAGAATTACCTGCGGCACAACAACCCCAGGAAGTCGTGATGCAACCGACTGCCCAAGCTGAAACTCCTGCTGCGTCTGGACAACATCCTGGATGGCTATGGGATCAGGAATCAAATCAGTGGGTGCCAGATCCAAATTTCCAACCACCTTCACAATAAGGAGGTTGATTTGATGATTGCCAAACCTGGGGTACAGGAGAAAATCCTGTTACATCTGCTTGATTATGCAGATTTCAAAGAAAAAGTGGAAGTTCCTTTTTCTCTATCCCAAATGGGAATCGCAAATGCAGTTGCAATCGCACGTTCGAATGTACCTCGGGCGATTTCTGGGCTCAGAGATGAGGGCTTACTCGTTGAACGACAAGCCCACGTTCATGGAGTTAGTAGGAAACGGAAAGCTTACTTCTTAACCGACTCCGGGATTATAGCCGCTGAAGAAACTTGGGAACGGCTTCGTCATTTCCAATTCCGCTGTATTGGTCCAGATGGTGACGCATTGACAACAGCGCTTGGATCTTCTCATGAAGTTCTACCATTTACTATGAGACCAGTCGATATCATTCGTTATCTTGATGACAATTTGATTCTCGATGTGCGTCCTCTTACAGAGGATTTGATCGAACGAGATTTATCGAAACAAGTGGAGAAACAACTGGTGACATCTCTTGGAGATCTTCCAAGATTACGTCATTTCTATGGCCGTGAACAAGAGTTGGATAACATGGTCAACCTACTCGAAGCAAGAGCGACAACGCTTCTTGTTCCCGGTATTGCAGGGATTGGAAAGACCACAATTGCTGCAAAATTGATTGAACGATTTATGCATCGTAGAAATCTGTTGTATCATCGATGTCAAGATTGGGAAGGTTCTCGAGCTATGTTTGAAGCAATTGCTGATTGGTTACTCAACATAGGCGATTCATCATTTTCAGATTATCTTGCTGCGACACCGGTACCAAAGCCAGATGATGCAGCACGAATTTTAGTCGATTCATTGGAAAATACACTGACACTTATTGTGATCGATGATTTCCATAAAGTCTCTGATCCAATCTTATTCCAAACAATCCAATCGATGACTCTCGGGTTATTGGGAAGTGAAGAATCAATTGGATTGGTCATCTTCTCACGTTCATTTAAGCCAGTCGTTCCAACAAAAGACGCAGAGGGACGAATTACGAGTCTTGTTTTACCACTCGATGGTCTCGATTCAGATTCTGCACGTCATATTCTCTCAGGATTTGACGACCTCTCGACCGAGCAGTGGCTCCACATCCACGGTTTATCACGAGGTCATCCATTGGTTCTCGAATTGATTAACAGAGGTGCATCAGCAGGTGCATTCCACGACACACTTGAGCACTATGTCACGAAGGAGATTTTCTCTAAACTCACTGCTGAACAAAAGCGAGTACTCACAGTCCTCTCTATTTTTAGAGAATCAGTTACGCTTGAAGCATTGCTCGCTCACGACCTTGATGTTGATGTATTGGGCAGTTTAGTTGAACAAGGCTTAGCCAGACAAGTTGACACAGATGTATTTGACGTACACGACTTAATCCGAGAATTTTTGTTACAAAGTCTTGATGAACCAACCAAGAAGGAAGTTCACAACAGTTGTGCAGCGTATTATGCGAAACAAGCCAAAAGTTCGGAAGCTACATTGGAACAGATTTACCATGAACTTGCATCCGATCACCAACAAGAAGCTATCTCCAAGATTGTCGAGTTTGGTCGTGACATTGTTTCACAAGGACATCTTGAACTCCTGAACCTTATTGAAGATGTTAACACCGATGGACTCAAACCAAAGACACTTGCGCCTATGCTCCAACTTCAAGGAGATATTTTACTTATGCTTGGTAGATTTGAACAGGCTTCTGCAATTTTTGATGATGCGAGTTCTGCATCTCAATCGGCTGGTTCTGAAGTTATCTTTTCCGAAATTCTTGGTTCTCAAGCAGACATTGCTATGAAACAAGGAAAGACTGATTCAGCACTTGAATCCCACAAACAAGCACTTGAAGTTCAGGTTAAATTAGGTGATTCAAAAGGTGCAGCAAGAACCTACAATAACATGGGATATTTGTACCGAAGAAAGAATGACAAATCAAAAGCTTTAGCAGCATATTCAGAAGTTGAAGCCATTCTTTCTAATGATGAATCCTTACTCAGTGCCCAGATTATACTCGGCAGAGCACTGCTTGACCTTGGTGAAGTTGACCGTGCAAGAAAACATGCTTTCGAAGCCTTTGAGCGAACTGACCAAAGTGAAGACCTTCTCCTTCACGCCCGAGCTCAAGCATTGTTAGGCAGATATCATGCAAAAATGAATGATTCTGAAACTTCACTACATCATTATTCAGAATCATTGAATGTCATGTCTGATGCTGGTGACCCGGTCTCTTTGGTCGAAATCACCATCCTGCTTGGAGAGGTTCTCGAAGATAGTGGGCGCAGTGAAGAGGCTCTAGAGCGATACAGAGAAGCTCTAATTATTGCTGAAGCAAACGACTTACGAATGCAAATTGGAGAATTACTCTCTAAACTAGGAGGCGTCGCTCCAGACCGGCAACGAAGAATGGAATATCTACAACGTGCTCTCGCAGTGTTTAGGGAGTTGGGAGCAAGAACTCGAATGCGAGAAGTACAAGCTCAAGTTCATGCTGCAGTTATGGGCCGTTAGAACATCGGTCGATCAAGTTTCAATGTGATTTCGCCTTCATGATGAACTACCCAGATGTACTCCACTCCAGCAAGTTCAACTATTCCTGTATGAGGTGCTCCGCCTGTGCCTGATAGTGATCGTTCAGTGTCGAGTTCTCCGCCACCATCATACAAAATCAACTCCGTATCTGTTAATTCAAGAGTGAATTGGGATTCATCTGCTTCGGTTGCTCTCCAGTAGACTCTCTCTGCATAGGATGTGTTGTCAATACGACTTGCTGTATCTGTACGTTCAATTGCAGCAGCGAGGTCATTCATATTTGCGTCAATTGCTTCTTCATTCCATCGTTCACGAGTTGCCGTTTCGATATCATAAATCCAGAGACTGAACATAGTAAGAAGTAACACACCGAGTAGGAATGTGAAGACATAGCCCAGTTCAGTTGCTGCTGCCTCAGTTTTACGCTGAATTTGTGATTCTCTCAAGCGATCACCTCTGAAACATATGCATCCAGTGAAGATATTTGTAATGAAAATTGAATAGGTGCTCCAGCTGTATGCCAGATGGCTTCTGAAGTACCATATCCTGGATCAGGAACCCATCCGACATAATCGGTTAGGAGGTCAAGTCTACCGGGGTATATCGTCCAATCAAGACTCGATTCAAGTCCATCAGTAGAGGCTAAAGCAATCGCTTCACCATAGGGTTCAGCCCATCCTCTTCGGACTTCATAAGCAATATCGCTCGCAAGGCTTGTCCTTTTGGAAAGCGTTACTTCCATAGACAATTTTCCGCCACCAACCGATGAGTCAGATGTCGGGTGTAGGGATGGAATAGTAGCAGCAAATCGGGGGCCAGGACCTCCACGATCAGAAGGAGATACAATCACAGTAGGATTGAATTCAGGATGATTGGTAACAACAGCTCCTCCAGTCATGGCCACCTCCATTCCCGTTACCGAAGATTCAAATGCGTAAGTGAAACGAGATATCTGCATAATCCAGGCACTACCAATTGGTGTGTATGGTTCTTCAACAACCATTCCATACATTTGCATGTGTACGCTTGCTGGATAGGTCCCTGTTTTCCATGCTGTTTGCATATCGATGATACTCCGTCCACCCATACTATCCCATGGCATCTTCAAATCGACCCATCCCGAGGCAGTAACGCTAACATCAACACATCTTCTTTCGCCATCGTTCATGGCTTGCATGAGCCCAATTGTACCATTCATGGCTGTAGTATACATCCCATAACCTTCCGTTGTGTTGAGATAGACATCTTCATTTTCAAGAGGTATTTCAATCGTATCTCCTTGATTGAGAACAGTATTATTGGAAACCAGATTAGAGGCGTTAAAGAGAGTCTGTTGTCCGTTTACTCGTACCTCAAGATGGAGTGCCTGAGCGGTGCTGATGTGAAATTGTTCTCCAGATTCCATGCCGGTATCAACGGCTCCAATCTGGAAGACTCCATTTGCTTCGGAATCACTTTGCCACTGGACCCCAATAGGGAAATCTGAATGGATCGATGCTGCTCCTTCTATCCCAGATGGAGGCCATTGAACTCGTTCGGAACTCATTGCTGCAAGGGTGATTCCATTTCCTCTCCATGTAGCAGTTGCAGACACAGCGTTTGGATTTGTAAGAACAATGTAACCTTGTTGCGATGGCGGAAGGAATGATGTTCCATGGAGCGTACCGGTGTTACTCTTCCAAGCAGTCGCCCCTTCTGATGTGTCCAAAGAGATCATCAACTGAGCATCTGCAGTTGTTGTAAGATGGATCACTTGAGCGCTATCCAATGTCAACGATTTTGACCACGACGTTTCGACGTTAAGTAACTCAGATGGTATCGCAACTTCTGTGAATGAACCAAATTTACCATTTCCGTTTATCATAATGAGGTCATCAGAAACAATATTGAGTTTTACAGTACCTTGTGGTAGAGGGAGAGCCCAAGAGCGACCTTTGCCGTTTGCACTCGCATCACTGGCTCGGATTTCTGATGAACCTGATCCATTTCTCAACCAATAGACTTCAAGTTCCTGAGTTGATTCTATTTTGTAGTCTGCACCATTGAGATCCCATTGGGCTATATCATCAACAAATAATTTTGCAGTGTCAACAAGAACTTGACTTTGAAGTAAATCAATCTCAATAGGTCCTAGAGGGAAACTTAGACCCGGTTTCGTTGTAAGGATCACCGAGTTTGCCCATGTTGGTGCAGTGTAGTGGAATGGTCGGTCAGGCCCTAAACGCATGTCGGAGAAACAGACTGAACTAGTCGTAGACTCAGAATGGCGCAACTGGAGTTCATCATCGAAGTCAATCACATCTCTGATTCGAAAAGAATGCCCTTCTTCCCAAGTAGATGAATACCACATTCCACTTCGTATTGCGTCCCATTCGAGAGAACCATCTACTGGAACAAATTCTTGGGTCACCATATCACCTGGCATACCTTGCTCAGCAAGGTTCGTAGTCTGTTGATTAAATTGTGTCATTTGCGCTGCCATGTCATGACGCTCGACACTGCCTTCCAGTTCTTCTATGACTGGTATCATTGTAACCATCATGATGCTGATGATTGAAAGGACTCCGCCGAATAATAGAACTGTAGCGATTGCAGCAGAGACTGCTTCTTCATTTCGCTGGAGTTCATTCATCCGTTTACCACCATTCGACGAACGTCTATTTCCAATGAAAGGGCTAAATCTTGAGTTTCTACAGTGAATCCATCGATTCCACTCGCTCTTTGATAGGGCGATATTCCAATGAATTCATCAAGTGTACCTGATGCTCTGTTGAGTGTATAATCAGTGAGCCAAGTTTCATGATATTGTGGATCGACAATTGAGTGAAGAGTATTCTTGACCATGACTCTGAGATTGTAAGCTTCACCAGTGAAGAGTTGTACAGGTCCCAATGATTCCACTTTGAAACCAACATTTGGCCCGTTCCCGAGCGATTCATCGAGTTGAACATCAGTAAGAACAAGGGAAAGTCGTGTGGTTCCATCAACGAGCGTATCAAGTCGCAGACTGGGAACTTTTTCGATTTCCCACGATGTGCTTGGGTCCTTAGAGATTCGTGCATCATTGATCAATACAATTTGATTGAGTCCACCATCAATATTTGTGCTAATGCTTAGCCCAGATAAGACGAAGCGAGACCACCGATGGACATGAGTGCCTCCTTCATCGTACATGTCAACGATTAGGAAAGTCTCGCTTGTCAAGTTGTGATCGACCACAGAATATTCAAATGAAGATTGAACATCGATTGAAACCGAGGTTGTGGGATTCGTAATGACGACTGTTGTAACCGATTCATTAATCGATAGGAAACGTAGAGAACTGCTATTGATTTCTTCCACTTGAACCACTTCATAAGGTGTTAAATCAGCAGAAAGAACCCATTCCTCAACAAGTTGAACTGGATTGATTGAAGATGCTTGTAATGAGAGGGCTTGGCGAGTTCCTGTGCCATTAGGTGCGTCTCCTACAACATCAAGCCGGTCTTCGATACGATCTGCGATGTTATTCGCACTGTTCCAGTTAGTGTTGTCGTGAAAGGCGACGAGGTATGGGTTTAGGAAGACGAAAACACCACCCATGATGCTCACAACCATGGCCAACATCATGATGACGCCGAGGATTTCACTCACGGCTTTTTCCTCATCATCCCGCTTTCGTCGCTGCATCATAGTCCCCCCTCTTGTCACTTGAGTCTCTCGCATGCATTTAGGGATTGACCTGCTGTTTATTGATTCAGAGTAATTCTCGAGCTATTCTTTGGATTGCGTTGGTTGCAAAACCATCCCCGTCTCGACGACCGATGAAATGTGAAAAATGAGGTCCATCTTGTGCCGAGATATTTATGTCTCCTTCGAACACTTCATCGATTTCAAAAAGAACAGTAGACTCGGCTAAATGTGGAGCATTATTCATTTCAGAAAGATGTGTCAGCGTAATACTTCTTGTCGCATCGGTGCAGACCTGCTTCAGGAATTGTCCAGTTTGTTCATTTGACAAGTGCCCGCCTCTTCCTGATATTCGGTCTTTCAGTGAACGAGGATATGGTCCATTGAGCAACCTGTTGGAGTCATAGTTTGCTTCCACTGCAATATGTTGGCAGCCATGGACATGGTGGACGAGTTCGTCAGTCCAAGATCCGAGATCCGTGATGATAGCTGTTCTTTCGCCTCCGTGACTAGCTACAAATGCTACATTATCTGCTCCTGAATGCGGTACTGGCACTGGTAGCAACGACGTACCTTGAGAAAATTGCAGAACATCGAGCGATTCAAAATGGTGTGTGAATTCAGGCAGTAATCCTAATTCTTGAGAAGTACGATGATTTGCATAGACTGGTATCCCCCATCGCTTCTGGGCAATGAGTGCGCCACCTCCATGGTCTCCATGATGGTGAGTGATGATAATTGCTTCCAAATCAGTTGGACTGACGTCTAAAAGACCCAAGCGTTTTTCCAATTGTACTCCACTAAATCCTTGGTCTACAAGAATATGGGATGATTCAGTACTGAGAAGTGTGGCATTGCCACGACTTCCAGTTCCAAGATGCGTAATCGATAACCCCATCCCAATCAACTTCATGGGGACACAGACGGATATTGAATACACCGCTTGTTTTTGTTCAAAGGTACTGCTTTTTGCCCATGTCAAATCGCCTCACTGTATGAACAACGCTCCATCATTCCTATAAGCATGGAGAAGAGGACAAATAATGCGGCGTTAGTCGCTTAGGTGTTTTTTTTGCGACGAAGTCAGACAACCTTACTCTCCACGCTCGCAGTAATCGCAGGGCTTCTCTTCATGTCTCAGTTTCCTACGATCTCTCCGGTCTCCAATGTTCACCCCGATGACACAACCGGTCAAGGACCGAAACCTACAGACACAGATGGCGATGGGATTCCCGATGTGCATGAGATTATTTTCGAGGAATGGGTGAACTTTAGTGCAGTTGATGGCAGATTTGTTTCAATGGAAGGTATGGACAAAGATGATGCTTCTGATGCTAATTTTGATACAGACAGGGATGGCTTGAACAATACTGAAGAGTACTGTTGGCCATATCCAGCGAATTGTAACGACCCAGGCTTTTCCAGAGGACTAACGGGTTTATTGGATGAAAATGGAGATCGAATGTATCTTGATCCACGTTCGTCGGATACAGATGGCGATGGTATGCCTGATGGATTCGAAGCAGCCATGTGTGCTCGTGCAGGTGGATTCGATAGTATAACGCTCAGGTATGTTTGCCCGTATTTCGATCCATTGAACAACAGTGATATGACCGATGATCCGGACGAAGATGGATTTGACGTCAATCGAGATGGATTTATTTCAGTAGCGGAACAGTACACTTCTCCGGAAGAATACCGTTTTGGATCACCAAGCAATTTCACAACTGAACTCGATGGTCTGTGGTGTACTGCAACCCTTCCACAAGGATCTGTGATTACCCAATGGCCGTTCATCAACACCGGTGTCAACGCATCATTCCAGAATGTACTTCCTGCCTGTACCACCAACGCAACATCAGTTGTGGGTGAAGACCTTTGGCTTGGTACTGACCCTCTTCTTGAGGATTCAGATAGATACAGTTGGGATGGCTTTTCCATTCGCCCACTTTATCCTTCCTTTGGCGACGGAATGCCCGATGGATGGGAAGTACACTTTGGATTGAATCCTTTGAATCGTTCAAATGCTCTTCTCGACATCGATGCTGATGGTTGGGATGTAAACCGAGACGGTGTTGTTTCAATCGATGTAAGTCGTACGGAAACTGCTTTGGCACTAGGTGAATCTCTTTCGAATCTAGAAGAGTTCTACATACACAACGATGAAGGCAACACAGTCATGTCCGGTCTAAAAGAAATTCAGATTGGAGTGAATGACTCTTCCTACTACAACTATCCGCTCACGTTCAACGCAGTTGAAGACAGCATGGCAATTATGCACCATGATGTACGCAGTATTCTCGTAGAAGATTCAATGGCATACGTGCTTACTCGTTACGGGATGACTGTTTTGGATTATGAACTTGGGACGACTCAAGATTATTGGTTCCCGCAAGGTTTTAGTGGATACGAAGCAATCTTTGTTGAATCTGATAACGGCCCTCATTCAGTTGCAATAGCTACCTCGCATGGAATGCATGTTGCCGCTATTCAAGTGGATGGATTCTTGGAACCGATTGACTCGTGGTCTTCCAGCGAAGCAATAGCGCTCTTCGCATTAACACAACTCGCTATTGATGGATCGTCGCAACAGATTATTGCTCTAGGTTCAAATGGTGATGGAGCGGTATTCGAAGTAACCACAGGTGGCCTGATTTCCCAAACATTTGAATTAGGTTTGAATCTTAAAGCAAGTCTTTCTGAATCTCAAGTTACTGTGACAGAGGTTACTCATGGAAGTGTTCCCGGAGGTGGGCTTGTCCTTTACGTTGGAACTGAACGTGGTCTCATGACGCTTGAATCCGCCACTGGTAGAGACGAGGCTACACCTTCTTGGCGCTTCTTTTTCGACCCTAATCCATCTCTCATTTCTAATCGCATCGATGATTTGCGAACCTTGAATCTTGGAGCAAGTGGTAACCCTGCTGAAGTTCAAGCGCTGTATCTTGATGGGCCAAATGAAGACAATCCAACAGTTCTCTGGATTGGTACTCCTTCTGGGCTTCATCGCTTGAATTTAGAGATTAATGACATGACATACGGTGGATTGCTTGAACATCCGGGAGGTGATGCTGATGAACTTGCCAAAACCAATAATATTCATTCGATTTTACCAACTGGCGATGAAATAATTATTGGATCATCTGCTGGTTTGTGGGTTCTTGCAGGAAATCATCTCGATGTGTATGGCCTGCAGACACAATCTCAACTACCGGGCGAACTTGCTTCACTTGCCACTCTTGAAAAGAACGGTGAGATATACGTACTTGCAGGTGCAGCTCCTGGGCGTTTTTCCAATCTTGAATTAATTGATCCTGGAGCCAATGATTCTGATAGCGATGGAATGCCAGATGGTTGGGAAATCGCCTACGGGCTTGACCCAACAGATCCATGGGATGCGTTGTTGGACGGAGATGTTGACGGTCTTGATTTGAATCAAGATGGATCACTTGACAGATTATGGAATAATCTAGAAGAATACCGTTACATTGCACGTTCTGATGAAGGCTATAACTCAACACTTCCAAATCAAAGCGATTCTGATTTGGACGGTCTATTGGATGGTTCTGAATATTTCGGATATTTCCTAGAAGAAACAAATTTCGACTGCTACTACAATCCTCAATTGATGTACCTCTGTGATGAAACACTTGGTGAACAAGCACGTACACTCTATACATCATCAAATGCTCTTGATGTAGGGACAGATCCAACTGTTATGGATACAGATGGCGATGGTATGCCCGATGGCTGGGAGATTGAACATCGTAGATGGATTGGTAATTCTTTCAACGGTGGCAACAATTGGTCACTTGATCCTACTCGTGCAGAAGATGCAGGATGGGATGCTGATCAAGATGGACTTGCTAATTTGTGTGAGTATGAATGGTCGTTAGTTCGTCTTGCTGGACTTGCAGGGGACCTCTTTGAAGAGTATGGGGAGAGCCCAGAATCTGCAGCAACTTGGTCTATACCAGATCCGAATCTATTTGATTCCGATGGCGATACTTTGCCCGATGGTTGGGAAGCTGATGGACAGTGTACATGGTCTCCTCTTCGCATAGGAGTCAATCCAATGAATGGTTCAGATGCCTTTGAGAATCCAGATGGCGATGGATACGACGTGAATAAGAACGGGGTATTAGAACCGAGTGAGATGTTTGTAAATTATCTCGAGTATCATGTCTCAACCGATTTGTTCTTGAACAATCAAACGCTATCTGGAATGGAATTGCCTTCTGGTTTCCATACAGACCTGTTCGATAATATCAGTGATTTTGGTCTTCCAGAATCGACATTTGCAGAACGAGCAAGTGGTGCAATCCTTGCAGCACAAATCTCTCTCGAAAAGGGTTCCTGTGATCCATTCAAGGCTGATAGTGATGCAGATGGAATGCCGGACGGATGGGAGATTTGGTTTGCACGTTGGAACATACTTGATGATGATTGGACGCTTAATCCGCTTCAGCCAAGTGACCGTTGGCTCGATGCAGATGATGATGGAATGACAAACTGGGAAGAATACAATCTCATTGATTCATCACTCTCAGAAACAAACGCAAACCGCTCATCTCCGCAGTGGTTTGTAACCACCCTCGGTTCAGCATATGCATTCCAACAATGGCCTTCTGCTTCTACGACTCAATCCTTCGGTGCTTTCATCAGCGAAGAACAATACAATCTTACTGGACCAACAGGCGATCCAAACAATGTCGATACAGATGGTGACGGCATTATCGATGGATTGGAACTTCTCTTCACAGCATGGAATCTATCAGCCCAAACTTGGACACTTAACCCAGTTGTATCTGGAGACGGTACTTTTGACAGCGACAATGATGGTTTGGTTGATTTGCAAGAGTTTGCATTGGCAACCTCAAATCCAGAAAATGGTATTTCTGCTCCGGCAGATGCGCCCTTGATGCATGTCGATGGTGATGTTCAACAACCGACAAAGAAAGCACAGCGAGTCTTCCAAATTTTGATTTCGAAAGATTCTCGCGGAAAGCGTTTACTCGATGATTTCAACGCATGGCAATCCGGAGAACCTCCCAATGTATTCATCTCACTCTTGCTTGGTATGACCGATCCAACCAATCCTGATACCGATGATGATGGCATGTATGACGGATTTGAATATTGGTTCACCTCATGGGATTTGAATGAAAACCGTTGGGGACTGAATCCTCTAATTGAAACGGATGTTAACTTAGATTCAGATGGCGACAGCTATGATTGCAACAGAGATGGGACCATCGATTTAGATGAACGTTTCTCAAATTTAAGAGAATGGGAATCTCGAACATGGGGTAAATATCTCAATCGAAGTTCAGTACCAGCATCCGTTGGGATTGTTGATTTCGGTGAAGATGCAATGAACGCTTATGTCGAAGAAGAAGGTCTTTCACTTCTCCAAGCACGCCAGTCCCTGATTGATGATTTCAAGGCTAAAGGGCCTGAGTCTGTGAGTCGAATGAATACGATTAACACATATAATGAGAACAACTTCAACAGAACTTTGGTCGGTGTTGCTGACCCTACTCATCCCGATTCAGATTCGGATGGGATTCCAGATGGATGGGAATATTGTTATGCACTCTATGGCATGGACAATCCTTCGACAGCGAATCATTGGGCAGCAAATCCATTGAATCCATGGGATGTCAATTACGATGGGGATTCTGATGGCTGGTATGGACGTACTGCTTTCGATATACCTGCTGTTCAAGGTGATTGGGACCTTCGTACATTCACACCATCTTCTCAAGTCATTCAGCCAGGTATTGGCTCACTTCCATTCACAAATTGGATGGAATGGGATAACGAGACACGACCTGATCTCAATGATAGTGACAAAGATTCAGAAGCGTATGTGACGATTGTGAACAATGGTCAAGTCACTGAACATTACAAGGATTTCAATTTGACAGACGGTCGTGAAGTGTTCAAATATGGTACGAATCCAAGTGATAACGATACTGATGGTGACATGATTCCAGATTGGTATGAATATACCAAGGCTTGGAATGAGACCAACGATAATTATTCATCGTATCTCAAAATCCAGGTGATTTGGATTGACCCGGCTACAGGTGGGGCGTGTGATACTTCAACGAATTCTTGCTTACCGTTATCACTCAATGCCGGGACTTTACAGCGGCCAGATCTTGATTTCGCTTGGTTTACGATGGATCCACGTGATGCCATCGACGCCAACTATGATCCCGACCAAGATGGGAATTGGGATTGTTCAGGAGCAGGATGTGTGTATGAGCCATACACAAATTTCCAAGAGTATTTCGCTATCACAACTGAATCTCTCTCGAGTCCGAATGCCGTTCGGTTATCTGGGTTGACATTTGAAGGGCAAGTTGTTCAGGAAGGCTGGCAACTTCGATCTTTGTTGCTTGGTGTTGGCCAATGGGATGAAGGTATTCGGAATTATCTCAAAATGGACAAAACTCTAAGCAATGATTTCAGGTTTGCTTATCTTGTCGATGACAATGATGTAGAATTCCTTGTGCAAGATGCGACGAATCATGTCATTCACTGTGCAGGTAATCTTACTGATCCATGGGAGATATACTACACAGGTGCACCAAATACAGCTCCAGTACGTTCTGTCGGTGAACACGAGTTTGGTTGGTATCTCTTGGACTACAACGACGACCACGTCGCTGAAGGAACTGATCCTACAAACTGGGATACCGATGGTGATTGGATGGTTGACTGGTTCGAAGTCAATGATGACGAACAAGACGGAAGTCGGGGTGAAAGTTCCCCAATCCGGTACGATTCTCGTCAAACCACTTAGTGACATGGGATGGAACGCTTGATAATGTTCAAAGTTCTGCGTAAGACTATGAGTGCTAACTTTGTATCGAGGCGAACCGTCGCAGCGCTGCTACTTTCTCTTTTCTTGGGTATGAGTATGTCCCCGTTCAGTGAACTCTGGATTGAAAATGCAGAAGCTGCTGAAGTGGCACGACACACCTACGAATTTAGCGATGGTACTACTGAATATATTGCTCTTTATCAGGGTGGAAATGCTGACAGTGGTGCAAAGATTTCTCTTCCTAAAGGTGCAGAAGTAACCGATGTTCAGATGACGCTCTCCGGAGCATCTGCAACAGGCTGGTCATCTATCCCGACAACAACTCGTGATCATTGGGTTGCTGGAGAAGCATCCAATACTGATAACAAAAGTTCTGACTTGACCCTCGCTATGGCCAATGTCAGCCAATCATTCAATCCACACAGCATGGACGAGCCTGTGAATCCCTCAAGTACTGCTTGGTTGGATAACGGGACTTACGCAGTTCGCCAACCTTACACATCCAACTCGACCGATGCTCTCTTTTCTCAGCAACTTAAGTTAACACCGAACTCTTTGAATGCTCAGGGACAAGGTGCGGTGCTTCGTCATCATGACTGGTTATATCTCTCGACTTGGTCGTCTACTTCATTCCACAATATCGTCCACCGTCTGTATCCCAACAACGGCACACGTGAGAGTATTATCACGCTCGACCAAAATGGATGTACATTACCCTCAAAACATTCCTCGTCATATTATGGCCAATATGGCTTTAGAGATTGGGTTGTGACAGATGACGAACGACTTTTCGCTGTTCTATCAGGATACAAATACTTCTACAGTTCAACCGCTAATACCCTCTATCATCGTGTCTTAGAGTTTGATATCTCGGACGAAAATGAATGGGTTTGTATAAACTCATTCCAGCCACAAGGGAATGGTGATTATACTGGAATCACTTACGACCCAGTTGATGATACCATTTGGATTCTCCATAATCAGAATCGACGAATACAATCCTATCAACAGGATGATACCGGAGACCTTGAGAGAGGCGATAAACACTTTACATTCCAAACCTCTTCTTCTTCAATCTGGCAATGTGGTGTAAGTAATCAACAAGCAAGAGGCTTAGAAATGAATGAAACGCATTTCTTCATGCGATGCCAAGATGGTCAATATTACAACGACCGTGATCAACTCGAGGCTTGGGGACGATCTGGGACAGCAACTGCTTTAATTCCAGAGAATTCGATCCGTAGTATCTCGTCCCTTGGCTATGGACTGTTCTATGATGGTCAACGATTCCTTACTGTGGATTCAGGATATTCGACATGGTCAAGTACGCCTTCGTATCATGAGTTCGGTACGAGTTGGACATACAAAACGACGCCAGCACCAGGTACGACCACCTGGCTTGGCCCCGTGATAAATACTGTCGAAGACGTATTATCGGTGAATATGGAAACTCTATGGTCGGCTGCTTCAATTGGCGATCGAGTCGATTATTGGGTCTCTGCGGACAATGGTACACATTGGGTTCAAGTCGAATCCAACACGACAGTTCATTTCCAACACCCCGGGACAGAACTCGTTTGGAAAGCCACACTCATTGGTTCTACTGCCGTATCGTGGTGGGTTGATTTAGAATACTCTACCGAATACGAAACAAGCGGCACATGGATTTCTCCAGCTAAGCCTACAGGTACGAAGGTAGGTAAGGTACGGCCTCAATGGATTGCCTCACAAGACCCTTCTACCACTCTCACCGTTCAGGTATCAAATGATGATGGAACAACATGGCAGCCTGCGGATAACATGGTTGAAACGAGTTTCTCAACAGATGGAGCTGGTAACATTCTGCGATATGCAGTTACAATGACGACAACAGATCCTTACATCACACCTGTTTTGGATAATCTGGAACTCTTCTATGAAGAAGGATACCCTGACAAACCGAAAATAGATGTTGGAAATGACGGGATTTTTGATTGGAAGAGTATTCTTTTCCTCAATGAATCCTCTATTGACGTTAGTGATGACTCAGTTGTCGGTCAGGATGTAGAATTCCAACCGACACTCATAGATGCTTTCAATGACTTTATTCCAGATAATGGAGATGGGTTTGTCGAAGTACCACTTGCAATCAAAGCGCAGACCTCTGGACGTGTGAAAATAACGAACATCGATGTATCTTACAAGATGAACACTCATGCGATTAATGCTGCATTTGAAGGAGGCATGGCTGCCCCTGACGGGATTGCTCGAAATCTGATCATAAAAGTTGCACATGGAGACGAAGTCAATTACGTGTCTGAAGTCATAGCATCACTCAATAATTCACACGGCCAAAACCCATCTTTCAAGTGGCAACAAGGAGATACTTGCAGTTCCCTGAATGATGCAGATGGAATTGTCAACTTCGATGTTTCTAATTGCACCTCATCCATCGATAACGATGATGTGCGAACCATTCGAATTCCTGTTACGGTCGATTGGTCCTGGGATGATGAACAATCCACTGAAGCAATTCTTACAGTCAAGGATTCTTTTGGAACAGCAGTATTGAATTGGGATACTGAAACGATGGACCTTCGCGTAGAAAACGATATCCAACTCGATGGAATGCAAGTCTTTGACGAAGATGGGCGGCAACTGTTTACTCAAGATTGGGTTCGTGGCGGCCAAAACATCTCATTCCTCGGTAAAATTCATTTCCAATCCTCACAATTGTCCCCATTAGCGGGAGAATTTGAACTACGTGTTCTTGGACAAAATGTCACATATGACGGTGACCCAATTGGGCAACCTGTCATACTCGCTCAGGAATCGAATCCAAGTTTTGGTTCATACAATTTGACCTTTGAATCACCAATTGAATCCGCACCTGGTGGAATGATCTTCTATGTTGAAGCGGTTAATCTTCCGAATGGTTCTGAATATTCGAATCCGGGATACAATACAATCCGCTTGGTTCTTGATGGGAATTCTCCATTGGTGCTCGGTGCTCTTCCATTTGATGGACAAGAACGCCATGTTGGTCCTCCAGCACCTGGTGGTCAGAGTGTAACTGTCAACATCCAAGACAGTGTTGATCCTCCGACTCAAATTAGTCTACATTATTGGATTGGATGTAAATCAACGGTTGCTTTGGGTTGCCATGATTTCAACTTTGATGGTCTGCCTCAAGAAGACGAATACACTGAGAAAACATTGTCTTCCCCTGAAACCATTGCAGGAGGATTAAACATCTTCAGTGGCCTCATTGATGATTCAATGTTGACTCATGGACAAGTTGTCTCATTCTTCGTTACTGGTAAGGATGGGCAAAATAACCAGGTCGCTATGGGAGGTGGACCAGTTTGTCCACCAACCCCACAAGTATGTGGTTATGCTCCAGGACAGGTAATGCCAAGTTGGGAGGCAGATCTTTCGACGTATCAAATACGTCAAGAATTTGAGCCAGAAGTGGATTTGACCAATTCAAGTATTGTCGGCCATGAAGACGAAAAACCACTCCATCCTGGTGTGATGTACACTGCCCAGGTTGTTCTCTCCGATCGTAACGGATGGGATGATATTCAATTCGTTCAATTTGCACTTGGTCAGGATGTAAACGATGAGGAAACTTCAATCTTTATCCAACTTCAGGAAGATGAAAATGGAATGCCAAAAGCTCACCTCGAATCAGGTGGAGAATTCATTGCAGTTTCGAATCTGTATTCTGAGATTTCAATATTTGAAGGAAATGCAAGTCAACTATTGATACGTGCGAGATTCCAATTAACTTGGTCGTTCCCAGAATCTTTTGATACGAACGGAGAGACGCTCTTCGTTCCAGTTCTACGCGTGACTGATAAGCCTTGCAATGCAGGTGAAGATACGCCTTGTTTCACAAAGGTTTCAGGTCTTGGAAACAATGCATGGAGTCTTGATAATGACTTCAGATTTGACACTGAATCAGGTCACATCAAAGCAGTGGAACTTCGAGATGGAACCAATCATTACAATGATGAAATTGAAGAAACACTCATTGGTTCTGGCCAGGCTCTCCGAGTTACTGGACGTGTATTGTTCAGTGAAGATGAGACACCAGCACCTCCAGGCGCATTCGATGTTGTCTTCGGAGACTTTGACCATGTATGGAAAACTTCACCTCGATCCAATGGTGAATTCAGTTTGGATCTCTTGGTACCACCTGTCAATAGTGGCCATCTTGACCTTCGGCTACGATTAGCGGATTTACCAGGTCTGGCCATGGACGAAACAGATCCACTACCACGTGTGAGGTTGGCTGTTGACAGTTCAAACCCGACCATCCAGACAGTCATGTTGAATGAAGTTCCAGCAGGCTCACCAATTTCTATTGGGGAAGCGGACTCTCTGCTTGTTATGCTTGAAACTGTTGATGATAATGGATTTGATCTCGATAGACCCGCAGTCATTCACTACAGAATACGTGCTGGTGAAGCTGAGATTTCACGTGGTGCTTCAGTTCTTCCAGAAACGCTTCCATTTGGTGACCAGTTCTTCTGGACTGGAAACATTGACTTGACTGACATGGGAGCGACAACATTGTTACCATCCTATGTTGTTGACATCTGGGTTTCAGGTTCAGATGCTTCTGGAAATCCATTTGAGACATTGAATAACAATGTTGCAGAACCGTTTGCTTCCTGGCCCCTTGCACTTCTTGGTCCAAGCGTCTCGTTCGATAATGAAGATACATCAATCAAATGGACTAATCCAAGTCCTATTCAAGGCTCAACATCCGAGCTTGAAATCAGTGTGGCGAATGAAGGTGGAAAAGGAGAACTTTCCTTTATCCTTCAACGACTCGTTGAAGGTGGTAACTGGAACGCAGAATCAAACACGACAATCCCTGTGGCTGCCGGTCTGACAGCATCTGTTTCTTTACCGGTAATTGCAGAAGTTGGACCTGGTGAATCCCAGGAATACCGACTGCTCGTAACAGTTGATGGAGTTGAAATGGACCGAATGACTGTTGATCCACTTATCGTCAAGAAAGAAACTGTTCGAGACGGTGATGCACTCGCAGAGCAAGCAGGGGATAGCCAATTTGCCATCTTCATGTATCTCGTTGCGATTGCTTCACTCTCTGCATTCTTGTGGATGCTTGTCATGTATCGTAAGATGAAATATGGTGATGAGGAATTGGAATCTGATCAGACGGATGTTGTTGTCGAAGAGATGGAAATGAAGACTGTACCTCAAATTACAATCCTGCCTGTTCCACAACCAACGGCTACTGTGCCAACACCAAACCCTTCGCCAACAAATCAATCAGGTGATGATAGAGGAATTGCACCTCTCCCTCCAACTGGTCTGCCTTCTGGCTGGACACAACAACAGTGGGACCACTTCGGATGGCAATACATCGATTCTCTCTCACAATGAGGCATTCTTATGTCTGATTCTGAAGCGATGGTTACGCTGCAAGAGCGTATGGTGAATTTGATTGGCCAATTGACCATGCCTGTGGTTGAAGTGGCTCTTGTTCTACAACATCACATTCAAGGAATGATGACTTCATTGACTGACCACGCTTCTCAAACGGGTGGTAAAATTAACGATAAAGTTGGTCATCCTTGGCCAATCGTATCACCTGATGAGAGTATTGATTCGCAAATAGCATTTGATGTGGAGAAGGTCCTGAAGATTGTCGATCAGGATCGCATGGATATCCTTTCGACACTGATACGGGTAACGCTCATCGAGACTGAGATGAATCTCATTGAAGGAATTCTGGCTCTACGTTCTTGGGAACAACTCGTACGTCAGCAACTTGTGGATGCGAATGGACCAGGTCAACTCTTTTCTCCGATTGATTTACCTGAGGAGTGGTGATTTAGTGATATTCAAGAAGAACCTATGGATGGGTATGCTATGAGCAAACAATCTATGCTCGGAATTCTCTTAGCATCTCTTCTGGTTACGGTGCCTATGGCAGGATGTCTTGATGAGATTTCAGATGCTATCGGGGGAGAGTCATGGGGCGATGTTGGAGGCTTGACGCTTGCATGTTTGCGAAGTGATACGTACTCGAAGATGGTAGTTGAAATCGATTATGCACCTGGTTATGCTCCAGAAAGCAGTACTATTTCGTTACTAAAACAGCGACTTGAACAGGTCTGTGACAAACCAGGTGGCATCTCGATGAACTTGAATGAATATACATTTTCTGAGACCTCTTCTTGGAATGCTGATTTAGTTCGTTCTGTCGCTCATGATACAATGGATGATTCTCCACTCAGTGGTTCTACACTTCGTTGGCACGTAATCATGCCTCAAGGAACTTATTCAGATGATAGCGTACTGGGTGTAGCCGTTGATGCTTCCACAATAGCCTTGTTCGGTGATTCAATCGATGATGCTAATGGTTTGTTTAATCGGCCTTCATCTGAAGAAGTTGAAAACAGTGTGATGATTCATGAATTTGGTCATCTTCTTGGACTCGTAAATTTAGTTTACACCTCGCCTGCTGACCATGAGGATGCTGATCATCCAGGACATTCCAACAACGATGAGTCTGTGATGTACTGGGCCGTAGAATCCCAAAGTTTGGGAGCATTCTTTTCGGGTGATTTACCCAGTGAATTCGATGCAGATGATTTAGCTGACCTAGAAGGAATGAAGTCCGGGGAGATTTCAACTTCGGACCAATTGTGGCGACCTTAATTTTTCTTTGAGTCGGATACAATGATGGTCGCATCTCTCCATGCATCATAGATAGACCACAGCCAGAGTGGGACGTAGAGGACGATTGTAAGGGCTAACGGAATTTGAAGTAGAGTCCAATCAAATGCTCTACGATGTTTCCGGTTGAAGTGCTGTCCGAGGAAGAGTCCAGGTATTGCAGCCAAGACAGCTGCGAAGATGGGTCGGAAAGCGCCCCACATCCCAACTCCAAGGAATATTTCTCTCCAAATTTCACGCACCAAACGTATTGGTGAAAGTTTGGATTGAGTCGTAGAACTCATAGGCTTCATACCTTGGTAGACCCATTGGTTTGTGAATCTGTTGCCAACTTTGCATCATAATCAAGAACATTGGATGTCAGGCTAGGTTATGCCGAGAGTGTTGCTTACTGGGTTCATGCCATTTGGAGATCATGTTGAGAACATCTCTGAGAAGCTTGTGAACTCAATGCCATTGGTTCTCCCAATAAGAAATCCCTTTGGACCAGGGCGTAGTGAGATTTCAATTGAAAAGAAAATATTGACTGTTGATGTTGAGGGTTCGACATGGACACAGGATGAACTTGAAACAAGAGAATGGGACGCTATTCTTCATCTCGGGCTATGTGGTGATTGTACAGATGCCAGAATCGAACTTCGTGCACAAGATGCTCTTGATATGAACATACCAGATAATTCTGGCCGTCAAATCGTTGGAGAAAAAATCAGTGGAAATGGGGATTTGATGACCCCAGTTCAAGTGAAACGGTGGGATATTGACTCTTGGAAGATTCAGCCAACACTTTCTACTGATGCTGGTCGTTACTTGTGTAATGAAACGTATTATCGAACGCTTGATGCTCTACATCTATCTGATGTTGACGTACCATGTTTATTTCTTCATCTTCCGGATTCTTCTCATATGGCAACATCTGATGGTATCCAACTCATACGCGATGTGATTTCACACATGCTGTATCGACCTTCAATACAAGTCGCTGCAGGCGTTTTCCATTCTGAAAGTCAATTTCTTGCCATGCAAAGATTGGATTCCGAACTAGGGTCAGGAAAATGGGAGTTTCCAGGCGGTAGTGTCGAAGCGAACGAATCTCCTGAAGAGGCTATGATTCGAGAATTAAAAGAAGAACTCGGAGTGGATTCCAGCATTAATGAAAAATTAGGTATTTGGTCATTCACTTACCCCTTCTTACATGTTGAATTACATGTTTTTCTAGTATCGACTGAAGATTCTCTTGACTCTTCTATGTTATCGGTTCATAAGTCTATGAAATGGGTGAACTCAGAGGAATCAGCCAAACTTGATTGGTTGGAAGCAGACCTTCCCATTGTCAAACATTTGCAGGGCTTAGGCTATTGATGCCAAGTGGAAGCTTCTCCGTCCTGATGCATTGCTAATTCATCGTTTAATTGTCGAGGTACTTCTTGTCGACCATTATGCCATGTGACTGCCTCGATCCAATCGCCCAGACCAGTTCCTTCCAATCGGATTGTAAAACAACCTCCAAGGGGAATCTCTTCATTTGTAAATGAAATCTTATTTGCAAATGCTGCAAGTCTTGAAATCGAAAAGACTGTTGTATTTCCGTCTAAATTCTTAGCCATTGCATCCATAGCCGTGTCGAGAATGGCTTGTTGGCGGATTTGTGTAAGGAAGGTTTCTACGGACAAATGAGGACATTCGATGAGCACATTCTGCTGGGAAGGAAATGCTTCTTCTCCCATGCTATCAATCGAGGCATCTGGGAAGAGATTCATCACTGCTTCTGAAATTTTTGACCCATCATCACCTGGTTTCAACATGGTTGACAATGTGGCCATAATGCCTTCATCTCTGCCATTGTAAGTTAATGGTTTGATGTCCATGAGTCAATGGATGCATAAACCGCTTTTCAACCTGCTTCTAAGGTGAAGAGTCAAAACCACATCTTCGATGTCGATGTATGGCGGCAGCACAGAACCCTTGGCTTGCGACCGTCATTCCAATTCTAAATGAAGAACATCATATCGAACATTGTCTCTCCTCATTGCTATCACAAACCCTTCCATCGAGTGAACATATGATCTACGTAGTCGATGGGGGTTCAAGTGATTCTACTGTTTCTATCGTGAATGATCTCATTGCTGAATCAACGAAAAGCAATGGCCCTGAAATCGTATTGTTGCATAATGAAAATCGCTATGTTCCACATGCTCGCAATATGGCTTTACAGCATCTATCCGAGAGTATTACTCATGTTCTTGAGTACAATGGACATATCAAATCTGAACCAGAGCATTTGCTTCGTCTGAAATCTGAATGGGAACGGATTGCTAAACAACATCCTTCATTGGCAGCATTGGGCTGTAAAGTAGTTGGTAGTTCCAAGAAAAATACGATGGTTGAATCCTTTATCGATGAAACATTACAAAATCCTCTCGGTGGAGGTCCTGGGCAATTTTCAACATTCACAAAGGAAGGCGAAACAAAAACCCCAGCGTTCGCCCTTCATCTACGAAGCGCTTTGGAAAAAGTTGGTGGCTGGGATGAGCGGTTCATTACGAGCCAGGATAGTGATTTGAGTATGCGATTGATCAAAGAAGGATTCACGCTTTATCGGACTCCAGAAATAATGGTTGAAATGAGGCGTAGAACCACTTTTAGATCATGGTATCTTATGAGTCACCGTTACGGTTTTTGGAGAACGAAAGTGTTGTTGAAACATCCTTCCCGAATTGTACTACGTGAATTTCTTCCTTTGACCGGTGTCATGTTCACGATAGGACTCTTCCTCACAAGTTTCCAATTTGCTGTTGTCCCTCTTTTGGCTTATGCTTCTGTTCTTCTCATGTCGGGTCTTTATTCTTCAAGAAAAGGTATCCTCAACCTTGTAGGAGTTCCATTCTGCCTTCTCATTCTTCACGTTGGTTTTACACTCGGACTTTTGGATGGCTGTGTTCGAAAAGGCCGAGCATCTCGTGATCGATGATGAACACGAATAGAGAATACATAAGAAGCAACGTCTGGAGTTCGTAGTATGACGGCAAAGAAAACGACGGCCATAGGGTTGTTTCTTTTACCCCTTTTCGTCATGGCAAGTTTGCAAGTTGTTGTCGAGCCCTTAGGGGATATTATCTCTCTAAGTTGGATTTACTTTTGCATCTGGTATGGACTGGGTGCTTTGATTGGATTCATCCTTTACAGGCGTACTCAGGTTACAAAAGATCACGAATATCGACGATTTGAAATCATGAAGAAGATGAAGAATGTTTACGAAGCTGAATCCAAGGGAGTCTGGGAAAAGGATGTCGTACTCAGTTCTGACGTAGCCCTTGACAAGGACAAACTCAATTCAACAATTGGAACATTTGACAGAGAATCTCCTGAATTACAAGTAAAAGAAGATGAAGATTCTGAAATTCGTCTCCTTACAGAACAAGGGTTTGTCCAAAAGGCGTCAAATCGTTTGTCTGGAAAATCCAACTTTGATGGTGAAGAAATAGATTCAACCGTTGGTTCAATTCGAAAGAAAAGTTGGATGGATGGAGTAATTGACAGCATCTACGGGCTCTTCGGTAAAGACGTTGAAACAGAGCGTGAAGAAAAGAGAATGCAACGCCTTTATTCCAATGCTCAACAATCTCCAGTCGTTGCCCAACGTCCTGTGGCGCCGATTCAGAAAGTTAAGGAGACTTCTGAAGAGAAATCCAAGGACTTGGATACAATGACTTCCATGAGTGACGACGGAGGCATCATCAGTTCAACTGAGCAAACCGTGAAACAAATTCCTGATGTTCCAACCATAGCAAGTCAATCGATTGAATCAATGGCGATGCTTGGTACAGTTCAATCTCAGGCTCCCCCAATGCAAATGCAATCATCAGGCACAACAACTGGATGCTCAGGATGTGGATTTACGAACCCTCCTGGCGAACGGTATTGTCAATCCTGTGGAACCACACTTTCATCCTAAATGCATCGTGAGGTTTTAGTGGGTGGTCGCAGCCCAATGAATTGGTGGCACTTTGAGCGACAAGCGAGACTACTACGAAGTGCTTGACGTTGAGCGTAGTGCAACTGAAAAAGACCTCAAGAATGCATTCCGTCGTCTCGCAAGGAAATATCATCCTGATCGAAGCGAAGAAGAGGATGCGGAGAACAAATTTAAGGAAATTCAAGAGGCTTATGCCGTGCTCTCGGATTCAGAAAAGCGAGCGCATTACGATCGATTTGGACATGATTCACCAGGAGGAAATCCCTTTGGTGGATTTTCAGGTGGTGGATTCAATATCAATCTCGAAGACCTTCTCGGAGGTGATTTCTTCTCTGGATTCTTCGGAGGCGGAGGAGGCGGTGGAGGCGGCCGACGCAGGGAGCGAAGAGGTTCGGATATCCTCGTTCGACATAGCATCGATTTGGCAACAGTTATTTCCGGTAGCGATGAATCAATAGAACTCGATTTGCCAAGTGAATGTATCGTCTGTAGTGGTACTGGAGCTAAGGGCGGCAGTACTACGACGTGTGGGACATGTCAAGGTCAAGGAAGAGTACGCGTACGTCAACAGATAGGCCCGTTCGTTAACGAAGTTGTTCAAGACTGTCGAGAATGTGCTGGTGTAGGTTCAACAATCGACTCAAAGTGTGAAGATTGTTCTGGGCTTGGCCATAAGATTGAATCAAAGACAATTCGGTTTACAGTACCTCCTGGTGCAGAAGATGGAACTCGACTCCGATTACGTGGCCAAGGTCAGCCTGCTGAACGAGGGCAAGGAAAGAACGGAGATCTTCTCGTTGAAATCGAAGTGCTTACACATCCATGGTTTGAACGAAATGGTTCTGATTTGATCATGTCACTTCCTCTTGGCTATCCCGATCTTGTGCTGGGTACTACAATCACACTCGACCATATTGATGGCAAAAAGTTGGATATCGTCATACCTTCTAAGTCATCCGCTGGGCATACACTCGAAATCAAGAAACGAGGATTACCACGATTAAGGCGTAATGGAAGAGGAGATGTCATCGTTCTTCTGAAATTACATATGCCTAAATCCATCTCGAAAGCTGATAAGAAACAATTGAAGGCTATGAAAGAAGGGCTTAATCCAGATGATCAATTACAAACTATTCTTGATGATGCAGCAGATCGTCGAGTCAACGGATAGGCTCTAGGTAATCGCATAAGCATCTGTCTTCGTGGGTACGCACGTATAGGGCCCACTGCAAACCCTTGTTATGAGGCCGATTGTGTAGAAGGCTGTTATGGAGACGCCCATTGATTTGCCCTCAGCGAATTATTGACTCGACAAATTCTTACGTGAAAAAATAAGCCAAATCGGCACAAAATGAGGCAATGCAGCCTAGTATTTGCCCTCCAACATGCCAGCGAACGAGTATGTAAGTTCTCCTTGCGAGTAAATCTATGACAAAGGATGATCTAGAATACGTTGCTTTAAATTATCAATGAAATGATTCTCTTTCTTTGTGAGTCTCTTGTTAATCACTTTCTCAAATTGATTTCGATAATGATACATCATCGGTCGTTCTGTTGGATAATATTTCAAGAAACAAATCTCCCATGCTCTAAAGAGCATATGATCATTATAACCACATTTTTTTATTCTATCATGGAATTTTAAGTAGAAAAAATCCAACTTTTCATGATGCCTAGAGCCAATTTCTAGATCTTTTGCGACATGATGTAAAAATTCTTTTTCATCTAATATCCCAATTTGAACATCACTCCAATCAATCGGTCGAGGACGCTCAGGAATTCTGTACATTCCCTTGAAAAGTTTGATGATGGTCAAGGCTTTAGCAAGGCGAACAATGTTTTCTGCCTTATTGTGAAAATTCAACGGGCCACCTATGTCTTTTACTACTCGGATTGCAGCGTCCCTGTCTGTAAATGCGTAGGAGGGAAATGTGACTAATGGCCGTGTGTCATAAATTCGCAGATGATTTTCTATTTGCGTTCCTGCAAAATCATAATCCATATCTACTAAACCATGATAGCCCATGTTTCCTGAGTTCTTGTGCAAGTCATCGAGAACACCCTGTTTGCTATGTTCTCCTGTGGGGTATTGAATTTTAATTTGTGCTCTATGATTTTTTGGACCAGAACACCATCGCTCCTGAAGGATTCTAAAATCCCCTTTTC
>JADHSC010000044.1 GCA_016777125.1 Candidatus Poseidoniaceae archaeon
TCTAGAGTCGGAAAGCGAAGTCTAAGTCTTTGGGGGTTAAGGATTCTGAAGATGCGTAAATTAAACCCTGGTGGACTATTAGCTTCTGTTGCTGTTGGAGCAACAATCGAGGCTGCTCGAGCAGGTGCTGGAAAAGTTTCTGACATGATCGATGAAAAGATGCAGGAAGAATTTGACAAGATTGCCCGTGTTAATACGAAAACAATGCTCGGCTTACTCGTAAGGGACTTTGCAATGGGGCTCCTCCCTCTATTGGCATTGGGACTCTTACCAATCCTATTTTGATTGATGTGACTCTGCAATTGAATACTTCATGGTGTCAAAAGTGTTGCTAAGTATGGCTGACTGCAAGCAATATATATCCAAGTTATCAATTCTTTTCCCCCTTTTTCAACAGCATACAAAACTAGAGTTTTCACTCATGAGTAAATAGGTTACTTCAATTAGTTGAATTAAAACGAACAAACAATGCCAACAGGTACAGTAAAATGGTTTAACCAAACAAAAGGCTTCGGCTTTATCGAACAAGAAGGCGGAGAAGATCTCTTCGTACACAAGTCACAAGTGACTGGTGAAATTAACGATGGAGACACCGTTAACTTCGAGATCGGCGAAGGTCCAAAAGGCCCAAACGCGATCAACGTTAGTAAAACAGAATAAGTTAGTTCAGATATACTCTTCAATGTGTTCCCCTTTCAAAGGGTGACGTTGCAAAGGGCTGAAAGCTCGTCGACGTATAGACATAATAGGTCTACATAGATTGTAAAATATCCTTCGTGTGAATACTTTTGATCTTACAGATTGAGAGGAGATTGCGACAAATTTACTGCTTTCTCTACGGACAAATATGACTCAAAGGGTACGGAATTACAGAAGAAAGAAAGAACTATCTTGAACACTGGTATGACGAAATGTTAGAACTCAGTGAAGGTAATGGAGATTTAGCTAAAAGATATGGTAAAAGCGGAATAAACATGATGAGTGTTTTTGCAACGACGGGAGATGCACCAATCGATGAAAGAGAAATCAAAGAGGCATTCACTTCAATGGATCAAAACAAGGACAATGTTATTTCGCTGGATGAATTTTCAAATGCACCTGAAGTTTCCAAACTTCCTCCAGAAACACGTTCGGAATTATTTGATGAAATAGATCTTAATGCAGACGGAGTGATTCAATATGACGAGTTCAGGATTCAAGCCCAGGTTACAGAATCAGAAGTTCTTAGCACGAACATAGAAGAAGCATATCTTGAGGCATACAAAGTTGCAATGGAAGATTTTATTATAACAGATGATGAAAGAAAAATGCTGAAGATACAAGCTAAAATACTTGGCTTATCAGAACAGAGAGTCATTGAATTGGAGCGGATCCATAACTCAGAATTAGGGATTGACGAAAGTAAGTAATAGACTTAACTTCCTCATTGAGTGGAATCCATCATTTAAGAAAAAATCGGAAGAGAGGCCTTGCGAAATGTTTGCGTTTGAAATAGTCCTTTCAGCGACTGTCCCTGAGATGAAGGATTTCTGAAGGGATTGTGTATGTGTAATCAAAAGACGGTCCTATGAGTTGAATAGATTCAAGAGAATCATCAAAGATTACTCGTTCAAATCGAGAATCGATGTTATGCAATGGCATGCTTGCAACGAGTTGTCCATCATTTGTCAACATGAGTGCTGTCGTTACGTGAGGTTTTGTCGAAGAAAAAGAGAGAACGTTCGTTGAACGTTCGACTTCTCCGAGGTTTTGAAACATCTCTGCAAAGAGAGTGCTAATCTCGTCCCAATCAGAGATGTGGTGCTCCATGATTTGAATGAATCCTGATTGGTTAAAGTTATTCTTATTTCACCTATGCTGCGAAACCTAAGAAGTGTATAACTGGCTTAATGAATGCCGATAATCCACTTTCATCAGCTCTTCTCTTTGGTATTCACTTTCCGATTCTCCATAATTGCTTTTCTTAGGAGAAATTTAATCTGACTGTTTATTGAACGAAAGTCATCATCCGCCCACTTACGTAGTTCGTCGTAGGCTTGAAGCACCATCAGCCATTGGCATGGATATGGCTTCACTCATCTTGATGCGCCACGGCCAGTCCATGTGGAATGCTGCGAACTTGTTTACGGGTTGGGTTGATGTTCCATTAACCCAAACAGGAATCGATGAGGCACTCGCTGGAGGACGTACATTAGCAGATATTCAGATCGATGAAGTCCACACCTCCACGCTCATTCGTGCTCAAATGACAGCAATGCTCGCTTTAAGCCAACATAACAGTGGTAAAACTCCAGTCATTCAGTACGTTGACTCTGGTGAAAAAATGAGCGAGAACGAAGGAAAGATGGTTGCATGGTCGCAATTAAATCAAGATGCTGATGACTCCAATATACTCCCAGTTTATGTTTCATGGCAATTAAACGAGCGAATGTATGGTGATCTTCAGGGCATGAATAAGCAAGAGACTCGAGATACATTTGGTGCCGAACAAGTCAAGATTTGGCGTCGCTCTTTTGACACACCTCCGCCTAACGGAGAGAGTCTCGAATTAACTGCTGCACGTACAATCCCTTATCTCGAAAGCGTTCTCTTACCTGCTCATGATTCAGGAAAGAATCTGTTTGTTGCTGCGCATGGTAATTCTCTTCGAAGCATCATCATGCATCTTGAAGGACTATCAAAAGAGGAAGTGCTTGGATTGGAAGTTCCAACGGGTGTTCCGATGATCTATGAGCATCAAGATGGTTCATGGAAGCGCATCATGGGATGAGGTGAGTTCATGCAATTATCTTGGCAATTTGACGGATTCCCAGGGCGTGTTCTTTGGGTTGATATGACCAACAAGGAAGTCCAAACACGAGACATTCCCCATGAATGGCTCTTGGAGAGTATGGGGGGTAAAGGTCTTGCAACACGTCTTCTCATCGAATGGGATACAACCGATTACTCCGAAGCGACCTCTTTACAACATCCCGTTACCAAGAATGTCGATACTGCTAGACACCCATCTTCTCCACTTCTTTTCATGACTGGACCCTATCAAGCCAGTAAAGTGGGCTCTTCTGGCAGAGCAGTAGTTGTAACTCGTTCTCCTCTTACAGACTTGTACATTGATACCTACATTGGAGGAAACATTGGGCATGTTCTTCGTGAAGCTGGCTGGGACGGTTTGTTCATAACTGGAGCAAGTGATACGCTCCTGCGTTTGGAAATTTTAGATGGCTCAGCCGTACTTCATGATGCGACTGAATTGAAAGGATTGACGACGTGGGATGTCGAGAAAAAACTCGACCATCTTGGCGAGTGTCTCTCCATTGGTCCTGCGGGTGAAAACGGCGTTCGAATTGCAAGTCCTCTTACTGCTGGGCGAAGAGCAGCAGGTCGTGGAGGTACAGGTGCTGCCTTTGGATTCAAAGGACTCAAAGCAGTGACTGTAAAGTCCTCATCAAAAGAGAATATTCGTTTTGCAAGCGAGGCAAGTCTAAGTTCTGCGGTAAAAGTTCAACGGCAGGAAATGGGTCTACGAAGGCGTTCAGGTGATCCGTTCTACTCCTTTGGGACAAGTCGGGGGCCGATTTATGCGTCAGAAAATGGACGAATGCCTACTGCAAATTACAGTTCTACAAATGCAATGATTCCTGAGTTCTCACAATTGAAAGTTCGTGGTGGAACCTCAACAGTTGATATCCGTACCGAACTCAATGCTCATGAATTGTCTGGAGAGCATTGGCATGAATCATTACCAGATGCAAAACAATCTGCTTGTTGTGCTCCTTGTCCAATTGCTTGTGAGGCTGCTGACCGTCCAACGATTGATGGAGTGAAAGTACGTAAGCGGCCAGTCCATCTGGACAGAGTCGATCGTCCTGAATACGAAACTCTGGCAATGCTTGGTTCGAATCTCGGTCTCACAAGTTCACTCGATGTCATGGACGGAAATGATGCCTGTAATCGGTTGGGAATCGACACAATTTCTGCTGGCGCGGCCCTCTCAATCGTTTGTGAATTAGTTGAGCACAATTGGTTGCCTGAAGATTGGTCAGACCATTTTCATGCACCGTTTGATTTTGGCCGATACAAGGAAGGGGATGTCGTTCCATGGCAATTTGGAATACCTGAATTGCCCCCACTTGCTCTTGCTATGCTCGCCCATTCACAACCTGGAGACAAGGACTTGTTCTCTGTTCTTGCATCCGGAGCGGTTGCTTTTTCTTCTTTTGTTGAGGAGGCAACTGGCCATCCAGCAACTCGGTTAACAGCCCATTGTAAAGGTCTTGATTTACCTGCTTGGGATCCTCGTGGAAAGCGAGGGAATGCTATGGCCTACATGACTGCAAATGTCGGGGCTTCACACATGCGGGCAGGATACAAAGAACCCACAGGCCTTCCAAATGAATCTGCTTTAGATTTGATGGGTGAATTGATTGAAAGCCAAAATAGCATCGTCATTCGAGACTCTATGATCTTGTGTGCTTTTGCAAAAGGAGCAACACCTGATTCGGTCATGCTCGATGCATGGAATGCGATTACAGGTGATTCTGCAACTTGGAGCGACTTGATGCAAAGAGCTTCGAACCAATGGGATCTTGCGCGTACTTGGAACGTTGAACATTGGAATCGAATCGGAATTGAACCTCGTGAGGCAGACCTTCTTTCATGGCGACTTCGTAACGAGCCAATACCTGCAGGAATCGCCGCAGGAATGGTTTCCTTTGTTGATGAAGATGATGAACAAGCGTGTTTGAAAGAATACTACTTGTTAAGAGGATGGAGTCCAAACGGAGTACCATAGAGGCCTTTTGATGAATACATTGACCAAGGCATTGTTAGGAGTATTCCTTCTCCTTTCACCGTGGCTTTTAGTCCAGGTATGGATTCTTGCAGCAGCTCCAGATGAAGCCTTTGAAGAGATGCCTATTTGTTCTGATTCGAGTTCAAACTGTGCCCATCTCGGCGGTGGAGAGTATCATAGAATGGAAGTCACAACAGTCATTCTTGAAGGCCAATCGCTTGAAGAGACCAAATCTCTTGCTGTTGATTATATTGATGACAATGGGGGAGACATACTGTTTGAATCTGAAAGCGAAAGCGAATACTTTGTTCACTTTGTCGAACATACTTCGTTTTGGCTTTTCCCAGACGATGTAGTTCTGTCGATTACTGTTGCAGGAGAAAACTCCTCGAAAATAGAACTTCATTCTGAATCCAGATTAGGGGCTGGAGATCTAGGAGTGAATCCTGAGCGACTAGAAACTCTCTACGACGCACTCACATCCGATTGAATGATGTCATCCCATCCGTAAGGATAACCACTTTCATCAATGAGAATAACGTTAACGCCTAAGCCTGATTTATGGAACGCAATCAACTGGATGTCATGGATTGAATGACCTGTTGGGGCAACACCCAGAACTGGTAATTGTTTACGACTAAACCACGAACTTCTTGCTTTTGGAGCATGTTCGTTTCCTAAACTTCTGATGGTTCCGTCGACACCATCAAACCATGGTAAAGGCCCTTCGGGTGAGAACCGAAGTCCAAGAATCATATCGACGCCTGTAGTTTCTTGCGCTGCATCCGTATCGGCTCCACTTGGAATTGCTGGAGCATTGGGATGCGTGTGCAACCAATGGGTAAATCGCCCCGCTCTTGATCCGCGTTGACCCGAAAACAGATCATCAGTCCATTCTTCTGGCAAATGGTGAACTGAATAGGAGTCTCCCCGATTGACAACATGTGCTTCCTTGATGACGTAACCTTGTCCGCCAAAGAGATTTGAAACATGTTCATTTCCTTCAAACGCATTCTGAACTTCTTCGATGTGTTTACGATCTGGATTAACATCTAATCCAACAAGAATTTCATCAGGTAATGCTTGCAGAGCCCATATCACAAGGTCTCGAAATAAGGGACCTGTCAGGTGAAGTTGTGCCGCATAAGAGTGCCTCATAGCATGCGATTCTGCGTTGTACGAACGCATCGCCTCGACTAACCACGCTTCGACCACGTACGTCCGAAGCATCGGTGATTCATCAATCAACTGCAAAAAAGCACAATCTTTGAAAGCCCCTCGGCACAAGCAAGTCTCATGGCCAAGAAGAAACGAGGGGGATTCGGAAGATTTCTTGGCGCTCTTACTGGGACACCTTATGAGCGTCTTCTTAAGCAAGTTGAGAAACTTTCTACAGAGCATGGCAGCGATGATAAGAAACTCGCTCGGGCTCTCAGTAAACTGGTCGATGTCGTCGGAACTGCTTACGAAGACGAAGAGATTGACGAGGATGAACATGACTTGGTCATCGAGGCTATCGAAGAATCCGACCCCAAAGGACGATCCTTCCCTAAATTCGGGGAAGAGGATTCTTTCTACGCCGGTGAAGCACCAGATTCTCCGGATCTTAATCTTGGAAAAAGAAAGAATCTCGACGATTTGATGTCTTCTTCTGGCAAGGAATTTACAGGTAGTTTCGGACGTGATGAGTTCGAAGATTTCAAGGCTCGAATGACTGATGACTTCTATGCTGATTCAGATGAAGCAATTGAAGCGGGCGATCACCAAGCTGAAATTCGAACTGAAAATCGTGTATTTACTGATGATGAGGATGAACTCCAAAATGTCAAGGCAATGATATCCAGTGAATCTGGGCTTACCGACCCAACTGCTGTTGAAGAAGAAGAATACGAAGATGAAGATGATGAAAATTACTCCATTGACGAAAACGGTACTGAGTGGTTTGAGGATGATGATGGCTACTGGTGGTACCGAGATGAAGGCCAGGAAGAGTGGCAACCTTACGAAGAAGACGACGAAGATTGATCAAGCAGGTATTGGCTGCTGTTCCCACCAAGCAGGAGCAAGGAACCAAGCATCATCGTTGACAGGTCGATCAATGAGTGGAAGACCAATTATTCCTCCATCAATAGATAATCCACCGAGTGGATTTGTTGCACAAGGACCTGGGAGATAATCTTCTCCAGTTTCAGTAAGTTCAATTCGTAATGAATGTCCAGCCGGGACGATAACATCCATTGGATTGAATTCCATCAACATCGTATACCCTGAAAATGGTGCAGCGGGTTTAGCCTCAAATCCACCATCTCGATAGCGGATGTCCATGGTCGCATGACCAAGGCGCAGATCCGTTGTATCATCATACATGGTGGCAAAAATCTGACCGCCATTGCATGCTTGTGTTGAAACATCAACGTGCAATGTAGGAAGTCCCGAGATATGTAATGCGTCTTCGTATGGTGGACTTGTGAGCGTGACTGAACCGCCTAATCCATTGACGACTCCATCGCCCGACCAATCAGAGCCAATTTCTTCCATCAGCCAAGTCATGTCTTCCGGAGGCCATGTTTCCTCAACGTGCCATTGGCCATCGTTTGTTTGAATTTGCACCATCGGTTCTGGTTCATCACCGATGTCTTTCAGATAATACTGGAACCATCCAAACAATTCAACAGCCCAATCCATTCGACTCATGTTTGGATAGGCTTCTCCACCATATCCAGTTCCAAGTTCACTGTGTCGATCTGGTTGGTCTGGGTAATTATGCGCCCATTGACCTGCAATTGCTCTGGCATTGATTCCAGCATCTCGCATCAATTGGTAAGTTGGGAACGCATGGTATGGGTCGACGTTCCAATCTTGTAAGCCCCAAACCAAGTAGACACTACCGCGATAGTTTTCCAGAACATCTGGTAAATGGCGACGTTCATCCCAATAATCGCTCCAGTCTGCACCACCGAATTCAGCCCATGCATAGGTTGTCCATGGGTTGAGAGGTCCTGCTAAATCATCAGAACAGACTCGTAGATCATCGGTCGTCAAATCAGTTGTTGCTGCTTGGTAGGCAGCATCGTACCCCATTGCTCTTGCCTCAGAAGAACCATTTCGATAGAACATTTCCTGCACACCAATTGATCCAGAAATTGGAACAATGGTCTTCAAATGTTCAGACGGTTGTTGTGCAGCTTCCCAATTGGTTGTACCTGCATAGGATTTCCCCATCAGGCCAACGTTTCCATTCGACCAGTTTTGGACTCCAAGCCAATCAACAACAGCTTGAATTCCAGTTTGTTCTCCAAGGCCTTTGACATCTTGACAGTGTGTGGATTGCCCTGTTCCAAAGGTGCTTGCTTGAGCAAGTGCATAGCCGTGAGGGACGAATGTGTCGTAAACCCATTTGCCAACTCCTCCATCGGGAATTGTATTTGGATTGGAATCAGCACCAACACCAGGCATACCTTCTCCACCGAAGTCATAGTAAGGGTGAATCGTCATAATGACTGGAACCTTGGTGCCTTCTGGAACATCTGGAAGCCAAAGAGCAACATGCATTTCGGCTTCATCTGGAAATCCAACATCTTGCTCAGATGCTGGCAATTCAACCGGTACGAAATGTTCTGTGTAAGGAAGGATTTCATACGTCCCGTTTTCAGGCAACTGGGCTCGCATAGTGTCCATTGGTAAATCCATCATGTGACGTTGGTCAAGGGGAGTTTCCCACCACTCGTTAGAAGACTGACTCTCCGATTCTGTTGTGAGCATTTCACCAAATGTCATCGAAAAAATGAGGCATGCAACACAAAACGCAATTGTTGCTCCCAATGTAATGTTGAGTTGAGCCTGACTACGCGCAGGATCGGCTTTTCCTTCGATAATTACTTCAGAAGGGATTTCTGGCATTGGAGGAACTTCGAAGCCTTCTGCCTCAAGGATGTCCTCTGCCATGTTTATCGCAATGGTTCAACCTTGAAGAGGATGGCGCTTGATGAATATGAAAAATCGTCCTTCAAGTCGTTAGTACGTATAAGGAATCATGCTACTATAGGCTACTTGCCCAGACATACAATACACCAGCTAGAACTACAAATAGGATAAATGCAGAAGCAAGTCCAATTCCAATCCACCCACAAACCTGAGCTGCTTTTGCGAGTCCTGAATCGGGATGGTTTGGAAACTGGTTTGTAATCCGTAGTGCTCCATTCGCTAGTACGAGGCCAGGTATTGCGAAAATAATGCCTAGTCCGTAGAACAATGAACCTAAGATTCCTATAATTGAGAGGACTAGTGCTGCAACAGCATTTGTCGAAGGAAGAATCATCATATTCTGCTGATTGACTTGTTGAGGATATTGCTGAATCATTTGTTGTGGAGGCTGATAAATTGTCCACCACCTTACACCATAAAATATGACTTATGATTGAAGTCTTGATGTCTATTGACAGTGACCAAGGTAACTAATCAAGCAATCTAAAGACAATTGGTACTTCTTGTTTCCAAACATACTGTGCCTGTTTGTTGAGCCCGAGCTTATCAAACACTTCAGGAGTGCTGTGAACACCATCGACACCTTTCATGACCGCTCTTGGAGCAAGCGTTGCGATGCGCACAAATCCTTTCTCCCATAAGGCGAGTGCTGTGATTGCATCCTGTCCAGTTGGAACTGTACGCTTTAATCGCTTTCCAAACGGAGCAGGATGTTCAGAATCTGATGGAAGAAGCGTAGGTGAATCTCTCATAATTCGATTCTTGGAATAACGAGGTTTCATGAATTTCTTACGAATTGCTCTCCAGTCCTTGTTTGCATAGGATACGCCTTGCAAATACTGGTTTTCATATGCGTAAATGGTCTCTTTAATTTCGTTCCATACTCGAGCATCAATGCAGTACGAGTAGAAGTGTTCATGCGTGGGTTCAACGATATCGAGATCGCTTTCAGTAATTTCTCGATGAGGAAGATTCCACACTTGGACCATGCCAACATCATTGTAGGGTTTCGCCCAATCTGCTAACGAGAGGGTTGTTCTGATGAAGTTCGGGCCTGGAATAAGATCGTCTTCAATCAAAATGACACGTTCATATCCATGCACATCAAACAAGTCCCGTCTTGCACCAATGAGGTTTCTACCAACACCGTAATTCTCTTCGCGAAGAACAACTGATGTGCATGGTACTTCTGAAGTCTCAATTATTTTTTGAATGGCCGGTTGGTTTGATTTCGGACCTCCATCGATGTAATGATACACATCAATTCCATCTAAATCGTTCATGTTTTCTTTGAGCCCATCGAGGAGTTGTTGCATTAAATCAGGTCGATTAAAACTTACAGTAAAGAGTGCAGTTTTCATACTAAGCACCTCTTCCAAGTAAGCGTTGTTTGAGGTAGTAAAGACGTTCTTTGAATGTATTCGGCGGGTGTCGAACATTGATTGGAAGCATGATTATCTCACTTGATCCCATGCTACGGAACACCTCACAAATGACAGTTGTATCGCAATCGATTTCATTTGTTCTCGGATTGATTCCAGCAAATCTCGCACCTTCAGAGAAGGGCTTAGAATCGTAGACGCATACCCCGTTGAACGTTGACCAAACAGGGGTTTCTTGTTGAGGGATGCCGTGATTCCACCACGTTTCTTCAGATGTTTTCCGGGTCGCCCAAGCATCATAGAATTCACCCATTGCATTGGTTGTGAATCCCGAGACAATATCTCCTGAATGGTGTAACATTGTCGTGACATCGGATGGATTGTACATCACATCTGTTTCAACAAAAATGATTTTGTCAAATATGCTCAGATCAGAGGCTTGTTCAAGGCAATTGTTGCGAGCTGCAGCGATATTTTTTACTCTCGCACCTTCCTTTCCGATCAAATGTTCTGTGCCAAGTTTGGTTGATGTGAACGTCGTTGTACATCGTTTAGCTAATTCAGCAGCGTATTGACTAAGAATTCTATCCGTGCCATCTGTGGAATCATTCTCGTAGATTGAAAGTTCTACGGAATTGTTCTCCAAGAGGTTGTCGAGTAATGAGTTAAGTTGCCGATTCCATCTCTTCAATCGCTTTGCGTTGTTGCGAGAGATTGTGCAAATGAGGATTTTCAAAATTCACCAACCCTCTTCTGTTCTTCACCAAAGTGATTGATTTTCCCTATGGACATTCCTATTTAAGGTCGAGGTAGTAGCACGACGCATGGCCAATGTTCTGGTGACAGGCGGCTCTGGAATGTTGGGGCGTCACCTCGTTCCACTCCTTGAGAAATCAGGCCATAATGTCCATTCTCCAAATCGTGAAGAGTTGGACTTGACCGATTCAAAAGCAACTATGAATTATTTGAAATCGATCAAGGTTGATGCAGTTATTCATTGCGCTGCCTATGTTTCTGGAATCGCTTCCAATACAACGACAAAACACCATTCTTTCGATAGCAACGTAATGATGGGGCTCAATCTAATCCGTGGGTGTATTGAACATGGAATCAAGAATATGATCAATGTTGGAAGCGCGACTGTTTATCCAAACCAAGCCCCTCAACCGTTGAGAGAGGAGTCACTTGGTGATGGGGCTTTTGAAGGACCAATCGAAGGTTATGCTCTATCAAAATACGTGGTCTACAGGGCATGTTCTATGGCAAATGAGCAA
>JADHSC010000016.1 GCA_016777125.1 Candidatus Poseidoniaceae archaeon
TGGACATCCATTCCCATCAGTTCCATCCATCACCCCATACTGGAATGGACAAGCATCAGCATTGTTCCCTGTTGAATTATCACCGAAGCCATCGCCATCATAATCGAGGAATTGGGTCGGGTCGAGAGGGAAGTCATCATCCGTGTTTGCCCAGCCATCAAGATCGCTGTCAGGACAACCTGGAACAGGGTCTGTAGAGGTGCCGTAAACGTTTGGACAGCCATCCAAAACCAAACCTCCGTTATATGCTACAGGGTTAACACTCGACTGGTTTCGTAATATCGGATTTGTATTGCAACCATTCATACCAATCGTGTCGGACAGGTTACTATCCCCACAATAATCCTCTGTGTTAATGACGCCATCGCCATCGTCGTCCCCTGTCCTGTTTGCTTCATTCCAGAGGTCTGTCCACCTGTCGGGGTAATCATCTGAGTCGTTATCTTCGGCAGCAGCGTAGTTGTTCGGGAAGGAATCAGGATTGGTGGCTCCAATCGTTCCATTGTCACCATATCCATCTCCATCAGTGTCAGCCCATTGTGTTGGGTCATCGACCCATAAGTCTGCACCTTTATCAGTGTCCCAGTTAATTCCGCCGACATTCGATGGATCACTTGCACCATCGCCATCACTGTCTTCACAGCCATTGCGGTCTCTGTAAGAAGTACCGTAATTATACGGGCAGAAGTCGCCTGTAATCAAATCGCTTTCATTATCGCCATAGCCGTCGTCATCATAATCCTTGTATTGACGTGGATTGAATGGGAATTTATCTCCAGCACTTGGTTCAATATTTCCTGCAAGTCCAAAGATTGCATCACAACAATCTGGGCCGTAGTTGTCTCCTACACCATCACCATCACTGTCTTGGACTTGCTTCCAATTTTGTTGATAGCGGTCGCCATAAACCCAAGATCCGTCATTGTTTGACCATCCATCTTCATCATAATCAGGACAACCATATCGATCATGAATTGAGCGCCCAGTGTCAGCAGGGCAGGCATCTATGCTGTCTGCAAAGCCGTCATTATCGAAATCTACACAGCCTTGCGTGAAGTATTCGGAAGGGCCATTATCACTAGGACATTCATCTGACAATGGACCGTTTGGATTGTCACCAAATCCATCTGAATCGTTATCCACCCATTGGTCTCCAGTGTGTGGTAAAGCATCGAGGGAATCGAAAATCATATCTCTATCAGAATCCAGATAGAGACGAAGCATGTCAACATCCTCGTCAAGAGTATCGAAGTATGAGAGAACAATTGTCCCATTTGAATCGACTAAGGAAGAGAAGTTTTCGTTCGTATAGACGTTTTTCATTTCATGTGTTGACCATCCAATCACGTCGTTCTTGATGGAGAGGGTGTTGTTTACTGGATTCATGGTATTGATACGTAGTGTTTCAGTACCAGGTGTAGATGTAAACAGTATGAGACCTGAGTCGGTTGAAACCAAATCCCAACTTCCGTTGGCACTCGCAACAAGATTATTCATTGGATTGTCAACTGAATACATCCATGAGTTATTTCCACCATCAAGAATCGATTGACGCTCATAGAGAGGATGATCAAGGCCTCGAAGTGCAATATACAACGAATCTCCATGGCTGGTGCATGAAAGGTCTGGTGAACCATTCAATTGGCTGAGATGCCCAGATCCAATCTCGGACTGAGTAACGTTTCTCCAGGCCATGGAAGAGTTGTTGCGCTCGTGTACTCTGAAGAAATGGTTCGAATCTATTGAAGCCACAATAAGATCACCATCTGGAGCAGCGCACATTGAAATCTCAGAATCTCCATCTGTGAAGTCAACAAGAGTTTCTGAAGAGCCTGTGTTAATATTGACAACTTGCAGTTCAAATACGTCACTGTTGTTGACTGTTGTAGCGAGCATTGAGGCGCCATTCCAGAGTTGTGTTGTCGCCACATCTCTTCCGACTGCAAAGCCAGAAGCAACGATGGTCGAGGTTTGGAATCCTGATTGTGTCTTAACGATGTGTTGGATTCGGTCAAGTTCTGAATCTCTGGTAAGAATGTGCATGTCTGAGCCTTCAAACCACAGCGACGGAGATGTGGTGAGATTTGCGGTACCGAGTTCATCACCCGACCATCCATCTGGCTTCGAGGAGTCTTCTGTACTGTAGTATAATTTTGAAATCGTAGCGTGGGAATAAACCACGTGTAAGTCGCCATTTGCATCAACTGCAGAAGCTGGATTCGTTCCAAATTCGCTCAACGTGCGTATGTCTTGATGAAGAGCAGTCCAAGCGGTTGATGTCCTGAACAAGAAACCAGAGAGATCGCTTATTTGTGAATTTATGAGTTCACCTTCTAACCCAGTGTCGTAGTAGAGCAGGTATGGCTTTCCAGATGCTGATGATTCAAACTGAATACTGCTGATGTGAGATTCTACCATGTGCTCGGAAACCCAAGAACCACCGGGAGAGCCATCTCCAACGTGCTCGAGGTGAATCAACACTTGTTCTCCGTTCGCTTGATTTTGGTCGAGAGCAAAGACCATCGCCGTCTCTCCACGATCGGCAGTTGCGAGTCGTAATTCACTCATCTCGCCATCGAAAGAGAAGGTGCTTGTATCGAAATCTTGTTTGGAAACAACAACGACATCGACTCCGTAATTGGTACCTCTCGACTGGTTCCTCACCGTGTAAAGTAATTCGATTGCACCATCTGCATTCGAATCGAAATTACCAACTGTAATCAATCCAAGATGTTGGGATTGCCCTCCGGTTTGAATAACCTCAGATGTGCTTTGGAGACCACTTGCAGAACCGAGGTGTAATTCGAGGAGACCCGAAGGAGTAAAGCCTGAACTTGAGCCAATCATTGTATCCATGTATCCATCATCGTTGATATCGCCAACGCTTTCAAACATCCACCCAAGACGTTGATTCATACTTCCTTCACTGGTCCAATTTGCTGTTGAAGTGAAGTTCTCCATTGGAGTACCATGGAAAAGGTGAACCTTCCCCGATAGAAGATCACCGCCGAGTGGAGCAAGTTCTTGAAGGATCAATTCATCCATTCCATCGTTGTTAATATCACCAATGATTTCAACCACTGTACCAAACATTCTTCCTTGGGATAACACTTGAATTTCATTGTTTGGAGTTGAAGAGAATCCTGATGCAGACCCGTAAAACACTTCAATTGCTGAATAACCTGTAGGAGAGGACTCTGAACCCGTATTCGAGACGACAAAGTCGCCATACCCATCGCCGTTCAAATCTCCACCGCTTGACATTGAGCGGCCGAAATAAGCTCCGTCTGTCGATTCTGTAATGTTAAATTCCCAAACAAATCCAGATGGGGTTCCAGCGAAAACAGAAAGTCGGCCATTTGATTCTACACCATCAGTCCAATTTGATTGAAGGGCAACAAGATCAGAGTGTGAATTACCATACATGCTATCGATAACAGAAAGTGATGCTCCCAGCATTTCTTCATGGTCGGCAGAAGCATTCCAAATCAAATCATAATCAGTCTGAGATTCTGCACTCCATTCATACATTGCGATACGGCCGTGATTTGATTCTCCAGTGCGAGAAGTGTTGTCAAATCCAGAGGAGCCGATGACGAGTTGGGAATTGCCGTTCGCTTTGAAATCTCCAACTGCAATATCGCTTCCAAAATATTCTGCGTTTTGGGCGCCAGCCATCACATGAGCATTGCTTGTGTCCAAGCCTGTTGCGCTTCCAAAGACGGTTACAACTCGTCCGTTTGAGGTCAATCCATTGCTTGAAGCCCTCGGTTGAGCCATGATGATATCATCAAATCCGTCAGCGTTTATGTCTGCGGAAAGGATTGTCCCTTCTTCAACATCAGGATAGAGTTCGTAGACTGAACTAGGTGTTGTTGAAATACGACCTGTAGATTGATCTTCAAGACTCTTGAAGATAGAGAGTTCTGTAATTCCATTTGAAAATGTGGTTGTGGCGACTTGTGCTAAATCATTACCATCAAGGTCGAGACCGAGGGCAGTGTGGATATCAGCACCTCTTGCAAGAATCTGAGTTGTCACTTCTGAATCGTCAATCTGTAATCGTACCGCTTCTTGAGATCGAGTATAGGCGATATTAACGACACCAGTTGAATCAATCTTCAGTTCAAGTTCAGAACCAACTGGTCCAGAATCAAGGATACTGTGATACCAGCGCATTCCGCTATTGTTTACTTGCCATAATACACCTGTTGCATTTCGCACCACTGCAAACTCTTGGCCTTCAGGAGTAAGTGCTAGATCGATTGAAACAGGTTCAATTCCTTCAACAATTGTTCTTTTCAGCCATATGTCAGATACAGTGTAAATTTGACCTTTAAACGCCAATCGAGCCATTTTCAAATCCTCGCCATCAGCATACACTGAACGAGGGCGTTCTGATTCATCTACTGCAATAGAACATCCAATGAGTCCGGATGAGGTCGAGACCGTATCGATGAGAGAACTGGTAAATTCTCCGCTTGAATTTCTTTTACCCATGAATACAGAACCAGTTGAATCCATCCAGCACAGGTATACAGTGCCATCTTCTGCGAGATACATATCTGGTTCACTGAGATTCGTAGAAGCATTATCATGCAACAATTCTGTCATCCAGTTATCAATTGAGGAATCTTGACGGACAACAAGATTTGACATTCCTTCAATATCGAGGTTTTGCCCTGCAAGATCATGACCAAAAGACATCGTGTTAGGAAGTGTGTCTAAAGGCTTGATTGAGTCTTCCAATGCAACGGTTTGGGGATTGAATTCACCACCCATTGGAGCGAAAAGTTGCACCATCATGAGTACTGTCAAAAGGGTCGCAAGGACTCCTTTCCCAGACGTCGGACCCCTGCGCATAAAGTGATTAGAATGTTCAACGTTCTAAACCATTGTCCGAAGTTGATTCTTAGAGACGCTAAAATCACTTCACCCATCAGGTCAAGAACTAGGATGAAATGGAGGTTTTATGACAGACATTCTTATTGTTGGAAACGGCAATCAGCCCTCTCATTCTGTCTTGGAATATTTTGTTGCGGCATCCCCTGTAATTATTGCCCTCGATGGAGCTGCCATAATGCTCCAAAAACGACAGATTAGGCCAGATGTAATCATCGGTGACATGGACAGCTTGACATCGGAACAGCTTGCTGCATTTCACTCGCAAGGTGTCCAAATTGTCAAGGACTCAACGCAGGACACAAGTGATATTTCGAAAGGACTCACATGGAGTCAGAAACAATACCCTGGGGAACATATTGATGTCATTGGAGTCGATGGAGGACGGTTGGATCATCGACTTGCAACTTTTTCTGCACTTTTTGAGTGTCAAAGCGAGGCTCATATTCACATCGATGAGTGGTTGGTTGTACGCGTTACAACCACGCCGATTCAATACAGCACAACAGCATCAAGGAACATCAGTTTGATTCCCTTTGGTGAAGTTTCTGGTGTAACGTTAGTGGGTTGCAAATACCCACTTGAAAATGAGCAACTCACATCAGGAACGAGAGGGATACACAACGAAACTCTTGGCGATCAAATTACTGTCTCATGTCAGCAAGGCGACCTCTTACTCTTGATCAGAGTTTGAAGGTGGAAGAAAATTACGCAGCATTTCACTGTACTCTTCCTTCTCATCCCATGTTTGTGAACGCTGATCTACACGAGCCTTTTCACGAGTCATTTCCAATCCACCCCAGTCCTCGATAAGACCAAGTTTTAATGCAGCCTTTGGAGTATATCCTGGAAGAAAATTTCGCCATAGGAATGGAATACGGCCAGGCGTAACAGTGTTGACTGCTCGAACAATCGAGGTATTACATGTCTTAAACAGGGTATGGTAAAACTCAGGCCGTTGTGTAAGTTGGTTGAGACGATGAGACATTTGAACAATCATTTGTCGATCTTTGTCAGGTGGAGTTACGACTCGATACATATGAACAATATTGCTTCTTCCATGCGTCCTTAGTTGCGTTACATCTCTCTCAAAACCAAGAAGGAGATATAATTCATAAGAACGCCAAAGTCCTGTCCAAGGATGGTACCTTTTGCCCTTTACTCGACGTGCTTCAAAGGAAAAAGAGAGACATGTGCCGTCTTTAAACTCAAACGTTAGGTACGTATGTGACATGCCTCTGAACGAATGGAATTGGTCGACGACGAACCAGATGTGTTTGACTTTTTCAGAATCAACCTTTACTTCATCAGCCCATCGTTCATCGCGGTCCCTCGTGGTTCTCCAATGAAAATCTCTTACATTTCGGAATGTAATCATTGAATCTTCAAATTCAGCAGATGATATGAACTCACAATCTGATTGCCAATCTGCATTTAGGCGTGGTTGTTTTGTTCGTACACGAGTCCACCAAAGCCACAATCCATGAAGGAATATCAACCCAATAACACTTCCAACAACGATGAGGGAAATCAGTAACCAGTCTTGCAAATTATCACCAGCGCTGCCAGATATTGAATGATGTATCCCACCAATCGAGGGAACCATCTGGATGCTTACGCCATAATTGACCCTCATCATCGTTCATGGTTGGAAGCCCCTCTGAGTCAGGAGTTCCGTCTGCTAAAATTTGAGGAGGAGGACCCAATTCAGGTAAAGCAAGTAACTCATCATGCTCTTTGATTCGAACGAGTAAGACGAAGACAACAATCGCAACAATGAGTCCTAATGCAGCCATTGTATACCATCCAACTGCTTCGGTGTTGGTATCAGCGCCATAGGATTGACTCGGAAGAGCTTCTTGCTCCTCTGCTGAAAGATCGAGAGCAGGTAAACGAACAAGGTTCACAGCCTCAGTACTGACAATGTTCTCTAAATTGGTGACCTTGAGGATGATGAGGTGAACGCCGGCCGGTAAACTAGAGCAATCGAAAACGGAAGAATTGGAGATGGTCCCTTTGAGTGTTGAAACCTCCCATGCCTTTTCGTAGGATGTGAAATCTTCATCGGAATTGAGCCCTTGTAAAGCGACAAGACAAGGTCGATCTGTCGCCATTTGATCGCCGGTTAGAAGTAATTCAAATTCTGGTGCTGGTCGGTTTTGAATCGATAAGTTTAGCCATGATTCCGCTGTTTGTCCAAGCTCATTTCGATAGGTTTCCTTAAGCGAATACTGGCCCGCAGGCCAGTTCGAACAATCGATGACTGTGGCATTGTCGAGAACTGTGAATGGAGCGCCAATGAACGTTTGAGTACCTATTGCACCATAGCGAGGGCCCGTTTCATCAGCAAACATTCGATTCACTTCGCAAGAGGATCCTGTTTCAAGTGTGTCAGATCCGAATAACTCGAGACCTAACATCGGTGTTTGCAATGAAGGAACCATGTCGTAAGTTGGTAATTCAAGGCCAGTGATTCGAACACCGTTCATATCAAAGAAAGCCAATTCAAGGTCATGTTTACCGCTCGCCCAGGCATCATAGGTCAGACTTGCATTTGTTTGCCCTGAAATTTCCATGGTCGTTTTCTCGACAACCTCTCGGTCATTATGGGAGGCAATAAGTCGTAATTCAATGAAGGTTGAAGGAGATGTGGAATTCAAAATAACGACGACTCGAATTGCATCGATATCCCCGTCTTGGTTAAGATCTAATGTGTCATTACGTAAGGCGACCAGAGTGATACCTGCATCGGATAATTCGGATAATTCGCCTTCTGCAGATACTGGTAATGTCATCATCGATGCACTGAGCAGAACGAAAAGCATCAACAAACAATTACGCAGATTCTTCACCCCCTGGTGCTGGAGGAAGTGGGATTGCCAGATCTGGTAATGCGTCCATATGAGGTTCTGAAGGCATCATCGCATCGTTTGTTATGAGGAAATCGTCATCCAGTGTTTTCTCTTCTACTCGCAGTGTACGAGCAATAAGTGCTGCTGAAGCCCCAAGAATGAAGGCAATTCCTACGATGAGATAAGTCATCCACGAAGCAGCAGGGTCTTCGCCCATGATAGCGAGAGCAGCGTTCCATTCACCATATTTATTTGACCATCCATCGTCATTCGAATCTTCACATCCTTGAACATCTCGGGTCGAGGTTCCAAAGATTTCTGGGCAATCATCTCGCATAGCACCCAGAGGTACGTCTCCAAATCCGTCAGCATCGGTATCTCGCCACTGAAGGGCTTCAGTCGGGAATGAATCAGCAGGCCCGTATGGATGAGCTTCCCAGCCATCTGTTGGGTCCGACCATCCATCACCATCTGTATCTCTGCATCCAAGTCGATCAAGAATTGATGTCCCTCGTGTTGTTGGGCAAGCATCTGCTTCGTTTCCATCTTCCTGATCCCCGAATCCATCACCATCAGTATCTCTCCATTGAGTTGGTTCGTGAATGAAGGCATCTCCTAGATTTGACCAGCCATCGCCATCGGTATCTGGACAGCCCCAACGGTCTCCACCTGAACTAGGTCCAACTGAAGTCCCCGGATGAGCAGGACAAACGTCTGCTGTTGTACCCGAAGGATTGTCACCACGACCATCCCCGTCTGAATCATGCCATTGAGTGGAATCTTCAGGCCATGCATCGGCCATTCCTCCTGGACTGGTTAGCCAGTAAGACGTAGGGTTGGACCAACCATCGCCATCTGAATCAGGGCATCCCCATCGATCAAATGTTGACTGTCCTAAGGTGGTTCTACAACCGTCTCCGCGGAATGCTAAGCGCCAAGCTTGGCCATCAAACCATTCCAAGTTGTCTCCAAATCCATCACCATCTGTATCGTACCATTGGGAAGGATCGCTCGGGAATGCATCTGCGAACCCCTCGGGGTGAGGTATCCAGTCTTCTGTTGGATCCGAATATCCATCAGAATCCACATCTCGGCAACCAAGACGATCAAATCTTGAAATCCAGCCACTTTCAACTTCTTCTGCATCTGAATTCGTGCAAACATCGCCTTCGAATCCATTTAGATTGTCGCCATAGCCATCACCATCTGTGTCTCGATATTGGCTTGGAATCATTGGGAAATCATCGACTTGTGTTGCCCCATAGGTTTGATTATCTCCCCAACCATCAAAATCAGTATCTCTGAATTGTGTTGGATTGTCAGGGAAGTCATCGATGAGATTTGCTCCTATGGTTTGATTGTCTCCGTAACCGTCGAAGTCGCGGTCTCGCCACTGAGTTGGTTCCGCAGGGAAGGCATCTGCACCTTGACTTGTGGTCCAGTTTTCGCTTGGATCAGACCAAGCATCGCCATCTGTATCAGGACAGCCATATCGGTCAGCAAAGGAAAGTCCGACAATGAACGGACAAGCATCAGGTTGTTCTACAGAAAGCAGCCATTCTCCAATACCCCAAGCAATATGTGTCTCATTCCACATAGGGTCGTCCCAATTATCTCCGAAACCGTCACCATCAGTGTCTCTCCATTGAGAGGATTCGTATGGAAACGAATCTGCTAATCCATCAGGATGTGCGTACCATGGTTCAAGTCCATCAAGACCTCCTGGGTCAGCATCTGAAAAGCCATCAGCATCGGAGTCAATGCATCCATACCGATCGTCAGTGGAATAGCCACGGTTATCTGGACAATGGTCTGGTTGATTACCAAGAATGTTGTCGCCGTATCCATCAAAATCTCGGTCTCTCCACTGGGTTCCATCATTTTCAAAGGCATCTGCTCCGTTTTGAACATCCCATCCAGAATCTGTATCTGACCAACCATCACTATCACTGTCGATGCAACCCTTACGATCATTTGTTGAGGAACCAACAATCAGGTCACAGTCATCCTCAGCGTCAACAAATCCATCTTCATCGGTATCACGCGCTGTCTTATCGATGGAAGCGAGAAGAGTGTAGTCGAATCCATCATTACACCACGAGTCTTTTCCTTTGATTTTCACAAATACATTACCTGCTTGTGGCATCGTTTTCGAGAGTGTTCCGGAAGGATTGTTGTCGTCTTTAGCCATGCTTGCGACTTGAGAACCTGTTTCATCGTGCATCGAATAATCAGCTTCCCATCCATCTCCCGGGCACCACCATGCGGCATTGTTCATCGAACCTGAGAAAGCGATACTGACGATGTCGCCTTGATAGGCGTAAATTCGCCACCAATCCGTTCCATCATTCGAAGAACAACCATCAGGATCGCAAACGTAACCGTTGGAAGAAACACCATCAGTTAGGAGATTTGAGGATTGTTGAGAATCGTCAGCGTTCACTGCAGGAAGCATTGAAACAAGCAGTAGGGCGAAGAGGCCGACACCTATGCAACGCCCGAGCATGTTACGCCAAGTTCGAATTCGGTTATGAATAAAGCGACGACTAGTTAAATCGCCCTAATGTATCTCGAAGTGCTGATTCAAGGTCTGAATGTTCAAAATCATATCCTGATTCTATCAATCGTTTAGGATGGACTTTTTGCCCATCCAAAATCAATCCTTTACCCATTTTCCCAAAGAGGAGTTTCATCATGAAGCCAGGGATTGGAGCAAAGGCGGGTCTTTTCAAAACACGGCCTAGTGTTTTTGCATACACTTTCTGAGTTACTGGATTTGGAGCGGTAAGATTGTACACGCCTTCCGAATCATCTTGGTTCATGAGATGATGAATTGAGTAAATATGATCGTCGAAGGAAATCCACGATTGCCATTGACGGCCGCCTCCAACAGGACCCATTCCACCCATCTTTGCAGGGAGAAGTAATTTCTGTAACATACCTCCTGCAGCAGTCGTGACAATACCTGTTCGGAAGATGACTGTTCGGATACCTGCGGAGCGTGCAGGCTCAGTGGATTGCTCCCATTGCTGGCAAGTTTCAGCAAGGAATCCTGAACCGATAGAACTGGTCTCATCTAATTCTTCGTCCCCTCTGTTGTCATAGAAACCAATCGCAGATGCGCTCATGAAAAGAGAAGGAGGTGATGCGAGATGTGCAATATTTTCTGCAAGATTTTTTGTCGGAATGGTACGACTGTTGAGAATCAGTTGTTTTCGTTTCTTACTCCATCGCTTGTCGCCTATTCCTGCACCAGCCAAGTGTATGATGACATCAAAATTTTCCATCGAACCTTCCAAAACTTCACCTGTTTGATCATCCCATCGAACGATTTTATTCTTATCAGAATCAGGGTGTAGAGCAGATGTCTTTCGCAATAAGCGATGAACATCATGTCCATCTGTCTCCAAAAAGGCTGAGAGTTGAGTGCCGATTAGACCGGTTGAACCGCTGATAAGAATACGCTTTCGAGGGGCATCTTTGTATTTTGCTTGTCGATTCATGTCAGCATTAATTCTTCGTGTACGATGTTTGAACATCTGCCTAAGGCGTGGCATGACCATTATTGGAGCGCCAATCCTGCTGAAAAAGTGAAATGGTAATTTCCAATCAACATGATCATGAATGGTCATTTCATCATCACTTACTGCAAGGAATTTGTGAGCGTGATCCCAACGTCCAAATGGCCCCTTGACCATGTTATCGCAGAATTGCTCGCCTTCGATGTAGCTGTGGTGTTCGGCAACCCAGCGCTGTGGAATTGGCCCAATTGAAATTTTGAACGAGGTCTTTGCACCGTCATGGATTCCTCCGACTTCGATAGGGCGTATACCCTCCCAACCAGGCATGATTCGCCGGATTGCTCCTGGGCGGGCGTGCCACGCCCAGACGTCTTCTCTCGAAAATGGGAAATTGGCTGAGTGTTCATAAATTGGCAATTGCATCACCTCTGTTAAGAATCAGCGTACTTTTGTATATAATCCTCAGTTTTGAACTTACGTTGTGTTGATGCTGAAGTCATATAGCGTATCTTTCCGAAGACTGCTCTTTCGAACCATCCGCGATCGAATCGTCCGAAAATCCAGAAGATGCCTGTATAGGAATTTGGATCTCTTCCATCGAGTGCCCATCTGTCGTTGAGTCGAATCAGCCATTCACATGCGGTCTTGGGATCGGAGGACCATTCAAGCACCTTCTTACCCCATAGCATTCTCAAGTAATTGTGAATAAATCCTTCAGTTCGCAGTTGCATTTGAGCTGCATTCCACAACGGGTCATGGGTTTGTCCATTTTCAAGTTCTTCGAACGTGTAAAGATACGGCCGTTCATCTTCAGAGTGTTCATTCAACGTTTGTTTGGCCCACTCAGGCAAGGTTTCGTATTTCGCGTGATTCGGAGTTTGATGACAATAAATGAAACCTAACTCTCTCCAGGTAATGATTTGGTCAAGGAATGCTTCTGCTCCTTCGTTCGCTCCCCACCAACCTTCTCTGCGGCCGTTGTGAGGTGGAGTTATTTTCATTGGATTCCATTTTTGGTGTTTCAAGACTGCATCGACAATCTCGAATGAAGAGATGTGTCCGAAATGCAACCATGGAGAAAGTCCGCTGCTTCCGTGACGTTCTGGGTGATTCCGGTCGACATGATAGTGATCAAGCCTTTGCTCGATGAATTTACTAAGTTCGACTCGTGCCTTGACAGAGCCACCTGTTGTAGAATCGATTGGAGACACCTCATGGTCAATATCGAGATAGGACAGAGCGTCTCTTCCTTCACGAGAAGCTTCGGCAACTCTCCAAATGAATTCATATGGCGTAATTGGAACGTCGACTCTTGCAAATGCTTCATCGGCAATGGATTTACCATCAGGTAAATCGTTCAATGCTTTCAGAGGTTCAGCCATTGGAGGTCTAGCCAGGAAGCCCAGTATGTTCTTGTGAAGGTAGCGTCGGAAAGAATAGGCTGTAGTGAAGGAACGTTGCGGTGTTCGTAGAGGAAGAATACCATTACTGTCGACTGCAATAACACAACACTCACCAATTTCCATTGCTCTATTGGCAACTTCTCTCGGCATATATGTTGGATAATCATCGATGACCATGGCCACTGCTCCTTTGGTAAATGAGCGCAAAAGGCCAGAAGCTTGCCCGTATTTTGTTTCGACATATGGGATGTATGTAAGAGGTGCTGATTCGAACAACTTTCTGTTATCGATCATCCCTTGAAGGACAAAGGTGTGAATTCGGTCATTCGCCCAACGATGTCCAAGCGCAAGTGACTCCACTACGATAAGAGGGACATTCGCCTCGTTAGCAAGATCAATTGCATGGTCCAGGCCGTGGTTCCATCGAGGACGACGTGCACTGGTCATCCAGTAAACCACGTGAGAACCTTCACGATTGATTGGTATTGAATTTGCTACAATGCGTTCGGTGTCAATCATGCGCCAACCTCCTTGGAGAGTGAGGTTCTAGCGTCACTGAAGACAACATGATACGGTCGTTGAGATTCTTCAGAGAGATCAACAATCGGAAGTTTTTGCCCAGAGACAGCAACTTCTGCAAACGAGCGGAGCGTGGGGGAGATCCATTCAAGTTGTGAAAACATCTCTTTACTCACAAATTTAGCTTGCTGGATTTCTTCTTCTTGTATGTGCAAGGTATCGCTTTGAACCGTGACAGAATAACACAGGAATAATCCTACGTTCTCAGAGGTCTTTGTAGAGCGGAAACCAATGAATCCTTCAACAACACCATTCAGGCCAGTCTCTTCCTTCAGTTCCCGTAGAACGGCATGCTCAATCGATTCATCTGGGTCGACATACCCCTTTGGCAAGCCCCATCTCCCTTCATAAGGGCCTCTAGCTTCTTGCACTAGGAGAACATGGTTGTCACGGACTACAGCAGCAGCCACACCGACATCGAATCCCATGCGAATCACATTATCCAGTCGAACACACAGTATATGAAGAACCGTTTATTGAAAACTCACAACTCCCCTGTAGGCTGAGAACAGTGCTTTATACCTAAAACGCCAATCTTAGGTTTATGTCCAAACATGAAGTAGAACAATACACAGCAGTTCCAGCAGATGCCAAACTTCCAACAAAATACGGAGATTTTAGAATCCGCTCTTACATCGACCCGAGAGACGGATCCGAACACGCAGCAATTTACACAGGCGACATGGACAGTCAACAGCCACCTCTCGTGCGCGTCCATTCCGAATGTCTGACCGGTGATGCTCTTGGAAGCCTCCGCTGTGATTGTGGCCCACAACTACAGAGAGCCCTAAAAACGATTCAAGAAGAAGGCAGAGGAATTGTACTCTATCTTCGCCAAGAAGGCAGAGGAATCGGCCTGTTTGCTAAAATGCAAGCATACAACCTCCAAGATAGAGGCCTTGATACACTCGACGCAAATCTTGCTCTAAACCTCCCTGCTGATGGAAGAGACTACACAATCGCAGCGAGTATTCTAAAGGACATCGGCCACGATACTGTCCGTCTCATGACCAACAATCCTGACAAAGTCGCTCAACTTGAGCAACACAACATTACTGTTCTCCACAGAGTCGAGCACAAAGCTGGAATCTGCAGTGAAAATAGAGATTATCTTCGAACGAAGGCCCAAAGAATGGGACATATTCTCTCGATAGTGGAGTAATATACATGGCAGAAGTTATTTTGACAGCAGACCGCGTCACAACAAATGAGGAAAAGAAAATGAGCAAAGATTTGATCGGAGAAACCGCACCAGAATTCATACTAATGGACGATGAGGGTAACGAATTCGACAGCCGAAGCTTGGACGGAGAATGGAGAATTCTCTTCTTCTACGCCAAAGACGGCTCTCCTACGTGCAAGCGTGGCTGTTTGACCTTCAAAGAGCAACATGATTTGTTTGCATCTGCTGGCTGCAAAGTCGTCGGCGTTGGTGAAGGAACCGTAGAATCCCACTCGAAGTTCAAGAAAAGTCTAGGAGGACTTCCATTCCCACTCTTGTCCGATCAGGATAGGTCAGTTGCAGACCAATACCTCGTCCCAGTACATCTTGGAATGTTTCCTGCGAAATCGAGTTTCTTGATTGGGCCAGATAACCAAATCAAGCACGTGTACGATTGGCTTTTCCGCCCTCGACGACACGTTGCTCGAATCCTTAAGCACCTGTCACCAGTAACTGGAGGCGACTCTTGATGTGGGAACAACTCCTCAACGAAGCTGGCCTAACAGACCGTGAAGTGCGCTCGATCATGGTTCTTGGAAACAATCCAGACATGAGAGCAAGCGAACTTGCAAAAGAACTGCAGACAACTCGTCTCGATGCATACAACAGTCTATCAAGACTGCAAGAAATGGGAATCGTTACAGCAACCGCTGACAGACCAATGCTCTTCTCGAGTCTGCGTGTCGACGAAGCCCTCCAGCACATTATCGAAATGCGCCGAAGACAACTTGACAACCTCCAGGAAGGCTTTGACGAAGTTGCAAAGGGCATTACAGAAAACAACGCATCATTCGAGGCAAGCCGTCGTCAAAGAGACGAGCCAAGATTCGCAGTATTGAAGGAACGAAGTCACATCTACAAGCGTCTTGAAAAGATGGCTGATGAGGCAGAAGAACGCCTCGTTCTCCTCCTAGGACGCTACGGAATTCTTCACCTCTGTCGAAGTGAGGCCCTCGACTCAATTAACACAGCTGCTCAGAAGGGTGTTGTCGTGCAAGTCATTGCACAACTCGACCGTCGAACAACCCGGTTCTTCGAGAAGTTGCACGATTCAATTGAAATCAAGCATTCAGACGATCTTGACTCTCAAGGTTTCCTCCAAGACTGCACACACGTTGTCCAATTTTTGAACATTGAAGAAAATCCTGTAGGGCGCGGTAAAGAAGATGCTGCCCTTGTTATCGAAAGCCAACCATTTGCTAAAGCACAAGAAAACCTCATCGACACCATTTGGGAAGATGCTGTAAAATTTTCTACTGCAGAAGCACGGTTTACCAAAGGACGAATTCACGATCCTCTACGACTTACTATTGGAGAAGGTTCTTTCCTAGACTCCTTAGTCGGAGCGCTTGGTGTCAACGACCTTCCAGAACACGATACTCCGTTCGATCCAGAAGCGTTCATGGCTGCTGGAAAGGAAGTCAACCAGGCTCGGCAAGAACTAACCAAAGGACGTCTTTCAAATCTGAAAATTCTTGGTATCGATCTTTCACGCATGCTTCGACAAGTAGGAAACCGAGTCGGACACGAACTCGCTTTCTCTCTTCGCTCAATTGAAAACCACGTCGAATTCCTCGATGAAATGATGGATTGGTGGGAATATGCTGGACTAGGCCGTCTAGAGTACGGAATAGATCCTGTCTTCCATGTACAAGTCGGTCTTGACCATCCCCCGAGTGAAGATCCTGACGTATTGCCGATGTGGGAGCTTGACGATGGAATCATCGAAGGCGCACTCATGACCCGTTTCCCGCGTGATGGACAAGTTACAGTACGTCGCTTCGACGGAACTGGTGATTCTGATGACTTGTGGCGATACCACATCATCATGAACAATGAAGAAGAACCTGCAGAATCAACAGTGTGATTGCCTTGAATGTCAACGCTGCCACATGTGTTGTCATCTTTGCATACATCACTCTTGCATGGCTTCGAACAGTCTCAAGCGGTAAAGTAAGCGTTATGGACGTTTTATGGGGGCTTGGTTTTGTCATTATTGCCTGGTCAAGAGCGTTGCAACTGAACTCATTCAATGCGATAACTGTACTTACATTAACTGCTGTTAGCCTCTGGGGACTACGATTAGCATTTGTCCTTCATCAACGCACGAAAAATCGTGGTGAAGATATGCGATATGTTCGCATGATGGAATCCGCAGGGAAAAATTGGTGGTGGATAAGTTTCCTGCAAGTGTTTCTTTTGCAAGGGATCTTACTCGTCCTCGTTGCGCTCCCAATCTTGTCCCTAATCTCTGAAGGCAACACTGACAGTTCACTGTCAACAAACCAACTTATTGGAACTGCTTTGCTAATCGCAACATATTGTATTGGAATGATAATTGAGCATAGAGGGGATATCGAACTTCGAGAATTCAAGAAAACCAGCGGCCCTGGGCAATTGAAAACTGATGGCATTTTCTCAATCACTCGCCACCCGAACCATCTGGGAGAAGCCATCATTTGGTGGTCGATTGGTGGCTTCGCTGTTTTAGTCGGAGGCATCTCCTCATCGTGGGCTTTGATTGGACCTCTCATTCTCACCCTCCTCTTGCGATTTGTGAGTGGAGTTGCAATGTCTGAAGTCGATTTGAAGGACAGGGACGGATATCAAGAGTGGGTGGAATCTACTCCAGCCATGTTCGCTAATCCAATCAAAGTCCTGTTGCGAAAAAACGCCGATTGATAAACTAAAGGAGGATTTTTTAACTATGCGCCTTGTTACTTTTGCACGTTTTATCCGCATGATAACAAAGAAAGGTCCTGCGGATTTAGATAAAATCCAGAATATGGGCTTACTCGCTGTGAAACTCACTCAGATTTTCGCTCTTCGCCCGGACTTGCTTTCTGAGGAAAAGTGTAAGCAACTCCAATCGTTGTATCAGCGAGCAAATTCAATACCGCGCGAAGACTCAATGAAACTGATTCATGAACGAGCGCCTGTTGGTTTTCTCGATGCTTTTTCATCGTTTGATGAGGAACCCTTTGCAGCTGCCAGTATCGGACAGGTCCACAAAGGTGTCCTCAACGATGGAACAAATGTCGTTGTAAAGATCATCAAAGCGGACTTCGAAAAGTCATTTCGCAAAGACGTTGTTCGAATGAAGCGATGGCTTCGAATGGGTCTTTTCCTCAATCCCCGATTGAGAAAGGTTGGCAACCCAGTCGGCCTTCTCCAGCACGTTGAGGATTACACATTGAAAGAACTCGATCTTCGAAACGAGATTGAAGGGGCTGAACTCTTGCAACGAAAAGCGAAAGAAGTTGAACATCAATTCCCAATGCCGCTCTTGTCGTTCCCTCGCGTTTGGCCTGAACTTTCGAATCAACACATCCTCGTGATGGAACACATTGAAGCTCCTACATTAGAAGATAGGCTTGCTGAAGGGACAATGTCTTGGGATAATCTCCTGCAACTTTTCAGAATTCACGGAGCGTTCATGTTTGGTATAGGAACCTTCCATGGAGATCTCCATCCAGGCAATGCAATGGTTGATGATAATGGCAGATTCACATTTATTGACACGGGTGCAATATCTCACGCACCGGATAAAGTTCGTTCAGCCTTATTTGGATTCTTTTTCCATCTCGCTAAAGGCGAATTGGATCAATCCTTTGAAGCGATGCTGTTGATGGCAGACACTCCTCCGAGTGGTGCAGCCAAACAAAAATACATGGAAAGTATGCATGAAATATATACTGGATTTATTGGAAAGACTGTGAGTGAAATTTCACTCACCCAACAGATGATGAAAACGGTTCGATGTGCAGTCCTTGCTGGATGTCGATTCGGAGAAGAAGCATTTCCAATTATCCGTTCGTTGATGTATATGGACGGGATGGTTCTTCGTGGACAACCAAATGTAGACCTGATCACATCAATGGGCCCATATCTCGATGAGTTTGCATCGATTGTTGAATTGCCTTACTCTGAGAAGTCAAAAAACATCTCAAAGAACTGATAATTCAACCATCTGGGATTGGAATCTAAAACCAACTGTCAAGATGGTTGAAAACGCCGCTTTATAAGCCGAATCCCGGTAGTTGCACTATGTCCAACAGCGATGCTCAACGCGTAATAATTGTCGGCTCAGGCCCCGGCGGTCTCGCCTCTGCTTTGCTACTCGCTCACTCAGGTGTGGACGTAACCGTCCTCGAAAAAGCAGAAGCTGTCGGCGGACGAACCAGATTGTACAAGAAAGATGGGTTCACCTTCGACCGAGGCCCAACCTTCTTTCACTATCCAGAAGTTATCGAAGAGATCTTCCAAGCAATTGGTAGAGACGCTCACAAGGAACTCGGCCTGATGCCACTTGACCCAATGTACCGCCTGGTGTTTGGAGCAGGTGGTCACATCGATGCCACGAGTAACCTTGATGAAATGACAGAACGTATTCGTGAACTCGCAGGCGACAAGAACGCTAACGGTTTCAAGAATTACGTGAAGCAGAATCGCAAGAAGCTCGACTTATCGAAGGAATGCCTTCAGACACCATGGTCGAGCCCATTGGATGTGCTCTCGAAGCGAGCCTTCCGAGTGGCTGCGGTTCTCAAACCGTGGGCAAGCGTTGCTGGCGATTTAGGAAAGCACTTCGACGATGAGCGCGTTCGATTGGCAATGTCATTCCAAACCAAGTACCTCGGCATGAGTCCATTCCATGCACCTTCGCTGTTCACCATCCTCGCTTTCTTAGAATATGAGCACGGGATTTTCCACGCCAAGGGCGGCCTCGGAAGCATCACAGCTCGAATGGCAGAGATTGCAGAAGAGATGGGGGTTAAAATCCACCTTAACACTCCAGTCAAGTCATTGATCTATGAAGGAAAAACCGTAACGGGAGTTCGCATCGAAGGCAAAGAAATGCTTGCCGACAAGGTCGTTGTCAATGCAGACTTCGCCCATGCTATGACAACTCTAGTCCCTGATGAAAAGCGAAAGAAGTGGTCCAATAAGAAACTCGAGAAGAAGGGATACTCTTGCTCCACATTTATGCTATACCTCGGCGTTGACAAGAAGTACACCCACCCACATCATCAGATCTATGCTTCAACATCTTACGAGGAGAACCTGCGAGATATTACGAATCATAAGCTCACATGGGACGATCCGTCTGTCTACGTGCAAAACGCATCCATCACCGATGACTCACTTGCCCCTGAAGGCCACTCGACCATCTACGTCCTCGTGCCAGTACCCAATCAACATGAGAGCATCGTTTGGGACGATATCAAGGCTGACTTCCGTGACACTATCGTGAAGCAGTTGGCAAAACTCGGGTACGATGACATCGCAGACCACATTGTCTCTGAGACTGTGATCACACCTGATGACTGGGGCGCATCCGACATCTACAGAGGCGCCGTGTTCAACCTAACTCATGACCTCAAGCAAATGCTATGGCGACGTCCTCACAACCGCTTTGAAGAAGCAAACAACCTCTACATTGTTGGTGGAGGCACACACCCAGGTAGCGGCCTTCCAACCATCTTTGAAAGCGCACGAATCAGCAGCAAGCTCGTTCTCGCTGATCTCGGCATGAGACCTGACTGGAATGGCGTCGACTCTTGGTTCAAGGACGTGAAGCGCCCCAAAGTCGCTGCTCGACCCCGCAACCCAACTCCAAAGAAGGAAAGCGTCACTACAACCAAGGCCTGAGTGATTCAAGTTGAGAATCATTGGCGTCCTAGTAGCATTGCTTATGCTATCTGGTTGCATCGATCCTGTCGTGGAAGAGGGGCGAGTATTTACGCTACAGACACTCGACAGAGCAGAAGATTCTGGAGCAACATACTCCTTGAAAGACAATCTTTCAGAAGGTCCTGTCCTGATTCTCTTCATCGGTGTAGGATGTATTGGATGTAAAGAGTGGACTGATGAACTACGCTCGAACCATCAAGAATGGATGAATATGGAACCTCCTCTCCAACTGGTGTCTATTGAACGGTATCCCTCTTTTGAATCCCAAGAAGACGTGGCCCTTGAATTTGGGACTCCAGAAAGCAATCACTACACTCCTTGGCCAATAACCTTGCCAACGGATGAAGATCCCATTCGGAAATATGATGATGAGACCAAACTCAGTACTACAGTTTTCGAGTATTACGGAATGCCTGGGACTCCGACACTTTTGCTCATTGATGAAGGTGGAGTAACCCAATGGAAAAGCTCCACATATTACCCGGACAATGAAACAATATCCGAAATTGAAGCGCAATACAAGGACATGATTTAATGGCAGACATACTTTTACTCTCAGCACTCGCTTTAGCCTCAATGTGGGTTGGCCCGTTTTGGCTCCTCATGATGATTCAACCATATGAAGAAAGAACACAAAAGTGGATGAGTGGGCCATGGTTTGTCCTAGGCCCATTGGTCTCCTATCTGATCATTCTAATGATGAATCTCGGAGCCCTTGCGGACATGATGGGAGATGGAACCCTCAGTGGTTTTGTTGAAGCATTAGCAGATATTCTTGGCACTGAAGAAGGAGCCGTTCTTGCATGGACTCACTTTGTCATCGGTGACATCATCACTACCCGTTGGATTTGGAAGCGAAGCATAGAGACAGAAATAAACAAAACCGCGACGCAGACGGCGATATTGTTCGGAGTCATGTTGATGCCAGTCGGCCTTGCCATTCACTTTGTATCCGTGCAACTGAAGAAGGCAACGAACACGCATTCATAACCAAAAACTGTGGAGGGAAGAGTATGCAAGGAGAAATCACTGTTGAAGAAGCATTTCTTCGATGTGAAGAAATTTGTCGAAATGCATCCTCCACATTCTTTGCCAGTTTCTCAGCACTTCCGATCCAAAAAAGAAAGGCAGTGCATGCAGTCTACGCATTATGCAGGTACCTTGACGACATAGCAGACGGAGATACTCGCCCGGACGTCAAGGAAACTGAAGCATTAAATCAACTCGTTATCGAACGAGATACACTGCTTCAATCGATTCACCAATCCAAACCAAACAACTCAGAAGAAGAACACAAATACCGCTTAATGGCCCTTGTCGATGCTAAAGAACGATTAACACGTTTGTTTAATGGTGATAAAACAGCAACTCAGAACGAACCCATTTTCGTTGCTATGCATCAGGTATTCAATCAATTCCGATTCCGTCTGGATGATTTTGAAACCATCATTGAAGGGATGGAAGACGATCTCTTTGAAGTCAGACTCAGAACATGGGATGAAGTTCGTTCATACTGTTACAAAGTCGCTTCTGCTGTTGGCCTCGTATTGATAGAAATCTACGGATGTGAGGATGCTGGAGCACGTATTCATGCTATTGACATGGGCATTCAATTACAGATGATCAATATCCTCCGAGACGTTGCTGAGGATTATCGTTCTGGAAGAATATACCTTCCAATTCAAGCATTAGCTGAACACAATATCAATGTAGATGAACTCGGAAAAACCGACTTTGGAACCAACAAGCGATGGAAAGCCTTCGTGCAAGAATACATCGAAGTCGTACGAAGACATCAGCAATCTGCGAAACATCTCTTCGAATATCTTGATTCAAAATCGAGATTGCAACCACAACTCATGTGTGAAGCATACGATGCAATCTTCCATGAAATCGTACGACGATCTGGAGATGTGTTTAGCAGTCGACCAAAACTCTCCAAGTGGAGAAAACTGCAATTGGCTGCCAAACTTTCGTTGAGAAGAATTCGCGCCAAATGGTCTTGATGCAACAGCATAGAGCACACCCAATGGATTGAAACACTAATGTCCACTGGCCTGCTCATGGTTGAGGTCTTACCCGTTTCAGTTACGGTTCTCTTGCCCACTCGGAATGAAGAAGAAGCATTGGGTGCTACTGTTGATGCCATCCCCCGAGGATGGTGTGAATCACTTGAAATCATGATCGTCGATGGATCATCTACAGATCGTACAAGAGAAATTGCACTGGAAAAGGATGTCCGCGTCCATCTCGAACCTCGGAAAGGATATGGGCGAGCATATCGCACTGGTTTTGCAGTTGCATCAAATGACATCATCGTTACAATGGATGCAGATTGCACCTATCCTGCCGAACTTATTCCAGAACTTGTTAAGAAACTCATTGATGATGATTTGAAATTCATCACTTGTGATCGATTGAGCATGGCAGAATCAGGGTCGATGTCTGGCCTACATGGATTCGGTAACTGGGTTCTTTCATTCACAGCCAGAGTCCTGTTTGGCTATGGAATCAAAGATTCTCAATCAGGAATGTGGGTTTTCCGCAAGGACATTTTCGAGAATGAAAAGATACGTCCAAGCAACGATGGAATGCCTCTTTCTGAAGAAGTCAAGATCCTTGCAAGAAGGCACCTAGGAAAGAAAAAAGCAATCGAAATCTCAGTTCCATACAGAGAGCGTGTTGGAGAAGCTGAAATTCATACATGGGGAGATGGTTGGAAGAACCTACGTTTCCTCTTTGCTAAGCGAATCGGACTAGCACGCACTCGTACCGAATGGGGTCCTCTTGATGACAACCCGGACAGTCTGAACGGCGATTTACCAGAACAGAAAAAGTGATTATTCCTGTTTAAGGAATTTCAATGGAGCCAATCTTGAATCGATTGCAATTCGTTGATGCAGCATAAGCAAGAATGGGACCAGTACCCACAAAGCCATCCAGTAATAGATTGTGGATTCCAAGAATTCAGGCGTTGTTGTACTCACCTCGCCTTTCACTCCGATGTAGGTTTCTGCATCAACTGATCCAGGAGCAGGCGGTTCTGCTTCAACAGCAGTTCGGTTTGCGGGACGCACCATTCCAATATCGTACCCTCCACCTTCAAACTCCAAGACAAAACCATCGAGACCAAACGATGTCTCTGCCCCAAATTCAGAATGGGCTAAGAAGGCCTCTGAATTATCATTTTCAGCATACAATTCAGGATCTCCCGCTGCAGTTGAAAACCAAGAGATTGGAAGAAGTATCAAGATCATTACGAACACTGTTAGGACCATCGTCATCGAAGTGAAGGATAGTAATCGACGGCCAATGGTAAGCCAGAATCCACTATGCTGCTTCCAAAAATCAATGAGAATTAGGACCAAAAGAACGACAGATACCAACATTGAGCCATAGATTAATTGATGTGTGTTGGATTTAATATCATCAGGAGTTGGGGATGAAAATGTTTCATTCCAATCCTCTTCATAGGTTTCTTGATTCTGTAATGCAGCTCTTGAATCTCGCTCACTTTGCCAATGGCTCAGACGTATAGGACCAAACAATTCGATAGAGAGATCATCCTGATCTTCTTTCATGTCAATAGTGATATTGACCGCTACACCTTCAAGAGAAAGTGGACCTTCCTCTACAGTTGCTGAAAGACGTCCTGTAAACCATGATTCGTCTTCGAGCGATGTGTTCAATCCTTGAAGAACAACCAATTGAACTACAAGCACAATACAGGAGACAATGCGCCATCGAACAATACGACGAGGTGCTATCTCATCTTGGCTCATTCTTCGTCCTTAGAACGGATTGTTACAAACATTCCTGCAAGAGCAATCATTGAGACTGTCATTAGAGGCGATACAAACGGCAGCAAGCTCGATGCTTCTTCTTGCGTAGTGTTGGTTTCTCCTTCTGTGCCTCCCTCAGGGTCAACTGGGTCTTCAGGGAGTGTCTCAGGGAGTGTCTCAGGGTCGATGCCTTCGTTGACTGCGTCAACTTCATCGGTGTTATGTGTTGTAAGATCGACCAAGTCTGCTAATTCGGTTTGGTTTTCAATAACTTCTGCTTCTTCTTGCGCTGCAATTCCTGTGAAGTAAGTGACTGAAACACCACGTGTTGGTGTGCCGTATGCATTGCTTTCTGGACCGATGAGCGTGTACCATTGTGTGCCACCAGGGGAGGCAACAACTTGGAATCCAACGAATCTGTCGTCTTCTGTATCAAACAGAGCGTAAGCCATACCATCTTCGTATGCGATATCGAAATCATCATCAAAGTTTGAAAGGCGATTTTCAAGATTTTCTCCGAAGATTTCCAATGCATTCTCAAGCGTAGATTCTCCAATTGCTTCAACAATTGTTACAACCTTATCGCTTGGTTCCATATCTCTTGAAACTGATTCACATTCTTGGCTTCCAGAAATCATAACGTCATCGCTTTGGCGAGTGACTTCTACATCAATACAATATTCACCAGGTCCATTAATTGAAGCGGTTTCATAGCCGTATGCATAATCGTTTTGTGTTACTACCATTGACCCAGCATCTGAGGTTGTGCCTTCATCATCTGTAACGGTCCAAGATATTTCATAATCCTCTTCATAATCAAGACCATAGACTCGATAATCAAACTCCATTTCATCTTCTGAAGAAGACTGCATATTAATGCTGAGATCGTACTGTGGACCCATGGTTTCATCCTCGCCGTTTTCACAGTCTTCATAGCCATCATTTACCCAGCCAGGAGGAATTTCGTCCCCATTGTTGCAGAAGAATTCTTCATCAGAGTTATCCCCACAGTCGTCATACCCATCTTCTAGGTAATCTCCTGGGATTTCGTTCAAATTTGCGCAGGTGAAGTAGTAATCCTCATCTTCTCCGCCTTCAAGTTCACCTTCAATCTCATCTGCAAAGTCTCCAAAGATTTCTTCGAAGTTTGCATTGCCCATGAGTGCATCAACGATCGTTGGGTAATCTCCGCTACCAATAACAGAGTTTGCCCACATCATAGCCCACATTGCAGGGAATGCAAGTGGTGTAGGAGAGGCATATGCTTGATGGACTTCAAGCGTGCTTCCATCATCGATTGTGATCATCTGAGAAGGCTCATCGAGCAGTTGCATTGCACCGCCCATGAAGAAGAGTTCTACTTCTCCATCGTACAAATCTGTAACAGAGTCTGTGATAAAGATGTCAAAGTCGCCTGCTGGAAGGCCAAGTTCTTCTGTAGGAATACCTGTTAGTTCGAATACAACAGAGGTTGCGGTTTCGTAATGGATATTTCTCTCTGAACATTGATCAGTAACTCCAATCTCTCCACCATCATCACTGGTGGATGGAGAATCCGAGCCCTCGTCAGCGTTACAGGACCAGGTAAGTTGTTCTCCAGGTTGGAGATTTGTCATCTCGTTGTATACAGGCGATGGCTCGTCCATTCGAACCTCGAGTAGACCATTGTTGATTTCGTAAGAAGTTCCAATCTTTAATTCAACATCAAAAGGAAGTGATTCGCCGTCACCAGAAAGTTCACCAGAAATACCGACACTGTACTCGATCATAGCATCAATGTCCATTTCCATGTCCATTCCATGAAGTCCCATGTTCGCATCAAAGTATTCTGTGTAGAGAACATCTGCATTGAATAATTGCTCAGCATCGTATCCAATAGTCAATTCAATGCCAGCATAGGAATCATCCCATTCTGCGTTGACTGCAAAGTCATCAAGGACTCCGTGGCGTACGGTTAATTCAGTTATTTTTGTTGAGAAATCGGTTGGTGTCCCATCGACATCGAGTGTTACCATATCACCATCATATTGCTCGAAAACAATTGTTGTCGTTCCAGTTGTAACACGTCCAATCAACAAATCGATTCCTGCATCATCGCCAGCAGCCATAACTTCTTGGAAGATCTCAGTAAGGTCTAATCCAATCATCGATTCAATGTCAGCGTTGATGTTTGAGTAATCGTATTCAATTCCAAAAGCGATCGGTTCTGCATCTTCTGCAGCTACGTTAGCAGGTATGGTTGTGACAATCATTAGGCAAGTAAAAAGCAGGGCAATAGTCCTCTTCATGGGTAATTCAAGCAAAACACTTCTATATGAAAGATTTGGGCATAAATCAAAGAGATTTCAAACACTGTCCCAATCCAAAACCTCTTCAGAAGATTCCTCTGATTCAGCATCCTCTGATTCAGCATCGTCCTCCATCCCATTTCCGAAAACGCCCCACGTATCGATTAATTTCATCTCAGCATTGGCTTGTCGGCGACGTTGAATCGTAATGAGCAGTCCGACGAGAAGAACAAGAGAAACTGCACCGATCAATACAGGAGTAGACAAGAAGCCGCCGGCCTCTTCGCCAACTACTTTCAACGGTTCGGAAAGGATGTCGATATTGGCGTCATCACCTTCGCCATCGGTTGCAATTACTTTCAGACTCGGGCTACCTTCGCCCTCAGGCTGGAATTCGATGGACCCTGTCCAAACCGAATCTCCGTCAGCGTCTGAGAGATTGAAACTCCATGATTGAATGAGGTGGTCAATATCAACACGTACGTCATCTGTCGAGCCATCCGCATCAATCAATTGAATCGAAACTTCTAGAGTTACAATCTCACCGGATACAAATTCTGTTTGAGAAAGTTGTAAACTGGTTCGGACTAACTCCGGTAGACTTGAGCGTACTGTGAAGTTGATGTGGTCTTGAGATACAGCGCCTCGGGCATCTTCAACGTAGAGAGAGATATGGTGAGACCCTGGAGCAAAGACTTGAGAAAACGTCGATTGTGTGCTTAAAACAGTCACTTGGCCGTTGCTTTCCTGAGTTGTAGAAGGCCATAATCTCCATTCTCGAACAACAAGATCACCGTCTGCATCTGAGGAATCGCCTTCAAACAAGATTGTTGCCCCTGGATCAATGGATTCTAGATTGGAAGGCGAGAGAATAACTGCAACAGGATCACTTGCTTCAATTATCAAGTGTACATACTCAATTCGAATTGCTCCAGTCGAATCAATCAATTCAATCTGTACGTCCTGTTCACCTGCATCCAAATTGATCGAATGTGTAATCGAAGCGTTAACATCTGTAAGAAGAGGAACATATGTTTCTGTGACTGGATCGTACTTTCGAACTGTCATCGTAAACTCATCACCATCATAATCAATACTTGAACGAGCATCGAAGAGAATCATGTCACTCGAAGAATAAACACTGTTGTTCTGTGGAGAATCAAGGCCTAGAACTGGAGCAGATGTCGAAACAGAAAGTGATCGAGTCGTTGTGACTACAGGGTTGATACCGTCACTGATTGAGAGAGTGATAACGTGTTCACCTGGGCTTAATCGTTCTTCAAACGTTAACCAGTCTTCACCTTCTGGAGTGAGAAGACCATCCACATCACTTACCCAAACAATTTGCAGGAATTCTGAACCTGCTGCCGGTTCAATTTCTGAACAATGCCAAACTCCCCCTGTCGGGAAAGTCGAACAGGCCGAATCCCAATCTCCGCTTCCATTGGCGCTGAACGGAATGAGAATTGATGTATCAAGATTATCAAAGACATCGAGATCTTCAATGATCGCTCTAGGAACGGAATTGTCGATTGTGATAAGTTCGGAATACACAGACATTTGTCCACCGTGCTCCATTCGATTATCGGTTATCCTCAATTCGATTTGGTGGACGCCTCTCGAGAGATAACCGTCCCAAGAAATATTGTTCATATCATTTCCAAACATCAAGGTTCCATCGACGTTGGACCACCATTCAAAGGAAATCTCATTCCCTTCAGGATCGTATGAAGAACTGCCATTGAAGAAGATAATCTCTTCACTTGCAGTTCCATTTCGCTCAAGGGTAAACGAAGATTCCGGCATTTCATTGTACAACTTAACTTCAACAGAATAGGTGTCGTTGTTACCCACCTCATCCCATGCAATCACAGTCATGAAAAAGGAAGCAGGGGGATCGTCACCAAAGTGATCGAATGTGTAGGTGATCTCCTCGGGGCAAACCCATTGATTGTTCCAAACTGGTGATTGACGAGTATAACCACCAAATATTATGCCACATGCAAAATCGTCCCCCTCAGGATCAAACGTACCTGTTGTGTTGATTACTACGGTACCGGTTTGTGGCATAATCAGTTCACTGTATTGAGTTAAACCTGGTTCAAATGTCACATTCAATTCAGGTGCAAGGTTGGTTAATTCAATGGTTCTACTTTCAGATTCACAATGACCAGCATCATCGCATACTTCCAACGTAATGATGTGGAGACCATCAGACAATGCACATGCCCACTGATCGTTTGTATTCGCAGTAAATGGAATGCCATTGCTTGGCCCATTCGATGGAGTCCATGTTCCAGAACATGATGATTCAACATCACCATCAAGATCACTCGTCCAAGTAAACGTGAGTTCATCTTCATCCAAATCCCATGTGTCTGATGCATTGAACTCAACAGCACCTTGCGACGGGAAGACGGAGCCATCTTGCGGAGAAGTCCACATCAGGAACGGGGCTTGGTTATCCAAATCCAAACGGCAATACATGATTTGATCTGAATCTAGAACGATTGTTGTTGAATTACTCACGCTGTCATACCCGCAGTTGACGGTTACATCATTGTGGACCGACGCACCAGTATTGCTCCAACGCTGCCCAATGAAATCAGTAAGTTGTGCCGTCCCTATATCGTTGGTAAACTTGGACACAGATGGCTCAAATTGACTGAATGTAACGTTTGCAAAGGCAGATGGAACACCGTTGGAGAGATTGTTCACAACCCAGATTGTAACATCCCAAGCAACATCAATCGTAGCTCCCGATGGGATGTTGGCAATGGTTAGATCCACATTGTTCGGTTGGTGAAGATGCAGGGTCGAAGAAGCATCCAAATCAAGGATATGGCTTCCTGTAGAATCAAGGAGATTTGAGAAATTCACATCTGCATTTTCTAAGTAAACATTTCCTGTACAGTCTGAATCAATTGCGTTTCCATAACCTCCTAAGTTTGGATGATTCACCAATTTCAGACACTCAGTGCCTCGTAGGACTGTATTGCTAAGTGTCGAAGGATATGCCCCGTTATGGTTTGCATCCCAAAAGATTCCTGAGTGATTCCCATCGATGGTTATGTCGTCGAGTTGACCTGCAGCTTGTTCGACGTATACTGCATATTCAGTAGTGGATTCGTGCTGTATGTTTGCACTAAGTATGTGGAATCGCCCACCTTGAGAGCCAGTGGTCAAGCCACCATTATCGATGTAAACTGGAGTAAACGAGGACCCGATATCTGAAACAGTTAGATTCTCAAGCCATAGGTCAACAGAATCCTCGGCATATACACCATGCCCAGAGGATGAATGAACCGCACATGATCGACAGGTGACATCACCTGATGTCGATTCAAGGTCATTCGATTTCTTAAACGATAACCCTGCAGTTTGAAGAGGAGTTACACCAAGTGTCCCATCGTTTTCAGAAGTGACATTTGTGAGTGTAACATATCGAGAATCATAGACATGTGCACCAGAATAGCCATTGTCGTATGTATCGAGCCCATCGACGACAACAGTCGCTGAATCGATATACAACCCGTACTCAGAATTGTTATGGAAATGCCAATCATATCCTTGGACTGCACCGCCTGATGAAGACCAAAGTGCTGGACCTGGTGAGCCACTGATTTCAACGTCTTCCAAATGTGCAGCAAAGTATGAACTTGTAATTGCTAAACCTGCGCTGTGAGGGCCTTTTCCAGCCTCTCCTGCATCGTTGATGGTGAGATTTCTAAAAGTGGTACTCGAATCGACGTAATGAAGACGGACTCCAACACTCGATGAATCATCAACAAGAACATTCTCGAGCCAAGCACCAGTCGCATTTACTTCGATTGCAGCCACAGCAATGTTTGCCGTTTTCGCACCTGCTGAGCCAGTGCCTAGAACAGACAGGTTGGTGAAATCAGCAGTTTCATAATTTGTGTAATTGAAATGATTATCCTTATCGAGATAAACGCCACGAAACATACTGTTTGTGATGACAACATCTCTGAACACACCTCGAGTATTGCCTGAATCATCGATGTGACGAACGATGATTCCTGTATCGCTCTTGTCGATGCGTAAGTCTTCAAACAACGGAACACTGTCTTCGACCCAAACACCCGTTGGCTCACCTAAAGTTGCTCCCGATATGTTGTCCATGACAATATCTCGGAAGATACCACCTGAACCTCCCCAGAGATTTAATCCCCGCAACAAATGGTCTGTGAAATAAGCACGCTCAACGATTGGAGTCGAACCCGACCCTACGGACATACCAATTCCATAGCGCCAATCGTTTTGGAAAGTCAGCAGGCGACCTGCTTGTTCAATATGCAAGTCACGTATTACTGGACTGGAACTTCCAAACATGTCAATACCGACTCGATCTGGGTTGAAGATTGTAACATTGTTGAGAACGGGATCAGACCCGTACAACGTCAATCCGTAAATTGAATCTTCAATATGGAGATGATTAATGATGCTACCTCGCCCATTTGATGTCGAATTGAATTGAATTCCTTCGTGGTCGCTTGTGCTGGACGAACTCGAAGAAAGAACAACAGGGCAAGTTGGCGTCCCTTGTATCGTAATTCTTCCATCAACAACAATACGGACACCTGAGGACATCGTGACATTCGTACAGGATGTGATCAAGAGCTCATCTTGAATATCCACATAATAGTTCGAAGTTAAATCGACAGTACCTGACCATGTTGTTGTTGATCTTGCAGAAACGAAATTCTCACTTTCAGAATCCGTCTGTTCAAGTGATTCACCATTTGCCAACGGCGAAAGAGACATGAAAAGAAGAAGACATAGCAATACGCCTGCCACCAACGGTTGCCTCCTTACCATGTTATCTCATCAATAGCAATGCCATTTGAAGTCATCCGTTGGTTGATTAAAGCAAAATCACTTACCCCAAGCGATAAAACCCGTATACTCAAGGGTTAAATCATGCCTGAGGCATTTATCTTGTTCAAAACTGAGCCGTCGCATGAGCGTGACGTCTACCTCTCACTCACATCGCACAAAGCGGTACAAGAAGTCCATGCCCTGTATGGTGAATTCGATTTACTTGCCCGTATAAGCAGTGATTCAGCACAGAGTTTAACCAATCTTTTGATGAAGGAATTTAGAACGATACAAGGAATTCGAGACACACAGACGCTGATTGCCGTCGAATACTGAGGTGATGAAATGGCAATAGGATTTGTATTGATTACAACAAACCCCGGTGATGAAGAAAAGGTTCGTACTGCGTTAGATTCCATCGAGCATGTGACCGCTCGTTGGATGTTGTTCGGAGAATTCGATATTATCGCTCGTGTTCAAGCGGATGATGAGTTTGTACTCACCCGTTGTATTGTTGAAGAAATACGACCCATCCAAGGGATCAAAGATACGAAAACAATGATTGGTGCTGAACTCTAATCAGATTGACTGATGAAGTTGTTTGGAAAGAGTTCGCGCCCTGTTTGGACATCCAGACAAACGGAATCGAAGAATCGCCTCGCGAATTGAGGGGACTTTTTGTTGCGGTTCCAAGAAGGCCCGTAGCGCCCACCACCGTGCAACCAATCGATTTGCAGTTGCTGTCTCCATCGATTCAATCATGGTGATATCAACGGTCGAGTGAATATGTTGAGCACGGAACGGTTCTGTTTCAAGCAATGCTTCGCACAGAAGAAGTTGAAGCGAGGCTTTGTAGAGTGGTTGCTTCAAGTGTTCAGAAATACGTTCAACTTCCTTAATGGTGAGAGCAAATTCCATCGTGTTTGGTTTGGATGATGCTACAGATGCTTTTGCGGATAAAAATTGAACAAGAGTGTCATGCTCAGAGGCTATTGAAATCAATTGGTCTCGAAGGAAAGCAGCACCTGAATAATCACCCCTTTGCAGTGCGATTGAATGCTTCATGACTACAAGAGATGTGAGGACAATTTGGCGGACTGAAGCCTCCTCTGGAGGACGAATATCCTGAATCATTCGTTCTAAAATATCCAATTGTTCAGAATGATTCTCTTCAACCATATCATCGATTGCTCTTGAAACAACAGACAATTGAAGGCGTAATTTTTCATCCGGATCTTCAAGAGCCTTGTACGCTTTTTCGAATGATTCTATCGTCCCCTTTTTCCCTTCAAAGTGAGCGATTTGAAGACGAAGATGATCAAGATTTGAATCACCTTCAGCTTGAGAAATATATTCTTTGGCTACATCGAGTTCTGCGCGATTCAAGGCGTGTTGAGTTGCAAGTCCAATCAATTCAATATTCTCTGGTTGTAAAACAACAGCTTCATCGAGAAGAGTTGCGAAGGAACCTGAACGTTCATGCATAAGGACGGTCGCTTGTTGAGACAACATCGAACCGATATCCTGTTCTCCACGTTGAATTCGATGATGGAATTCAGCGATTGAAGAAAAAGAATCGCTGTGTTGAGACCAATGTTCAATCGATTCAAGATGAAGTTTATCCAGTTCATTCTCTGTTAGATTTGAACGACAAACGTTACGAACAAGATGTTGCATTTCCATCGACAAATCATTCGGTATCCATCGCAATAAAGCATGTTCATCGAGAAGAGAGACATCTTCTGGATTGATCATTCGCTCTGCTGGAACGGGGAAAGGAAGCATGAGGAAAGGAGGTATTGCATCATGCACATCAGCGGACACTTCACCCAGAACGACTTGTTCGACATATGCACGGACATCGTCACTTTCTTCTGGCAAAGGTGTCGAATCATCGTACATCAAAATGGCAAGAGGATGCCCTCCAAGCCGATCAGCGATTTCAGTTCTCTTTTCATCGTCCATTTCTTCACCAAGCAATTGTATTGCTTGCTTTGTTTCTAGTGGCCCCAGAGATAGAACTGGACCTTCTGTTGCAAATGGTTGAGGCTCTCTACCAATGAGAATAGTTGGTATATTCATTTCCTCCAATGAAGAAAAGAATTGGGAAAAGGCATCTTTGTGTCGGTCACTTACTGCTTGGATATCATCGATAATGAGTGTCAATTCTGGTTGGTCGATGAAAAGAGAAACATAGGATGAGACATCAAGCATTGTCGTAGTTTCAAAACCAAAACGTTGCATTAGCATCGAAACGTCTGTATAAGCATCAATTCCTGCCCATCGTACTTCCTTACCATCTTTAGCCAATGTTTCTGCAAGAGAGCGAGCAAGTGTTGATTTTCCAATTCCAGGTAATCCACGAAGATGAATTTGTTTCCTTGCATTAAGATGGTTTAGCAATTGCTCCGTTTCCTTTTCTCTCCCTATCAGTGATGTGTATGTTGGCGCTTGTCCAAATATTTTCAACGAGGCATCGGGCCGGGACGTTACCTTTTCATCACTATTCTGAAGAACGAAATCCCGCCCCTCTTGGGTGATATGGACAACCTTTCTCTTCCGCCTTCCGCCTCCTAAAACATGAGCTTGTCGCGTGAAAAGGAGTTCTTTTTCTTCGAGTAGGGACATTGGTTGGAAGAGAGCAGAACGGACTACGCCTACACCATCTGCAATCCCTTCAAGAGAAAGTGAACGAGGCACATCCCATGCGGATTCAAGAGAGGCTGGATGGGATTCCAACCATCGTAAAATCCGTAGCATTGAGGACGATAACACGTTGATTCCTAGTTTATCGAAGCACGTCATACATTTGGATTTGTCCGCTTCATGTGTGAGAAGAAGAAATGCGCGTTCTTTTGACCTATGAGTGTGAGCAATTTCCATGCCGGTCGATGCTGCATCCATTGATTTGCCGGCATCTCCCGGCGTATATCTCTTCAAAACAAATGAAGGACGAGTCCTCTATGTTGGGAAAGCAACTCGATTGAATGAACGAATACGTTCGTATTTTGCCACCAATCCTGATCGTCAAATGATTCCCGAACTTGTTTCTCGTTCTGATGATGTTGAATGCATTGTTACAACAACTCCACAAGAAGCATTGATCCTTGAGCGTCAACTCATTCGAGAACATAAACCGCGTTTCAATTCGATGTTAAAGGATGACAAATCCTACCCCTATCTGGTTCTAACTGCTGAGGAGTACCCGCGTATCATGTATACACGTCACCCTCCAAAGAAATCACATCGCTGGGGTCCATTCCCCAATGCTGGAGCAGCCAAGCAAGTCATGCAATTGCTACGACGTCATTTTGGAATACGTGATTGTAAGGAATTATTGCCACAAGGATGCTTAGCAATGCACATTGGATTGTGCACAGGTCCTTGTATCGATGCTGAAGGATACGATGAGCAAGTTTCAATGGTCAAGAAGATTCTCAATGGGGAAGCGACTGAATTGCTTGAGGAACTTGGAGAAAAGATGGATGAATGTTCGAGTAAAATGATGTTTGAAAGAGCTGCATATTACAGAGACCAGATTCGCTCAATACGCACAACAATTGGACAACATGTCGTTTCCAGTAAGTTATATCGCGACTGTGACGCCATTGGATTTGCTGAACAAGGTGACCTTGCTGCATTAATCGTTCTTCATGCTGACGAAGGCGTTGTTAAGGGCCAGGAAGTCTGGCCCTACGTTCATCGAGGAGACATCGGAGAAACTGTCAGTCATTTCATCAGTGAACACTATGTGAACAGAAGACCACCACGTTTGTTGCTTACACCAACACCACTTCTCGATGGTTTGCAAGAATGGTTGGATGAACGTCGCGGTTCTGCCGTCGAAGTTCGAACACCAGTTCGAGGCGATATGGTTACACTTCGAACGCTTGCAGATCAAAACGCTGAAATTCAAGTTTCTCGATTGTCGAATAAATCCAGCGGATCTTTGGAACAAAGGGCTGCAGATGAAGCGGCACTCCTGTTAGGCTCTGAACAAATGAATCACGTTGTTTGCTTTGATATGGCTCAACTCCAAGGTGATGAACGAGTCGGTGCAAGCGTAGTCATGCGTCATGGCAGGCCTGCAAAGAAAGAGTATCGAACATACATCGTAAAAGGAGATGCTATGGATGATCTACGTATGATGAAAGAAGTCATAGAACGATGGTTGAAACGGCAAGAAGAATGGCCAGACTTGTTACTTCTTGATGGTGGTCAGACACATCTGGATATTATTCGAAAACTGCTTAAGGAACATGGCGTCCAAGATCGATTTGAATTAGCAGCACTCGCAAAGCGAGAAGAAACACTCTTCAGAGAGGAGAAGGAACCAATCGTTCTTGATCGTAGAGGGAGAGTATTTGTTCATGCCCGAGATGAAGCCCATCGATTTGTCAACACCTTCCATCGAAAGAGAAGAAAGAAATCACGCTTAGGAGATCCATTGGAAAATGTTCTCGGGCTTGGAGCAAAGAAACTACAGACATTAATTCGTCATTTCGGAGGACGTCAAGGCATCAGCAACTCAAGTATTGAGGACCTTAGGACGGTACCTGGCATTGGACCATCCCTTGCAGAACGGATTCACGAAGCCTTGCATCGTTAATTGAGTTGGTCGTTTTGCATCGCTTCAAAGGGATCGATTCCCTCTTCGTATCCACCGACTTGTCGATCAACCAAACCTGCCATTTGAGCGAAATCAGATTCAGATAAGCCCATTTTCTGTGCCTTTAGTAGCGAATTCTTAGATTCTCGTGCAGCTCTCTTCTTTCGCTTTTTCTTACGTCGTCTACGAACAAGGAGAATCAAAAGAATGAGCACAACAGCAGGATATGCCCAGAATTGACCGAGAAGATACATCCATGTCACTTGTAATCGGATTGTAATCTCGTCATCAAGATCAGATGGTGGTATCGTGTAGGTGATGACCTGACGACCATCTTCCATTGAGAGGACCATGTTACCCTGTGTTGAGGTCGCTTCAATAGCTTTGATTCCCTTTGGTAGTGTGAAACTTACTGGTCCCGAGAGATCGAATTCTGTTTCTTCGTGAATGGTTGTATCCCATGAACCGGTTTCAAAGACCAACGCTTCTCCATCTTCTGGAGGGAACGTTATACCATCTGTTGAAACAATGCTGTTTGAAAACATCGAGGAAATACTGTCAACCATCGAAACCATTGGAGACAGGAACGGTGAGCGTATCGAGTCTTCAGTGAGTAATGAGAAGGTCAACAAATCCAAATCTCCTGAGAAAAGGTCACCCCATGGGCTCGAGATTGCGAGAGTATACCTCACCTTTGGAATCTTAATCGAAACGCTCAGAGGAATCTCATCACCCATTATTGGCCCAGGTTCGCCAAGTCCTGCCAAACTGGTTTTGATTTCAAAATCACCAATATC
>JADHSC010000045.1 GCA_016777125.1 Candidatus Poseidoniaceae archaeon
CCCAATTGTCCATCGTAATCTGAACCCCAACACTTGACCGACCCGTCATCGAGGAGGGCACAGACTGTACTCATGGCGGTAGCCAGCGAAACAGCCGTGCGCCCGGAACCGAGGGTGTTGATGGTGGTCGGTGTGTTGGCGTTCGAGGTTGAACCAATACCGAGTTGACCTTGGTCATTCTGCCCCCAGCACTTGACGGATTCGTCGTCGAGGATGGCACAAGTGTAGTGGCCACCGGCATAGATGCTCGTGGCAGTTCGCCCTGACCCGAGATTGATTGTTTGAGGCGTATCCTTGTCTCCGCCGCTGGTTCCGAGTTGACCCGCATTGTTTCGGCCCCAACACTTCACGGCACCAGTGTCAAGCAAGCCACATGCATGCTGGTATCCAAAGGCAAGGGAGATCACATCGGAGCCTAGGTCGTTGGTTGCCGTCGGGAAGTCCTTGCACTTGTGGCCAGATGTACCACAGGCAGCCGTTCCAGTTTGTCCGTTGCCGATTTGTCCGTTGCCGTTTCGTCCCCAGCAAAACACGTTTTCGTTGCTATCAAGAGCACAGGTGTTCCATTCTCCAGTCACCAGCGAAAGGTTCTGAGCTTCGAGCGGATCGTAATCCCATTCCCACGTAATATCGCTGGCAAGGGAACTGTTGCGAGTGATGAAGCCACCCTCTGCGCTTGGTGTCAGCGTCCAGTTGAGACCGAGGGTGAATGTGGTGCTGGTTGAGCCTCCGCTGTTGTTGGCATACACAGTGTAGGTGACATTCTCCAACAATCCTGTTGGTGTGCCCCAGATGCTGCCGTTGCTGCTTCCAAAGTTCAAACTTGAAGGCAAGGAAGGTGAAATTTCCCAAGATGTTACTGCTCCACCTGTATTGGTTGGCGTGACCGTCGTCATCGCTCGATCGTTGGAAACTTCAACGGTTGAAGGGTAGGATATTGATGCAATCTCGTCATTGATGGTGATGTTCATCTCGGTGGAGGTCCAACCGCCGGAGTTGTTGGCCCATATTGTGTAGGTTACTGCTGTTGTCTGCAACACCGATGGCGTTCCACTAATGGCGCCAGTGCTTGCACTGAACGCCATTCCGGCAGGAATTGCAGGGCTAATTTCCCAACTCGTGACGCTTCCACCGCCAATAGCAGGCGTTGTGGTCGTCATGAGCGTCCCCTTCTCAAGCGTCAAATCATGAGAAGAGTAGACAATTGTGTTCGGTGAGACATCATTGATGGTCACGTTGACATAAGCAACAGAATGACCGCCCGAGTTATTCCCCCAAATGGTGTACTGTGTTCGAGACAAGAGAATACCCGGTGTTCCGCTGATGTAGCCATTTGCGGAATTAAAGTGGAACGCAGAACCTGGTGATGGTGAAATCTCCCATGAAGTGATGGTTCCACCGCTCGTTGTTGGACCAGAATGGGGGCTGATGGCCACGCTCTTGGTACCGGTAATGTCATCATACGAATAGGAAATAATCGGTACTGCATCGTTAATGGTGATGTTGACATTTGATGAAGCTTCTCCGCCTGAATTGTTGGCCCATATGGTGTAGGTGGTCGCTGTCGTTTGCAACACGGTTGGCGTTCCACTAATCTTACCATCCGATGTTCCCCACGTCAATCCGCTTGGTAATGACGGACTGATCTCCCACGAGGTGACGGTTCCACCGCTGACTGAAGGAAGGTTCGGGGTTATCGCGGTTCCTTTCTCAAGCGTCATGTTTTCTGTTGCATAAGAGAGCCCGCTCGGTGCTTGCGCGTTGACCGTGAGCGAAATGGTCGCCGTGTCAGAGCCTCCGTTATTTGTGGCTGTGATCACATAGGAGGCTGACGAGGCGGTCACGGTAGGTGTACCTGAAATGACACCCGTCGAACTGTCAATGTTCAATCCAGAAGGCAGCGAAGGGGAGATGCTCCAGGTTGCGCTGTCACCTGAATTAGAAGGCGTGATGGATGATATAGCCACGTCTTGGTTGAAGGTGAATGGTGAGCCTGAATAGGCGATGGACGGGGCGATCAGAGTCACCCAGAGGTTGAATTCACCAGTCTTGGAGACACCGGTTGAAGAGGTCGCTGTGACGTTGTACGTTGTATTGGTACCGGAGATTGACGGTGTCCCACTGATGGTGCATGTACCTTGATTCAATGTCAACCCGTTTGGAAGTGAGGGCGATATGCTGCAGGTTGCTCCAGTAACGGCCGTCCTAGCGACTGCCTCTGTTTTGTAACCTTGAACCGTGGCATGGCGGACATCTGAACCAGTGTCGTAACGGTAAGCGATGTGAATGTCGTCGTTGCTGTCTACAGCAATAGCCGTGTGAGTACCTACGGAATCCGTCGTGTCAATAGCAGTTGAAACCCACGACCCTGTCTTGTCTGAAGTGTAATACAAATCATCAGCACTGTTTCGCTCGTGAGAAATGTGAACATTTCCGAGTGAATCGTAGGCAATGGAATTGAAACGGCCGTAATCTGCACCGTTCTCAACGGTTGAGGCAGACCACGAACTGCCCGTGTAATATGTGTATTTTAGCGAGGTGGCGTCCATGTCAAAGTAAGAGATGCCTGGTTCATCGGTTGTTGGGTCAATGGCGATGTCAAGGGCCGTCCCGTCAGTGTTTGTACCGATGTCTTCGAGGTTTGTCCTCACCCATATGCTAGAGGTATCGGTGAAGTGGAACATGTCTTTGTTGTTGGCGTCGTAGTAAGCAATGTGGATGTCATCGTCTGAATCGATGGCGATCGATGTGAAGGCGATATCGCCAGCAGATTGCACGGAACTGAAGGACCACGAACTACCCGTCTTCTCTGCATAACCCAAATCTCCTCCACTGTCCCGGTAAGCGATGTGAGGTTTGTCGTTGGAATCAATGGCAATGGACGTGAATGTTCCACCTGTATTATCGATGGTCGTCTTCGACCAGGAAGACGAACTTGCCGATTTGTAGGCGTACTTGAGGTCGTTTCCAGAGTCGAACTGATAAGAGACGTGCAATCCATCGTTTGAATCAATTGCTAAAGAACAGTACTTTCCTACGTTTGGATTCGAATTTGTACCGGAGTCAACGGTAGAAGTAACCCAAGAACCAGAGGCATTTGTTGAATAGTAAATGTTAGTGTTATCACTACGATAAAAGACAATGTGGACCTTATCGTTGCTGTCGATTCCGATGCTATTGTACTCTCCAACATTGCCCGTGGTTTGGACATCAGTGGTGCTGTTGACAACACCCGAACTCCAAGCAGTCCAGTTGAATGTGATTGGCGTTATGGCTGTATTTCGCTGCACTTCAAGTGTGGACACACTCGGCATCAGTTCCCAATCCACATTCACTGAGAAAGTCGCAGAAGCCGAAGTTGAGGTCGTATTGGCCCAAACGGTGTATTCCGTCAGTTCGGTGAACACGCTGGGCGTTCCGTAAATCGTACCGTTTTCAGAGCCTAGCAACATCCCGGTTGGAAGAGCCGGTTCAATCTCAAATTGAGGTCGGTGTCCAAGACTGCGCACAGCAGCATAGCCCACATCGTCAAACGAACCATCGATGTAGTAGCCAACGTGAATGCCTCCGTTTTGATCCATCGTTGCCGATGGCGTCTTACTGATGGAATCGCCGGCAACCAAAATTCGTTCCCAGGCGCCTCGGGCATTGGACATGTAGAAGATATCGTGATCGACTGCATCATAGTAAACAACATGCGGAATGTCTCCATCATCGATCATGATATCGACATAATTGCCACCCCATGTGCCCGATGAGTTCGCATCAAGCGTGGTCTTGACCCAAGACCCTGACTGGTTCGTCATGTACGCCATTTCGGTGCTGTTTGTTTTGTAGGCCACGTGAAGATGATCGTTTGAATCGATGGCCAATGAGGCGCCCGTCCCAGATAACGAGGTTGAATCGATGGTGGTGATCGCCCAAGACGAGCCCATCTTGTGAGCATACCTCAGGTTCGTGTTGGTGACATCTCGATAGGTAATGTGGGGTTTTCCGTTTGAATCCAAAGCGATGCTTGTGTATTTTCCAATATTGTTGGTGGATTCCACTGTTTCTATGGACCAAGAGCCCCCATCTACCAATGTTGCATACTTCAAGGAAGACCCAGTGGTTCGGTAATAGGCGACGTGCAAGGTGTCATCGTCGTCAACTGCTATGGACCCAAAGTTTCCGACATCACCGTTGTTGTCGAGGGTCGAGTTAATCCAATTGGTGCTCGACAGGGCTTTCGTGGCGTACTTCAGAACGTTGTTGGTATCGTCATAGTACGTGATGTGGATGTCATCATCGCTGTCGAGGATAATGAAACAGTCACTACCGACGTTTACACTTGAGTCAAGAGTCGCTGACTCCCAGCTTCCTGAGGCGTTTGTCGTGTAGTAGAGGTCATCCGAAGTTACGGTCTTTGAACAAATGTGAACGGCTCCATTGGAGTCCAAAGCAATGTTTGTGCCCATGCCCAATGCGCCAGAAGAGTCGGCCGTCTGTTTGTCATCTGCAAGGAAGGGCGTACTGTAGTCAAATGTGTGCGCCGTCATGGTAACGCCGACTTCGAGTGAAATAGTTGAGGACGAAGAGGAGAGCGTCGTATAGGTGCACGATCCGTCAGCAAAGACTGCATTGCTGTTGTAATTGATGGCAATGGAATCCATACAACCCGAGATTGGGTCGCTCATCGGACTGTAGGTCCATGAGACACCAGCCGTCCACGGGTCGCTGTCGTCCGCATCGTAAGCTCCTGCACTCATGTTGTCGAGGTGAGAGTTTGTTTTCGGTCTGAAGTCGGAGTTAATCGGGTCGACAAGTTGGTTTGAGACTGTATCTGTGACGTTGACATAACCGTTCCAATTGTCCCAGTAGGTCCCAGAAGGAAGCGGATAAAGCGACCATGAGTCTGATCTGTGATCTGCCATCGAATCCACAGCGTTACGGTGGAACGTCGAATTCTTGTTGTTAATGTCGCCATCGGTCAGGGCAATGATATCATTCTTGTCAAGAGTCGAATTGAAAACGGTATTGTTGTGAATGTCGTGATAGTCGCCTTTGACCATCAAGCCACCTGCTGCATTCCAAACCACATTGTGATGCATGGTGCCGTTTTTCCCTGTTCCTACTTGGCCAATTGGAGCATCAAAGCGAACACCATACTTGATGATATCATGAATCCAATTGTAGGCAATTTCAGCTCCAGGTGCTTCGTCTTGCATGATCTGAACCACTGCTCCATCCGTTTGCAAATGGCCGACATCCCACACTTCGTTGTAGAGTACAGTAGGCGAATCGCCAATGGAAAGCACGGATGAAGCACCAGTCAGATGAACGGTGTTGTTCATGAAATACATGTCTCGGCCACCTTCGTAGATGGTCGTTATCAATCCCTTCTGGTCAGCAGCGGACCAATCGATGGCATGGAAGTAAGAATTGTTCACGGTGTTGTTGTTGGATTGCCCTGCTGAGCCTTGGAATTCTATCGCACCACCGTCGGTATTGGTGATGGAAATGTTATCGACAAACGAGTTGGTTGAACGATAGAAACGTGTCATCCAACGGTCGTCTTCCGATTCACCAGCAATCCCTAGACCACGCTTTGACGTGCTTGGATACTCAAGCGTTGAATTTGTGAACGAACACCCATCGCATTCATTGAAATTGACGGTTGTTCCATAGAAATCAATGCCTTGAATGGTTACACCGTCAGAGTTCTCAACGCCAATAGCGAAGGGTTGTACCTTGACACGAAGATCCAAATCGTTTGCATTTTGTCCACTCGGCGTCTTGTAATGAAGTTCATTGTTGGCATTGTCAAACCACCATTCTCCATCAACATCGATGAGTTCACGCTTGCCCTCAAGGAAGTAGGCATGATGCTTGGTCTTCCAACCAACACCAGTTCCATCGTAAGCAAACGTTCCATTTGCTGAATTCCAATCTGTAATCTCACGACTGTTGCTGCGGAATGAACCTAAGTTCATGACTGCAATCGCCCCAACAGGGTCTAATCCAGTTGCGTTAATGGTCTCGTTCAATCCAGAGTGTACACCTGTTTCTGGTCCCGCATCCGTCAGCCAACCTTGCGTGTAGGCGTTGTTTGAACCAGTGAGGGTTCCTTCAGCCCAGTACGATCGATTGAAGACCGTTTCATCAGAGAATTGGGCATTTGGCCATCGAGCAGGAACTTGTTCTTCGTAGGCGAGGAACAATTGCCATCCATCTTCTGATAGTGTTACTTCTTGGATGCCATCGCTGTCTGCAGTTCCCCAAACGCCACCTAAATCCTCAGTAATGCTCCGAGTACCGTCAAAGACAACACGGGCTCCATCAGCTGCACGAATCAGGAGGTTGTCCTTGTTGTCAACCGTGACGTTCTCATGATAGCGTCCCGAATAGAGAATAATTTCATCGTCTGAGACCGAATCATTCAGAGCATCAGAAAGCGTTGCTTTCGGGCATGACCACGTTCCTTCCCAATCATCAGAACCGTTGACTGCATCGACGTAGATCGGTGTTCCACTCGTACGTGTGATGGAAGAACAAGCGGCACCTGTAGCATTCACATCATTGTCCTGAAGATATGTCCATCCCTGCATTGCCCCAATGTAGGACGTTTGCGCCAGCATAATCATCATGAAAATCAAGACATATGCTTTACGTCGCTGCTTTAGAAGGCCAACGCGTTCACTTTCTAAGGAAGAAAGAGTTCTGAAACCGCTTCCTTCCATTGTATTCCTCCGTTTTTTCCCTTATTCGTACATATATCAGTCCTTTGCCAATTGTTTAGGAGTTTGGCGAATTAAAGCATACGCAGTCTATGTCAGAATTACCAGCCCAAAGGATATAGCCATGTTCCCTATAATGACTGGTTTACTTGGCATTTCAATGATGCTTTCTTTGAACCTAGATGTGATATTACAATCGTTACAGAAGGACTATACAATTTCGTTTCTTCATTACAAATAATGCCTTGGGAATCCTTACTGTACCTATTGGCATTACTTTGTGCCGGTTTGATTACACCTGGTCCAAACAACATCACCTGTACAGTCCATGCTGTTGTCTACGGAAAAAAGAGCAACATTCCACTCATCGCTGGAATGGCATTGGGCTTCATCTCAATCCATGTTTTCTGTGGATTAGCTGTGGATTCTTTTGACGAGGATAGTCAAATTGGCGTTGCTATGAATATCATCGGATCTGTATTCATGTTTTTAATCGCCTTCGGAATTTTATTCCTTGGACGTTCTAATAGGATTCAAAGTTTCCCTGATGCAGTCCCCAGATTGGGTTTCAAAACTGGCGTCTTGATGCAATATGTAAATGGGAAAGAATGGGCCATGGTGTTCATGATCATGTCCAAATTTTTGAGTGATTTTGGTGGAGGAATAATCGGAATTTTAACCATTGCAAGCATCACAACGAGCGGCGGAATTGTAGCCATGTTTGTTTGGTCTCATCTCGGAGAGAAAATCAAATCGAAAACCGATGAGCCTGGATTTGTCAAGAACGCGTTCACCGTATTGGGGAGTTTACTGTTCATACTCGCAGTACTTATCTCAGTCAGAGGACTCTGATTGTGACGATTGTTCAGCCCACGAATTGATAATCACGTGCTCTGCCTTTTGGAGATTACCATTTCCACTTTATTGAAATATTTTGTAATGATATTTCCCGGTAAATGCTGGGCTTGTTCATGAGAGATACGGATCTGAAAACACCTCATGTCTCCACTTGCTTTCGCACCGCCCATGACTTAGAGCGTCAATCTGTAGAATTTATCACTTTGCTTCAAGGCCTCCTACGTTCAAAGCATGCACAAATCTCGGCTTTTGATTACTTCTTCTTGTGAAGTTCTCGGCCTTGCTTTGCCCATTCGTCTCGCTTGACACGACCAGGGAAGAATTCGATGGCTTCGTTGACCTGTTCTTCGATTTCAGACGTCATGTTTCCAACCTGTTCAAAGGTGTAGATACCAAGTGCATACAACTTCTCAGCGATGAACGGTCCAATTCCCTTGATGGTTTGGAGATCGTCTTGCTGATCGATGGTTGCAACACCAAGGATTCCGAAGTCAATGCCGTCTGCTTTCTGAGCAATTCGTTCCAAATCTTCAGCTTGCTTGAGTGCCTTCTCGTCGAGTTTGACATCTTCACCAAGCAGGATCTTTGCCTGAGCAACCCATTGGTCACGCTTGACGCGACCTGGGAAGAATTCAATGGCAACGTTGACTTGTTCCTCGAGTTTTGCATTCATGTTCGCAAGTTGTCGATATGTTGTAATTCCAAGAGCGTTGAGTTTCTCTTCCAAGAACGGTCCAATACCCTTGATGACTTGCAAGTCGTCCTTAACCATAACAATCGATGCAGCAGCAAAGACACGAGTCACTCCACTGACACCGGTCAATACGTTTCCATCCTTACCAGTCCAAGCGATGAGCGTGCTTCCTTCTGAATCAGTAATTGCAGCAGATCCACTGTCAGCGAATTCGGATGCATCTCCAACTTCGAGGGTCTTTGAGCCCTTCTTGACTTCAGATTTCAGTTTCGTCGAAGTTGCCTCTCCAATCACCTTGAAATCAATGGATTTCGCACGCTTCTTAACACGTTGAAGTTCCTCTTGTTTCTTGACTTCCTTCGTCGTTGCAGCAGGTTTCTTCTCAGCCTTTTTCTTAGCAGCAGCAGCCTTCTCTTCTGCTTCCTTAGCAGCCTTAGCGTCAGCATCTGCCTTCTTCTTAGCATCCTCTTCTTCCTTAGCCTTAGCAGCGAGAGCAGCGGCAGCAGCATTTTCCTCGGCCTTTGCTTTCTTTTCAGATTCCTTAGCAGCCTTAGCGTCAGCATCTGCCTTCTTCTTGGCATCTGCTTCTTCCTTGGCTTCCTTAGCGGCAAGAGCAGTAGCAGCGGCGGCAGCCGCTTTTTCATCAGCCTTTGCTTTCTTTTCCGCTTCCTTAGCAGCCTTTTCTTCAGCAGCCTTTTCTTCAGCTTCTTGTTGCTTCTTGAGTTCATTCATCTTCTTCTTGTCTTGCTTAACACCAACAGTCCACGAGAAGTAGACTGAAGCCTTTCCAAGTTTGATCAAGCCTTCGTAATCTCCACCTTGATAGGTTGGGTTAATGCTGTCATCGAAGACGAATCTGATGCGTAGTCGACCTTCTTCATCTGCTTCGAGTCTGTATCCAGGTTCTTCAGAAGTGCCATCTATTTCGTAGACCATGAAGCGCTTATCGTTGGTCGCTTCTGCCAAGTCGAGGAGATTAACAACGATTTCAGGCGACATGTTGATGATGCTAATCGCTTCTTTCGTCTCTGCTTTTCCACCGGCTTTGAGGGCCTTTATTGGTCTGAGAACAAACGGATTGTCCTTTGTTCCAACACCAGACAAGAAGTTTGGTTCTGCCGTTGTGTTTTCTGGTTCCGGTCCAATCAATTCGACTTTATCACGTAGCAAGAGGCCGAATAAGAGCAGTATTAAGAGCAGAATAGCGAGGATTGGTAAGCACCACAATGGGGAGAAACCGCCGTCGTCATCGTCATCATCTGCATAGACTCCAGTGATACATTCATCATTTTCGTCTACGTTAGGTACGCTGGTTTGGTTGGTTGGATCGCTTCCACACTTGATTTCAATTTCATCGAGATGACCATCGTTATCATCGTCCAAATCAACCTCAAGACCAGTTGCAGATTCTGTATCTGGTAATCGGTCGCCATCTGTATCAGCAAGGATTGCCATTGCAAAGGTGAATTGTACACCTGTTTGGCTGTTGTTTGCATAAACAGTGTAGTTTGTCATGTTCGACGTCTCTGTTGGAATACCAGAGATGATTCCTGTTTCACCGCTTCGTGCTGTTCCACTGAAGGAAAGTCCAGCAGGGAGTGCAGGTTCAATCGTCCACGTTCCAGGTTCCATACCAGTGAGATTTGGTAGAATAACGAAGTCAGATTGATTGACATATCCTTCAAAGATTGATGCTTCTTGGTCGTTCATAGTATAGCCAAGAACCTTGACATCAAGGACGTCACAGATTCCATCGTCATCACCGTCAAGCGGTGTGCTTGCAACATCCTTTGGATCGGTTCCACAAGCAGCCTCGTCTTCATCAGCCCATTGATCATTATCATCATCAAGGTCAAGCACCAAATCGGTCTCTATACCAGGGACAATGTCATCGGGCTTGCCGTCACCATCGGTATCAATCCAAGCAGCTGGATCGTTCGGGAATGCATCAGGACCAGCAGTACAGACACCAATAGGCATTGCAGGAGCAAGTGGTCCATCACAAATTCCGTCACCATCAGTGTCAGCATTGTTGAACAGTGAAGTCGAATTCGTATCTTGTTCTGTTACGTTGGACAATCCATCGCCATCAACGTCATCGTCTTGTGCATCACAGATTCCATCGCCATCCAAATCATTGGTTGGCGT
>JADHSC010000017.1 GCA_016777125.1 Candidatus Poseidoniaceae archaeon
AATCAGGTCCCCTATCGATCATATCACCTAAACAAATAATACGGTCCTCATCACCTAATTTTAGGCGATGAACGAGTGCTCTGAAGGTGCCTAAATGGCCATGTATATCGCCCACTGCCCACACATTATGTCCTTGATCTAACCTCGCCTGTAAATCTGCTTCAATGTGTGCGTCTCTGAAAGAAGGGCTCAATGGTAGGTCGAGTTTACAAGCCATCATTTTCACCAGAGGATTGGCTCTCCTCCGGTGCTAACTGAACAATGAGGTTATATTGTCTTCGCTTCATTTGGAGGTAAAAAGTATCGTTTTTCCGACCTTTTCTGATATTTCAATAAGAATAATTTCCGATTTATGGAAGTGGTTCATTCAAAAAGTATCTAATCTATATTGAATTAGTAAATATACTTCTCACCTTCAACTACATGTTTCTGCGATATTGTCCACCAACACGGAACAATGCATCAGTGATCTGTCCAAGGCTTGCAACCTTGACTGTTTCCATGAGTTCATCGAAGACATTTCCACCACTTCGAGCAACTTCTTGGAGTTGTAAGAGTGCTTTTTGTGTCGCATCGCTTTCTTTCGTTTGACGATCTTCAGTTCGCTCAAGACAGGCTTGCTTTTCATTAGGTGTTGCTCGTGCAAGTTCCATTTCGAAATCATCTGCACTGGATTCATCAAAGACTTGTGCGTTTGGATTCTGGAAGGTATTGACCCCGATGATTGGAAGCGTTCCATCGTGCTTGAGGTGCTCATAATACATCGATTCGTCCTGAATCTTACCACGTTGATACATGGTTTCCATTGCACCAAGAACACCGCCTCTTCGAGAAATGGCTTCGAATTCTTCGAGGACTGCAGCTTCAACAAGATCTGTGAGTTCATCAACAATGAAGGCTCCTTGAAGCGGATTCTCTGTCTTGGTCCAACCTGATTCCTTGTTGACGATGAGTTGGATTGCAAGAGCACGACGAACTGATTCTTCGGTTGGTGTTGTGATCGCTTCATCGTATGCATTCGTATGCAAGGAGTTTGCATTGTCTTGGATTGCAAGAAGCGCCTGTAATGTTGTTCGAATATCGTTGAAGTCAATCTCTTGAGCGTGAAGTGAACGGCCAGAGGTTTGAATGTGATACTTCAATTTCTGAGATCGTTCGTTTGCTCCATACAATTCACGCATTGTTACTGCCCATATACGACGTGCAACACGTCCTATAACTGTGTATTCGGGGTCAAGTCCATTGCTAAAGAAGAACGAAAGGTTTGGTGCAAACTTGTCAATATCCATGCCTCGACTTCGATAGTACTCGACATACGTGAATCCATTTGCAAGCGTTAGTGCAAGTTGTGTGATTGGGTTTGCACCTGCTTCTGCAATGTGATAGCCGCTGATTGAAACAGAGTAGTGATTGCGAACATTATGATCGATGTAGTATTGCTGAACATCGCCCATGAGTTTCAAGGCAAATGGTGTAGAAAAGATACAGGTGTTCTGAGCCTGGTCTTCTTTCAGAATATCGGCCTGCACAGTCCCACGAACGGTTGAAAGTGTTCTTGCCTTAATCTCAGCATAGGTTTCAGCATCAACAAGTTCGTCTCCTCTTCGGCCCACGGTTCCTAGGCCAAACCCATTGTGACCTTCAGGAAGTTCTCCACGATATGCAACATCAAGTGGCTCAAGAGATTCTCCTTTCTCTGCAAGATGTTTCTCGATTTGTTGGTCAATAGCAGCATTAAGGAAAAACGCGAGTATGATTGGAGCTGGACCATTGATCGTCATTGAAACGGATGTGTTTGAATCACACAAATCGAAACCTGAGTAGAGTCGCTTTGCATCATCACAGGTTGCGATACTCACGCCTGAATTCCCTACTTTGCCCCAAATATCAGGGCGTAGTGCAGGGTCTCTTCCATAGAGCGTGACTGAATCGAAAGCAGTTGAAAGTCGAACGTAGTCTTGACCCAGACTCAAGTAATGGAATCTGCGATTGGTACGCTCAGGTTCTCCCTCTCCAGCAAACATTCTGGCACTCAACTCATCGGTTCGCTTGAATGGGAATACGCCTGCAGTGTAAGGGAAATAACCAGGAGCGTTTTCCTTACTCAGCCATTCAAAGAGTTCTCCATCATCTGCAAAGTTTGGTAAAGCAACTCTTGAGATATTCGAATGAGCGAGAGACTCTGTCGTAGTTTGAACTGTGAATGGTTTGCCTCGAACGTGATACGTATATTCTCCTGTTCGATATTGTTCCGCAAGTTCTCTGTATGAAGCGATCTTATCTCTTGCTTCTTGGATTTCTTCTAAGACTTCATTGATCTGTTCATCGATATCTGAAGCGACTGATGGAACGTGTTCTTTAGCAGTCTCAAGATGTTGACAGAGGCGTAATTTTTGAGCAACTTCTGAATTCGCTTCGTGATAATCTCTGATCGTTGCAGAGATATCTGAGAGATAGTGAACACGCTCAGGAGGTATGACACCTTTGCGTTCTCCAAGTATTTCCATAGGTGCTCGGCTTTCAAATCCAACAAGAGGTGAGAGCTTTTGCCACAATGCATCCACACCAGGGTCTGCGAATTGACTTGCAATGGTTGCAACAATTGGGAGTTCTTCATCAGCAACATCAAACATGTTTCGGTTTCGTCGAACCTGCTTTCGAATTGCTCGAAGCGCATCTTCACTGCCTCTCTTTTCGTATTTGTTGAGGACAACTACATCTGCAACATCGAGCATCTCAATCTTCTCAAGTTGAGTGTGTGCTCCGAATTCTGCAGTCATGACGTACAAGGAGCGGTCTGCAACCGAAGTGATTGCATCGCTTCCTTGGCCAATACCACTTGTTTCGCAGAAGATCAGATCGAAACCAACAGCCTTTGCTACTTCGATTGCACGATCGAGGTTAGCACTGATTTCAGAGCCGCTTCCTCTACTGGCAAGACTACGCATGTAGAGGTCATTATTAGAGAGTGAATTCATTCGAATACGGTCGCCCAGAAGTGCTCCACCAGTTCTCTTTCGTGTTGGATCAACACAGAGCAAGCACACTTTCTTACCCGGATTGTCACGTTGAATTCGTAACATCAGTTCATCGAGAAGACTTGATTTTCCAGCACCGCCAGTTCCTGTAAATCCAATGACTGGGACGTCTTTGTCTGAGGATCTACATTTCTCAAGCATTGATTTGAAGGTATCCTCATCAGCAGATTCTGAGAGTGTAAGAAGAAGACCCACTTCTGCCATATCTTGTGCAGTAACTGGTCCTGTCAGTGAATTCATTCGCTCTTTGCCAATCAAGTCAACTTCGGCAGCTTGTCCCATCAAGTGATGAATCATGCCCATGAGGCCCATCTTTCTGCCATCATCAGGCGAATATATTTTGGAAATTCCTGCTTGATGAAGATCTCTTATTTCTGGAGGTGTAATGGTTCCACCACCACCTCCAAAGATTCGTACATGTTGGCAACCAGCCTCATCAAGAAGTTGACGGATGTAGGTGAAGTACTCGACGTGACCTCCTTGATAGGATGTTAAGGCAATTGCATGAGCATCCTCCTGAATTGCACAATCAACGACATCTTTTGCAGATCTATCGTGACCTAGATGGATGACTTCTGCTCCTGCAGATTGAATCAATCGTCGCATGACGTTAATGGCTGCATCATGACCATCGAAGAGCGATGCAGCAGTGATGACACGTACTGGACCAGTACTCGTTTCGAACACGGGTTGCTCCGTCTCGTCTTCGGCCATGTCTATCCGAAGTGGATTGAGTTCATGAAATCAAGGGTGGACTTATACTTGAGAAATTTCATCATCTGCAAGTGGAGGAAGGCCAAGTTTTGCTCGAACATAGTCGGTATAATTGCCATAATAGACCTTGATTTTTCCATCTTTCAATTCCCAGATTCGATTGACACATTGATCAAGGAACCAACGATCGTGAGATACAGTGATGAGAGATCCTTCGTAACCAATCAATGCCTCTTCAAGCGTTTCTTTCGATTCCATGTCCAAGTGATTTGTCGGTTCGTCCATGAGCAAGAGATTGTTGTCTTCAAGCAGGAGTTTGAGTAGAGCAACACGAGCACGTTCTCCACCAGACAGTTGCTTCAGTTTTGTTCCAACTTGATCACTTGCGAATTGGAACCTGCCGAGTGCAGCACGAATGTCACCGTATTGGTAATCAGGTCGCAATTTTTGTATTTGCTCAACTGCATTGAGTTCAAAGTCGAGTGTTGCGTGTTCTTGATGGAAGTATCCAATCACTGAACCCGGTGAAACGTCGATCTTACCACTATCAAGTTTCAAATCTCCATTGATGATTTTGAGAAGGGTTGTCTTTCCTTGTCCGTTTCCTCCTACGATACCAATACGGTCACCCTTTCGAACTTCAAGGGTTTGATTGTCAAGGATTGGGCGCTCGAGTCCTTCAAAGGTCATTGTGGCATCCACCAATTCAAGAACATCCATGCTCGCTTTGTCAAGTGCATCGAGTGAGAGGATGAGTGGTTTTCTCTTCCTTGAAACTCTTGAATTCAATGCTTTGAGTTCCTGCTGCATACGTGTAATCATCTTGTGTTTTGCAGAGATTGACTTGTCGTATTTGTTGGCTCGCTTCATTTGTTGAATTGCACCAGTTGTGGATTGAATCTTCTTTTCAAGTGTTGCGATGTGTTCTCCTAGGGCCTTTTCGCTGGCTTCTTTCTGAACGATAAATTGGCTGTAATTGCCCTTCCAAGGCCAAGCTCGTAGATTGTCAACTTCAACGATGCGAGTGCAAACCTGATCGAGGAAATAACGGTCGTGAGATACGATGAGTTGTGCACCCTTGAAATCTTTCAAGAACGCTTCAAGCCATTCAGTCGTTTCAATGTCCAAGTGATTTGTCGGTTCGTCAAGGAACATAACATCGATTCCAGAGAGTCCGACGAGTTGGCGGGCAAGAGCGAGTTTTGCTTTTTCTCCACCCGATAGTTGTGCGACACTCATGTCCATTGGATGCTTGTCAAGTCCGAGTTTCTCCAGAATTCCCTTTGCAATACCTGCAACATTTCCGCCACCTGAGGACGCAAGAGTTTGTTGGAGTTCAGAATATCGTTCCATAACGGGTTCCCATTCACCATCATAGAAGGATGGGTCAATCATCTGGGCTTCAATAGCTGAAATTTCTTCTTCCAATTCTTGGAATTGTCGTCCTTTACGGCCAAGTTCACCTTCGATGGTGGACTCCGATTCAATGTCTCGAATCTGTGTCAAATATGCGATTCGAATTCCAGGAGCAAATACAATGTCTCCAACATCTTGTTCTTGTTCGCTGATGGTGTTGAGTAGTGTTGTCTTTCCAGCACCGTTATGGCCAACGATTCCGATACGATCTCCATCGTTTATGATGAGATTAATGTCTTGGAGTACATCGGTTGAACCAAAACTTCGATCAACGCCCTCGACAGTAATGAGTTCGCGAACCATAGTATCCCCACGCTAAGCCCACAACTGGGTGTTCAAAACCCAATCGGTTGAATCGGTCTTCACTTGAAGGCTTCAATAGCACTCTCGTGACGGGAGAGAAGGTTTCGTAGTTTGACTTTCATCGATGGTGTCATCAAGTCATTATCTGTAGTCCATTCTTGATGGTCAAGGATAATGTTTGCAGGGCGCTCATATCCTTTCCAAGTAGGTTCCATCATTGAATTACTCTTCAGTTCATTGAGCATCCATGTACGTGTTTCTTCACGAGCACAGAGTTCCTCATCAGAACCAGATACATCCTTTCCAGCAGCGGAGAGTGCTTGCTTCATTACATCCATGTTTGGATGGATGATGATGAATGTTCGAAGCATATTTCGTCCATCGAGAGCAGCTTGTTCAACCAGCGGAGAGAGTTTGACATTCTCTTCCAAAGGAGCAGGTGAAACATACTTACCGTTCTCAAGTTTGAATTGGCTCTTAACACGACCAGTGATTGAAAGATAACCCTTTGAATCGAGTTTGCCAAGATCTCCTGTTCGGAATACGCCTGGTTCAATGATAACTTCGTTTGTTGCCTCTTCGTTGTTCCAGTATCCTTTCATGACGTTCGGTCCGTGTACAATAATCTCTCCTTCATCAGGTCGGTCAGGGTCGTCCCAAGCATCCGTATCAATCGTTACCTTGACACCATTGGCTACGAGACCAACACAGCGCAATTTGGATTTCCCTGGGCCAGACCAACCGTTAGCAGCAACGAGTGGTGAAGTCTCAGTAAGACCGTATCCTTCGTAGCAACTGAATCCAACTTGTTGGATAAATTCTGCAACATCCGGGGATAGTGCTGCTGCACCAGACATACAGAATCTGATGTTGCCGCCAAATCGTGCTCGAACTTTGGACCAAACCAATTTATCATACAGTTTGTCAAAGAAACCTTTAGCAGGAACAGCATCACATTCGACGCCAGCCTTGGCGATTCTTCTTGATGCATGCTTCTTGGCCTTGCCAATGAGTATCTTTTTCAGTCCAGTCGCAGCATCGAATTGGCTGTTGACTCGATCGTAGAATTTGTTCCAGACTCGAGGAACTGCAAGCAATACTGCAGGTTTGATTTCGATACATTCATCTGCAATCTTGGTCAGATCAGAAATGAGGTTGATGTGTACGCCACAACGAATCATCCAGTGCAAATCGAAGGTACTTCCAAACGAGTGTGCCCAAGGTAGGAACGCAGCGTTCTTGTCACCAACATAGATGACGAATGCGGATTGAACACAAAGAATGTTGGAAAGTGTGTTCCAATTTGTAAGCATAACACCCTTTGGATTACCGGTTGTTCCAGAAGTGTAGATCAGCGTATTGAGGGCAAATGGGTCGTCTGCAATCTCGATTGCGGCTTCACTTGCACGACCATTAGCGACAAACGAAGTCCAGTCATGAACTTGAACGCCTTCTGGAGGTAATTGGTTTGCAGGTTCGTTACCAAGGAGTAGGATTCCACACTTTGGCCACTTTGCAGCATCTGCAGGCATGTTCTCAACAAGTTTGTCAAGAACTTCTGTATCAGAGACTGCGATCATTGACGGGGTTGAATCATCGAGAATAAATGCCCACTCTGATCCGTGTTGGTGAGTGTACATTGCAGTGTAAGCTGCTCCGATAGCGTTTGCACCATATGAGATAGCAGCCCATTCTACCGAATTATTGAGGATCATTGCGACTCTGTCTCCTGCTTCGACGCCAACATCACGGAGTTGCTTACCAACAGAGGTTGCAAGTTCTCCGAATTCTCCGTAGTTCATGTGAACGCGAGGCATTCCCTTTTCTGGAATGAAACCAAAACATGGGTTATCAGCAAAGCGTTCTACGCTTGTCATGAGCATTTGGTAGAGGGTTCTCGGGTCGTCGCCTTCAGGCTTTAGCCACTGTCGGTCATTAGGCTGTCGTTCCCATGCGAGTTGTTGTTGCATAACGTTCGGTGTTGGTTCCAACACTTAATTTCATCCCCGACTATTCATGGAACGGGAAGTTTCGAAGCGACGTTTGCTCTCCAATCCGCTCCACCATTTCGATTTGCAAGTGGAGAAGCAGGACTCGGGTGCCACATTGCGTCAATATCTAACTCTGGCACAATGGTTTTCGCTCTTTTCTTCGCATAGTTTCCAACACCGACTATTCGCTCAATGCCCATAATATCAACCACCGATTTGAGGTGCTGATCACAGAGATTCAGAATTGGATTGATAATGGATTTAGGAATATCAACTGGAGTGATGTTTCGCCCAGTTTCTCCTAGGATTAGCAGAGGGCAATGATTGACGACAAAAATGTTTGAAAAAGTAGACTCAATTGAACCATAATGTTCGACCATAAAGGTCCAGAAGCGAGTTCCTGAGACTTCTTGACGTTCCATGGCTAAACCTTGTATTGGTCGTTTTGGATGAGCTCCAGAAGGACTTTTAAGTTCGACAGCCTCTATTCCAAGCACATCAGTTGCCATCTTAGTTGCTCCAAATGGGACTCCAGTTTGAGCCATTCCGTATGGACCGGGATTCATGCCGAGCAACAGAGTTTTGGCTCCGCATCCACCCCATTTACGGATGAATTGTTCGTGAAGTTCCCAGGCGTAATCAAGTGGATTTGTTACGTGTGCAACATCCTTGTGCTTGAGTAATGTTGGAATTTGTCTTGTGCATTTCTCGGAAAGAAGTTTTGCAGCATTGAGTAGTTCTTGCACGATGGTTTCTACCACGGTAATTCGACTCCAGTATATTCAAAAAAGCGGCCACTTCGTTCTAATGATTGCATCTCTATCAATCCGATTAAACCCTCAACTGATTCTTGTGGTTGTACTGGAGCACGTTCGCCACCCATATCGGTTTGAACCCATCCCGGATGGTAGCAAGAAACAGAAATATCAGTATCTTGTCCTTCAACGGATAGAATTTTTGTAATCATATTCAATCCTGTTTTACTGGTCCGATAAGCGTATGATCGACCACTGAGGCAATCATCGATTGAACCCATCAGACTGGAAATATTTGCAACTTTCGAATTTCCCGTGTTTTCCAATAGAGGCCACAACGCCTGTGTCACTCGTAAAGGACCAATCGTGTTCACATTGAGTACGTCCAATGAAACATCAGGATCAACCTCTCTGATTGTCTGCCATCTACCATCTATCCGCCCTGCATTGTTGACTAATACATCTACGTTGTCCGTAAGTTGTGAAACTGTTTGAGCAAATTCAATTACGGATTGGGAATCTGAAACATCAAGTTTGACAATTGAAAGCAGATCGTGTTCAACATCCATCTGTTCAGGATTTCTTATACCAGTAATGACCGTCTGTTGTTTTGAGAGTAATTGGTGGATGAATTCCTTACCAATTCCTCGGTTGCCTCCGGTAACAATCCATGTCGCCATGATGTATGGTTACAACTTACCTTCATTGAAGTTCCGAGTCACAAAGTACCTGTTTGATGGACTCAGTAAGTTCAGTATTAGAGGCTTTGAATACTTCATCCAACGAAACCTCATCCTGCTTTCTTAGCAGTTTGGCTCGAGAACTGACGAGGTTCCATGCTGTCTTCTTTCCAATACCTGGAATTGCTTCAAGTTGTTTTTGAGAAGCATCTTGAATCCGAAGCCCAACCTCTACACCTGTGATTGAACGTGCACCATGTGCAGTGATCAAAATGTCTGAAGAGGTATCGAGAGGAATGTGATATGGGACGCCTATGAGGATTGGATAAGCCCCAATTTGTCGTCCGAATGTGAGTCCAGCGTTTCCATGAATTGATTCATCTGTATGCGTTGAAGTTTGATGGATTGGTAGTCTTGTACGTGCATCATGGGTTTCCCAATAAACATCACTTAGGCGTTGGCCAAGTGGAAACAATTCTTGAAGCAATGGACGATCGATGGTCTCTCTAACTTGAGCTTTGAATTCATGGAATGCATCGTGTGGAATCTCTTGAAAACCCTCTCCTTCAACCTGTCTGATATTGATTCGTCGTAAGAGGAGACCTTCACTTCGAAGTTCTGTTAACAACTCCAAATTCATGGAATAGGATTCTCGACTCTCTCCGTTCAAACCGGCAATGAAATTCAGTCCGGGTAAGAGTTTTGGAAGGCCTCTAGCACCCCGTTCTTTTCCGTATTTATTGATCAGTCGAATTGCCGATTTGAGTTGACTAGGATCACAATTTAACCAATTTGCTTCATGTACACTTGGGTCCGCAGATTCAAGACCAAATGACAAGACTGCTCCATCTGAAAGCGTTTCAACCAGTGTCTTCGTGATCTCTTCTGAAGGTTCGATGTTCTCTGCGATGATCGAAGGATTCCCGTTGTCTGTATGCAAGATGTCAAGTCGTTCATCCTCCCGTAATCCATGGAGTAATCTTGCAATAGGTTCAGGATTTGGAACAGGGTATTCCAATTCCTTTACACCTTCTGCCATGTAGGTATATGTGTCCGTCATTCCACCAAGTCGGACGTGTTGAACTCCTGAATCAAGTGCAAGTTTGACCTCACCGATGATATCCTCTGGAGTTCTCCAAATCGGAACACCCTTTTTCGGCTCAATGCAAAATTTACAACCCCGCTTGTAACGAACACAGCCTTGGTAGACCTCAACTTCGTAGGTGAGAGGGCCTTTCTTTTCAGCCGTTCCAAGATCAGGATGATGTGTTGTAGCTTTGCTTTGAGCACCGTGATGTGCCCAACTCGTCCATTCTTCAGCAGTTCTTCGAGTATGCTTCCATTTACCTGTTGAAAGGAATGTATTGAGTGTAGCATCCGTATCTTGAACTGCTAAGAAAAGGTTACTTCGTAAGGGGAACCATCCTTGTTGTTTCCACCCGCGTACAGCCCATCCTCCGAACAATGCAGGTATTCCGTGAGGTAATTGTCGGATGAATTCAGTCGATTCACGTTGTGATATTGGTGTCCCACGTAGATATCTTCCAGGAACAACTGCTCCTGCTATGCAGATGACTCCTAACAGACTTGATTCCGATAACAAGTCCTCTTTTTCTTGAGATTGCCTCCACTGATCGATTGTAATGTATTCATAATTGAGTTGATGTTGCTCCAACACGCCACATATGTAACGAATGTGAAAACCAACATATGGAGGCACTCCAAACGCGGCTGGCTCGTCTTCATATCCATCGAGAACAAGCCAATATGGGTCTTTGCTCTCAACCATGAGTTGGCTACGGCTTATGCCTCATAGCCTTATGTCTCAAACAAGGGATGTTCTTGCTTAAAATCAGTCACGACGTCGTGGACGGCGCTTCTTTGGTTGGCCTTCTTCTTCAGCCATTGCGCGGAGTTCTCGGGATGATTTCCCATCCTTATTACCGCCGCCTTTGGAGCGCTTCTTGCCACCACTCTGAGAGATATCTATCTTGATTCTTCTACCCTTGAGTTCAGTACCATTGAGCGCTTTGACAATTTCTTCAGCATTGTCTTTTTCAGATACAAAGACGAACGCAAATCCTTTCGGTTTACCACCTTTATCGGTTGCGATTGCAACTTCGTTGATGGTTGCATTGTCGCCAAAGAATTCGGTAACAACCTTTTCGTCAGCATCGAATGGAAGGTTTCCAACATAGAGTTTGAGTCCCTTTGGAGGTCCAGATGTTTTCTTTTCCTTGTTATCAGCATCTCGAACACCGATTCTTCTGCCGTTGATCTTGTGTCCGTCAAGAGCGGAGATTGCGGCTTCAGCTTGTGGCTTAGCAGTGAATGTAACGAATCCAAATCCTCTGGATGCTCCAGAATCATCAGTCATGACAATACAATCTGTCATGTCACCGTGCTTGCCAAACATTTCCCTGAGTTGTTCAGTATCGACTTCTCGGGGTAGTCCTCCAACAAATAGGCGGCATCCAGGTGCTGCCTTTTGTCGGCGTCCTTGGCCACCGCCTTGGCCTTCAAATCGGAAATATGTACGTTCACGTCCATCCTCTCGTACGTCCGCAGCAATGTATGTTGCGCGACCTGATGGGCCATGGGCGAAGAGTGCTTCAGCCTCTCTTCCCCATCGCTTTCCAGATAGATTGAGTTCAGATGCCCCTTGTTCAAGTTCTGCCCAACCGGCTCCGAAGTTATCTGCTAATGCACGATAACTCTGGTATTTGCAAGAAGGACAAGCGACATTCCAATCTCCGTTAACTTCTGCAACGAGTGTATCTCCGCATGGAGGGCAAATAGCATGAAGAATTCCACAATCATCACGTTCTCTAAAATCGATACGAACAACTGGAGTTACTTCAGTGACAACAGCTCGGGCCACATCTCTGCGTCGAACAGCATCGGCAACGGTGTGGAGGAATCGATCGGCAAGACGAGTGACATGGAAATGACCTTGCAATTGACTTGGAAGAATCGAACCTTTTTTGCCTTCAACGACAAGGATTCGGGCTTCTCCACCCTCTTCCTGAAGTTTTTCAAATTGACAGATGATCGTATCGCCAATAGCGATATCGACAATCTCTTTTCCGGCTTGTACGGTAACTACACCATCATTGATGTTCATTTGGCCAACGGTTGTCGATACGATTGAATCGTCGATAACCATTGTTCCTTCGCCGGCTTCTACGTCGCCGACGTTTGCTACTTTTGTCCCTGGGGTGACGAGGCTCGTCGTCATTTTAATCATCTCGTAGCACGGTTTCTTCGCTGATGCGAAGCCTTGTGCTGGTTTATTGCGAGGCTCGCCCCCTTTTCAACCCATCACATGCCTTGGCTTCACTTCAAACGCTCAAGACGATAGCACCGGATGCGAGTTGAACCCTGTTGTTGCTTGTGATGGGCATAGGCAGCAGGCAATCGAAAATCGGTCTGATAAATCGAATGCAAGGCGTATCCATTTGATTTTGCAAGTGATGTCAAATGTTCTGCATCAATACTATGGATGAAGTGAATTAAAGGGATGTTCATGGCAAACAATGTCTCGAAAAACGCCCTATCAGCATGCTTGGTCTGAACCCCCCACGGCGGATTCATGATTGCAATGTCAACTGGTGAATCAAGTTCAATAGCAGTACCATCAACACGTTGATGAATTGTTTTCAAGAATTCATTTCCTTCGACTTCAGAGATATTCTCATCGATTACATCAAGGGCTGTTTTGTCACATTCCACCATTGTAACATGTTTTGCTCCAAGAAATGCAGCACCAATGCCAAGTACGCCATTCCCAGCACCCAAATCAAGGACGTGCTTCCCTTCGAATGAATCCCCAAGGTCGATCTTAGTGAGCCATGCTGCAGCGAGGTTTCCTTCAGTAGGATACTGTTCAAGCTCAACTGAATGACATGGATGTGCTTTGAGAGATGACAGTCGCATCGCAAGATGCCGCTGGCGCATAACTTCACCAACGTCGTTGCTGTTGACCGAAATTCTGCTGATTGAATTGCTGTTGTTGCATACGAGCGGCATATTCTGCTTGTTGTTGATTGCTGATCATTAATGCAATTTGGCGAATTTGTTCTGCCTCGATACGAAGCCTAGCGATGAGTTGTTCACCCGGTTGTTGACCGCCACAGAATCGGCAAAAGCGAGTTCCATCGCTCTGTGATTGTCCACATGTTACGCAAAAACCCATTTCTTCACCGTCCTTTCCTGTATGCTGACAATTATCAACCTTTCACTCATTCAAGTGTGTTTAGCCCATTGAAGTCAGTTGTAAAAACACAGGCCATGTTTCAAACCCAACAGCATTCGCTCGCTCATTGATGCTGTCCCAACGAGGATCATCCATCATTTCGCTCGGCTCAATACCGCTGGCAAGAAGTTCTGATATAAGGGCTCTAAATTCGATTTCAATTTCAGATTGTTGAAGTTGTGGTTCTTCAGCTACAGATGGAAGTGGAATGGTTTCGATAACAGGCTCAATGTGTTCTTCAATAGAATCCAACTCTTCGCCAGCAGCTTGCATTTCTCCGAATCCTGTATCAGTCGCTTTCGTTATCGCGTCTTCTACATTCTGTGGCTCGTCGGAGGTTCCATCATCAATTGATGGGAGCGGGACTGATGCATGTTTCTCAATGACGACATCCGATTCCATAACGATTTCAGGTGGTGCGATTTCTGTTTTTTCCTCTTGAGCCACCGGTTCGGGAGTTGCAGGTTCAGCCGCCCGGCCAACGCCGAGAACCTCTGCTTGTTGACGCGCAAATTCTGCGGCTTGTTTTCTTGGAAGACTTACGAAACACTTGTTTGGAACTGAGGTTGGTGGGAATGGCAAATAATAGCGTTCAATCGCCGGAAGGTCTGGGTGTCGGAAACAAAGCATGTTGATGTTTTCAAATCCTCTCTGAGCAGGAACATCGACTGAGAACGGTACGGGTTGAATTGTTATTGAAGCACGAACCCATTTCTCTGTTGTGACGAGGTGTTGCATCCATGGTCCTAGATCACTCGTTGCGAGGTCAAGAAACTGGAATGAGGCATCACGTGGATTCAGTCCTTGTTCTTGCAGAAGTCGTGCTTCTGCTCTTGGGCGATGAAAGACGCCAATGACGGGTTGGCCGTGTTCAACCATGTCGCCGTGCAATTCCAATATTTTGCGTTCTCTTCGAGGACAAATCAACATAATTTGCATACGAGTTGCCTCGGTATCATAGATATCTCCCCAACGTTTTGTAGCTTCAGATTGAAGACCATCGATGGTCATGTTTGGAATCATTGCGGTTATGCCCATACCCTCACCGCTCCGATGATACATTGCTTGGATTTATGTCTACTGATGGAATTTCCCCTTCTGAAACAGCAAGTTCTGCTAACAACACGACTCCTCCCGCCGCTCCGCGGATTGTGTTGTGTGAAAGTGCTTTGAATTTGACAGTAGAACCTTCAACAGCCTCAATGTGAATGACTGTTTCCATTCCTGCAGTCAAGTTTTGCGAAGGATTTGGATTGGAACCCTTGAATGAACCCCAGAGATGTTTTGCTCTCGTTGGAGATTCATCAAGGACAATGATTGGTGATTGAGGAGCACTAGGGAGTTGATTCAAGTGACTGTATTCTTGAGAGAGGAGGAGTGATTTAATTTCTTCATAGGTTACGTTTTGTTCAAGTACAAGTTCAACATTGACGATGTGTCCTTCTTCAGCATCAACGCGTTTACAGATAACGTCCCATTCAGCGTTGATGCGTAGAATTCGTTCAGCCTCTTCGATCAATTTCTCTGCTTCACCTTCTATTTCATTGTCAATTGCTGCTTTCCTTTTTTCATCATTCAACAACAGCTCCCAGCCTGCACCAGACAAGGCTTGTTCACTTCGCACCTTCACTTTCATTACTCGATGATGGTTCGTAATCACATGAAGTGGGTGAAGCACTGGTATGAGTGTGCAATTTGTAGCACAAGCCAGGAATCCAAATTCTCCAGGCCACTGTTTGAGTGATTCAGGATTCACATCCGCAACAACGAGAGGAACCTCTTGATGCATACGATACGCACTCGCGTTAGAAAATACAACTAATCCATTTCTCGATAAGCGTGCTTCAATCGTATGAGCGGGGCTGCTTGGTAATGCGCTGAAGACGATGCTTACTCCAAGAGCCTTCAAGGAACGGTGAAGTTCTTGGGAATGGACATCCAGTATCGGTTCAGAAATATTGTTCAATGCTTCTGGTTTTCGATGTTTCAGTCTCCAAGGAACTGTAGCGAGCATTCGACCACTGTCTTGTCCAGCTACAGCAACTAAGTCGAACCATGGATGGTTTGCAAGTCGTTGCTGCATTCGCTGTGAAACAAATCCGCCTGCACCCAGTATCGCAACACGTGCCGAAGGCATGTAGGTTCCAAGAGATGGAAGTTTTAGTCCCTTGCTCGCAATAAGGTGGGAAAGCATATCTTCAAATGCTTCTTTTCTAACGCAGTGCCATGGAGAACAAAATCACCATCCAAGCTTTTGCCCACTGTGACGGCCCATGCGGCGTCTACGATCCTGCCAGTGCCCGAGTTGCGGCCGAAGCAGTTCAATCAATGACCAAGAAGATGGTCGCTCTGAGTGAAAGCGATGCCGACTGTGGCTCTGCATCATACATCAACACAATGAGTCGATTCGCAGCCATCAAAGAAGAAGAAGCGCAAAAGTGCAAGAAAGAACTTCTCGTACTTTGGACTGATTTCTTCAAACCACAACACCTTGAATCACTTCCTAACCTCCACGACACATTTTGGCAAGCAGCAAAACTTTGCTCCGCTTGTAAGGTTGAAGTTTCCGAACAACACGCTCAAGAACTTATGGACGCAGTTGAAAACATTCACAAAATGTTCTGGTCCGTAAAGGGACGAGAAGTTTCTTGGATTCGTGCAAGTTGAGGGTTTGAACTTGAGCACAATTGCTGTAGTCGTGAACGGCGACAGCATGTGGCCTACTCTAAAACACGGTGATACATTTGACGCTGTGCCCTACTCAGGTCAAGACGTCACGATAGGGGAAATCGTTGTTTTTAGAGATCCAACACACAATTCCCGAATTTGTGTGAAGCGGGTTTTGCATATCAAACCCAATGGATTGTTTGTTGAAGGAGATAATCCTGACCCAACCGCTTCAACCGATTCCCACAACTATGGTTTGATTTCCTACGATTTATTGATTGGACTGAAGCGATAATTTACCTCTACCCAGTTCAGCATCAACAGGATGAGGGAATAATCGACGAATGATGAGTTTCTTCAAGATCGATGAACCATCCCGTATCGAACCGAGTTTTGGCTCTCCAATTCGAGGTTGGTATTGGACAGGATGGTTCCTGAGTTGAATATTTGCAACTGCACATTCGGCGTACATTTCGGCTTCGATTTCAAAATCTATACTGTTGAGATTCATTTGTCTGATCGCTGCTTTGTCAAAGACCCAATATCCGCTGCACACATCATGAATTTCCAATCCAAATAGCATGACTGCTGACCATGTGAGGAGATGATTTCCTATCCAGTTTTGTGCTGTCATTGCATGTGGATGCATTTGATTTGTAAGTCGATTTCCAACAATAATCTGGCCCTTTTTGAGCAATGGGAGCATGTTCAACATATCATTTGGATCATAGGTACGATCAGCATCAAACATGACGACGGCATCAAAATCCTTCTTGATGGCATACTCAAAACCAAAACGAATTGCTTCTCCTTTTCCTTTAGTCGGCTGTACAAGAACTTCACAACCAGCGTTTTCACCGATTTGCCGAGAGTTATCCGAACTATTCCCGTCAACAACAACTGCGCTGGGAGACCAGCCGAGGTCCCTCAATGGTTGGTACGGAATAGCCCCTAGGATACTTTCTAATCCCTCCTCTTCGTTGAGGACGGGTAGCAGAATCATCAGTTGCTTCACAGTCTTAGCCTCACTTGATTGTTTTTGATTCCTTCGCTCATTCAGCTTGTAAGACCTCGAAATGATGAATTCTCAATCCAGTTGAATCAATGATTTGACCACTTCGGCCAGAAAAACCGAGAGGGTTAATCCACCACTTTCCATCATGTTCTAGGTGTATTGAAATGTTGAGGGTTTCATCAAATTGAAGCGTTCTGCATTCGTATCTCCATCCACTTTTATCTTCTGGTGAAATGGAAACCTGATTGAAGTTAATTGTATAGTCGAGATCAGTACCTATTTGTTCATAGAGAAGGCAAACATTGTATCTTCCTCTTAGACCAGGGTCATCAATGGCTTTGTTCCAATCGATTTGTCCTTGTTTGGTAATCACCATTCGTTGTTCTCCAAGCGAAAGAAGATCGCTGTAGCGGTGATTTCTCCATGGATCATCCCTCAAATCGCACCCGTTTGCCTCAATACACTGGGCTTGAGATAAATTTGAAACAACAGCCACGCGTTCGGGAGATGGAGCATCAAACAGTTTCCAGTAACGAGCACCGTCGTAACTCTTCTCAACCGACCAATGAGGCGATGATGCAAGGTACGGGGCTAGGCTTCCAATTGGACTCGATACAGCATAACCAACACCTAATTCACGTAGGCGTGTAATGTCATCATTTCGAATTGCAGCCGCTGCAGATTGTTGAATTTCATCATCGAGCGTGAGCAGGCCAAGGGTGGGTATACTCGTCGTCTTGATATTGGTGACAAACGAATAGGTATGCCCCCAGTGAATATTCTCTGAATAAATAATCGCATCAGGAGGATTCTCTTCTAGCCATACTCTGAGTCTTTCATCACCAGATGTTGATGCGTGGAGTTCTTCATGTTGAGAGAGTTGAACAAACAATCCAGCGGTAAGAATCGAGCCCAAAATCAATGCGCTTAGAAACAGAGCAGAAATAATCGGCTTGTAGTAAGGATCCATGTCCCGGTTTAGCCAAGCCCTCTCACCATCTACGCTGGTCAGAGACGTGGAGCGACTTGCGATTAGCCCTACGATAAGTGCTAGAGGGACGTGATAGGCATGTAAGGCCATTGAATAAAGGGTATATGAGAGTAAACTCAGTATCTGGATGTTCGTTAAACCATCGATGAGGTGAACGAATGAAAGAATCCATAACGAACTCAACCATAAACCGAGGAGGCGTATTTCTTTGGATTTTCTTCCTAGCCATAATCCATACCCTGCTAACAGCATCAATGGTCCGTTATACATCAGCATCGGTTTGCCTCCTTGCCACCCATATTCAGCAAAGACAGGCTCTTCTAACATCCTTGGTGCGAAGAAAATCAAGGCGATGATGAACATCACACTCATGATGATAATCGATGAAAAGAAAATGTGCTTGCTTCTGTCTTGTTCGTCGTCATCTATATTGGTTCTCATGAGGATACTTGCTAGCAACATACATGCAAGGTAAATTGCACCCGTTGGATGGATGAGTACTGTAAATCCTGCGGTTGAAATAAATGCGATTATGTGAGCGCGAAGTGATTGATGGTATGGCCGAAATACAACCAGTAATCCCACGACAAGTCCGAGTTGACTCGCTACAGATGGATAGCCTGAATCGAAAACTTTTGCAAAGAGAGCGAGTGATCCTCCCATTGCTAACACAGAAGAAGCCCCTGCTCCCAATCGGTCCATACTTCCCCAAATGCCCAATAATATGGCGAGAAGGGAAATGTGTCCTAGAATCATTGCAGTTTGCTCGATAGAGCTGCCGGAAAGTTCCGATAACCAAGCGAGGAGGCTTGGGAAGGCTGGTGGATATGTCCAAACTCCAGAATTTGGACTCGGTAGGTCGAACGATCCAGTTGATTGAACATTTGCAGCAAGTGTTCCAAACCCTACCCAATCAACTCCAAATGGCCGTTCGATAAGCAACAATGGTATCAATGTCATTGCGCAAAAGAAACCAGCCAGAATTTGAAGCATTGGATTGCGTTGCTGCTGGAACCAACGTTGGGCCTGAACTTCCTCCTCAAGTTCTGGTTCTGATTCAGAGAGAACGAGGCCATGCATAGCTGACTCGAGCCGTTGCCAATGCGTATGTTGAGTCTTTTCAATGTGAATTTTCTTTCTCAAAAAGAGAATAGAGCATATGTTTACCAGTAGGATAGAAACAGTAACTGAGATAATATTCCAAGCCTGAATGACAAATAAGATGCCAGAGGTTCCGTAGAGAATAAGCAAACCAAGGGGTAAGCAAAGAAGAGATTTCCGAAACGTATCTGCAGCACCATCTAGGATACGGGTTAATGCTAATCCTGGTGGTATTGATGCGAGGACAATAAGACATAATGTCGCCCACATGAGTTATGCCTACACCTAATGGGTCATCAATTTCATCCATGAACTCATAGGTGTGGAGCCTGTCTTAGAATCATGTGGGGATGTTCCGACCTTGCTGGTACTGGAAAGAACTCCTTCCATCCAATCGTCTCTCTTCCGGAGCATTATTGGGTGTTGAATCTCCAACGTCCTCAAACAGATTGGGCAAATCCATACCCTGTTACCATCGGGCGATATGATGAAGACAGAAAAGGCATGTATACTCAAGAATTGTTTGGAGGTGAACGAACAATTCACGTCGGCCTCGATATCGGCGCCCCAGCTCAGACTCCCATTTACGCCTTTCAAGATGGCCTGATTCATTCCTTTGCAGACAATGATCAAGAAGGGTCCTATGGGCCCACAATTATCACAGAACATTCCCTTCAAATCGGAGGTGTCCAGACCTCATTATGGGTCCTTCATGGCCATCTTTCACGAGAATCATTACAAGGATTGAAGATTGGTGAGAAGATTCTACAGGGCCAAGAAATCGGTAAAATGGGTGGTGAAGATGAGAATGGAGGCTGGCCTCCCCACGTGCATATCCAACTCAGTTTAATCGAGCCTCAACAGGCCGATTTACCCGGTGTTGTAACTCCTGAGAATCGGATTCAGGCTCTACTTGATTACCCTGATCCAAGAAATATTCTTGGAATGCTGTATTAGGGTCAGTTCGCAAGATAACCCTTCAAGGCTTGAATTGGAGCAATTGCAGAAGGGTCCTTTCCGTGAATTAATGCAAGTGCAATTGTCAACCAATCCATTACGATACAATGATGGAGCATTGCCTCAAGTAAAGAGGTTCCTTCACCATGAACTCGCCATGCATAATCCGTTGAAGTATGTTCGATCATCCAATCAACACGTTTGCTTACTTGAGGTAACATTCCATCCCATGTAAGAAACAAGACTGCTTGTTCTGTTCTGGTTGGATCTCCATCTTCTCCGATACCACCCCATGCGACTATTTCGTTGTGATTCATTTCAGGTACTGCCCCAATGCGAGCAAATCGAGCTGAATTTTCATTGATTTGATTTTTGAACCGAATAAGGATCGGTTGAAGTTCTTGAGGGCCCAAAAGTGCGAGGGGTTGTGTCGAAATGGCTTGTGCTAAATCGAGTATATCACTCCCTTCCTTTTTTCTAAAATCATTCGAATCCGATGCATAATGAAGACGTACCATCATTGATTCATATTCTTCCTCACTTTGTCGGGGTAGGAGGCCAAGGTGTTGCATGCAAGCAAGTTGACGAGAAAACAAATGGCCGAATGCAGTCCGCGGAGGTTGTCCTCCAATAGAAGGGATCAAGAAACATTTTTCGTACAGTTCACACAAACCTGCAAGAACTCCTCCAGTTGCAATAACGATAACTGTAGCTCCTTGCTTTAATGCTGCTTCAGTAGCATGGAGTGTCTCTTCGGTATTTCCACTGTGAGATGTTGCAAGAACCAACCAAGACGCATTCCACCATGAGGGGATTGTGTAATCTCTTTGGGTAATGAATGGAGTTTCTCCATCTTGATTTGAAAGGGTTGAGAGAAAATCTCCTCCTGCTGCGGAACCACCCATTCCAAGACATAGAACGCCATTCCATGATTGCTTTTGTAGTTCTGAAAGCCATGGTAGATGTTCATGATTCACTGCGCTCATGCCCTTTTCAAAATCAGTAAAGAAAGCCTGAGTGAACCCAGCCATGCCTTGGGTATCAAGGCTATTTAGGAGACTCTCGATGTCAATAGAATCTTCGTCCATGAATGTTAGAAAGGCTAGCCCTTCATAGGGGCTCCTATCAATTTGTATGGTCGAGTGCCATATCGTGAAGTGCTAAGAATTCCCCTTCGACATGAGCTAAGCGTAGTGTTGGTGCTCCATCATAATCCCAAGGGAGGCGAACCGAGTTCATTTTCCAGGTCTCAGGATTAAGGAATTCAGCAACTGAATCATCTTTGTTGAGTACATCAACTGTGAGATGATTTTTCATTTGGGCTATGACCAGAACCTTATCCAGATCTCTCCAAGTAGCACCGGTTCGTTCCTGTCGTGCTATACGTTCCATAATTGCACCATCTTTGGACCAAGAACTCGGTCTCCAATAATCACCTCTCCATCGAACAACATCACCCAAATCATAACCTGGTTTTCGATAAAGAAGCGTTAATCGAGTAACATCGGCCCCGTCTTTACGTCCGACGGTCGTGTTGGTTTCTCCAACTTGTCCGCCCCAGTTATCAGTCAAGTGCCGACCCCATGATCGAGCAAGTCCCTTTGAACCGAGGACTACATCATAGCCCCCAGTTACAGGGCCTTCACTTGTGATGAAAAACATCGGGTCATCGCTCAAATTTTCAATGACATGATCCAAACTCGCTCGCAATGTGTTGAGTTCATCTTCTTCAAGTCGGCGTCCTGTCGATCGCAATTGGACTGTTGCTTCGAAGTAATTTCCTGCCCGACGAGTGCATGTCAGACAAACTCCATTCGACATTCTTGCTCGCATGGTAAATTCATCTTGATAGAGTAAATTATCGATTACGCCTTCAACTTGCAGATGAAGAAGTGTGTGTCGGTCTGAAACCGTTTGGGATTGGCATGCCAGTCCGATTTCTTGAGCATGTTCATGGAATGCAACGTTCCGCTGAATAAGTTCATCCCATAATTTGTCTTCCGGGACATCGACCCAACGGCCATGCATGTCAATAAGGCCACATCGTGCACATCGAGTGAAGTTTGTGTTTTCTGGGACCTCTGCAATACGTGTGCGAGCTCTTGTGCAAGGTTCGCACATCCGGTCAGCATACAGGAGGGATTCACTTCCACAGATGAGGCAAAAATCGCCGCCAAGTCCTTTCGTCATGCGACCACCTCATTCTTCACCGTGCGTATGAATCTGCTCAATTGCATGGATACGTTGTTCTAAATCCTTGCTTCGGGCAAAAACAGTCCATGTCCAGATCCCAATGCCAAACAGCATCCCGATGTATGCAACTGCAAGGTATGTCATTCCGTCTGCCATTGTCTCACACCTTATCCATTGACTTTTGAATCCTTTCAAGCCGCTGTTCAAGAGAGGTTATTCTCATGCTCATCAGGATGTGTCCAATAATGAACACTGTAAAGGAAATTGCTCCAATAAGGAGGATAATTGCCATTTCTCCAGCAAGACTTCCTCCATCGCCCCCTCCAACAACAGGGCCAGGATGTCTGATTTGCCACAGTCTCGTCGCAACATATGTGACTGGTACAAGGACAAAACCGTACAATCCAAACGTCGAAAAGGTATCTCTTGTCTCAACTCCATCCGGCTGTGATTGACGCCCGAGGACCAAAAAAAGTGCAAGAAACGTAAGCAATCCAAAGGTGTTGAGCCGAACATCGGTCCAATCCCAAGGAACGCCCCACTCTGCAGCACCCCATACCATTCCGCTCCATACTGTAATCAGGCCAGTTGCTAATCCTGCTTCAGCCCCTGCTACGTGCATTCTCCACCCAAGATTCGAACGTTTGAAGAACCACATTGCTGAACCTACAAAAAGAAATCCAAAGGCAATGAAAGCAGCCCATGCAGCAGGTACATGCCAATAGAAGATTCGTTGTGCATCAGGTGATTCAAAAGCATTGATGGAAACACTTGGGGCTTTGAGCAGAGCAAGGCCTAAAGTTAATCCGATTCCAATAAAACCGAGGATGAGAATACCTTCTGCCCCTCTCTTGCTCATAGTTCTGCCAACCGTTGTCTCTCTTTGAATCATTGCATCTCAGATGAGGTTAGAATCAGTTACCCATTGCACCAACAGAGCAAATGGGAGGATGAGTGTTGGTGTTAAAATTCGAGTAAATGCAGCTCTAGGCCGAGCCAATCGTGCAGAGGTTAAGTCGAACATGCGGACAATAAACATCGTTGAAGTCGTGAGAATAGAACCAATGATTGTCAGTTCCCATGAAATTGGTAAATCCATTGCGAGTTGTGTGAGAAGAGTAAGTGCAAACCCAAGTATTGATCCGTGGATATACGACGATGGAATTCCTTGCTTGTGGGCTTTCCACCAGGCCAATGATCGATGTTCATGAAGCATCTGTACCATGCTATCACCCACTAATCCTGCTGCAAATGCAGAACTCAAAATGAGTCCTGATTTTTGAATTGTTCCAGTATCAAGCTTTGTTGTGTCAACCAACGCCAGAAGAATTCCTAATGTCAAAAAACCAGCAATTCCGTTGTAGGCGAGTGTAGACATAGTACGGTTATTACATACAACTCCATTTCGAAGAGCGATTACTCCCTTTGAGGGTTGTTGGGGCATCTCGTCTCGAACAATTTCTGGAGTGGATTCTTGATCGATCTCAACCATCCCATCGATGTTGTATTGGTGAGTTGCGCATTTTTCGAACTCCTTATTGTGGCTTGAAATTAGGATTGCATGACCTTTCTGTCTGAGATAATGAATGTCTTCAATAAGACTCGTTCGAGAGGCTTGGTCTAAACCAGAGTCTGGCTCATCAAGAAAAATAAGACGCGGTTTTGTTGAAACGAATCCTGGGAGAACACCTGCAATCATTGCCACTTTTCTTCGTTGCCCTCCTGATAATTGTGCGATGAGATCATGCTTTCGGTGTTTGAGATTGTACCGTTCTAGAATTGAATCCATTTCTATTCTTGATCCAGTGATATCCATTGTGTTATGGAGATGTTCTTCGATGCGTTGACTCCCCATACAGCCATCTGCTTGTAGTGTTAAGCCAAACGGATGGACAGGTTTACCGCCTTTGCCTGATTCATCGATCAAGAGTTCTCCATGATGATGGACTGAACCGACTTCAAGTGGAATCAAGCCTGCTGATGCTTCGATAATAGTAGACTTCCCTTCTCCGTTTTTACCGTTGAATAGGATCACTTGCCCACTTGAAACTTGTAGGTTTAGATTGGATAAAACAGTCTTCATTCCTCGACGAACAGTTACGCTGTTCAAGTTGAGCAACGCATCGGTCATGGTTTGGCCAAGCATCGCCTATGAATGAATGCTACGACAGGACAACACCCATTAGAAACGAATGATTGGGACTTCTATGGGGCTCATGTTGATGACAACATTTGGGCCTATCGAATGGGTTTTACTGAGCCTATGGTTTCTAGCAGTATCAGCTCCGATTGTTTATTCGATCAAGAACAAAACTCCTGTGGCCTTAGGGATTTCTGTCGCCTTACTGCTTGGCTATATTGTTCAGTACTCCTGGGTTGTACTGAGGAACTACGATATCGATATTCAATTTGTATGGGCTGATTTCATGCTTATTCCTACTCGGATTGACTCTCCTACCTGGCTACATACGCTCGCTAGTGCTGGCTTTTTGCATAGTCAAAGTGACGTTACGCATGTACTTGGTAACGTTTTGGTGATTGCTCTTGTTGGAATTCCACTTGAACAAAGACTCGGAACGAATCGATTCATCATCGTCTATGTTCTTGGATTGCTGGGTGGTTCAATCGCATGGGTCTTGTTCAATATGGACTCATCGACACCTTCATGGGGCGCTTCGGGAGCAGCCTTTGGATTGTTAGGAGCCTATCTTTCAGGGTGGCCAAGGGATGAAATACCGTTCCCTCTCATTTTGATACGTCCATGGCCTGTAACCATAATTGCACTCTTTTATTTTGGATTCGAACTGGTCAGAGCCTTCTCAACAGTTGGTCTTGGAACGTATTCAACAGTCGCTCACATGGCTCACATAGGAGGATTTGTTTTGGCGTATGCAGCCGTGCCATTCCTTGCAAGAGGAGGGCCTTATCCTATGGGCGTCGTTGATGGCGGGCCGAAAGGATTTGGAAATGCCCGTGCTCATCTTGATCGGATAAAAGCAAACATGGCGGATCTTTCTCAGAGAGATGATCCATGGACCGAGCAGGGATATGACTTACCAAAGAAATTAAAGGACCCATTTAGAAAACTCAGAGAGGCATCTGATGAAGCAGAAACTCGGCTCGCTTGGATGGAGCATATTGCAGATGCTGGTGATTGTCCAGTGTGTTCTTCTTCATTAGGAATGGTTGAACGAAAAGATGGACCGCAATTGCAATGTTCACAACACCCATCACATCTTTCTTGGCCTTAGAATCAGGTTCGAAAAAGTGTGAAACATTGAACCTTACAACGATAGCATCAAAATAGGCGAGGTGTTCGTCTATCTTGGCCATTATGTCGAATCCACGATATCAACAGTCTCGAGCGCCAGCATTTCTGTTGGTATTTCTCTTGCTATTGGTCCCATGTACTGCGTTTGTAAGTTCTCAAGAGAACGTAGATTCTCCTATCGAGATTACACACGCCCCTGCAATCCTTGTCGATGGCTTACCACCACTCATGTGTGGCGATGAAGTTTGTGAGCGCCCTCTTCGAGAATATCTCAGAGACGGCCGTCCAGCAGCACAAGAATACGGATGGTGGAATTCATTCGGACCTGATTTAGATTGGAATGGAATGGACGACCGCTTACAACGTGTTCTCGACGGAATGGACTCAGTATCCCCCACTGCTATCATCGGACCTGATGGGAAAAAGACAGTAGCAATTGTTGTTGATTATGCTTGGCATCCAACAGATACTGAAATTATTGATCTCAAGAATGTACTCAACCAACACGGATGGATTGGTGAAGAACAAGGCGCTTGGTTTTCAGAACTCCGCAGCATTGATTCTCTCGTGGTCGACAAAGTTCCAGTATCTGCTTTAATGGATATTTATTTCCTAGATGGAGTTGTTGTTATTGAAATGCAAAACGTCATGGCTCCTTCAAATGACATTGCAGCTCGCGCCTCTAAGGCAAGAGATTCAGAGTTCTATGGAAATTATATTTCTGAACAAGGTTTGACTGGAGCAGGGGTTGTCATCGCAGTTCTTGATACGGGCGTGGACAATGAACACCGTTCTTTGAACGATTTCGATGATCAAAATGATGATCCAGATCCAGATCCAAATTCCTATAACGATCAAAAATGGTTTGGAGGATTTGATGCTACAAGTCCAAGTCCAAGCCAAGACGGTTCAGTTGATCCTGATGATGGCAATGGCCACGGCACCCACGTCGCAGGATCTGCTCTGGGAACTGGAAGTTCCACAGCTGTGCATAGAGGTACCGCACCAGGAGCAGGGCTTGTTGATATCAAGGTTCTTTCAGATGGTGGTGGGACGAACTCACAAGCAAGTTTGGCTGGTCTTCAATGGATGATTGATAACCAAGATACAGACTGGGGTATCGATAATGACTATCGTGGAATTCAGATTGGTTCAATGTCGTTTGGTTCAGTTAGTACCCCCCTAAATCCAGGCGATCAAGGAGACAACGGTACTGGAGCTGAAGCGAATTTGGTCAATACCGCAACTGAAAACGGTATTATTTGTGTGGTTGCTATCGGTAACGACGGAAGTAATCGTGTTCCTTCTCCGGCAAGTGCAGATGGTGCCATTACCGTTGGTTCTGTTACCGATAAAAATACAGTAGATCGTGAGGATGACGAGTGGGATGATTATTCAAATTGGGGGCCTCGACTTTCCGATCAGGATGATGATGATTGGGACGAACTTAAGCCAGACATAACCTCTTATGGGACAAATATCTATTCGGCCACAGCAGCAACAGCGCCTCTAATTCCTGGACAAGTTGCAAGTGCAGACAACGATTATGACGAAAAAACAGGAACAAGTATGGCAACTCCAATCGCATCCGGTGTTATCGCTCTCATGCTAGAGGCAGATTCTTCTCTTTCCCCTCAAGATGTTAAGGACAATTTAAGGAATTCATCAGAAGTACGTGGTAATCCATCTGAATCAGGTGTTAGCGACCGATGGAATGATAAGTATGGATTCGGAATTATCGATGCAAATTGCGCAGTATCTTTGATTATGGAAATTGTTTGTGGGACAGATACTGTCATACGAGCTCCAACGAGTGATGTTAACGTAAGTTTTCCCGTAAACGGAACGTGGCTCCTTAGTGGTGATACAACACGGATTTCTGGAAATGTTAATGCAACCGAAGTCGATTATTCCAAGGTTGAAATATATCTCGAAAGAAGATATGCTCCAAATTGGCAAGGCGTCCCGAAGATGATTTTGAATTGGACAGAAGCGAGTGGGCCTGTTGATAATTGGTTCCTTGACGTGTTGATTGAGGATTCGTGGGTTGAATATACTGATAGTACCTACTATGACTTCATTCGAGTGTACGCTCGAGCTACAGGCGACGAAGGAAATGAGTCAAATCCTTCAATCCGTGACATAAAAGTTTCTAGGATGGGTGTTTCAATTGAGACTCCCACTTTGAGAGAGGGGCTTGAAGGATCAGTCCAAGTTACTGGCGAGGTTGAAGGTGTCGAGCATGATCGAATCGAATATCGAGTTGATGGAGGGGAATGGAAACTCGGTACTACTTTGAATGGGAAGAGTGGTAATGGCCAAGATGGTCTGGATGATTGGGAGTTCACATGGGACACCACTGGGACCGAAGATGGTTCGAGAGACTTTTCAATTCGCATGGTCAACAAATCGGGTTTGTCATCTCCCGTAGCAACAAGGACGTTTAACATCGATAATATCGCCCCAGCACCAGCATTAAGATTCAATGGTGATGTTGAAATCTTCGATCAACAATTACCTGCTGAAACAGTTTATTCAGGAAGTTTGCTCGAACTGAAATTTGAGGTATTCAATGGCGGTGACAAAGATGCGAATGATATCTTTGTCCGGCTCGATGCCCCTGGAGAAATTTCTGAAAATTATCCCTCACAGGGGCTCATTCCCTTGCTCAAAAAAGGGCAATCAGTAGAAGTCACCCTTTGGTGGCTAGCAACTGTTGCAGGCACTCACAACGTTTCGATCGAACTGGATCCAAATAACGTTCAAGGAGACCTCAATTTGGAAGATAATATCCACTCGTTTACCTATGAAATTCTTGAGCGGCCATCCGAACCTGTATTGAGATTTTTACCAGGTTCGACAACCACACTCCCAAATATTCCAATTGTGAATGAACCGTACACAATCCGAGTACGCATCGACAACCTAGGTTTAGATGATGCTATTTCTTTGAAGGTGAATTTAGAACGAATGAATCTAGAATACGGTGGATTTGAACCCATTGACGAAGAATCAATTGTCGTCATTCCCGGTGCCACTACGACCTCGGGTGATGCAGTTGTGTCTTTCACAGATATACATTCCGAGAAAGGAGGAGTCCTCTATCGTGCTGTATTGTCTGGTGACGGCGTCGATGCTAATTACAATACCATTCGATTCACTGTAGCAGTGAGCGATCTTCTTTCAGGTGGGACAAGTACTCTCTCCTTATCCGATGATGAATTTCCTGTTGCATTTGCGGGGATTGGAAAATCCTCTCTCGTATTCACTGAAACAAACGGAGAACTCCATGTGCGATCTCTAAGCAGTGAACTGACTTTACTTACGGATACACTTGTGGATGCAAATTGGGCAGGTGAACTCACTGTATTCGAACGAAGTGACGGCCTCGTCCATGCTGCTTGGACAAGCAGGGTGGAAAATCAGGTGGGTTCGTCACTCAATGATGTCGCAATGACTTCTTTCTCGGAAACGGGGCAAATGCTTCCAGTGCATCATCATCTCACTCCAATAAAAATTGCAGAGGGTCAATACTGGGGCCTTGATATTTCAGAAGAAGATGGACTTTATGTCTTATCGGGATATTATCGTAATATCTCAACAGGAGGTTCTTGGAGTGATACAACATCTCTCTTTAGTATCCATTCTACAAATCCAGACCTCAAGGAAAATTGGTCATCTCCAGTAAATCACCTTGTGAACATCGACATTCATCCTAACGAAGGGGATCCTTTGAGCAGCATACTTCTTGATGGAGAGTTGCATCTGCTCTATCAAGAAATCAGAGATGATATCTCTGGTGAAGAGCGTGTTGGACTCATGTATGCACGTGGAGGATTGATTGACAAAGACTGGTCATATCAGTTGTCCGTAGGAGATTATGCTTCCTCCCCGCACTTAGGAGTCCTCAATGTGGATGATACAGATATGATTTTCGCTGCCTGGATTGAGGGTGAGGGCCGAACTGCACACATTGCCCACACTGCAACAAAAGGAAACTGGGTTGAAGAAATCCATAAGGTATCCGCTCCGGGTTCAACACGAATTGAATTTTCCCAACATTCAAAGTCAATCGATGTGATTTATGATGAAATTACAGTCTATGGGAGTTCAATTCGCTACGGTTTATTGATAGATGATGGGAATAATCCAATCTTTGCGCTCGGAAATATTATTTCGAATACTGGTGATCTCATCGGCTATTCCACCAACGATAAAGATGGGATTTTGTTTACTGAATCCGAGACTGGCCGCATATCGATGCAGAAATTTGCACTTAATGTAGAACAAGAACCTTCTGAACCGAAATCATTCTTTGAGCAGTTAATTGAGCCTCTACCCGGTTCAGAATCAACAAAGAAACTTATTTTCGTCGGAATCCTTGGAGTAATCTCTCTCCTCTTCCTAACCGTAATGGCCACTCTGAGGCACTCTCCCAAAGAAGAAGACGATGAGCCTGCCGAACTGGAGGATGCTGATGTAGCGATCATGGTTACTGTACAAGAAGATTCGATTGATGAGGATGAAGAGTTGGTTGCGACATTATCGCCTTCTTCTCCAGAAATGGTAATCGAAATGGAAGAGCCCACTCTTCTTGATACGCTTGAAGCAAAGAACGCCTCTGGCGATGGAAGTGCACGCCTTAACAGGAGAATGCAAAGGAAACAGGAACGTGAAATCGCAGAGATTGTTTCGAAGGGTCCTCCATTGCCGATGCCAGTTCCTGGTCAACTCAATCCACTTCCTCAACCCACGATTCCTCTTGATGGAGAGCCGGTTTTACCTGCACTCCCTCCTCTGCCTGAACTTCCACCGTTACGTAGGGAAGCGACATGCCCTTCATGTCAAGCAAACTTTGTGGTTACTGATATGATGCGTACACAGCTTGAATGCCCGATTTGCTCAGAAAAGTTCAGTCTTTAGGTGATCATTTTGTGCGGTATTTTTGGCTATATTGGTGATAAAAATGCTTCACAAGTACTTGTTCAAGGTCTGCTTAGACTAGAGTACAGAGGCTATGATTCAAGTGGTATCGTCGTACGAAATGGATCGCTCCAGACGTTCAAAGAGATTGGAAAAATCTCAGACCTTACGTCAAGGCTTCCTAAAATGAAAGGAACCATTGGCATATCCCATACTCGTTGGGCAACCCATGGAGGGGTGACAAAAGAGAACGCTCATCCCCACATTAGCGAGGATGGTAAGGTTGCCATCGTCCATAACGGAATTCTTCAGAATTCAAACATATTACGTAAACGCCTAACTCGCAAAGGAATTACACTTTCTTCAGAAACTGATTCAGAAGTGTTCTGTCATTTCATCGCTATGGAATTGGAGAAAGGAAAGACTCCTATGGAAGCACTTGCTTCTGTTCTTCGTATCGTTCGAGGGACATGGGGCCTCTGCGTTCTCTTCGAGGATTATGATATGATCTTGTGTGCACGTCATGGTTCACCATTGATTATTGGTCGTTCCTCTGATGAAATATTCATCTCAAGTGATCCTCATGCAATCCGAGAACATACAACTGAAATGTTCGCTCTCGATGATGGCCAAATCGCTCGCCTTGATCGTGAAGGTTTCGAAATAATGCTTCCCGAAGGAACACCTGTTGAATCTAATCCTCTTGAACTTGATGAGGAATGGGGTGTCAGTGATTTAGGGGATTATCCACACTTCATGCTAAAAGAAATTCATGAGCAATCTGAATCCTTACAACATTGCATCAGTGGAAGACTTCGACATTCATCAGGATCAGCGAATCTTGGTGGTCTGGATATCACCCCCAAAGCACTCTCAAGAATCCCTCACGTTCGACTAATTGGTTGTGGAACGGCATTGCATGCTGCACAAATCGGCCAATTGCTGATTGAAAAGTGGGCACGTATCCCTGCTGTTTCTCACGTTGCTAGTGAATTCAACATGAATGATCCTGTGATTAATTCAAAGGCCATGCATTTTGCGATTTCTCAATCTGGTGAAACTGCAGATACACTTTCTGCAGTCAAAGAAATTCAGCGCAAGGGTGCTGATGTTCACGGAGTCATCAATGTCGTCGGTTCTACGATTGCTCGTCAATGTGGAAAAGGAGTGTATATTCACTCAGGTCCTGAACAATCTGTTGCATCCACTAAGGCATTTACCAATATGGTAGGGGCACTTTCTCTTTTCGCCCTTAAACTAGGGCGTGGTAGATCGCTTAATCTCTCAGAAGGAAAGAGAATTACAAAGGGATTGAAAGATTTACCAAAGAAAATCGAAGCATATCTTGCTGATCAAGGCCCTATTGCCGAGGCAGTTGATGCGATTATAGGGGCTAAGAACGTTCTCTTCTTAGGTCGTGGAGTCTCGTCACCAGTTGCTTCAGAAGGGGCGCTTAAATTGATGGAGATTGCGTATATTCCCTGTCTTGCTTATCCGGCTGGAGAAATGAAACATGGCCCAATCGCATTGATTGAAGAAGGTTCTCCAGTTGTTGTTATTGCTCCAGATGATGGAGTTCAAGACCGAACACTCAATGCGATACATGAGTGTAAAGCACGTGGTGCTCGCATTATTTTAATTCATGAAGAAGGTGATTCTATCTCTGAAATCGGTGACATCAATATTCCAGTTCCCAAGACACATCCTATGCTTTCTCCACTGATCACGGTTCTGCCAACACAGCTTATCGCATATCATACAGCACTAAAACTCGGAAACGATGTTGATCGACCTCGTAATCTTGCGAAATCGGTGACGGTTGAATGATTAGAGGACAGTGAATCGCTGTTCACTTTCTTTCCAATCAAACGGTTTGTATCCCAAAGCGTGTCGAGTATGACGCATCTTAACAATTCCAAGTTTACGTTGAACATCATCGCCTTTTCGATCCATGACAAGGTGAATAACACCGTCAGAGAGATAATCTTCAACACCATATTCACCGAATTGTTTGTTATCTTCTCCGGTCATTTCGCAGATAAAGAAGGATGTCAACTCCAGTCGTCGAACAGCCTCAAAGAGTCTGAAGATTTCATCACGAGGGTTTTCCATTTTCGTCAGTGTGAAGAATGCCCCGAGTGAATCGAAAACCAGAAGTTCAAAACCAATTGATTTACGATAATTGGTTAATTGTTTGATGAGCTGCCCCATCCAGTCAACACGATTACTCATTCCTTGTTCATCCAATTGAACACGAAGGTCAGATAAATCGATAATTGCAATTCGGTTTCGGACACGTGGGTCATCGACGTTCATGCCCATGTTTGACATGTGAGCACGAAGGGAATCCTTTCCTTGCTCCAGGGTCACGTAAATTCCGCTTGTTTCACCATAGAGAACTGCATTGTAGAGGACAGAGAATGTTACACTGGATTTCATAGCTCCAGAGGCGCCTGCGACAATACAGATGTGCCCTTTTGGAATTCCTCCTTGCATGTTTTCATCCAATCCTTCAACGTGGGTTGGTATTCGTTTCATGGTGTCCATTGTTGCGCCCCGTCTAAAGGAAAACAATCAGCCCTTTGAAACTCACGCTTCAAACGTTTGCAAAATCTGATGAACTGTTCCCTCTTAGGGTAACCATGCAGATTCTTCTTGCATCAGCGTCTACTCGCCGGGGTCTTATTCTTCAGAAGCGATATTCCGATGTAGTACAAAGACCACTGGCAAACGTTGACGAAAGTGTACCAAGAGGACCAGTTTCAGAACAAGTAAAAGAGGTCTCATTGCGAAAATCAAACGCAGTTTCATTCCCTGTCGACGAGGATGTTGTTGTGGTTGCAGATACGTTGGTTGAAGATCCTGATGACGAGAACGCTGCTCTTGGGCAACCAAGGGGTCGGTCTCATGCAACCAGTATGCTGATTCGTTTACGTGGGCGAAGACATAGAGTATGGTCAGCGACATCAGTTCATGCGTTGAATCAATGGAAAACTTCAATCGAATGTGCAATTGTTGAGTTTAGTGATTTCTCAGATGATGATTTGATTGAACTCATCGAATCCAATTCATGGCAAGGAAAAGCCGGTGGCTATGATCTTGCTGGGCTAATGGGTCAGCACGCTACATTGGTTGAAGGTTCAGAATCAACCGTTCTTGGATTTACAGAAGAGTCTCTTGATTATCTCGATCAATTAAGACAACTACTTTGACAAAAACCGATTGTAAAACATAGGAACGCGATGCCAGTTTTGATCAGGGAAGAAAATATGTCTTGCAAGAAGATATGTTAGGGACACAATACCCATTATTTGGGCAACTGCCCAACCAATAAATGGGGCGTAGTTCTTCCCGGTTGTGAGTACATTCTTATCGTAGAGTGACCAACAAATTAGAACGGCTCCAATCATAAGAGAAAGGAATGTAATCCAGGGAGTTGTTCGGTTTGCTAATGAAATATGTAAGTGGTCTTCGTGAAGGAATAAGGCAAAACCCCAGACGATAAGGAATCCTGAACTGGCTAGGAGTAACCAATGTGCTGGTTGGATAGAAGCGATTCCTTGGTGTCCTGTCCAAATGGGTCCAGCGGAAATCACTGCCAAAACAGGAAGTAGAAGATATCCTCCTAAAACCATCCGCGAATGGGGTTTTGCCAATGATCCGAATGTTAGCTGGAGGATTCTTTTCGGGTTAACAATAAAGAACATGAGTATGAATAAGGCAGTTAGGGATATATCGACAAGGTTCTCCTCAACGAGATTTCTTCCTCTGAGTGTGCTAATTACAATATGGGCAAGAGCGATTACGAAGAACAAAGCGAATTTAAATTGCAGTGATTTTGGTTTTGTAACTTCCCATCCCAATCGGCGATTAAAGTGTGAGAGCAAACATGTTGCAATTTGCATGCATGAGAAAAGAGCTACTGCAAACGAGATTCCGAGTTCAATCATCCCGTCAATCCCTCTCAAAAACCATGAAGCGATTATAATGATTCCACAAATGATCAATAAAATACCAGGCGTATAGGAAAAAGCCCCAACTTCATCAACCTCATTCTTTGTTCTAAAAACCTCTATCGCAGGGCTGGCCAATGAGAGGAGGGAGAGAGAAAGTAGAACAACGCCTATTCCCGATAATTCGATCAAAAAATCCCAGTTCATTGAGAATACACCGGCCAAAATAAACAGTTGGCCGAGTATATTGAGTTGCAAGAAATGACGCATAGTTGTACGTTCAAATGACGGTATGTTGTAGACCAATGGAAATGTGTCAAAAGCAATTCCTGCTAGAACAGCAATCATTGGTCCAAGAGAAAAGTGAACAATGAAGATGAAATTTACAGTCTTCAAGCGTTCGTGATCATCAAAGAGTCCATATGGACTCTTGAAAATCAACCATGTGAGCATGATCGCAAAAAGAAGAAACATAGACGCAGATGCAACAAATAATTCAAGGTATGAACCTGCGAATTTCTCTTTTTGATGTTCGCTCATAACAATCACTCATTCAACTCGAAGAAGACGAGTGATTCCCAGTTCGTGTTTATTTCTCTCAACAACAACATCTGAACCTGGAATCATGAGTAATTTATCTTCTGCATCGAGAGCAAAAATTCCTACACCAACTCTTTCACACATCGTTCGCAATTCTCGACGGCATGCTTGCTGATGAGAATCCATATGGACGAGAGGTCGTAAATCAACAATGACCGTATCTCCTTGAGCGACTCTTTCAGATATCAGATTTGTATAGATCCTATATTTTGAATCTGGTTTAACATAACGAAGAGCTCTTTTTGGCCGAATTGTGGTGGTTCTTTTGGTCGAAGAGAGGTCATGAAAAGGTTCTCCATCAGGAGTAACCGGTCCTGTCCAGAAAGAAGGAGGGGTCATCAAGGGGGATGTTTCTTGAGTCACTTCAAGTACAGGCTCTGGAATTTGTTCTCGTTGTTCCAATGAGGGTTGCTGTTCAGCCACTGGTTTCTGCCTAGGAGGTGGCTGTGGACCACCTTCTGGATCAGGTAAACCAAAAAAGTGCCACAAATTTCCCATATACGTCACAAATCCAAATCATCAAGTAAACTCGACAGGCTGGTTGTGTCTTGGTTTGTTGGAGTCATTGAAGGTGTCGGTTGAGCCACTGGTGCAGGTGGTTGATTCGCTGCCAAGTATTGGTCGCCATAATATGCCCATTGTTCCATCGTCCATCCCTGCGGAAGTCCACTTGCTGGTAGAGGAGGTCCTTGGTTAGCCTGAGGCGGTTGTTCAAAGGAAGGTTGAGCAACTGGCTGAGTTGGCTGTGCTGCTTGTTCGAACGCAGGGGTCTCAGCAGGAGATTCATAGGTTGGTAAAGAAGTCGAATCCCATATCTTGCTCGAACCAGTTGATTCAAGCAAATCTTCGGAGGAGGTACGTCGTGTCACTGCCAAGAATGAGGCAAGAATAAGCACGAGGGCAACGAGCAAGATAATCACAATAGACATTGTTTCGCTCACGCCAAGTGCTTCACTAAATTCTTCTAGAATACCTTCTGGAGGCTTTTCATCAACTGAAATAGTCATTGTCTTCGTACTTGTTGCCAAATCATCATCGGTTACTGTGAGGGTGATTGTCCATGTACCAGCTGGTAAATCCTCTATTGAGATTGATATGCCAGTTGAATCAACATCTCCAGTTCCATTTCCATCTAGATTCGTATCTTCCCATTCATAATCCCATACGTAGATCATATCAAGAAGATCGGATTCAGTATCACCTGTGCCGAATGCTGTTACATTGAGTGTATCTCCTTCGACGAGATTATCCAGAGAACCATTCTCATAACTAATCATTGCAGTCGGGATTTTGTTCCTGACTTTGACCACGGCTGAAAGTGAGGCTTTCTCGCCGTCATCATCCATAACCCAAGCAGTGATTGTTCTGTATCCAGATGAATCCCACATGGTTTCGAGGTGATCGCCTTCGACATCACAATCGTTGTTCATCGTTCCATCGAGGTCACTGTCTGTTGTTCCATCAATATCCCAACAGATTTCCAGTGTATCCATGTCTGAAGCTGTATCGCTTCCA
>JADHSC010000004.1 GCA_016777125.1 Candidatus Poseidoniaceae archaeon
TGGACGAATTTGAGGACAAAACCATCAACGCTGAACCTGAAATCATAGAACGTCCAGGCGATTCATTAATCTCTGAACTGTCTGGCCAAGATTCAAATGAATCCATTCCAGAACCTGAGGAGCCAGAGGCGGAAGAATCCGTCGAAGAAGATGATGGAATCTCAGTCGATGAATACGGAACCGAATGGTGGGAAGACGAGAACGGAACCTGGTGGTACCGCGAAGAAGGCGCTGAAGATTGGTCTGAGTTCACAGAATGACAAGCGTGATATTTTTCTAACACGAGTCAACCAGAGAAATGAGGGGGAGTTATGAGTCAGCAGTTTGGAACATACGACCTCGTCCTTCGCTCAGGGGTTGATCCAACCACCGGAGGCGTCGCAGTCTGTGGGTTTACTACTGCAGGAATGGTTGGAGTTATCGCAACTTCACACATTATTGAATCCCTTGGGTTGACCCAACTGGGTACTGTAATGGATGAACGATTTCCTGCAGTAGCTCTCATTCAAAATGAAGTTCCTCGACACCCTGTTCGAGTCTATCAAGGAAACGGAATTGGCGTCTTCACTGCTGAAATACAATTCGAAAAAGAGCAAGACATTGCTTTTGGCTCCACGGTTTTAGAATGGTTTACCGCTGGTGGATTTGAACAACTCATCATCATTGATGGAATACTTAAGCCTGAAAAAGAAGTTCAGGGCGAGGGATTGTTTGCTGTAGGCGCATCCGAGAAGGCAAGAAAGCGATTGAAAGAGATGGATTTGAATACGATTCAACGCGGAATTGTCTCTGGAATTACTGGCTTTTTGTTAAGTGAAGGCGACCGACTCAATCTCGATATCACTGCCCTTCTTTCAGAAGCAAGTCCGATGTATCCTGATGTTCGCGCAGCAGCCGTGGCTATCGAAGCGATCACTGAAATGACAGGCGTTGATATCCCATTGTCCAAGATGCTTGAAAATGCAAGAGAAATTGAGCATTCGGTTCAGGAAATTATTCAGAATTCAACACCGCTACTACCTTCACCAGATGATGATGTAGAAAACGATCCATCATTCGGCTGAATCCATTTTACGGACCATCTCTAAGACGGCTTCATATGGCGCCTTCGTAGCAATATATGGCCTTAGATCTGGAACTCGAGCAGTAAGATGCCCTTCCTCATTCAATGCTGCAATAAGGTCGATCATGGACGGCATTGATGTAGCCTTTGCCCATGGAGCAATCTGGTCATAGGGCAGCAGAAGGTGCTCGGACGAAAGTAACGAAGAAGCCTCTGAGATATAGCGAACAGATCGTCGTAATTCTCGTTCCGCATACACTTGGTCAAGATCACTCCATTCCATTTCAATATCGCTTCCAGATTTCAAATCTTCTTCTGTTGGTAAACAGCAGTTGACCGCATGGTCCTCAGTCATTCGGCTTGTAATATCTTCATTCCATAAAGGTCCAATCCACATCGGGCCACTCGACCGTTCAAACTGTTCAGGAGTTGGATGTTTTACGAAGGTGTAAGGAACATCATTTTGCCGAACTCTCCATCCCATCTGTTGCCGATTTTCATCAGCGCCCAATTTGCTCTTTCGAACAAGAACTGAGACTCGAACATGATGGCCATCGAAGAGGGCAAGAATGGGTTCAATAGAGCGGTCCAATCGTGCTGCACTGGTTGCTACAGTCCCGAGTAAGACCCGCACAGCATCATCATGGGCGTAATGGTCGACGATTCCATTATGCCCGTATCTTCTCATCCCTGAAGTTGAGGATGATCCAGTTAATGCTGCAGTATCTGTTGCAGTCACTTCCAAAACACCAACGCGGCCAAGCCCCTGTAAGGCAGTATCAAGAAATTGTACAGGCGAACCAAATGGGTCGAGATCAATCCATTGGAATGAGCCCTGTATCATTGCCATTCGTGCATCATAGCGCTGGAAATGAATTCCATCTTCAGTGATGTGTTCAATCGGTATTTGTTCGTCTTCAAGTTCAGGAAAACTTCCATCCACCCTGTTCTTTCGAACGGAAGAAAGGGCCCAATCGAGCGCTTGAGAATCAAGATCATTTGCAGTAATGTGGAGGCGTTCTTGTAGTTCAGGAGCGATTTCATTCCTCCATCTACGTACTCGAATTCCAGTTGCACACAATGCGTCAAGAGCCCGTATGGGGCGGTTTTCTGCAAGCCAACCATGTTCAAGAGCATCTTGCAATAAGAGCACAGAGCGTGTTCGAGCAGGCGCCATTGCAGGATTGATGAAGCCAGTTCTCGACTTCGCCACAGGCCCTCTTGGCATATGAGATGGGCGTTCTTGATCGGATTGAAGATGGACAACAGTCCGCCCTTCAAGCCAGAGATGTCCGGGCCAACCAGCAGGGTCATCTGCTCCGCTGAACGTATCGGCCATGGTCGACGGAATCGATTCTTCTTCTTGACCGCACCGCATCAATAGTGCTGAAACAGAACGTCTGAATTCATATGTGTAACCTTGTGCCCGTCATCGTGAACGTGACCAATGATTTGAGCACCAGAGTTCTTTGCTGCTAAGAATTCGAGAATGGTTTCACTTGCATCTTTTGATACTGCAAGGACCATTCCCAATCCCATGTTGAATGTGCGATGCATTTCCAAATCCGTAACGTTCCCGTTTTCTTGGAGCCATACAAATTCCGGAGGAATAGGCATAGGGCTTTCGATATGCCATCCAAGTGAATCATGTAATCTGAGAAGATTGGATAATCCTCCTCCAGTGATATGAGCAATTCCGTGGACACCATGTACAGTTCCACTCTCTGCTTTGAGATGATGAAGTAAGTTGACGACAGGATCGCAATAGATTCGAGTTGGTGTCAGCAGTACTTCTGCAAAAGTAGGACTTCCTTCAGTCCATCGAGCGATTTCTCTTCCATCAAAACTCGAGTCAAAGGGACAAGCATCCTCGTATCCAAGACCACTGTGCTTGATGATGTTTCGAACGAGCGAAAATCCGTTTGAATGAATTCCAGATGACGGAAGTCCGATGAGAACATCTCCTGCTTGGAGCGTCTCGCCAGTTATTGCATCATCCTTTGCGAGATAGCCAAGAGCAGTACCGGAGAGGTCAAGCTCTGTAACGATGCCAGGGAGTGATGCAGTTTCGCCTCCAGCCAACGTAACGTTTGCTAATTCACAGGCTTTTGCGAGAGATGCTCCAACTGCTGCATGAACTACCGGATCAGGTTTTGGGACTGCAATGTAATCAACAAAGGCAATTGGTTCAGCACCAACACAGAGTAAATCGTTGACATTCATTGCCATACAATCTATACCGACGCTTTCCCATTGATTGACTGCCGTAGCGATTTGCAATTTGCTTCCGACTCCATCAGTAGCCATAGCAAGAAGATGGTCTCCAAATTCAATAAGTCCTCCAAAGCCACCAGGCAAATCGACTGGCGCCCCGGGCGTACCTGGTTTTCTCGTGGAACGTTGTAAAGAACCAATCAGTGAAGCGACAGCGGCCCCTTCAAGATCAATATCAACGCCGCTTGAAGCATAATCCATTGAGTCGCTCATACCGTTGCCAGAGCAAGACGTTTCATGAATCAATCGTTTGTGAATACAAGGCATTAGCACCTTCGATAATCGAACTATGTGATTCAGAAAGGCGGTGCCCATCATCCACTTTGTAGAACTGCAGGATATCCTCCCCAGAACGTTCAGCGTATTCCAGGCTGCAAGAAATAGGGACGATATCATCTCCAATACCGTGAACAATGACCGTTGGCATACCGTTTGGGGCGACAAGAATCGTATCCGCGTCAACAGGTTCCTCTTTTAGATGCAGAGCAGGGGCGCACAAAAGAAGTCCAGTAAATTGATGCGGCATTCTCATTGCAATAATCGCAGCAGTAAGACCGCCATAGCTCGAGCCTGCCAAGATTGGCTTCTTGTCTGCGTGTCGTTCACATATCTTTTCCAGAAGTGCAACTCTTTCACTCAAAACCATTCCTTGAAAATCTGGTGCGAGAACTTCGAATCCTGATGCTCTCAAAGCCTGAATTTTACTTCCGTTAGGCGTACCCTCAAGTCCATGAGCAAATATAATCATGAATCCTCTCAAAGGTTTAGTTCTTATCAATTTATTGAGTAATTGAGGCGCCAATTTATTGGGAAAAAATATTGTCTGGGGAAGTTCCACTGGCGTTAAAAAATGCGGCTAAAAAGCGGATGACATCTCTCTTATTCTCCAGTGGAAACAGAGGGGTGGATTTGATTGAGCGCGCTTTCTATAAACTGTAGCCCATTATCTACAACTCCACGCAGTGTGAATACTATGATTCAGGATTTCGATTTAACTGCTCGCTGGTCCACTCTCCTTCACGCACATTTCACTGAAGCCGTTCACAATATTGCACAGCTTTGGCCTGATGTCCAAAGTCTTGAAGTCTCTTACCAAATCATCGAAGGATTCGATCATGATTTCGCACAGAGTATACTCAGCCAACCTGAACTTCATTACGATGCTTCAAATAGAGCCCTAAGAGAACTTCTTGCAGACGTTGGACACGGAGCAATTCATCCATGGGTTCGAATTGTTCATCTCCCAAGTGACCAAGTACGAACTGTTTCACAACTTCGTTCAGATGACATTGGGGCCATGTTAGCCATTGATGCAGTCATAACAAAAATTTCAGGAGTACGTCCGAGAATGTACTCTGCGACATTCAAGTGTGTCGCCTGTGAACATTTGATTACACTCAACCAGCCCAATGAACAAGAACTCATTCAACCGATGGAATGCACTCAAATCGATGGCGGCTGTGGCATGAACAGCAGGCAAACACGATTCGAATTACTCCATGACCGATCTGTGCTCATCAACTCCCAATTTATCGAACTGCAGGAACTTCCTGAACAAGTTCGAGGTGGCGCCCAACCAGAGCGACTAAGGTGCATTGTCGAACATGATTTAACAGGCGTAGGCAATCCTGGTGACCGAGTAAAAGGAAATGGCGTACTCTTTATCCGTTCTCAAAGAAAACATGGTAAGGACACCCCCGTGTTCGATATTTTCCTTAGAATCCAATCGCTTGAACGTCAGAATCTTGCGCTTGAAGAGATTGTTGTTTCCGATGAAGAGGAGGCAGAAATTAGAGAACTGGCAAGTTTGCCAGATATCTACACCCGCCTATCGGATTCTATTGCTCCATCGATTTTTGGTATGGAGAAAATCAAGGAAACACTAATGCTCCAACTGTTTGGTGGAGTGGCACGCCTCAATCCTGATGGAACGAGGAATCGTGGTGACATCCACATTTTACTGATGGGGGATCCCGGGGTCGCAAAATCTCAACTCTTGGCGTATATGGGGGCAATTTCTCCACGTGGCCGATTCACTTCAGGGATGTCGGCATCTGCTGCAGGACTTACAGCAGCAGCTGTTCAGGATTCGAGTGCTGATGGCCGTTGGACACTTGAGGCTGGGGCACTTGTTCTCGCAGATCAAGGACTTGCTGCTATTGACGAATTCGACAAAATGAACCAATCGGATCGTTCAAGCATGCACGAAGCGATGGAACAACAACGCATCTCAATTTCAAAGGCAGGAATTAATGCCAGCCTGAGAACCCGCTGTGCAGTTCTTGCAGCAGCAAACCCGAAAGCAGGTCGATTCCAACCCATTTCTGAAGTTCCATTTACAGGTCAAATAAATCTTGACCCCCCTCTCATTTCTCGTTTCGATGTCATCTGGCTCTTGACTGATGAACCATCTGAAGACAAAGACGCAAAGATTGCTGGGCACATTGTAAAAAATAGATTTTCGGGAACAAGCGAGTTACTTGTCAACGAGGGATCTCGGCCAGATCCAACAAAACAGAGTTCAGTTGTCACTCCTTCAGCGCATACTGAAGGCCACTTCCATCGTGATTTCATGCGAAAATACATCGCATTTTCAAAGCGTTCAATACACCCAAACCTCGATGAGGAAGCAAGGAAGTACATCATCGATTACTATGTTGGAGAACGGAAAAAAGCCGGAGACTTCCAAGACACCGTGGCAATCACAGCACGCTCTCTCGAGGCTCTTGCACGATTGACCGAAGCGAGTGCAAGAATACGACTTGCAGAAACAGCAACCCTTCAGGACGCTGAACGAGCTGTTCGTTTGACCAAAACCTGGCGGTACGATTTGATGGGTGAAAACTTCGATGAAACAGCTATTGCTTCAAGCAAAAAAGGTGGCGCACGCCATGCTGAACGAACAATTCTCGACATTATCGATAGATTCCAGAAAAATGGAGGAGGGATTGCCCAACTTTTGGACGTTATCAACGAAGCCGAGCGTGAAAACATCCCTCGTGCTAAGGCAGAAGAAATCATCGAGAAACTCAATCAAAACGGCCGTTTGATGAGGCCAAATGGATATGATACCCTTCAAATTGTTTGAATCTTAAGCGTTCACCTCATGAAGTGGATACACGTGGGATGGTTATGGCTGAGATTGTCCGTGAAGAACCAGAAGGCGTTCTCGAGGACGCTTCTTCGTTCGATACCGAACAACTTGGCTTCATGTGTGGTATCGAAGTTCACCAGCAATTAGCCACTGGAAAACTCCATTCAAGGCAACCATGCGATCTCTTTGATGTGACTATTGAAACCGTTCCTGATGAGTGGCCTCGCTATAGCAGGAAATTGCGGTTAGCAAGTGGAGAAGGCGGCGTTGTGGATATCGCAGCACGCTTTGAGAAGCGACGGAATCGCTCCTTTGTATACATACAATCCCCAAACGCAGGTCTTATCGAACTTGATGATAGTCCACCTCTTCCACATGATTCTGATGCACTCAACATTGCTCTGACCGTTTCTGCATTGCTTGATTCAAAGCCTGTTACTGCGATTCAGACAATGAGGAAAACCGTTGTTGATGGTTCGAATACGAGCGGATTTCAAAGAACATCACTCATCTCTACCGACGGAGTCCTGAAAACAGACATGGGCGATGTAGGAATTGATGTATTATGCTTGGAAGAGGACAGTGCTCGAAAATTAGAAACGGTTTCAACATCATCTGGGGAGCAAGTCATTTACAATCTTGATCGACTCGGTGTTCCATTGATTGAAATTGCAACATCGCCTGATATCATTTCCCCAGAACATGCCCAAATCACAGCAAAGGCATTGGGAAGAACACTCAGAGATACTCGAAGTGTTCGACGTGGGCTCGGATCAATTCGTCAAGATCTCAATGTGAGTGTTGCCTGTGGTGATCGTGTTGAAATCAAGGGCTGTCAAGATTTAGGATGGATTCCTAAGATTGTTCGACTAGAAATGGTACGCCAAGTCCACATGTATCGCCTTGCAAACACGCTACGCCAAGAACTCAATCTCCCCTTATTACCAACAGACCGACGACTTGATGATGCTTCGATGGAAGCAGAAGTGTCAAGAGCAGTCGAACAACATCTTCCTACAGAACTTTCAGATGTCACCTCTGTTTTCTCAAATTGCGAAAGTAGAATGGTTCGAGAAGGATTAGATTCTGAATACAAGATGATTGCACTGAAACTCCCTGGTTTTGCCGGAAGATTTGGGACGAAAACACTGGATTCTGAAGGCTCTCAATTACCACGACTTGGTAGGGAACTCGCAGGTGCTGCAAAATTAGCAGGTGTACGCGGCGTCTTCCATTCTGATGAACTTCCTGCGTACGGAATTGAGCAGTCCTTTGTCGATGGAGTGAGAACGCAACTTGAACTTTCAGAACAGGATGGATTTGTTCTATGCCTTGCGCCAGAGTGGCAAGCCAACCTTGCCCTTGAGTCAGTTGTTCAACGAGCTCGACTTTCTTATCACCGAATACCGCAGGAAGTTCGTAATGTAGTTGTCAAAAAGGGCGCTCCTGAAGATGGAACAACCTCACCTATGCGACCTCTTCCTGGTGGCGCACGAATGTATCCAGAAACAGATGTTCCTCCAGTTCTTGTTCACGACGAGCATTGGGCTACAATCCTCGGAAACTTACCAATGAGTCAAGAAGAACGAATGACTCGATTGAAGGAGACCGAACTTTCTGAAGATCAATGCAAGCAACTTCTTTCACGAGAATTAGACGATGTCTTTTTCCAGTCTCATCCAACTCCAACAAAGGCTTGGGCATCGCTTTTATTAGTTCATGAATCTGTTGCATCCACGGTTCTTTCTACAGTTCTAACAGTTCGTGAAAACGGTGGAATTACAAGAGAGGGAATTGAATCAACCATTGAACACTTTGCTCAAGTGAAGGAAATTTCAGCAGCAGAAGTAGAAGCCTACGCAGAAGAAAATGGACTTGTACCAGCAGATGTCGGAGATCTTGAATCGATTGTTGAATCGATTGTTCTCGAGCGCTTAGACTTCGTAAAAGAACGTGGAATGGGAGCAATGGGACCACTGATGGGTATTGTTATGGGAGCCTGCCCTGGTGTCGATGGTAAAGAAGTGAGCACCGTTCTTCGCACTGTCATCCAGAGGCATTCAGCATGAAGCGTGTTGTTCTGTTGTTGCTTCTACTCATCCTTTTACCGTTTGCAAAGGCTGAATCAACCCATTCATGGGAACATGAATTTGAAAACGGATACATTACGACTCAACCTCTTCTTGTCGAAGATTCAGTCTTTGTACGAACCTCTGGTTTCTGGATCGGGGATGAACGGCCACAGGTATCCGCGTTTGAGATAACATCTGGGGATGAATTGTGGACATATCGTTCTGATACTACGCTTCAACACGATATGTCTCCGTTGATGTTTGTCGGTTCTGGAGACGGAGTTTGTGGCTCATGGCAAGATCTTTTGATCGTTGCATGGGCTGATGGGAAGGTGACCGCACTGAATCCTTCGAATGGAGAATTAGTATGGGAACAACAAACAGAAGTGAATGTTCTCGGTATTACTGGTCAACTCGGAATTGATGAAGATCGGGTTGTTGTTCCCACAAGACAAGGATTGTCGACGTTTTGTCTTGAAGATGGAGAACAGCTTCTACGAGTAGACTTTGAAGAGATTGGGTGGAGAAATGGCGTATTGGTCTCAGAGAGTGGCTATCACGTCGGTACTGAAGCAGGCGTTCTCTATTCTGTCAACAGAGATGGGGCCGTATCAAATTCTTCAATTGGTGACGGAAAGATTCGCCATGCTCCAATTGAAACGCAACATGGGCTACTTATTCATCTTCAAACAGCAACAGGTTCAACGCTCTATCTCAACAACAGCATAATCGGAAACTATGGATATTCACCTGCCATTCCTCTTCAATATGAGGGACGTATTTTCCTTGCTACATCCAATGAATGGGTTTCGTTATCATGTGATAACATAACCTGTTACGAAGAATCAAAAAGCTCATTTCATTCAAATGGAGAAATGTCCATGCGCATTCTTGAGAACAATTCGGTTGAAATTTGGGTTCCTTCAAACACCCCGGATGGAGGTTGGGGTGTCTTTAATCGTACGTCTCTGCAAAGAATGCATACGACTTCATTTGACACATACACAACTGCTGCCCCGGGGTTTTCCCAAGGTGTAATAGCGCTTGGTAATGACATGGGCTTGTTACAAGTCACTCTCTTTGGAGTAGAAGAATCTCCTGGAAACCCGTCATCGTTTTCGTTAATTGAAGCATTTCATTACGTTCTTCTTCTTTCTTCGTATCTGCTTTGTTGCCTTTTCTTTGCAACCAATAACAAACCGAGATTATGGAAGGCTCTGACGTTGTTCCTTCTCTTGTTTACCGTTGCGGCGGTACCAGAGATGTCCGCTAAATGGCCGACATTCGCCGAATCTGAGGCTGAGGCTACATGGGATACTGAATGGCCAGAAGAATGGAGAGATACGCAAATTGTTGTCATGGAAATTGACGGCAAAGAGAACGTTATCGGCGGCCTTAACGGTTATTCAAATGTCTATGAATTAACCCAAGCGGCATCCGTCTCACTTGGCATTTCAACGGACTATGAAGATCAATACCTGGGCATGTATTTACTTTCATTCAATGGAACTGAAGGTGATGGATGGGAGTTTACACTCGACGGTTCACGTTCGAATACAGGCATTGTTGATACAGCGATAGATTCCGACTCAATTCTTCGTTGGAGACCAGCCTAAGCGGGAACACTCAAGGCTAACCGTCTTCTGGAATGGTCATGCTGAGCGGACTTGGTACACATGGACCTCAAGTTTCATCACTAGGTTTACTCGCTATCAATTCGATACTTTTCGCCTCAGCAATTTGGCTATTGATGCGTCCAAATAATCACCAGAAAGGGTGGCTATGGTCTCTCTTTCTTCTTGCGATCATCGCCTCTGGATCTCGGATATTACTGAGTGGCCTTCCAAACATTATGCCGGTCACAATCCTCGTAATAATGGTCGGTTCAAAGTATGGTCTTCAACGCAGCATCGCCTTTGTTATTCTTGTTACTGTATCCAGTAATGCAGTCCTTGGTGATGGCTGGTGGACTCTTTTCCAGGTCCTTGCTTGGTCCAGCGTTGCTGGCGTAAGTGCAGTGTTCTCAGTTCATGACAATAAGGGGAATCTTTCCATGAAGCGTCTTTCATTTGCTGCGGTTTGGAGTGTTCCATTGTTCAGTATGATCGTCTCACTTTCAATTCTTGATGGCTCTATGTCAAGTCTGGAATTTGTTCTTTACTTATTCAACGGAATTCCATTTGACGCCCTCCACATGATGGGGAATATTTTCTTTGCAGTTTGGTGCGGAGTTTGGTTTGAACGAATCCTTTCTCTTCAAGCACCTTCCCAGCAAAGAATTGTTCGAGAGGATCAACATGTCAGCATTGTCTGAGCCTCCTACAATGGCCTTTCTTTGCCGTGCTGATTTAGAATTATCAGCAGGAAAACTTGCTGTACAATGCGCTCATGCAGCAATTGGTTCACTCAAGCAAGCGAAAAAGACACATTCGCGAATGGTACAGCGATGGCAGGAAACGGCTTCACGAAAAATTTGCCTGTCCGTTGATGACGAAGAAGATCTGATGTATTTTCTTGGTTTAGTCAAAGCAGCATCATTACCGTATTCACTTATTCAAGATGCAGGATTGACAGAAGTCGCGCCAGGAACCGTAACTGTGCTAGGTGTAGGGCCAGCGCCTCGGCATACAATGGACCATCTTTTTTCTGAACTCAAGACCTACGATTGAGGTGGATTCATGGGGTTACGAAGTTTCATTCATCGTTTAACAGCCCCCAAACCTCTGAGGAGTTTGTCTCTTGATGAGAAGTTGAAAATGGTCTTCGTCGTAAACCATGAACTCAAAATGGGTAAAGGAAAGATTGCAGCTCAAGTAGCACATGCAGCCGTGAAGGCTACGCTTGCTTGTGGTGAACGAGATCCCGCTCTTCTTGATGCATGGTTCAAAACTGGTCAGAAGAAAATATGCGTTAAAGGAGATTCAGCACAGCATTTGGAGCAATTATCCATCGATGCAAAAAAGAACGGTCTTCTTGCAAATAAGATTCACGATGCGGGGCATACTCAAATTCCAGCAGGGTCGTTCACAGTGCTGGCTATAGGGCCTTGTAGGGACGAAGATATCGAGACGGTTTCAGGCGATTTGAAACTACTTTGAGTCGATTCTTTGAACATGGGATGCTTACTAGCGCATCTATGCGAGACCACTCATCAAGTCGTATTGACCTTCGTTCAGATACGGTTACACAGCCTACTGTGGCTATGAGAGACGCTATGGCAACTGCTGAAGTTGGTGACGATGTTTTGGGTGATGACCCAACCGTTCAACGATTGGAAGAACTCGTTGCTAAGCGATGTGGAAAAGAGGCAGGCCTCTTTGTTCCATCAGGTACAATGTCAAACGCTGTCGCACTGAAAACACACACTGTTCCGGGTGATGAAATCGTCACTGAACGCTACAGCCACATCTATCTTTACGAGGGCGGAGGATATGCGGCTCTATGTGGATCAAGCATCGCGTTACCAGAAGGGAAGTATGGTATGCTTACGCCTGAATTGGTTTCAGGGGCAATAAGAAAACAAGCAGGATCACAATCTCACTATCCCGACGGCCGTCTTGTTTGTGTTGAAAATACAGCCAATAGAGGTGGAGGTACATGCTACGAGCAATCCGTCCTCGATGAAATCGCATCTGTAGCGAATGAACATAATTGCGGGACACACATTGATGGCGCCCGTATTTTCAATGCCTCGATTGCTACTGGTGTTGCCTTACCGCGTATGACCGAGCATTACGACTCAGTTTCCATATGCCTTTCGAAAGGTCTTGGGGCGCCCGTAGGTTCAGTACTTGTTGGTTCTCAAGAGTTCATTGATCAGGCTCATCGCTGGAGGAAAATGTTTGGAGGAGGCATGAGACAATCCGGCATCCTTGCTGCCGCAGGTATACATGCAGTTGAACATCATGTAGACAGGTTGGTTGATGATCACCGTAGAGCAATGAATCTAGCAACAGCTATCGATGAAATGAACCATGTGCACGTCGACCTTGATGCTGTTCAAACCAACATGGTTTATTTCTCGGCAGATGGCTATACGGCATCACAAGTTGCAGAACATATGGGCAAGCAAGGAATCGATATGTTCGACATCTCGCCAACACATTGTCGGCTCGTAACTCACCTTCACATTACAGATGAAGATGTAGAAAATGTCGTAGAGGCTCTTGAAACACTTCGCTGAACGTTTTTAATCTCTGGAAATCGAAAGATTACATGGTTCAACCTTCATGTGGCGTATGCCTTCAAGATGAAACAACAAACCAATGCTCTTTGTGTGAGCGATGCATAGAACTCGCACTCGAAAGAAATTGGGCACCAGAATTAGACTTTGCTGTACACAAGCAAATGGCCCAAGTGCTCGGTGGGCCAATCCGTTCCCTGAAACGCAGATGGGATCATTTGGAGCAGTTTATGATCGACACGCCAGACGTTGATTGGGCCCGATTAGCGAATCCACAGGAAGATCCTGTGCGCTACTCTCCGTTCCCCGAAGAGGAAGAGGAAATTTTCATCGATAAACTTAGATCTGGAGATGGGGTCTCAGGATATGAAAAAGAAAAGTTGGAAGATGGGTTTTTAATGCGTAACGGCTCAATAATCTCATTCCGCGATGGACGTATGTTTGTGGATGGGCAACGCCATAATGTCCAGATTCCTATCCGGCAATTTCTGATTCTTCTAACCGATAAAGAGAATAGGATTGGCTGGGATATTGTTTCGATTTTCCTTGCAGTAAGCGCATTATATCAGCCTATTCGGAAGTCTGGAGAGGATGCGAGGTTCATGAATAGATACTACAATCTTTTCTTTAGAAACAATCGAAATAACCGAATTACACCATTTGATTCGATGATTCAAACATCATATCTCTTGTGTGAACAAAAGAGGAAACTCGGATTTAATCCACTTGTAAATCATCATTGGGCAAGAAATCTACTCGAACGGCTTGATGGCAGAAGGCCACGGCAAAGGATGAAATTCTCACGACGATTTCTCCGAGATGGTTCTAACAATCTTCTGGAGGATGTAGAATGGCCATGGGCTCGTCGTTGGGCCAATCTAACAGATCTGACCGAACACAAAAATGTCCCTTCACCAATTATGCTGAGTACAAAAGGAGAATTGTGTTTTAGGGCTATGACAAAGAAAGGAGCGACGAGAAGAACACCTATTCCGCCACGTCCTGGATTGCTTGCAGGTCTCGTTTCATGGTGCAGTTCTCCTCATGAATCCCGAGAAGGGGAGATGCTCATTGCAACTCAAATGAATTGGTCTTCAGCATATGAGGAACAAGAGAAATTAAGTCCACCATTGGTGAAATCAATGCAGTTCCTCCGCGGTGTTCTAAACCAATTTCCAAACGACACGTGGGTGGAAGGCGATCGTATTCTTGTTCGTGGAATGATCGGCCACTTCTATGAAATCCGACTCGAACAAGGTGCGCACATGGCGCCGTTCAAAATCCATGGTGTTCGCTTAGGTTCTACCTCTCCACAATCATTGTGTATTCACACAGGGGGGTATCACCGAGACATTCCAATTGGTGATACCATTGCAATCGTTGTGTTATCGCTTATCTCAGATGCTATTACTGCCGAAAAAGTGAACAGTCTAATGATGTATCTTCGTACAAATGAACCTCCAGGGGAGCCTCAATCGACATCTCGCCTTACTCCAAAAGCATTCTATCTAGGTGCGAAAAGAAGACTCCCTGATTTTATGATGTTTGGAGGCCCCCAGCCCTTCAACAACGTTGTAAATCCGGTCGAAGTAAGCGGTGCTCAAACAGTATCCGACTCCGTTATTGTAAAAGATTGGCGAATTCGGCCGCCGACAATTAATGACGACATATTCAATCATGATGCCATTGATTTCGAGGGAATGGAACTACCTCGATTTGAATGGAGGAATGCCTGGCGACGTGTCGATCGAGGTTTATTCATTGAAGAACCTCCGGTAGAAGTTGTTGATGTTCTTGAAGATGTAGAACAGGAACCAGTGGCTCCACTTCGAGAAGAAGATGGACAATTCCATAGATGGTACCGCACAATGCCACTTGTTTGGGAAGCGCTTTCCTTACAGCCTATAGGAAACCATGTCTCTGTAGGTGGTCTAAGAGGCGTGTTGCGACTTCAAGGATGTGGGCTTAGAATTACGATTCGCACAGCTCAAGAAGAAGATGCTATTTTCCGTTTCTTGGAGATTCTTGGATATCATTACACACGTAGACTTAATGGTGATCAAGTGTTTATTCGGCGAGACTTCCCAATTGCTAATCCGAGGCAAGAATTACGTAATATTTTGAATCCACTCGAACAGGAACTTGGCTTTTTCAATATTGAGAATTATGTTCTTCGTTACTTAGAAGTCGGAAGGCCGCCGGATAGAATGCCAGAAGTTGACCGAAGACTGCATGCAAATTTAGTTGATCACTACTGAATAAAGTTAGCCGACATCTTGCCAACCGGCCCCATTCCACCATCGCCCGCTGCCATCACTCATTTTTCTCCATGTATGACCTGATCCATCCGTCCATTCATTGAGTACTGTTGGTTCAATTGGAGAGGATGGATGTGGCACATTGGGAGTAGTTGCTGTAGGCAGAGTGAGTTCATTCTCTAAGGATACGTGCAGGGGATCGGGTGTTGATTTTTTCTTAAGCACAAGGAAAGAAACAATTCCAACGATGACGAGCAATCCTACAGAGAGTGAGATAAGCGTGCCACTTAAGCCACCTTTATCTTCATCTTGTTCAATACTATCAACGACTTCAGATTCTACAATCTCGTGGAACATAAGGTGGACTTCAAGATCGGTTCCATCGTATGCGTCTGCATAGGTAACGGATTGAAGGCCTTGACTTAATCCCGTAGAATTGACGATATCTAAATGAATAATTTCTCGAACAATATGAGGGTAGTTCACTTTACTATTGGTCCCGTCAGGAAATGTGCCAACCTTTTCAACCATCCATATCGAGACATTGAATGAAGAATTAGTCGACTGTTCGATGCTCCATGAAACAGTTCCGGAATTCGTTCCCGTTGGCGTCCATGCGAACGTAACAAAACCAGTTCCCAGGTTAAGCGATTTCGCTGCTTGTTCAGTATAATCTGCTTCTAAGGAAGTTCCTACAGGAACATTTCCAGATATTGCGTACGTCCCATTGAACCCTACAATCGGCGGTTTCCATGGTAGATATGGGTCAAACCGATCACGAAATTGAGCATCTACAGCCTCTGAACCTAATGGGTCTTCAGGATCGCTGATGTTTCTATGAATAGAATAGACTTGCATGTTTGAGGTGGAGGCTACATTTTCCAGAGCGTCTTCAACAGCTATGCATTGTCCACACCATGTTGCAGTATAGTCTTCAGCGATAGTAGGGAGATCATTCAACGAACTGTTCAAAGCAATAGTTTCGTTTGCAAGACCATGAAGCCCTCCAAACAACATGCCGGAATCGAGTTCCTCCACTTCAGCTGCTTGAGCGGGGCTAAGAACAGACAAGGCGAAGATGATTACTAGAACAGCCACTTTAGTACGTGCCATGATTTATGCATACCATTCTGCTTAAAGAGGCAGCGTATCAAAGCGTCAAAACGACAAGTCGAATGCTCCATTATCATAGATTTGACCAGCATCGATAGCAGAAAGGAGTTTCCCCAGTCGAGATTTGACGGCATTTCTGGTTTTGTCAGCAGCACCGGCGATTGCAGTCAATCTATTCTCTGCGACATTGAACTTCATGCATGTTAATTGGAAAAGCATTGAACACAGGATTCGAGCAGGAACGTTTGGCACAGGAGAATCTCCAATGGTTGGTTCACCTAACTTGAAGAGTCTTTGATTCAAATCCTCCATAAGTTCGTCCTGGACTTCCTTCTCCAAATCTGCAACAATATTTCGCAATCGTTGTTTCATGATTCTGATTTCCTCGGCTCTATTTGCAAGGGCAACTTCTCTTCTGTCCTTTGCAGGAGCGATGAGTTTTTTACCATCCATCTCTACTTTGTCACAGATTGAAAAGTACTTCTCAATGATCTTAGAAGCATCGATAACTTGTTTCATTGAAATTCCAGTATTTTCCAGCATAGCAGCCCAGTCAATACTCATTCCGCCTCTTCTTCCTTGGTAAACACGAAGGCAACCAAGTGCTAACAATTTCTCATTGTGATGGGTGTCTGCGCCTCTGGTTTTCATTCGACAAACAGAGTTCTTTGGAAGAATAACCTCTTCGTCTCCGGCGACTTCCTTCATCTCTGCCAAAACAGCCTCATCTTCGATAGGAAGTGTGGCACGAGTAATGACTTCCTTAGCTTTCATAGCGTTCTCAGTCCCACTGAGTCTGACAGCAGCATCCATTGTGGCTTGGACCATCGGATGACAATCTTTAACATCGCGAGAGCTGATGTTGCGTAGAATCTTCCACTTGCCCTTTGCCTCTTTTTGAGTTCCAATATAGGATCCCAAACCGTTGCCCTTATTACCGGTCTTGATTTTGGTAACTCTGGTGGTTGGAGTGTTGAATCCGTTTTCTCCCCAGATGGCACTACCATTGTCGTTTTGGTTGTTGGAGACTTGGTGTTCAGCCACCAGCCCACATTCATTGCAAACGAGTTCTCCTCGTGCAATGTTCATTTTCATGTCGTTACTTCCGCATTCTTCGCATTTTTCAGTCATTATATCGCCTTCTTCTTCCTTTTCCTAGTAACATGATTGCCGCAAACAAACCCGTTGATTAGGCTATATGGAGGCAAATCGGTTAGCAGGATTATATCCATATCCGGCGAACTATTTAAACCCATGTATTCTTGATGACATTTAGAGTAAACATGAATTATTCTTGTTTCGAAATCATATACTCTGGCCAAATAGAAAATCAACTTGATTTTCCCCCGACGAATAAAAAATAACAAAATGAAGTGAGTTTCCTTTTATACCCTCGTGATTCTTGTAGGGAACTGGGGGAGAAAGATGACACAGAACGTTACTGTTGAAGCATGCTCTTCTTCGACTGTTGTGCCGCAATGGCTTCTACACCATTTAGAGGATGGCTCTAGCGACATCTTGATCATCTATCCCAATGAAACCGTTCGAGAGAATGTCATGAAGCACATCAGTATCGCTCGAGGAGCCATTGATTCCAGCCGCCACACAACACTAAATCGCCTCTGTACATCCTTGCAAATGGACTTCCGGTTTCCAGTAATAATCCCAAGATCTGCGGTGGGTATCGTTCAAGTCCACAAGAAATTTTCAGACGCCGCTTCTGAATTTAGATTTCCACGAATGCATCCAGATGCATCAAGGACATGGTCACTATCCAAGACTGAACGATTGCTCCAACTTCATCGGTTCTCTACAATGCATGGCATTCTTAGAAAATGGGACGATGATCCAGGAGTATCCGAGGCTGACCGCCTTCTTTCCACTTTCAGGGAAGTCAATCTTCTTCATGAACACCAAGTCATAGAAGAGTTAACAAACGCTCTTTTGCAAACTGATACGCAGACACCATATTCATTATCAGCGGTAAAAGGGATTATTTTACTCAACCATCCTCCAGATTTCCAAAGTAACGAAAAACAATTTTTTACTGCTTTAGCAACAAGGACTCCAATCCATCACCTTTGCGTACATGGATCCTTCCGACTGGGATTACATGGTGCCTATATTGATGATGAAATCCAATATGTCAAATCCAAAGAGGAATTGCCTGATTGGGTTCCAGAACATTCTATCATGACCTCACTTGAAGATAATAATAGAACCGAAGGGATCCATCTTGTATCCTTTGAACAGGCTTCTCAAGTTCTTGATGCAGCTCTATCCACTATCCGCCTTTATCGACAACATTATGCTGGTAAGATACTGGTTATCGATGCGGATCAAAATCGAAGGAGTGTTTGGAAACGTAGACTTCAACAAATTGGACTGGATTGTGACGTGGGTTCCGAAACAGTCGGTTCGACCTCGGCAGTTCAAGCAGTCCTTCGTTTCCTTTCAATCACCGAAGGCCAAGACGCCTGGTCTGGCAATAAGTTGTTTGACATCATACAATCTCAAGCATTTCCGATTATTGAAAATCTCTTTTCGAATCTTTCTCACCCGATAAATGAACATTGGAAGCCACAACCTAATCTCGATGTGCTGGAAAATATAGGGAGAAGTTTCCATGTCATCGGTGGTAATGGAGCACTTTTCCGGTGGCTTGGTTCGTTATCAGTCGCTACTCCAACTTCTTCTGAACCTTATCGAAGAAAAGCAGAAGAACAGGCCATTGAAGAAACAAGGTGGTGGCTCTATTCACTTGCCCGTGTCTGGGCTCCATTCCTAGATTCTGAAACACAATCGTTCATACAGGAGCCACTGATTGGTAATTCAAGCAAGGTGGAACTCCCACTACCTGAGATAAATTCACATCACAGAGAGGTCCTTTCCGATATTTTAGAGGCATGTGAATGGGGGCAACTTTTCATCCGTACATCAACCTATGATAGCTCGATTGGAGGGCTACAATCATGGATTCAAACAATTGACTCGATTACGCAATATGACTCAACTGTAGATTTTATTGATATTTGTAAACTATCAGCAAACCAAACCAAACTTCCTCCAAACAGAGTTCGGCACTCTGATGTGCAGATATGTACGCCAGAGCAAGCATATGGATCGCACGCCGATATTGTTCTCTTCGTTGGTATAGATTCAGAATCTTGGTCGATGAAACCTCCCCGTGTGCCATGGATAGATGATGCTGTAAGGGTCCAACTTGGATTGAATGATTCCGACCATCCAATTCGTCGGGGACGACATGTATTCAAATCATTATTATCGGCATGCAATTCTGCGATTTTATTCGATACGAAACACGATGAATCTGCTGGAAACTCAACACCTGTTGCGGAATATTTAGCTGAGATTGAACTTGCAGGAAAACTATCGGATCTCTCGACTCCTCCAGATTTCCTCGCCAATTCTATTTCTTCAGGTGCTGGCTGGTCATTCATCACCCGAGAAGACGGAAACTGGCTAACCTACAAGAGCTCAGCTTTGATTTTACAAGGAAGTAAGGTCGAACTTCTGCGCGCAGAAAATCTTCCTCGGGATCGGCGACAGCGAACCGGCCTCGCGTTAAAATCAGGAGGAACTCCTGAGGTAAACATCCATACGACAATTTCTCTTACAATCGGAGCGGAGAAGCAACTGAACCTCGATCGTTACCGCAGACAACCAAAATTCAAAGCCACTGAAAAAGAAGATGCGATGCCCTGGAGTTATCGAGAAAATCTTCTTTCTGCACATGACCTTGTTCTTTCACCTTCACTCGGCCAAGCCAATACAGGAGGGGGAAGAACCGTAGGACATTGGCCCCATCTTGGATACAAAAAGAACGGGAACGCCCGAGGACCATCTATTGACCCAAGGCCACTTCCGCCAACGCAGAAAATCTCAGACTCACTCTCATTGATATGGACTACAAATCAACGAAGTGATGAAGCAAAAGTTTGGTCCACAAATCGTTTGACTCCATGGATTAACTGTCCACGATTGGCGTGGTCTGAGCAAATATTGGAAGCGAAAGAAACGCAACCAGAGGTCTCAGAAGATCTTGCACCTCTTGCTCGTGGAACTCTTGTTCACTCGATAGAAGAATACCTCCTTTCATTACTTGGCGTTAATGTTGGCGATACACCACTTGCTGAAGGTACACCAATTCATGTTGGCCTCGACCGTCCATTGGATCAGATTTGGGAATCGCTTTTGCAGCATCTCTCTCAACTCGCTCCTTGGTTATCAAGAACGAATGCAGTATCTGTACACCGATGCAATGACCTTGTGGGGTGCTCTCCTGAGGAATGGACCCAATGGCTTGAAGGTGAAAAACCACCGCAAATTGGCGGACGGCTTGGACAACTTTTGTTGGCAGATTTCGCTCTAAATGCCGCAGGACCAATCGCTTCAGAATGGCCACTCGAATCGGCAACAGGGCGTTTCATCGAACTAGAGGGGCTTGACGATGATCTCGATTCAGCCACGCTGAAGATTTATGGCCGGATCGACAGAGTTGATGCGCTCGTTCTTGATGCTGATTTGAATGAAGAAGTAATCCAAAAGGGTCTTATCGCCGATTCTAAAGAGGTCATACCTCTGAATTTCAATGGTGATGGCCCTCCTTCGAAAAGGTTGATTATCATAAGAGATCTGAAAACAATCGAAGGACCAGACCCGAAAAAGGTCGGATTGCGACATGCCTCTGGTTTGTTCAAAGAGATTCAACTTGCACTGTATGCCCGCGCATGGGAGATTGCTCACCCAGGTGACCGTGTTATCGGCGTGGGCATTTCAGAGGTAGGGGATACGACGCGTCATTATGTCGAACTCGACCCGGCTTTTGCATTCATCCCAGAAGAAGCATACTTGGGTGAAAGAACATTCTTTTCAATGAATCATTACAGAATCCCAAATGAGGAAAACACACCGACAAGTAACCCATTTAGAGCCTGGATAAGTTCCCGTCTTACCACTGCAATTCGAGCAAGAGACGCAAGTGAATCAGGATGGAATCATCCAACACCAGGCAAACATTGCAGTTACTGTTCACTTGCAAATGACTGCCCTTCTGCTCTGATAGGAGTTGATGTGAAATGATTCCATTTAATCGAAGTCAACGATTGGGATTAAACCTCGATCAACATATCGCATTGGATGCTGGAGCAGGTACTGGGAAAACAACTGTCATGGCAGAACGTTATGTTCAGCATTTACTCTCCTCAGAACAAAGAGCAACCTGCGTTTTACCTTCTCCATTACGAAATGAACCATATGGAGCAGGAAAAGTAAAGTCTGCAAAGAGAGATAGGACTCCTTTGAATGAATGGAAAGGACTCCTGCCGCAGGAGATTGTAGCAATTACCTTCACGAGAAAGGCGGCTGCAGAATTACGTTCAAGGATTCGCAGCCGAATTCAATCTCTTCGAGCAGAGCCCGTGAAGAAGACGGATCGGTTAGGAATTCATGATCCGCGTCTTCGCCATCAAGGCGATGTTTCAATGCTCATGTCGTTACTCGAAGCGGCACCGATTTCGACCATTGACTCATTCCTTGGGGAAGTTCTCGCACCACATATTGACCTTGTAGCATTACATTTGAGCAGAGACCAACTGCCAGATGAACAGGCTCCATTATTGAGAACTCAAGCTCTAAACGCTGCCTGGAGGATTCGAAATGCACGAGATGGGTTTGAGGCTGGTCTCACACAATCCTGTGAAGAGTTCATCGAAGCCCGAAATCGTCTTGCGATTCGATTGGGAGGGCAATCTTCGGCTCAAACCGTGCTCACAGGCCTGCTTGAATCTTCTCTGTTTGTTGAAGAATCAAAACGAAGATTGCGGATGAGATCGATTCGAAATGAAATGCCATGGGATGGGTCTTCGCCTCCGAACTATCTTCTGATCGAGGATATGATTCTTGAACGCTGTGGCCATCTTATTGATGGTGTAGTTGAAGAGGCGTATGAATACCTGAATCAGTGGGTCGATGTGTTTACCAGGGACGGGAGGCATGCGTTTTTCGTCCAGAACGATAGCAACGGGGATAGGTATACGCGCTTCAACCAACTTGCACAATTAGCACGAGATCCACTTCCAACATCACCAATTTCTCGTCTTCAATGGATTCATCAAGTCGTAGTTTCTTCTTGCTCTTTAGGTCAAATTGAGAAGACGACGCCTTCAATCTTGAATTCTGGTGGATTTTCAAGCCAAAGAGTGAGTGAGTGGGACACTGGACTCGTAAAATGGTCCTCATTTACCAAGAAAGATGAGAAAGCTATGAAGAACAAGGTCCAAGGTGAAGCTAAGGCTGTTGCAGCGATGCTGCGAAACCGACTCCATAATCCCGAAGATGGCCGTTTGTTGATGATGCTCTCAAGAGCATCATATGCTCTCAATCCGCATCGAGGATTCGATTTCCGAGATGCAAACGAAAAGTATGATGTTACAGATATCAACACTTCTTTCAGCAGTGAACCACCACAGGGCAACCTACGTGTTTCAAGGGAACTTCAGGTCGAAGTGCTAGACGATTTGTACACTGTTCATGCGGGTTGCCAAGATCTTCTTCGTCACCTCAAGGCCCAAGAAGAGGCACATGATTTTGATGATGTTCAATTAATGGTAGGCGATTTACTTCTGGTTCGTTGCCCAGAAATTGTTCGCCACTACTACCCTCCTCAAGCGGTTCAAGCATTGGATGATTTAGGAGAGGAAGCTTGGACTGACGAGCACATCCGAAGAGCCTTGAGTTTGATGCAAGGCGATGAAGAAAAACAAAATGATCTCCGAAGAAGATACGCGCTTCTTCAACAGATACGAGCGCGCTATGGGGCTTTCATCATCGATGAATATCAAGATACAAATCCAGAGCATGCACGTCTTCTAGCACGACTCTGGGGGCATAGAATGGACGGGTCAGAGGAAACACCAAATCCACTTGGCCCCTGGGATCCAACGGTTTGTATTGTCGGCGATATGAAGCAGAGCATATACCGATTCAGACAAGCAGAAGTCACAGTAATGCGTCGAATGGTTGCATCTATTCGCCTGGCTAATCGCCTTGAAGAGCATGAGCCAAGAATGGAACATATCGCTCAGCAAGGGCATGGCCGAGACCCCCGTCCAGTAGGTGCAGGGGGAGAGACCGGCTCATTCATTCAAGCCAGCGAAATGGCTTCAGACGAATCTTCAGCAACATGGGATTATGTTTCCTTTGGAATCAATGATTTTGGAACTGCAATCGAAGACAACATAATCCTTCAACGTCAAGAAGGACACATTGAATTAACAACAAACTTCCGTACAGCCCCTCGTCTACTCAACACACTGAACCACATTTTCGATGACACATTCTCTGAACGTCATCATCAATTTCCAGGAGACTTCCATGCCTCCGCCCAACCTCTTCATGCTGGAAGGGAAACAGATGGAGAGGGTGTGCTCGAATGGTTATTGCCTACTCAAGCAGAGATCGATGCTCTTCCTTTGGATTTGGAGGTTGGATACCACTTATTCGATTCAGAATCTGCAAATCCAAGACACCTTGAACACGAACTTATTGCTGCCAGATTGGACTCTCTTGTCAGAGGTCATGCGACGAAACTCTGGTCCTCAGAAGAACAAGATTACGTCGATATTGAGCCGGAAGAAGTCATCTCTCCGGAAGATGTGATGATTCTTGTTCACTCAAGGAAACATATCCCTGACTTGATTAAGAGATTACAAGATCGAGGTTTGCCCGTATTGGCCGATAAGCAAGGTCAGTTGTTACAACAACCTATCGTCAAACCTCTACTGTCAGTGCTAACTCTTCTTGCTAAACCGTCTTCACGTTTAGCTGCACATGGGCTTGTTCGTTCTCCAATTGTGGGCGCAACATCCCTTCAAATCGAAGAAATATTTGGAGAGAAAGATGTTGAGAATTACTGGCGCCATCTCTCAATCTATTTTTCAGAAGCTCCGATCGGTAATCTCTTGTCGATACTTTCCTCACTTATTGACAAGGGAGCCCTCCACGAAATTTTTGACGTCGTTCTAGATTACAGCGACCTATTGACGACTTATCCCGATGAGTCCGAACGCCAAGTTGCTGAAACATGGTGTGCTTTATTGTACAAAATTGGGTCAGAATGTGGACATGAACCAAGCGCAATGCTTGCTAAGATGAATGCCTTAGCCTCGCTTGAGAACAAAGGACCTCAAGCGACCTCTTCACCAACAAGTGGCGCAATTCAAATCATGACAATCCATGGGGCGAAGGGATTGCAGGCACCTGTTGTAATTGTAACAGGATTGTTCGAAGCAGGTCGCCGAAGTTCAAGCAATGATGCCCAAAAGAATGTTCTCATTACTCCTGACGTAATTGCAGGAAGAATACAACCTTGGAAATCCAAAGATAAGCCGCTTGATGGTCTTTGGATGCTTGCTAATCAAATGAATAAGGCTCAGAATCTAGCTGAGTTGCGACGCCAATTCTATGTTGCTCTTACCAGAGTGCGTGATCGCCTTATCTTTGCAGGTTCTCCTTCAAAGACGAGTGCAATGTCAACAGAAGGCTTCATCCTGGCAACAGGAAATCTCTCTGGAAACAACATGGGGGATTTACTCTTGGACGGGCTGCGTTACATGGGGGTCGTATCGAATGTTGAACAGCCATGGAGTCTCGAAGGGGATGCGCAAGGAGAGCGGTTGACCGATTACAAAGACATTGAACTCGTTCTCGACCCGATGGGTGTCTTTTCATCATCAGGACTTCCAACAGATTCAGTACATGGTATCAGAATCTATCATCATCCAAATTGCTTTACTCAACAAAGGCCAGTATCAGTTCTAAGTGAATGGCTAGAAGTGGAATCCAATCTGGATTACCATATCGAGGAAGTATCGGAAAACGAAATTGTAACGATATCTCCGTCCCTAAAAATGACCGCTCACGGCCTAGATGCAGCGTATTCCTGCCGAAGACGATTCTGGCTAAATCATGTGCGTGGTTGGCAGACGGAACCTTTCAACATCCAATCCAAGGCAAGGACCATCGCCAGCGAGGAGGAACTTAAGGACAGAACTGGAGGAGAAGATTATGATGGTGAATCCTATGTTGGTTGGCCTTCAGCAACGTCATTTGGTTCAATGTTCCACCGCCTCGTTGAGATCGGTCTTGCAAATCCAGCAACAATGCAATCCGAACATTCACCACTTTCTTCCGAATGGTTGAATGGCCAAGAAAATCGCTTACTTGAAACGAAAGAGATTGATGATGCAATCACATCTGAATCTGAATGGCACAAACTTTCGTATGAAGAGCAACAGCAAACACGAGCTCGAATTATCGAACTTGCTGAGCTATTATCGAAGGGCTTGCTAGGAAAATTAACCGAAGGAAAAGAAGTAAACGGCCAATTTGTAGAAGGGTTACAAACTGAAGCCTCATTCTATTTCACGAGAGATGTAGAATTAACTGATGTTTATCGCAATCCAACCGCTGGTCTTTCTCAATCGATCGTCACTCAAATTGAGAACGTAACCATCATATTTGAAGGCCAGGCAGATATTGTCTTAGCAGGCAGCGAAAGGAACGAGAAATGGCTTCAAGTTGTTGATCTGAAAACCTCTGGTTCGAGAACGGATGACTTGTCCGAACATCGCTTACAAAAAGAGATTGAAGATTGGGATTCATCTTCGCCTCAAAATGCTGAAGAGGTTGAGATGTTACGAAACCATCGTCTCCAACTCACTCTCTACTCAATGGTATTCCAGAAACAGGAGTCGTTCAAAGCGGAAGATGAACGTCGCAAGATCAAGCCACCAGCTCTCCTTATCAGTACCTCAGGAAGGCTTGTTGAAATGCCTCAGAAGATGTATGAGGAAGCGCAGAATGAACTCGCTTCACTCTTGGAATGGATTGCAGTGTTAACTGCAAATCAAAATGATGTTAGCGAGCCCAAAAGGCTTCCAATGGATTCAATCGATACATGTAAGAAATGCCCGTTCTACAAGGGAGAACTTCGAATGTGTGGGCCTGATGGGGCCGATTTGGGAATCAACAACTAAGCCTTCTTTCCAAGAATTGCCAGTGTACCTGGCTTTCCATCTTGAGCATTCGCTCGCCAAGCATGAATCTCTTGAAATCCAACGTCCTTCCACATCTGAATCCATTCGTTTTCTGAAAATGTCGACATATGAACATCAAGAGCTTCAGGCCACCCAAGGCTGTCTTCATGTTCTGCATAATGGTCGATACCAATTACAGCCCAGCCACGTTCTTCTAACCAATCATCATGTATGGATTGCAGCATATTCTTTGGGTCTTTGAGATAATATAGGAATTCCATTGAATGAACAAATTGATACGTTTTATCAGGTTTCGTTTCAGGGAATTTAGCACAATGATAAGCATTGATGAAATCAACTTCCTTTGCTTTCTCAATCATATGTTCTGCACCGTCATAGCCAACGGCTTCAACGCATGCAGGATGCTGAGATAGTTTCCTTACAACCCAGCCATTTCCGCATCCGAGGTCTACTGCTGAAAACGCTACGCGATCAGCTAACACTCGCTCTAAAGCAACATCGATCATTTCATTCACAGCGCCCGCATGACCTCGTTCCATTCCTTCATCCTTGCCGAGATGCGCCCATTGATTGAATACCTCCGTTGCTTCCTTCATGACTCTCCGAAGGGGTAGGTGAAAAAAAGGCATCGAAAGCAACATCATCCGACTTCACTTGGAAGTATCATGAGCATCAACACACAATCAATCGACGACGTCTTGTTTCCAAAGATTGAGGCATATTCAACCGGTATGCTGGGGGTTTCACAACGACACACAATTGCTTGGGAATGCAGCGGAAATCCAGATGGGATTCCAGTCATTGTCATTCACGGTGGACCGGGCGGCGGAAGCCAACCATCGTACCGCCGGTATTTCGATCCACAGAAATGGAACATCATTCAATTCGATCAGCGAGGATGTGGTCAATCAACCCCATATGCAGACCTTGAAGAAAATACAACCATGCATCTGGTTTCAGATATTGAAGCTCTACGTGAACATTTTGGAATTGATTCATGGCATGTTTTTGGAGGTTCATGGGGATCAACACTTGCCCTCATCTATGGCCAAAACCATCCAGAACGTGTTCGTTCTTTCATATTGAGAGGAATCTTCATGTGTCGAAAATCTGAACTTCACTGGTTCTATCAAGATGGTGCAAGCCATGTATTCCCCGATGCATTTGAGCCATACTTTAACCACATTCCAGTAGATGAACAAGACGCTCTTATTCCAGCATATTACAAACGGCTAACAGACGAAGATGCAGAAGTTCGAAGAGCTGCTGCCAAAGAATGGACGCGTTGGGAGATGGCAACGAGTCGCCTCTTTCCAGATCCGTCCTATCTCGAAAAGGCCGAGGATCTTGACTTCGCAGTTGCATTCGCTCGAATAGAATGTCATTATTTCATCAATGGAATATTCGTTGAAGAAGCTTACATACTGAATAATTCGTCAATTATCGAACATATTCCTGCTGTAATTGTACAGGGGCGATACGACATGGTTTGTCCAGTGAAAAGTGCTTGGGAATTGCACAAAAAATTACCTTCCTCAGAACTCATCATCGTTCCAGATGCTGGACATTCGATGGGCGAAGTGTCGATTGCAAAGTCCTTGGTTGATGCGACCAATACCATTTAGCCTCAAAATTCACTCTAGGTGGGAAATCGCGAGTATATATCTGATAAGGGAGAAGGAAGGAGTTCTCAATCATGGCAAGAGATTCAGGTCACGGGACTCACAAATCCTTTCGATTGTTTATCTACTTGGGAATGCTATTATTGATGCCTATGGTATGGCAGAAAACGACACAATCCCGTCCGTTGATTGCTCCACAGTCTCTGTGGAAGCTGGATCTGAAACCGACTGCACTCTTGATCTAAGCGACCACCCTGGAGTGTCTTCAATTCGATATGAATATGTTCTTTCTTCTACGAATACAGAAACACTTTCATCAGTAATAGGTACAGGAGCAGCTCATACTTGTGGTATACTTGAAAATGGTTCTGCAATGTGTTGGGGACGTGATGCGAATGGCCAACTTGGAGATGGTGGTGAGGCGGCAACGAATATCAGGCCGAGCACGTATGTTGATGTGCCAAACGATGTCATGATATCACAAATCTTTGCTGGGCCATTTAGGACGTGCGTAATTCTAGCAACGATGCAACACAATGTTGGGGATTTAACGAAAATGGTCAAAGCGGTGATGAATCCACAAATACCTACAAATCACCAACGAATCCTGTGAATTTCCCAGATGGACGAGTTGCTAAATCAATAGGAATGGGGCATAAACACACATGTGCAATTTTAGATAACGACCAACTTGCATGCTGGGGTGCTGACTTACATGGCGCTCTAGGGAACGGAGAATCAACTTCTGAAGATCAATATTCACCTGTGATTATACAAACTCCCGCAGATCGAACACCTATCAAGGTTGAAGCAGGAGTAAGCCATACATGTATTCTCATGGATGATGGAGGAATTATGTGTTGGGGTAGAGACAACGTAGGGCAACTCGGCAATGGAGAGAGTAACCCAACCGCTTACGCTCCTGCATCAGATACCATATTGCCAGAAGGAAGGGTTGCAACGGATCTTTCTCTTGGTAACGAACACGCATGTGCAATTTTAGACAACGGCTCTGCAGTTTGTTGGGGAATGAACAATTACGGACAACTTGGAGATAATTCTACAACGAATGCCAAAAGCCCTACGCTTGTACATTTGCCAAATGGAACTAAAGCGACTAAGATCAGTTCAGGGTCTGCACATACATGTGCAACAATTGAGAATGGAAGTTTGTATTGTTGGGGGCACAACAAAAATAGTCGCCTAGGCCTTGGAACGAGCGGAGGAGTTCACACAATCCCAATGTTTGTATCTGCAAATCAAAGCATCGTCGAAATTAGCGCTTCAGCGGAACACACATGTGTTCTTTCTGAGAACGGGTCAATCTCCTGTTGGGGGCGTAATAATTACGGTCAACTAGGATTGGGACATACCGGTGAACGAAATACTCCAAATCAATTAGATTGGAACATTGCTCCATTTTCATCCATATATGGTCCTGCTCCAGTTGAGACGTGGGAAGATGCACAACCCTTGAGAGGACGAGCAACTTCTGGTGAGAATAATGTTTGGACTGTTCGCTTGGATGTTCCAGAATCGACTGAATTAGGGAACTATGACTTAGAAATTACGCTCCTGAAAATAGGAGGGGTGCGCTCAACACTGGTCGTAGATGATGCACTTCAGATTTCTGAGAAGAGTACGTCGGAAGAGTTGGAAGATCGAAACATCATCTACATGGCGGTTGGAGGAGGGGCGGCTGTACTGTTCTTATTGCTTCTATTCTTTAGGAAAAAGGGTACAGAATCGCCAGATTTCCCAGAAATAAAGAAACGTAAGCCTCGAGAAGGGCCATCACAGAAATTCTAATGCCTCTAATGATTTAGCATATGGAGTCCTACAAAAACAGTCTCAATGAAGCGTCGGCTTCATAGTGTATAGGCGGCTGGGATGAATCGGAGGCATTCCTCCAGGTGAGTAAATGACTGAAGAAGGGACAATCACTCCAGAAATTCAAATCAATCAACTTGAAGACGCTTTAGCAACGGAAACAGACCGTTTGAAGAAGCTCTTCGCTGCATACGAAGCGCAAGAAAAAGAACTTGTAGATACACGTGCAGAAATCGAAGTTCTTGAGAAAGAAATTATCGATAAAGAAATTGAGCGCGAAGCACAAGAATCACTCATTGCTGAAAAGGATTTCAGAATACGTGAACTCGAGATGAAGGCTACCAAGGCCGACAAGCGCGTCGAACATCTTCAACCAGCTCTCCAAACAATGGAAGAGAAATATTCACGTGAGAAAGATCGTCTCGGCAAAGTCTTCGGAATTGCAGAAGAACTTGACAATGATTTGAAACTCGCAGTTACTGAAATGAAGGCTCGAGATGATTGGTATGTGTCTCACATGACACTCTTCGAAGACCTCAACAAGGCCATCAAGGAACGATATGAGATGATTGAAAGAGCAGTTGAATCTGAACGACAATCTCAACATATGTCTCGTGCATTCACAGAAAGAATGGATGAGATGGTTGAAGCCAGAGCAGAAGAAATGACGAATCAAGAGCCTGAAGCACCCGCTGAAGAGGCTGATGAACCTGAAGAAGTCGTTGAAGAAGCACCTTCCGAAGAGACAGTCGAAGAAACCGAAGAAGAATCCACAGAAGAAACTCCTGTGGAATCTGCTGAAGAAGAGGTCGCTGAAACTTCTGAAGAACCTGCAACATGGAACGCTGATGTCGATCCATGGGCAGACAACTGAGGTGATTGAAGTTGGGAGGCCTCGCTCAAGGAGGCCATGCTCCTGTTGCTACATTTTTACTTGCAGGCATAGCAATTCTTGTGGGTGGAATCTATCTTGATTCCTTGTATGGACTAATGCCCTTAGCAGGAGTTCTTTGCCTCATGGTTTCAGTCTTCTTTGCCAATTTCTGGAGAGATCCCGACCGACCAATTCCACAAGAGAAAGGCATCTTGGTTTCACCTGCAGATGGACACGTTATGTTCGCCCGCAGAGAGCGAGCAACAGGCCGCCGCCCATCGAAAGAAGAACGAGAAACTTCATCGATTGAAACAGATGTTCACACAGGTGATTGGTTCCCACAACCATGCGAGAATCCACTCGACTTCACTACTGAACAACGATTTGAACCAGCAGATACACCTGGCCCAGATGATGTCTGGAGGGTTGCAATCTTCATGTCTCCACTTGATGTTCACGTCAACCGAGTTCCTTTCAATTCTACGATTGTCGCTATGGAACACAGAACCGGGAAGGGGCGAAGGAGAGGTCCTTTTGCAGCAGCATTCCGTAAGGAAAGCGAATACAATGAGCGAGTTCGAACAGTTCTGGAAGGCGAAGATGGGGGTCGAATCGAAGTCATGCAAATTTCAGGGGCACTCGCTAGAACGATTGTTCCATGGACAGGCATCGGAGATTCGCTCCGACGTGGCGAACGATACGGTATGATCCGATTAGGGAGCCGCGTTGATGTTCGTGTTCCAGCATCATTGTACACTCCGAATGTAATTTCAGCAGAGGATGGAGATTCTGCTTATCCTAAAGGCCAATTCATCAAAGCAGGATTAGATATTATCTTCAAACCAATAACGGAAGAAGAGTAATCTCAAGAGGGAATATCATGCTAGACCGTCACTCATCAACACTCCTCGGTGGAGATGAAAAGAGTCTGAAAATTCACGACTTGGTCAAAGCTCCTGCAAATACTCCTTGGGCGAAAGAGCGTCAACAATCGTGGGACGCGAGCAAACCAGCTACTGTATATCACACGCCTGAAATGACGGCTGATGGAGAGCCATGTACTGCTGTTACAGTTATTCTAAGAACGAAAGGATGCCATTGGTGGTGGTCTTCAGGATGTACATTCTGCGGGTATTTTAACGATACACGAGATGATGTAACAAGTGATGATCTTCATGCACAATGGAATGAAGCGAAGAAAAAGTACAACGATTTCGAAGGTCATTCGATGGTCAAAGTCTACACTTCAGGGTCTCTTCTTGAAGATCGTGAAATCCCGGTCGATTTCCAAGAAACTGTTCTAACCGACTGCCATACCCTTGGGAAAGAATTGATTGTTGAAAGCCGCACTGAACAACTAACAGACGAAAAGTTAGCCTGGGCATCTTCACTGAATCCATCATTCACTGTTGCTATTGGCTTAGAAGCATACGACGACGAAGTCCTTCGCTTCCACGTCAACAAAGGATTCTCTGTCGCTTCTTGGGACAGAGCCGTCGAACGTCTTGAAAAATATAATTTGAGAATTAAAACATATTTGATGTTCAAACCACCGTTCATGAGTGAAGCTGATGCTTTGGACCACTGCATAAAGTGGATTGAATCCGTAGCAGAACAAAGCGACGAGATTTCAATAAATCCAATGAATATTCAACGAGGGACAGTCATTGATCGCCTTCACCGTCATCAGGAATACAGACCTCCGTGGCTTTGGTCATTGGTTGAACTCATTCAGAAGAGCCATCATATCGTCCATCCAAAGGGCGGAATGAATGGTGATGAAGACCAGATTTCCCGCCTTATTATTCATCCAACTGCTGGCGGTAAAATCAGAGGCTCCCACAACTGTGGCGAATGCGATCCTGAAGTCGTAGCGGCAATTGAGAGATATGCTGTTTCAGGCTCATTGGATGAATTCACGGGTCTTGATTGTGAATGTAAATCACTCTGGCGCAAAGAATTAGAAAACGACCGAACAATCCCTGTTCCATTAGGAACTTCCCGACCGCGAAGAGGCTCGATTATCGAAATGCTCCGCTCATCTTAGAACACCAAATATACGGCCTTGTTCGATGGATGGCTTAGTGAATGTTTATCACCACGTTTCAAGTCGCAAACATGTCCATCTCGGATTCATTTAGGTGATGCAATGTCGAACAGTACAGAACTCCCCGATGCAGTCATAGGAACTGCGGAACCGTCGTCCAGTCGAATTATGTTGGTTTTACTCTCTGTAGTAGCCATTGGTATGTTCGGCCTGTTTAGTACAATCTTTGGGTGGGACAACATTCCAGTCATAGGAGATATCGTTCCATTAATGTCAAATCTTGGCGGTTCGGGAATCTGGTATTATCTTCTTGGATTCATTATTGGAATTGGAGCGATTGCCTCCACATTAGCGGGAGAGGTAATCTCGGAGTAGGTGATTTGAATGGAAGCAGTATTTATCGCACTATTTTTCTTCTTTACCGTCGTTGGGTTTTCAACGTTCTATCTCCAGAAAGGAATTGGCACCATGGCCGATCCTATGCGCCAATTTGGATTGTTCCTTCTCAACAAAGCACCAGCAGGTATTGTTGATTTGTTCAATGACGAAAAGGGCAGTGGAGCAAAGACTTGGATGAACCTTGGAATGATTTGGCTGACTCTTGCAGCTATTGGAACATTCCTTTCCCTTTGGCATGATTATGATCCAGCCGCACTTGACTCTCTTGCGAGTATCGGATGGGCATATGACGACGGCAGTGCCCTCGCCACATTTGTTAACGCAACTCTAATCACAGGTCTTTTCTCTATTCTTCTCGGTGGCGGCCTAGTTGCAGTTGCTCGAAGCGGTGCAGGTAAAATGGCCAGTGAGTCAAATGCGAGTTTGACTGCGCTTCTCTTCAGCGTCCTCACTGCAGCAGCTCTTCTCCTTCCAACAATTCTCGGCCTTCTGGCCGACCTTAGCGCTGAAAATGAAACACTTCTCCAGGATTTGTTCATGCATTCTCTGCGTGCATTCATCATCATCGCAGTTATGATCAACGTTCTTCTTACAGTTGCTCAACGCAAGGGTGAGACTATTCAGGCGAGTAATTGGTTCGTCTTTATGGCTCTTGCATCCTTCATCTTTGGTTCACAATTCCGATTCTTTGGTGAATTAGCCGACTCTACACAAGTTGTTTGGCTTGGTGAAAGAATGACTCAATCTTGGGTTATGATTTCTCTTTTCTTTGCAGTTGCATATCATCTTGTTCCACGTGCAGCAAGCCGTCCAATTTGGTCTGATTCAATGACAAAGGCAAGCATGCTCCTTCTCTTCTTTACGCTTCCACCGTTCATGATGTCCTCTGCAGACGCTGGTACGCTACTCGAGAATCTTGGTGCTATTCTAATGACGCTTGCACTTCTGCCTATTTTCGCAGGCTCAGTCAACATCATCATGACTGCAGCAGGAAACGCCACTGGCATAGTTGCTCGTCCCGGGGCTATGGCAGCAACTCTCGCAATGATTGCATTCCCAATCTTTGCCATCGGAGGCTACTTCACTTCCCTGGATGTTTTCATCGGGCTGGGAACACTCAATGACATGGCTACAACCGTCGATATCGGATTCCTATGGACTGTAGGTGGACTCATGGCAGTTGCCTGTATCAGTGAATCATACCCACTTGCTGCAAACCGTCAATTGGCCTCTTCTTCCTCCGCATCTCTAACCACACTCTTCGTCGCCTTTGGTGGCATCACTTCGACCGTTGCAAAGATCATGGGAGACTTCACCGAAAAGGCTCTGCTCGAATCTGGCAGTGAAGATATTGTAATGACCGATGGCGGATTTAGTTTAACGGCAGCAGTTCTGTTCTATGTCGCCTCGATTGGTATCATTCTCCTTTTCATGAATCTCATTCGGACTTCTGTCGGTGGAATGAAGACCGATACGACCGCATCGATAACTTCCGACATTGCTCGTTACTCACTTCAGACAGGTGAATCCTCAATCCGTAAACTCTTGCAACGAGGTGTCGGTGTCGATACTGTTCTCGTAGTTGGTGCGGATGTTGAAGATGAAGGAGGAGTCGAAATAATCGAAGTTTCCTCAACACTTCACAACGATGAAATCTCAGAATTCCCAGTCGTAAAAACCGAACTTGAAATGCTTTCAGACTATTTGGAAAAGAAGAGCATGACCATCTTCGAATTCTTTAGATCCATTGATTTGGACGATTCAGGAAACATCGATGGATTTGAATTACAACAGGCTCTCATCAATTCTAACATTGCAGACCTTCCTCCATGGGATGTAATCAAGCTCATGGAAATGATCGATCTCGATGGTGATGGTCGAATCAACCTTCCTGAATTAGATATTGCAATTGCCCGAGTTCGACCAAACCCATTCTCTGAAGAAGAGTGATTCTAGGCGGTCTATCCGTGCGGATTGGATTGGTCGGAAAACCCAATGTTGGGAAGTCTACTTTCTTTGCAGCATCTACACTTATTTCCGTTGATATTGCGAATTACCCGTTCTGTACGATAGATCCAAACGTAGGGATCTCCTTCATTCCGAGTCGACTTCCTTGCCCTTGTGGTGAACTACGTGCTCGTTTAGAAGAGGATGGAAGAGTTGAATTGTCCTCTGAACGAGGCGGAAGTATTTGCACACCACGCACAGGTTCCTGTGAACACCATCAACGATACGTTCCTTGTATGCTTGTTGATGTTGCAGGGCTTGTTCCTGGAGCGAGTGAGGGGAGAGGAAGAGGCAACGCATTCCTGTCAGACCTAGCAGAATGTCATGCCCTGATTCAGGTCATTGATGTTGCAGGCACAACTGATGCAGAAGGAAACCCGATAGGAGCAGGTAAATCGAAACAAGAAGCCATTGAGCAAGCCCTTGCCGAAGTTTCTTTCTTAACAAACGAATTAGACGCTTGGCTTCTTAGTCTTCTCAAGGATGGTTGGGTACGAGGTGCTCGGAAAATACAAGCAGAAGGGGTGAAAGGCTTCGTTCAATTCCTTCACGACCGACTCTCAGGTTTAGGAGCAACGCATAGCATTTGCCAACGTTCGTTTGAAGCCTTTTTTGCACAACATGGAGATATGACATCACCCTGGGATTGGTCAGATGACATTCTAAGGATTCTCGCATCTTCTGTTCGTATTCACCTCTTCCCACTTTTCATTGCAGGAAACAAAGCAGATCTCGCTCCAGAAGGTGTAATCGAACATCTGTCTGAAGCTATACCCCAATTTATTCCGTGTTCAGCAGAGACTGAGTTTGCACTACGAAAGGCGAATGAAGCAGGCTTCATCGATTATACATCAGGTGAATCAACCTTCACAATTTTAGATCCAAGTGCTCTCAACGAAGCACAAGCAAAAGGGCTCGGAATGCTTCAACAGAGATTGACAAATATGGGCGATACTGGACTTAACAAATTACTCGATAAGGTTCTGTTCGATGAACTCGATCGAATCGTCGTCTATCCTGTCCAAGATGAGTCACATTGGACTGATGGGGATGGAAACGTACTTCCAGACGCTTTAGTTGTTGAATCGAGTATACAAGCAAAAGAGGTCGCGTACAAGGTGCACAGTGATCTTGGAGACGGTTTCATCAAAGGCGTAGATGGACGAACACGCCGAATTGTTGGAGCAGAACATGAATTGTCTGATGGAGACGTTCTGCGCATCCATTCAAAATCTTGAATCAGTGGCCTTCAGGTCGATCAAAATCAGGAGTCAACCTTGCAAGTGTACTCGTGTACTTTGCTCCACTTGTGATGAAGAGTACAAGAGATGCAAGTGTGAGTAATGCAAGCATGATGAGCATGTACATGCCCCACGGGCTTATACTACGAACAGTTGTGATGTAAAGTCCCCAGAGGACTGTGAGATATAGGAAAGGTCGATATCGGCGAGAGACTGTACTCAATCGTGCTGATTTGAGCGTATCATCGTAGAGATTTACAGCGTCTTCCTTACTGACCATACCGTGTTCAACTCCACATCGAGTGCAGACTTGCGTATTTGGTCCATTTCCATGGATGAAGAACTCACGAGGATAGGTGGCAGAACATAGGCGACAGGTTGGCATCTCTCTCCCTCAGTCCATCCCACCGACTGCCGTCATTTCAACCATGCGCTTGATAATTTAGAAAAGCATCAAGGATAAGTGTTCCAGATTGACTTCCAACAGACTCTGGGTGAAATTGAACACCAAAAACAGGATATGTTTTACTTCGTAAGGCTAGAACGAGAGATTTGGTTGCATCAGTTGCGTCAATAAGCACTGCTGAATCCTCTTGATTATCTGAAGAAAGGAGAGTCAGTGAGTTATATCTCGTCATATTGATGTCAGGTAGATTCGAAAAAAGACCATGACCATTGTGTAGACATTCGACAGGAGTTCCATGAACTGGACCAGAGGGACTGCGAATCAGCGGCCAGCCAGCAGCGATGCCAAGTGCCTGATGGCCGAGGCAAATTCCAAGTGTTGGAGGCAATTTACCTGCGAGAGCCAGTGTTGCGAATTCCATTGTCAATGGGCTGTCCTTTGGCCAACCGGGGCCAGGGCCAAGAATAATGTGCGATGGATTCAATTGTTCCATGATCTCTTTTGCTGAACGAGTTGTATCCTTCCTTCCATTCATGATGTTTACATCATGTCCAAGACCACAAATCATGTGAGCAATATTGTATGTGAACGAGTCAAGGTTATCGATGAGGAGTACAGAATTTTGTTTGAATTCATCAGTAAAGATGGCGTTTGAACTCGGGGTTGATTCCAAATCACCTTCAATTTGAAGAGAATGGACTGATAGGTCTCCACGCGGAATAGAGAGACGATCATCATCCATCCAGCCACAAGATCTCAATAATGCGTTTGCCTTCCACTTAGCCTCAGCAACTTCGGACTTTGGATTTGATTCAATCGTAATCCCTCCTCCAGCAGTCACTCTCGCATTCCATCCATCAGTATCTTTCTTCAATTCCGCAGTTCGAATCATAATATTCCAAGAAGACATGTTCGTTGTTGTTTCAAACCATCCTAATGATCCTGTCCAGAACGATCTCGGATGTTTTTCTAATTCATCGATTGCAGCACAGACCACTGTTCGAGGGCAGCCTGTGATCGAGCCGCCTGGGAAAACAGCTTGAAACGCATCAAACGCATCAAGCCCGTCTTTCATTCGTCCTTGAACGCGAGTGACAAGATGTTGTACCTCCGCATATGTTTCGACATCAAATCTTTCAATCCATATTTGGTTCGGTTTTGCAATACCTCCAACATCATTACGCATAAGGTCAACAAGCATTCTGTGCTCTGCTCGTTCTTTGCGATCCGAAATCATATCTTCTCTCAACAGGAGTTCCTCTGCAAGCGATGCCCCTCTTGGGCGGGTTCCTTTGATTGGAGCAGTTGTTATGACGTCTCCTTTCGTAGAAAGCAGGGATTCAGGGGATGCACATATGAGGGCTAAATCTTCATCCTTAACATGAACAAAACCAGAGAATGGCGCTGGGTTTGAAGAAACTGAATGGCATAGAATGTCCCATGGTTCAGATGCAACAGGACCCTCCCAAGTTCTACCATAGTTGAGTTGATACAATTGTCCGTCTTTGATGGCTGAATGTATGGTTTCCACAATTTGTTCATGTTCTTCATCGGTGCAATTTGAAACTGGAACATTTGAAGACTTCACAGATGGAAGGGTTTCAATCACCTCATGATTTGAAAGAGATGCAATCGCCAACTCCTTCCAGCGCTCATCTGTTGAGAAAGTCTTCATCACATCAGTCTCTTTGCAATGGACAATACATTTGTCAATTCTCCACAAAATGCAAAGAAGATCATTCTCTTTGGGCGGGTGTTGTAATCCAATAGGCTGGGTCCATTGGACCAAATCATACGAGAAAGCACCAGTCCAAAAGGGACCTGAGATAGGAACTGTAGCCAACTCCTGTTCGAATACAACGTGCTCTTTAGGACACAGATAGCGAAGAATTTCCGATATTGTAGTTGAAGTAAATGCTTCTCCGACTTCCCACGAATGTCCATTCCAATGTTGTAATTCTGCGGTTAACGTTGATGATTCAGTCAACCTGATCTCACCATTCAAAGGAGAATGAGAAGGCATTGGAGGAGTAACTTCGTTTGAAGGTTGTCGAATGATAATTCGAGTTGTACTTGGTCCACAAAGAAGAGAAAATGTAGCAAGGTGGCTTTTTGGACCCGAAGAAAGCAACATCATTTCATCGGGAGAGCCAAATTCAGAAGCATCTTCTCCGAGCAATCCTTGAGATTGAAATGAATTCCGTAAGGAAAGAAGAGGCTCGATTCACTTCACCCCCGTCCATGAGGAAGCATCATCTTCAAGACGAGATAGTGCAATTCTACACAATTCGGTCAACCGTGTAGTCCCATCTCCAATTTCTTCGCTATTAATCGATTCAATTGTTGAGGCGCCAAGCCCGCTTCCTAACACGACACATTCAATACAACGCGCAACCATTCGCTCGTTGAGTTTTCCTTTTTGGACAGGAAACCCAGATGATTTCAGTTCTGGTAAAATCGAATGCAGTGTAATTCCGTCAACTGCTTGGGCAGATGAACTGTACCAAACAGTTCCATCTTCATCGAGTAAAATTGGTGATCCACGATCACCATCAATAACGGCAAATTCATGAACAAATAATGCTACATCAACTCCAGAGGCTTCAGCTTGTTGTCTCGCTTCATGATACGTATCCCACGCTGCGTGTTTCGTTCCAGCGATTCGCTTGGGCCACATTTTCGCTGAAACCGTTATCGCATCACATGTCTCGTTTCTCGTTGAATATTTACGGTTGGATATATTCCATGTACCCTCAGAAGTATATTCGATCCGTACAAGTCCATCTTGGAATTCAGATTTCATTGCCACTATCTGGCCAAGGACATCCTTTTTCCACTCATTTGGTAAGTCGATTTTCAGTTTCTCGGCATGATCTTGGAAACGAACTGAATGCTGTTTAAAGAGAAACAACCCTCGCTCTTTTGAATATCTCAGAGTTGTAAAAACAGCGGAACGTGGAGGTCGCTGCATACTGCTCACATCATGACCAGTCATTCCTATGACTTGAGCATCACGGTATCAAAAGATCGTCTAGGAAAGATGTATCAATACCAGGACTTGAGGAGTTTTGTTTGGTTCCAATATCCAAATCCTTCAGTAAATCATTGTCAATAGGCGCTCGTACAGGGTTCATAACTGGCATTGGTGGAATGTACTCTTGTCGATCAAGCGGTTGATTTTGAATGCGATCTGCAGCTTGGAAGAGTGAACCGGTTTCAACAGGAGGTGGTGGCGGAACACTTGCCTCTGGTGGTGAATTCCATGCGTCATCTTCTCCAAGTCCCCAAGTAGCAGTTTGAATTTCCCACTGCTTATCTTTCTGTGATTTCTTTCCTCTTCCACGAACGATAGCTACGAGTAGAATCAACGAGACAAAGACAAGTCCTGCTGCAAGCAGGTTTGGTGTGGTTAGGAGAGATTGGAAGTCCGTTCCATCATTTGAATCATCACTATCTACAACTCCATTTTCAACTGCATTAATCATCAAGGGATCCACAGATTGACGGACTTGATTGTCATCGAATGTTGTAACCGAAACGTACCAAGCGGAGTTGTTGTTGAGTTCAGTAAACACTGTTGAGGTGATGATGAATGAATTCGCTGTTAGCGTATCGCCTACGAATGTCGCATCTGAAATGTCCATAAAGTCTTCATTCGATATATGGATTTGATATCCTTCAACACCGAAATCATTGGTGCGGTTCCATGTTACCAAGATGTCTGTTTCTGCAACCCACGCTAAGGTTATTCCATCGATTGTCGGAAGGTAATTGCCTGGATCTGTAATCCCATCGTCAACCGATTGTGAAGAAACTACAGTCAAATCAGTCTTGTGTGCATTAGCAGAAGAATCGACAGCTACCACAGCAACCCAAGTTTCCTGTCCTGGAAGTACCGGGAGATCGCCTGCAATAATCGTTAGAATAAGCGGGAACTCAGGGAGTCTGTCAAGAGTCATAATTGGCGCATTTGGCCCATCAGAGCCAACCCCAACGCTTGTGAACGACCATGAAGCGGCATAGACTTCGTACTGATAGATATCACTTGCAGTCGAAAGTCCGAATTCAAGATCAAGTGCTGAACCATCATCCATCGGTCGGTCGCCGAGTACAATTTCATCAAGACGAGGAGGAGGTGTTGTATCCTCTAGGTTGTTGATTGGAATAACACTCGCAGATAATAATGAATCAACATAGACGTTTCCTTGCAAATCATGGACGGTGACGGTTACGAAGAGTTGGATTCCTGGTTGAATCAATTGTGGCGTATCTGCAGATGAGAATTCGTTTGTTTGGGAAGCATCTCCATACAGGGCAGTATTCAATGTTAATTCAATTGGATTCTTATCTTCATCGATCCATTGCTTGTCGATAGAGATACAGCCACAGGCTGCAGGGTCGCCTCCATAGGCGTTCCATAGGTAGGAAATATCATCAACAGGCTTGTCGGCTGCCCAGACGATATAATGGCTGAAATCATCAGCAGAAGATATTGACCAAACAACATCGATTGCAGTTCCATCATCATTTGCATGATCGAATGCTTGGATATTCTCAATTCGAGAAGGAGGCATAGAGGCTCCATCCGAATTATCGAGTGGTGTTGCTTGAACGATGTTTACATCGTTTAATTCAGCATTTAACCATGTATCATATGCTACGACACCTATGTGATATTCAAGCCCGTTAACGAGTGGCAAATCGTCTAATTTCGATACAATCGTTGTGTTTTCTTGACAAGAATTGACTACTGTTGCTGGTGAGAAACCAGCGACTGAAGTAGGAGGTGTTACGAAGACAACCCCTGTAACCATGTAGACCGTGTAGAAAGCACAATCTCCAGCATCGCTCGGGTCCCATCCGACAGTAATTCTTCCACCTTCATCTTCAGGTGTGTCTATTGCCCAGACATTTTCGAGTTTAGCAGGAGCTTGTCCATCATCGATTCCACCAGTTGGCACGACTGGGCCAATGATTGTCGCATTCATGATGTCTTCTTGGCCACTAATATCGACACATGTGAATCCAAGCCAATACGGCTTTCCAGCATCAAGATTTAGAATTGTAAGATTCCCTTCCGTTGGCATCACAGTGTAAGCAACAGACAAACCTAGGATATCGTTCATGGCTTGTGTCGATGTGTAGATTCGGGTTTCGAGAAGATCGAGTGCTGAACATCGAGCCCATTCAGTTTCTAAGTCGCCTTCTACACCACCATCAAGCGGTTGAGCAGAAGCCCAAGCTGGTGGATTCGGTACTTCGTTGCTGGTTGTAACTGGCCCAACAATTTGACTTGGTAATCCGAAGCGACCATTATCGTATTCAACGACAACGAGGGCATAATATTCAACACCGTCAACCAGAGGTACACCGTTGGCTGTTGTAATATCGGCCTTGAGTCGGCTATGAAGTGATTCTGTTTTGTCGATGATTCTTCCAGCAAGATCGATATCGGTTGGTAGCGAGCCCCATGGACCTTCGTTAACATAGACAAGATAACGATTGAAGTCAGGGTCATGGACAAGAGACCATTCGACGGTTAATGCTTCACCGCCATCATCAGGACGATCGTAAATATCTGCAATTTCAACAGGTGTATCCTTTCGTATCCAATCATAGACAAGTCGAACTTCGATTGTTCCGTTGCTTGGTGCTACGAGTTTAATCGGAACGATTCGAGTTCCGTTGATCAATTGGCCATTATTGATGGCTAATTGGAGGCTGTTTTCCACTCCAGTTGTGTTATCAAGTTCCAGTACTGCATCGTATCTGAGTGTACTTGATTGAGCCCATACTGCCGCATTTGAGACAGGAGAAGTCATCACGAGAGGAACTGTTTGGAACAAGAGTCCGTGCACACCTGCTACGCCAACAGAACTGTTGAGAGTTACAGGATTGTCTTGGGTAACAAGATCGATTTGAAGTCCTGGATGAGTCATATCGGTGATTTCCATGTACTGTGAATTAAATCCGATGTTAAGCGGATCTGCATATCGTACACTTTGCGTTTCCATTTCGTCAAAGGCAGTAGCTGGCGTCCATCCTCTCAAGCCAGCATCAGAAGTGGTCAGCCAGAAACCATTTGCCCCAACCGCAACATTGGTTGGGTTCTGTACGATTGCTGATTTGAGCAATGAATGTGAACTTGTTTGCGCTTCAAGAATTGCCATTCCAGAGGCGCCCATGACCATCAAGTGCGAGCCATCACTGTCCATACGATAGATTGGCCAGCCAGATCCGAGTTCAAAACTTGCAAGTCCATCTTCGAATTCTCCGGTCAGGCCATCGTAGTGAACTAACGGTCCAACATCGGTAGCAATGTGAAGACCAGCGTAATCTGAGGCGACTGCCGTAATGTAGTTGGAAGGTAGTTGGTCGAACCGGTGCGTGGCAGCAACAGAATTTGACGATGTGTCAATGACAGTAAGACCTGGTCGTTCAGTTCCTGCACCATCATGTCCAAGAATCAACCATGTGCCTGCTTGACTTGTTGTGTAGGTTTCAATAGACCATACAGAATTTCCGAGCAAACCATCAGCGGTCGTGTTTGTGTTCATCGCACCTGTTGTTGGGATGTACTGAGTAAGGCCACTAGGACTTGCAATGTAGAGTGTGTTCGAGATATACCGAATGTCTTCTATGTTTGACGTTGGTAGTCCATCGGAGGTTGTTAACGGATTATCCCAGTCATTTGTCGTTAGATTCCAACGACCGATTCCGTTTTGTGTTGCGATGTAGACATGAGAATTTGAGAAGGCAAATCCTTGGATGTTGTCTGAAGGAAGTCCAGATAGGAGTTGGCCGTTTGTGAATTGTTGGGTTCCGATATCGAACATTTGAACACCGGCAGCAGTTGATGTTGTGCCGAGTAATCCGACGAAGAGCGTCGAAACGCTGCCCGATTGGTACAGTGCGATGCCGTCTTGACTGTTGTGAACTGCTCCACTCTTCCGTTGCAATACGTTCGATGTCGTATCAAGGGTGTACATGCCGCCATTCTGAGTGGTGATGTAAATCATGTTCCCTTCCATAAGCATGGAGTTTACCTGGTTATTGAAGGATAAAGACCAACCTTCGTTCCAATCAATACCTCCGCTGGAGTTGAATGTTCCTTGCAAAATACCGCCGGATCCCGCACCAGGATTATTTCCGTTTACAGTGACTGAGTATGTTGAAACCCAGATACGAGAACCGTCACTGACCATTGCTTCGATGTTACCACTGACCAAGGCTGGCAATTCAAATTCAGTATTCAATCCAGTAGAGCTTAGTATATCGACGTGAGAGTAGCCACTCGCACCTCCTGCTTGCCCAATGAGCCATTCGTTTCCACTGTATTTGATCGATGTAACTGCAGTTCCAACTGATTGAACACTCGCCTGACCAGTAAATGGCCCAAGTGTTGAAATTGCTGCAAAACCTCCATTCTCATCGTAACCGATTAACAATTTACCGTTAGCATAACTGAATGCATCAAGCCATACTGGGTCCGTTGGAATTCCGTTTCCGTTCGATGTTATTTCAGCAATCCATGCAGATTGGACGGTATCGTATTTTGAAATTGGCAGATTGTCATCATCGTAGCCGACGTAGAGCGTATCAGATGGATCGCAAGCAACTGCAGCAACTCGACCGCTCTTGAGAACAGAGCTGGTAAACGAGCCGACAGCAGTTGTGTTTGCAAGGTCAATGTATGTCACGCCTCCATTGTTATTGAAGAGTCCAACATACAGGTAAGAGCCACATTCATTCATTGAGATAGGGTATCCATTTGGAATCCCGTTTTGACCAGTGGTGTAGGTTGTCCAAGTACCAGATGCATCGAGTTGTCCGATTGTACCTCTTTGGAATCCACCCCAGCCTGCAAAGCTTGCGGAACCAACCACCAAGGTACTTCCATCAGTCCAAAGTTCACCGATCCAGTCTCCCATTGCACTTGGTAAGCCGTTACCAGGCGTCCATGCTGTTTCCCATTGGAAGGAAGACTCGTTGAATCGCTCAACACCGTCTTCGGTAGCAAACAGAATCAAACCATCAAATTCGATAATTTCACGAACTGGGAAAGAAAGTGTATCCCAAGAGCCAAGTTTCGTTCCGCTTGGGCTGTAGACTTCAAGGCCAATTTCTCCCCAAGAAATCCATGTGTGTCCAGTCGATGAGTTGAATGCTGTAACTCGATCAACTGAGCCTTCGGGCAAAACCGACGTATTCCAAGTTTGAGATACTAAGTCGTATTGAGCGATTCCTCCACTCCCTTCCTGATTCCACCATTGTCCAGAAACAACGCTTGCGAGAAGTGTATCGCCCACAATCCTCATGCCGACAACATCTCCGCCATTTTCGCTGACTTCCTGGCCAGCATCAAGTGGCGTAATCGCAGTAAAATTCCCAACATCAATGCCGTAAATACTGTCGCTGGATGTGCCTTGATGGTAGTACATGGTGTATCCATACAGTGTCAAATCATACGGATCTCCATTGCCAACATAAAGGCTGTTTGAAACCTCGATGTCATAGGCTTCGGCACCGGTTGTAGTGTTGATCAACTGAAAACCATCTTCCCCGCCAATCCAGATGAACCCTGGTCTGATGTCTTCAATCATTCCAGTTACAAACTCATTTCCATTGTCAAGGACGTTACTCGTTGTCCACGTTGTGAGCCATTGGCTGTTTGCTATATCCCATCGAGCTACACCGACTCCATTGAGTCCGATGTAGGCAATATCATCGATAATTTCTACAACTGCATTATCTGTTTGAGAACCAGCATCCCATTCACCAACAACGCTGAATGAGGATTTTTCGATGAGTCCTACGCCAGAGAACGTTCCACCAAAGACAGTTGTACTGTTGACGCCAACAGCATATGTCGCCCAATTTGGCATACCATCGTAGACGTTGAGACAGTCATCGATGTTCCCAGACAGATCATACTTGCATACGCCTATGTTTGTACCGGACCACATTGCATTCCCATCAAGCACGTAGTCAAAATGCTGAGAAGGTCGTTTTGTCCAATCATTGCCGGGTCCGATTGTTGTTTCACTAACTGAGAATCCATCCCAGATGTATCCTGCAATATTGGTTCCAATCCACAAGTCGTTCCCGCTTGCTTCTAAGGAATAAATTGTGTTTGTTCGCATGTTGGTTGTATCGGAATTAAGCGGAGTCAATATTTCCCCAGTCAGGATATTCTTTCGAGCAACCCCGTATCCAGACAGGCCCATGTGAACAATATCTCCAACGACTGCGGTAGGGGCATAATCAACGCCATTGACGCCAGTCGATCCCCAAGAAGCAAGGAATGTATCGTTACTAATTTCGTATCTTAGCAATCCTTCTGTGGATGCTACATAACATATGTCTGCATAGATTGCAAGTTGCCCAGTTAAACCAACACCAGACTTCAGGAGTGTTGCAGATCCTATAGCTGTTGCATCAGCATCTATTCTGTAAATTCCATTGGGTTGAACAACGATGATGTTACATCCAATCGAATCTCCACAATCACCTACAGTCGCAATATCGAGAACGTAATTGTCGGCAGCATCTGGTGAAGATGTAGAAGAACTAGGTGGGACATTTGCTCGGATAGTGCCGTTCTCGATCAGGTAAACTCCATCATCTTCAGTTCCAGCAAGTATTGTGTCTCCTGCTAGAGCAAGGGCAGTAATTTTGTCTCCTAAGTCGATCGAGGTTAGCCAGAGCGAGTTTGCGATGTCGAATCTATCGAGTTGCTCCGAAGTATATCCTGCAACGTAGAGAATTCCATCATGCTCGACGGCATCGCTCAGTTCAGGTCCAGAGGGGCCACTGGCAATGACAATTTCCCGTTGCATTGTGCTTTGCATAGTGGCATCGATGAGAACAAGGCGACTACCATCGGTCATAGCATGCATCATCGAGGATGGAGCACGAGCACCACCTGATGCCCAGGGCATCATCATGTTGACCGATGTTTCTGTTAGGTTCATCTGGCTCAAATCGATTGAGGAGCCGAAAACGCCAGTTGAGAGATCGTAGCGATGGAGTTGATTTCCACTCATGATATGGAGTGTGTCTTGATATGCTTGTGCACCGGAAACGGTATTCGATGCTAGCCAGTTCGCATCATTCCATGTTGCAAGCCAAAAGCCTGAGTTCCAGTTGAATCTTGCAAGACCGTTGTCGGGGGAGGAAAAGAGGAGTTGATTTCCTGCAGTCGTAATTTCTGTTATTTCGTTGCTGTGAAGAACGTTACCAGAATTCCAAGAGGAAAGTGCTTGGTTGGTGGTTAGATCATATCGGTCTACACCATTATCGGTTGCGATGTAAAGGATGTTGTTTTCCTCGTGTAGGTCATTGACGATACTTGATGTGGAGGCTGAAAGAAGAAGGTTCCAACTGGATGAAGTTGAATCGAAGGTATACAAATCGCCGTTGGTATTTGCTGCATAAATACCAGAATTGTGAACTTCAAAGGCTTCGATATCTCCTGCAGGGAACGAAGGTAAACCGGCACCTACAGTTCCATCTGTCGCTGAGATCATCCTAAATTCTGAAGGTTCTGTAAATGCCACGTGGAGGTTACCATTTGGTCCTATTGCTATGTCTGATATCGATCCGAGTGAAGATTCAGCCTCGAGGAAGTCAAAGTCATAGAAATCAATGATTGCGGGATTGTTTGTAGCATCGAATACCAGAATGGTTTCACCTGTTGCCAGATACAGTTGCCCATCAACAGGATGCTGGGCATAGGACGTGATTGGGATTGTTACTGGGGTAAAGGATGTAAGAGGGTCAACTGGAGCAAGCGCTTCGAAAGCAAGTTCGGTAATCATTGCACCTGAAGGGAGCGTCCAACCGGCGCCACTAGCGCTGTTTGGAGAGAGCCGATCAGAATATGGATTGGCTCCATCAAAAGAGTCTGACGCACCGAGAACACCCAATCCTCTCCAATCGAAGAGATTGACGCCGATGTCGTTAGCTACGAGAAGAGGTTGATCGATCATCAAACCATCAGACCCATTGACATGGATTTGTAGTGAAGCATTGGAGATTTCCGCACCAGGAGCGAACTCAAGGATCCAATCTGCAGTTGCTTGACTGCTGAGAATTGGATCTGAACCAATCGTGGCATTGAGTTGAACCCAGCCCGTGTCATTGCTGCCAGAAAGAGGCCATGAAATGACATCTTGGGTTTCATGAGCAGATGCCATTGGAACGGCAGCAAGTGCCAGAGACCACGACGATAATAACATCAATGCAGTCAGAAACATCGCTCGTAGCGAACGAGATGATTCCGTATAGACTTCGCTCATGATTACTAATGCGTTCTATTCACTATTTGAATGCGGTGTTTGTTTGATAGAACAATACTTCACTCTAAATCAGAGAGTTCACCGTCTTTTTGTACTTGTAACAATCGAATAGTGGACGTTCTACCACTGATTGCCTGAGGGGAACCTGAAATCGCAACAATCGTTTCATCAGACCTAATCTTTTTCTGCTCATACAACAATCGAACAGCCTCTGCAACCGTCGTTCTTGCTCTTGTCTTTTCTTCCACAAGTAATCCTTCAACACCGGGTAAAATGGTTGTTCGACGAGCAGCCCGGATTCGATTCGTCATCGCATAAATTGGAATCCTTGGACGGTGAGCAGCCATTAGGCGAGCAGCATTTCCGTGTTCGGTTGCAACAATCAAATGATTCGCCTTCGTTTGTCTTGCGATATCGACAGCTGCACCTGCAATGACGCGGGTGGAAACATAGGCTGCAAGGGCAGGTGGTTCAGGCAGATCGGCAGTTGAAGCTTCAACTGTTTCAGCAATGCGTGCCATCGTTTCAACCGCTTTTACAGGATGTCTCCCTCCAGCGGTTTCTCCAGAGAGCATCACCGCGCTAACGTGTTGGCGAATGGCTGTCGCAACATCTGTCACTTCAGCACGAGTGGGTCGAGCATGACTGACCATACTTTCGAGCATTTGTGTTGCAACAACGACTGGCGTCCCTCTTTCGAGGCAGGCTGAGACAATTCTTTCCTGAGCAGCAGGAACTTCCTCAAGTGGTATTTCAACACCTAGATCTCCTCTTGCAACCATGACTACATCCGCAGCCTCAACGATTTCATTCAACTTCTCTAGAGCCGCAGGATGTTCAATCTTAGCAACAATCCATGTGTGTACGCCAGCCTCCTTGATCCGTTCCCGTGCTGGGGCGAGATCACTTGCATTACGAACATACGAGACAGCAACAAAATCAACGTTTTGAGAGAGCGCATGTTCGAGACAATCGAGATCATGTGGTCCTACGGCAGGGAGTTTGACCAATGTTCTTGGAACATTGATTCCCTTTCTTTCGGTTAAGATTCCACCATCTTCAACACGGCACCGGACAACTTCTCCAATATGTTCTGGAGCGGATAGGACTTCTAATCGAATCAAACCATCGGATAGAAGAACAGGATCTCCTACGCGTAAATCTTTGGATAAACCATCCCATTCAACAGGTAATGTCTTCACAGGCTCACCAAGGATTGTATTGGCTTGTGTGGGTAAGCCATCCGATACGCCGCAATGCAGGTCGACAAGTTCACCTCTATCCAAGACGACTTCACCTTCGAAAGTCCCCAGCCGTAGTTTTGGGCCGGGAAGATCAGCAAGAAGCCCAACATATTTTCCAGCCTCTGTTTCCGCTGAACGAATGTTCTGTATTGTTTGCTCCTTGCCCTCAAAATCACCATGAGAATAATTGAGCCGAGCAATATCCATGCCGGCTTCAATCATCTGTTTCAACGTCTCAACGCCGTTGCTTGCTGGGCCGATTGTTGCGATGATTCTCGAACGCATGGTCTCTCCTCAAACCTCAACAAGAGCAAGCAACCCATAGTCCTTACAATCGTTGGTTCATGAAAACGAGTTACAGAAACCCTCCTTCGAGACCAATCAAGGAACAATGCTCAAACCATTGATGTTACCAAGAGAGGTTTAGGGGATAGAAACATGAAGAAAAAGAGAGACGAAATTCTCCGCCGTGAAACACTTGAGTATCACGAAAAAGAACCGCGTGGAAAAATCAAGGTGGTGCCAACAAAACCACACGCAACAGCACACGAACTTTCCCTTGCTTATTCCCCTGGAGTCGCCTACCCCTGTCTTGAAATTGCTAAAAGGCCAGAGGATGCGTATCGCTATACATCAAAAGGAAATTTAGTCGCAGTTATTTCAAACGGAACCGCGGTGTTGGGTTTAGGAAACATTGGTGCTTTGGCCAGTAAACCTGTTATGGAAGGAAAAGGCCTTCTTCTGAAGACATTCGCAGACATTGATGTGTTCGATATTGAGGTTGATACGACCGATCCGGAGGAGTTTATTTCGACAGTTGTTAATATTTCCAAAACATTTGGAGGAATCAACCTTGAAGATATTAAGGCTCCAGAATGTTTTGAAATTGAACGAAGAATTGCTGAGGCAACCGACATCCCAGTCATGCACGATGATCAACACGGCACAGCTATCATCTCCGGTGCTGCGTTATTGAATGCAGTCGAATTACAAGAAAAGGAATTGGACACAATCAACGTCGTTGTCCTTGGTGCTGGAGCATCTGCGTTTGCTTGTGCAGAGCATTATGTCGCTCTTGGTGTAAAGCGTTCGAACATCAAGATGGTTGATTCTCAGGGAATCATTACAACCAGCCGACTCAACAAAGAAGAGCTCAACGAATACAAGGCGAAATTTGCTGTCGATTGTCCAGATGGTCCTCTTGCTGAAGCCATGAATGGCGCCGACGTACTTCTTGGCCTATCGAAAGGGGGACTTGTCTCAAAAGAAATGATTGCTTCGATGGCAACCAATCCAATTATCTTCGCACTTGCGAATCCAACTCCTGAAATTCTTCCAGAAGAAATTCTTGAAGTTCGTACTGATGCAATTATTGCGACAGGGCGCTCTGATTATGCAAATCAGGTGAACAATGTCTTAGGTTTCCCTTACATCTTCCGAGGAGCCCTTGACGTCCGTGCAAGAGATATTACTCAAAACATGAAAATGGCCGCGACACGGTCGCTTGCTGCATTAGCAAAAGAACCCGTTCCAGATTACATTTCAACAGCCTATGATGGTGCAACGATGGAATATGGTCCCGAATATATCATCCCCAAACCATTCGATCGTCGTGTATTGATCTGGGAGGCTTCTGCAGTAGCGCAGGCTGCTGTTGACGAAGGAATTACTTCCGTAACCAAAGAAGAGTTTTCTCTTCAAGGCTATAGGGAATCGCTCGAGGCTCGATTAGGAATGACATACTCAATCATGCGCAGTGTCATCAACCAGGTCCGTCGAAGAAACAAGAGAATTGTCTTCCCTGAAGGGGACAATGAGAAAGTTATTCGCGCTGCTGCTCAATTGGCTGAGCAGAAGATTTGCAAACCAATTTTACTCGGCCCTAAAGATCGGATTGCTCGTATGATGGAGGAAATGCATTTTGATTTCGAATACGAAGCCTACGACCCTCGCACTGACGAACGAAGAAAAGGAGTCTATGCAGAGAAGTTGTTCGAGCGTAGAAAGCGCAAGGGAGTTACGCGAGTCGATGCTGCCCGTCTACTCAAGAGTCGGCCATACTTTGCAAGCCAAATGGTTGAATCAGGGGATGCAGATGGATTCGTCGGAGGCGTCAGTCGAAATTACAGCGATGTTCTACGTCCTGTTTTGGAAACAATCGGCCCTTCTGATGATGCTCATTGTTTGATTGGTTGCTACATGGTGACCATCAAAGGACGTATACTCTTCCTTGCAGATGCAACCGTGAACATCTATCCCGATAGCCGCACACTTGCTGAAATTGCAGTTCAAACTGCAAAGGTTGCACGAAGATTTGGGGTAAATCCGAAGGTTGCAATGCTTTCCTTCTCAAACTTTGGAAGCACTCGTGCTCAACGAAGTGATCGCATTGAAGAGGCTGTTGAGATGGCGAGAATTCTCGATCCAACACTTGTGATCGATGGGCCAATGCAAGCAGATACAGCACTCGATCCAACTGTGCAGCAAGAATACCCATTCATGGAATTTACAGGCCCGGCAAACATTCTGGTACTTCCGAACCTTGCTTCAGCGAATATCGTTTACAAGATGCTTGAACAACTTGCTGATGCTGAAATGACCGGTCCAATTCTTGAAGGAATGAAAGATCCGGTTCAACTTGTTGCTCGTCAAGATGGCGTTCGCCATATCGTGAATATGACTGCAATCTGTGTTGCTGATGCTATGCGTAAGGATTCTTACTGGGAAACATTAGCGAACGAATCTTCAGATTCTTGAACAACTCCTTCCTCAAAGGAAATTGTCGGCCTTCTTGGCCTCCATATGGCTCCTGTTACGAACCCAGCAACAAGTCCGCCAAACAGAAGATTCGGCCATCCATCAAGCGCATATGTGTCGAAACCGCGTAGAATGGGGATGAGAAAAGAGGGAACTATTCCAAGCAACGTAGTCCACAAGATTTCTGTTCTGAAATTGCCCCAAGAATCCGCAGTTTTAGGAACTCTTCTGGCTGGAGAATCACGTACAGGTGAAATGACAAAGCGCACTACTGTATTCGTGAGTGATCGGTCAACAGGAATATTTGAGGTTGCAAAAACGCCCTTTCGTTTAGGATGCATCTCTACTGCCAATCGATGGTATTGTAACGGGCCGGTGGTTTCAATCGGACGAACACGGCCATCCATCATTGCACCGCGATGATTTGCAGCTGCAGCATCCCCTAATATTTCGACGATCCCAGAATCGAGATGGATTTCATCACGTGCATGATGCCATTCTGGAAAAGACGGTGGACGTACTTCCCATTCACCAGGTAAAGAATCCAAATCGAGTTGTTGTTCAATCTGTTTGCGAATGGCTTCTATCTCGCTTCCGATGAGGCCAATCATTGGTTCTGCAGAATCTTCAACTTCATCGTCTTCCCCGAGTAAACGAGCGACTTGCATTCGTGTAATAGGGTTCTCAAGGATGTAATAATCAGGTAGTTGAACCTCATATCGAGGTCTTTGGCTTGCATATATCCAGCCACCTTTGTCACTTCCTAAGAACGAACTACCTTGCGAAATAGGCTTGAAATCAAGATCGTTCACAGAGATGATTTCCAAATGATCACTTCAGTTGAGATGTTGTTCCATCTTACGATACCAGATCATTCCATTTTCATGTTCTTCTAGAAGTCTGAATTGTTTGAATGGTGAAACCGAGCGCATGTAGCCGAATGCAGCAAAATCCACGAGATCGGGTCGCTCTCCTCCGAAGAAGTCCATTCCTTCGAATGATTCAGTATATTCTGTCAGGAGATCATGCCACAGTTTCTTCGGAGATCGCCCATCTTTCTTTACACGTTTTCGAGCAATGATACCCCACATTATTGGAAATCCTGCCCACGCATAGAGTCGTCGAGAAATGAATCCAAATTTTTCGAGTTTGGAAACCCGGCGAGTGGTGCTGAGGGCAGATCCAAGAGAACCGTAGAGAATTGGAATTGTTGCACTTTTCCATGCATTATCTACGAGTTCGAGCATGTTTTCGTATCGTTCAGTTCCCTTTGCGGTGGAAAGTTTACCTTGGTTATATTCGTCATCAATGTAGGACATAATAGGGGTGGAATCAACCACTACAGTACCATCTGCGTCAGTAAACACAGGGACTTTATTCCATCCATTGGTAAAGGCAAGTTCTTTCTTTGTCTTCATGGCGTTGACCTGAATCTCTTGAACATCCATTCCAAGATGCTCAATAACCCCTCGAACTTTCCAAGAGAATGGGCACGTTTGCAAGAGGTGAAGCGTGGCTTTGCTCATGATAAGACGAGAAAGGACCCCTTCTTCAATCCTCGTTATTTTCTTGCTCAGGGCGCCATCCTGGCTTCCAAAAATTATCATTGTCAAGCCATGAGGTCCATTCATCATCTGAACAAGACAAGAGTCGGAATGCTCGACTCTCGAGCCCTTCACGATTGTATTGAGGGAGCACGCCCTCCGAGAATGCTTGGTGCCAATCCACCTGCATCTGCCGAATTTGTCTACGAGCCGCTTCAGGGTTGTCAAAATTCATTTCACAGATATCCCTCAATTCAGAGAGCCATACTCTGGTATCTTTCCGTAGAGGATCGTTGATGATTTGTCTTTTAGAACCTGATTTTTTCCCAAAAGGCCACCATCCCATAACGATTCCAAATCGGCGTTTGTTTTCATCTTTCGTACGAATATGAAAAAAGAACCATCTTCTCGCAGAGTTATGGGCCGCATCAACATCCATCTTCATGGGAAACTCAAAGACAAGGCCATAGCGAGTATTGCCGAAATGTACCAACAACGCTTGTCCAGCGCGGGTGTGAAGACGCATATTCACAATGATTCCCTTGATGTTTACTTAGATAAATTGAAATCAAAAAAAGGTCGATTGATTCTTCTTGACGAGCGCGGAGATTCCTTTGAGTCTACGGAATTTGCAGCAAAAATAAAACAATGGAACATCAGTGGTGAAGATACACATTTTGCCATTGGTCCAGCTGAAGGTTGGGCTGGAAAAGAGCCCACCTTGCAACGAATTTCATTGTCATCTTTCACATTTACACATGAGATGGCAGCCATCATTTTGTTTGAACAAGTGTACCGAGCCCATGAAATTCTCAAAGGGACATTGTATCACAAAGACTGAGCGAATGATAAAGAAGACCTGCATCAACGGGGAATCATGGCGCTCCCATTGACTGATGAATCCAGTCTTCGATGGGCCCTGATTTGTTTTGAATTCTTCATTGGAGGCGCACTGCTTTACAACAGTAAGAACCAACCCTTTCCACAACCGAGCTCCCGCTTTGGTTGGCTTTTGATAATGCTTGCTTTATTGATTTTAATCGGTCAAGCAGCACCGAAGCCGATGGGATCGAATGCTCACTTCGTGATGCTGTCCGCCCTTGGAGGGTTTGGTTTGGTGGCAGGCGTATACCATCTTGCTCGAACTCAACGAGATGTTCTGGTTGCCCCATATGCAGGGTTGTTATTCTGCGTAGGTGTCGTTGGCCTAATGGTGGAAACATGGAGTGATCTTTCCACCTTAGAGCAATGGGCTGCTTTCCTAACATTGGTTGTTATTGGGGGGGGTGAAACCTGGCTCATCTTCAGAGGACTCCTCATTGGAAAGCTACCTCTGGCATGGTCGCAGGCAGGTATGATTGCTCTCATGCAGGGGAGAATAACTGGTCCACAAGGAGCCATTTCGTGTTTTGAACGAGGATGGGATGCAGATGAAGAACACCTAAACCCAATGGCCTATCTTGCATTACACCGAATCCATCTTTTCCTAGGAAACAAATCTGAAGCATCTGAATGGGAGGAATTGCTCCTTCGAGAAGGTGGAGAGCGAGCTGTTGCACGCCCATATGTCGAGGCCATCCATGATGCCCTCATCTCTCTAGATTCCGATGCAGCCACCATCCTGCCAACGATTGAGGAAGAATAAGGCGGAAAAACAGGTTATACTTCTGTAATCAGGTAAATGTTAAGCATTAAACAGATACTTTTAATATCCCAGAGGTCAATAATATAACATGGGTAAAATAATCTCAGGTTCAATCTTTTTCTGGATGGTCTCCATTTGGATTGCATCGAACTTGTTTTCACAAGCCGTTTACATGGGATTCAACGGCGTTCCTTACAGTGGTATAGAGATGATTCAATCACTCGGACCATGGTACTACGTACTGGTTGTAATCGAGATCCTTGCATGGATTTATGTTGGTATTTACCTCTCAATCAAGGTTTTCCGCAACCTACAGGTTAAGGCCACGCCTCAAACATCGTCTTGAAACAACCTTCTTGCATCTCAAACATCCGATGAGATTAAGAGGTGCCAATAAAAACATGACCACATGTTCAATCTTGACCGTGAACCTCTCTTTTCAGGTCAACCTATGTCATATGAGGATCTTCTCGAAGAAGAATTGCAACTCGAAGGGCTTGAAAATATGCATATTCTAACGGTTGAAGAAGTTCGAGAAGGTCTCTCAAGAGTTGAACGAGAACTTGCAACCCTCCAATCCCTTGTTGACGAAGCGCATGATATGACCGAGGAAATCGAAATTCTTCTCGAGAGGTATCCGCCAGAGCATCCATATGTTGTTGAAATGGCTGAATTGCTAGGGAGTCTTGTCGCCCTATGGCAACAAACTGTTGCCAAGATTGAGCGACTGGGGGCTCGTGTTGCAGGTTTAGATCCTGGCCGAATTGAATGGTATGGTGTCATTGACAACAAGGTCATGATGTACTCGTGGGCAATGGGAGAGCCTGATATTGAATGGTATTACGGCATAGATGAAGGGTATTCTTCCCGAAAACCCCTCATAGAAGCATAGTTTCGCATGGTTTAGAGGCGTAACAATGGTTCGGATTGATCGAGTTCATACAGGTGGCGGGGATTCTGGAGAATCATCCTTGGTTGATGGGTCACGTCGTTCCAAATCCGATGCACGATTTTCAGTTGTTGGAGATTGTGACGAATTGAATTCCCTCCTTGGTGTTGCAAGAATGGAATGTGCTCGTGTTCCAATGCGGCATAGAGATGGGGGTGACAGAAAGGGGGCTGGGCGTGTCCATTTCATTTGCGATTCTGCACTTTCGAGAGTTCAACATGAACTCTTTGATCTAGGGGCTGAACTCGCCTGTCCTCCAGAAAACCTTCCAGATTTCATGGTTCTCATCAATGATGATCAGTCGAATGTTTTGGTATCGGATATGGATGCGTGGCTAAGTCAGACAGAACCGCTCACTTCATTCATCTTACCAGCAGGTGGGCCTCCACAAGCAATGCTCCATCACGCCCGGACAGTAACTCGGCGGCTTGAAAGAAATATTGTTCGCTTAAGAGATATCGAAGGCGAAGATTCAGTGCGGCCCCTTGTCTTGACCTATGTCAATCGACTTTCAGATTGGCTCTTCGTGCTAAGTCGCTGGATTACAGCAGTCCTAGGCGAAGAGGAGATGTTGTGGCTTCCTCTCGGAAAACGAGGGAAAGAAGACGGGATTGCTGGATCAATTCATAGACAGAAGGAGAATGATTCAGATTTTGATCAAATCTGATTATTGCTTTTTCATATGTTCCCAAGCTTTGCGAACTACAGATGTTGTTTCATCATGCGTTAGTTGTGCAAGAGCCTGTTCCCAATCTAACCATAAATGACCGCGATGTTCGTGGGAAATTTTCACGTCGAGTTGTTCTGTTTCGGCTAAAAACCAGAAGACTTCCTTATGCATTCGTTTTCCCTTGTGCCTGTAGGTATAGGCAGTTCGTTCTACAAAGTTTTCAATGAATGTAATTTCAGTAATACCCGTTTCCTCGCCTAATTCTCGTCGAACTGTCGCAAGGTGGTCGTTATCTGTCACCTCAACATGTCCTTTAGGCAAATCCCAATGCCCTTGAGGATATTGTAGGAGGAGAACCGCATCAAAGTTGACAAGAACTACGCCGCATGAAGTCTCCATATCTTCTCCCTCGAATCAAATGCTTTGGCCTTTTCGCCATTAAACTCCAATACGTTCAAGACCCGCGCACAGAAGGAATTAGTATGACTGGTGTCGATGAGTTCCCTGAAATCAATCGAATTGTGGCGGATTCTGATTTGGATGGGATGTGTGCGGCAGCGGTTCTTCTCAAAGCATATCCAGAGGCAGAAGTCGTTTTCGGACATGCAGCAATTCTTCGAGCGGGGATGCTGGACGATGTTATTGATTCAAAGACCGTGACAGTGGATTTACCATTTCACCCAGCAAGTGGGTGGTATCTCGATCACCATTTAACAAACAAACCAAACGAGGTTGAAGAAAAAGAATTCACGCAACGAGGAGGGGTTGTTCATTGGGAGCATACGCCTTCAGCCGCCCGATTGGCTTATGAATTGTTTAAACATCAATTTGACCTCACGCATCTTGAAGAAATTATGCCGATGGTCGATGCCTTGGATTCCGGTGGCATATCTCGAGAGGATTTTCTCCAAGACGGGCCAATTTTACAACTCTCCCGCACCTTGTCTTCGAATGATGATGTCTACATGCAGCACCTCTTACGCTTGTTTACAACATGTACTGAATTAGCAGACATCACAGGCGATGGACTCGTTTCTGAACGAATGAATATAGCACAAGTACAACGTATTGATGCTGTTCAAATCGTTCAGGAAAAAACAGAAATCGTCGATAGGTTAGCGATATGCCGTCTTGATGACTCAGGAATACGCTCAAATGGATATCTCATCACTGCCCACGTCGGCGATAAGGCAGATGCTTGCTGTGTTGTGCATGGCTACAGCGATGGAGATTTGTCCACGCCAAACCGCCCCCCGCTTTCGGCGAGCTTCTATGCAAATTCGTTCATTAAGGATGGACAAAATCGATACGATTTATCAAAACTTGCAACAGCATTTGATCCACATGGTGGCGGGCATGCGAACGCTTGCGGTTGTCGAATTCAACCACCAGGACTTGATTCCAATCTCAATGATTGGATTCAAATGTGGAATGACCGTGAGAATACACTTCGAATCAAGTGAATTCAAACAACTTGGAAGGTGTAGATGAATCCAAGGAATGAATGGAACATGATCAATATCATGACCAAATCTGCAGCCCTTCCATGTTTCATCCTTTGAGTAGAAAACTTCTCACCTTGTTCTTTGCTTGAAACGGTATCTCTTCCATAACGTACTACGAGCCAGAGAAGAATCAAGCCGATCGGGCCAGTATATCCGTGAACACTTTGTGGAAGTAGATCTGAGGTGACGTCTCCTTCTTCGATGTACCCTGAGGCCGCTCGAGCGAGAAATGCGATGGCTGCTAAGGCGATTCCAGCCCATAGGATATATTCGCCATGTTTTTGGTGACGTTTGAGAGATGCTTTCCGCTCTTCTCCACGCAGAGCCATCCCACGTTTTCTCCACCCGTATTGTCGAACCAGCCAGGTGACTAAGATGACTGCAAGAAGAGGGTGAATCAACATGATGACGGTTCTCAGAACAGACATTCTCTTCCTCCTCATTACACCCCATGAGATGCTATCTTGAATCAGTTTCTCTTCGATTTATCGATATGATGCCGTCGGTGAGTTGAAAGTCTCTATCCCAAGCGATAGGTTGGGGGCGCAATGCAGGAAACATATCTCGCGGCTTGTCTTGAAGCAGGATTCAAGACAATTAAGTCGCGACGCCTCAGTACTGTGGGAAAATGCCCAGAGTTTACACTTCTCGAAAAACCTTGGAAAGATTTGGTTAAATTAGCAGTTCTGGAGACGGAACTTCCCGGCCAGGATGAAGAAGGCGAGACCATTTCGACCTCTCCAAGATTCAGGCGAGGGCGCCGCAGAGGTAAACAACAAGTAACGATTGCTACTCCAGAAGATGTCGCTGCAATGGATTCTGAATCTTCAGCTCTTCGCTTCGCTCTGATCTTGGTAAACAAACTCCTTCACGTGGATCAATGGTCAGAAGAGGATAGCGGCGACTTAGAAAAAGAGTTGAGAAACACGTGTCTCGAAAAAGGCGTACATCCAGTATGGCACGAAATGGCAAAACGATGTGATTTGTTTGGTCAATTCTCAGCATGTCCAATCGTCGAGGTTGAATCTGATGTTAAGGGGGGAATAGAATTGTCTGCCGCTTCAATCAATCCATACAGTATTTCCTCTTGTCTTAGCGTTTTCAAATCTGTATCTGAATCAAGCTTTTCTGCTGAAGAATTGGTCGCTATGAAGCGCCTCATCAAACGCCTTTCCTCTGGCCGATGGCCCAAAGTTGATCAAATCCTCTTGGAACTCGAAGATGACCTTTCTCTCATTTCTCTTCTCATTGCAATGAACACGAACGAAAACATCGATTCAATTTTCGAGAGAACTCATGGCATTAAGAGCATTCAAACTGACCGCTATCAACTTCTTTATGGATTGACAAATAGTACAATACAGTGGGATGACGAACTTCTAAAGCAAGACGATGATGAATTGGGGATTGCGATATTAGAAGCGGCCTGGAGAAACGGACCAATCGATGAAATGAACCCCTCAACTGAACAACTTGAATCTGGTCTTTCGATTCTTCTTGAACAACAAGCCTCGACCCAGCGCGTAGGCGCAGTTCGATGGAAGATGTTGCAATCTTACGTATCATCGGATCGAAAAGAAGATGCCTTAGCAGTTATTCAAACCATCAATCTGGAGCATGAATCCGATGCTTCAGAATTACTTCCTCTCTTAGTAGAACTTGACAACGTCGATGCATATGACTGGCTGGCTAAGAATATTGAGAACATCGATGAAGGCGGGCTCATCTCAATAGGAAGGGAAGAGAAAATCCCTCTTGAATTGCGATCGAAAGCTCTTGTTCTTCTCAAGCAAATGGATGGGGAAGGGTGGCAAGAATCACAGGCCATTTCGGTTCACGTGTTCCTTCAGGCAATGGATTTGAGCAACCTTTCCGAGATGCTTCTCGGAGACCCATTGGCAATCCTTTCACATCCATACGAAACACTTCTTGTTGCTCATCTGCTTTCCGCAGCCCACCCTGAAGAAGTTTGGAAACAGGCAAGAGGTGCAAGAAAAGAGGCCTTGCAAAATATTCACAGTTCAGAATTACCTGAACAAATGAAGGAAGATGAGCATAAGCTTCTGCTTCTCCTTGAAGGCCGAATTGACAAATCGGTAAGTGATGTTGAATTGGGAATGTCCCTTGGTAAGAACGGCCTCAAGGCAATGAATCAAATTGTCAAAGCGCTTTCATCAGGAGGTTCACACCTCGTCGATGAAACACAACTGAGTAATCTGGCAGAAGCTCTTGTTGATGCAGAAACTACGCCACTAGCAAAAGCGCTTCTCTCAACAATCATTTCCAAACTCCGATTGAACAATGCTCGACTTGCATTGGAAAATGGAGAAGATATGGCTGCAGTAATCTCGCTGTTAGAAACCGTTCTACAGCAGCATGATGCCCCATTCACAATTATTGATGGAGTTCGTCAATTGATGTATGAGTTTGATCTTGGTATTGAAGGCCTGGTCCAATGGTATCAAAGTGCACATCAACGCTCTATCTGGTCACTTCTCTCCCAAGCAACGCTTCAAGCATCACGAGGAAGGAATTTGAGTGCTGCTCGACTTTTCAAGCGAGCTGCAGATTCGAAGAGATTCGACTACGATGAAGAGATTATGTTGTATAGGAAGGCATTGATTCATCTAGCCTTCGATAGAAAATGGGGTGAAGCAAAGCAACTTCTATCCGATCATCCAAACTTAAGGGCCGCTATTACAAAGCGATTCCAACTCTATCTTGACGTATCACACCAGGCTTCGATTCAAGAAACTGAAAAAGCAACATCAATGCTCAAGAATTTCGTTAAGACAACTGAAACGACAACGGAAGAAACAGAAGAAGGAACTCGCACCCGTAACCGTACAATATTCAAAGAAGATGAACTCGATCTACTTCATTCCTATCCTGATGAGCACCCTAAACCCCTTCCTAGTGAGCCGTTTACTGGAAGAATTCTTGCAGCAACAAATGCACTTCAAAGAAGTCGAAGAACCCAGAGTTCGAAGTCATTTGATCGACGGTATCGTGACATTATGCAAATGCGTTCTCCAGATCCGATGGAAATTCATACATTGGCGGATCAAGCAAGTGAATCTTCTCCGTTAGATGCTCTGCGTATCTTAGAACGTGCCCAATTATCAGGACGCTTCCCAAAGAAGAACAACTCTTTTGCTAATCTCGAATTGATGCTCTTCAGAAGACATCAAGCGAGCATCAAAACTTCTGACCGCCGTTACTTGCGTAACTTGCCTCTCAAACCCCTTGTTTTAGTTGATACAAACATTGTCATCGATGCACTGTACCAACGGATACAAGAAAAACTGAATCGTTCAAATCATTTCGAGGACTCAACAAACCAACGTTCACACTTTGCTCGTTATCTCCTTCACTTAGCACAAAATGAACGAGTAGATTTGTGGTTACCTGACGTTGTTCGCGGAGAGATTCGAAACATCGCTCGTTCTATGGGAGATGTCAGGAAACGTTTCGATAATTCCTTCATTGAATCTGAAACATTAGATTCAACTCTTACCTCAGAGATCATTGAAAAGATGGTTGAAGACTTGATTGAAGAATTTTCAACATGGAACGGTTCAGATGAAGATTTCGAAACAGATTCCAGTGATGATGAATTGAGCAAAGATATGGTTACTTTCTTTATTGAGCATGAAGAGATCTATGATGAACTTACAAAGATGAAAGAGTTCTATGGGGAAACCCATAGAACTGATCTGAAAGGGAGAAAAATCTACCCAGAACAACCAGATCGAATGATTATGCAATATGCAGCAGTCCTTTCAGGACGCCCAATCGACAATGTAGGGGCAATCATCGTTGCAACTCATGATGGGGACTTCACAGTCGTCGCAAGAGCATTCGAAGAACGATTTGGCTTTGGAATTGCAAAGAACAGCCGTACGCTGTCACCTTGGCTTCGATTGTGAGATTATTCGTTTTTCCAAACGGCTCTGTATCGAATAGTTTCCTCACCTTCAAACTGAACAGGTGTAAAATCGATTGATTTCAAATCGTTTCCAATCGAAGAAATAAATTTCTCTGATAGAGGCCAAGGAGGCCCCTCTTGTTGAACTGAATCGTCAATAGACAGACGGCCAATGCAAACAAGTTGTCCAGATGGTGAAACAAGAGGAGAAAGATTTCTTGATGCGGGTATTCTAAACTCTTCAGGTATTGCTTGAAGAATGTGTACTTCAAGAACAAAATCAAATGCTTTTTCCCATTCATTATTTGGTTGTAAAAGGTCCCCTACTACCCAATTAATATGTTCATGAGGATAACGCTTTGAAGCCCATTGAACAGCAGTAGGGGCAATATCGAATGCTGTTACTTTCCATCCTAGTTCGGCTAAATACATCGCATCCTCACCAAGACCACAGCCAACCACAAGGGCTGTTCCAGGCGATAGATCCGTATTTTCCATCCAATCTACGAGCATTGGATGAGGTTCACCTTTTGACCAAGGAATCCATAATGGATTGCTATCTGCATGTTCATACAATCGTTCAAACCAATCAAGGTATTTCCCTTCAGTGGCAGCCGCATCTGAAAAGGAACGTAGTCTTCTACGAACTTCATCCATGTGATTCAACTTCACATATGTGTGATGAGAGCATCACCAAACGCTGAACAAGACATGAGTGTTGCATCATCCATGAGTCGTTCAAAGTCGTAAGTTACTGTCTTTGCGCTAATTGCTCCTTCCATCCCCTTGACAATAAGATCAGCAGCCTCTGCCCATCCCATATGGCGCAGCATCATTTCTGCTGAAAGGATAAGAGATCCGGGGTTGACTTTGTTTTGTCCAGCATATTTAGGAGCAGTGCCGTGGGTTGCTTCAAAGATAGAGATTCCAGTATCGTAGTTGATGTTTGCACCAGGAGCGATTCCAATTCCTCCGACTTGAGCAGCCAAAGCGTCTGAGATGTAATCTCCATTGAGGTTCATCGTTGCAAGAACACCATATTCAGCAGGTCGTGTGATGATTTGTTGGAGCATTGCATCAGCAATAACATCCTTGATTGTGATGACGTTTCCTGTTACTGGATTGGTCATAGAGCACCATGGACCTCCATCGAGTTCTACTGCTCCGAATTCTTCCTTTGCAAGTTGGTATCCCCAGTCTCTGAAACCACCTTCCGTGAATTTCATGATGTTCCCCTTGTGAACGAGTGTGACACTGTCTTTGTCGTTGTCTATTGCGTATTGGTAAGCAGCTCGAACGATACGATAGGTTCCTTCTTGACTGATCGGCTTAATGCCAATTCCTGAGGTGTTTGGGAATCGGATTTTATCGACACCCATCTCGTTTGTGAGGAAGTCAATCAGTTTCTTGACTCCTTCTGAGCCAGCTTCCCATTCGATTCCAGCATAGACGTCTTCGCTGTTTTCGCGGAAGATGATCATATCTACGTCACCAGGAGATTTCACAGGTGATGGTGTTCCGTCATACCAGCGAACTGGTCGTACGCAAGCAAAGAGATCGAGTTTTTGTCGTAGAGCAACATTGAGTGAACGAATACCGCCGCCAACAGGTGTTGTAAGAGGTCCTTTTATCGAAACTAAACCAGTTCGCATAGCATCAAGAGTTGCTTCAGGCAACCATTCACCAGTTGCATTGAATGCCTTTTCACCAGCTAGAACCTCATTCCATGCAATGGCACGGGCGCCATTGTATGCTTTGCTGATCGAAGCATCGACAACAGCTTTCATGACAGGTGTAATATCAACGCCGATTCCGTCTCCTTCGATGTAGTGAATAATTGGGTGGTCTGGGATGTGTAGTTTACCATCTTTCATGACAATAGGTGTTCCTCTCATAGTTCTCATAACGTCCCACCAATAACCACTTGAAGAACCAACCGACGCGGTAGTTTCTATGAGAGGAAGCATATATTGGGCCGGAGGCACCAAATTAAGGTGTGAAAATCAACACAAACAAAGCATAGACGTGGATTGGGAAGATGGGCCAAATCCAGTACAGATCCTTCTACAAATGGTGGCAGCATGCTCAATCGTTGATGTTATAACCGGTCTGAAAAATCGTGAGTTCGGGAACGTTTGGATCGATATGGATTCAGAACGACGGGAGGAACAACCACGTTCATTCACAAAGATGCATTTTGTATACAATGTGGAGGGCGATGTTCCTGAAAAACTCGTACGAAGAACAATCGAAAAATCTCATGAAAAGTACTGCTCTGTGTCGAATACTATCAACGACAAGGTTGACATCACTTGGGATTTGATTCTTCACTGATCAGGCAATTTGTACGGTTGCCTTCAGAGAATCGACTGCGCTACTAAGTGCTTGATGAAGCATTTTGTAGAGTGGAAGCCACTGTTTTGGGACCTTCTCTTCTTCTTCAACAAGATTCAATGATCCATTTTCTTGACGGACTCTTACACACGGGCGGATTTTTTTCTCATCTTGCAGTTCAACGAGTAGAGACAATCTGAATTCATCTTCTTGAGAAGTGACTCGAGCGGAGTTGATATCAACATCATTGGCCACATCAGGAAGAATCTGTGTTGGGTCGTCTGAGCTCTTCACGATTGCATGATGTGCTAGAACTTGTAATAGATCAGCAATTACATCCGTATCGAATGCTATTGTTTCGTTTACTTCATCTTCTCCAAGCAAGATTTGCTCAAGTGGGTTTCTTTCTGGTTGAGAGAAAGAGTTGCTTGAAGATAGTTCTTCAAAGATATTGATGTCATCTGCATCGAAGTCTGGCGTGATTGAGTCTGAATTGAAATCCATGTTATCAAATTGCTTTTGACGCCATTTCCTTTTGAACTGTTGTTTCTATTGCGCCATGCATGAAAGGTTCAAAACAGGGTGCTGAGTGGATTACTTGAGGGACAGGGGTGAAAAAATTACCATTTCTTCTTGCTCTCGTTCTCTTTCTGCCTTGGGCGAGTTCTGCCCCTCAAGGAATAGGAGAAATTGCTGGAGGCGGTTGTATTTGCCACGGTTCTCAAGATGCATCGACGGAACTCATTCTTCTTGGTCTTCCATCACAATTTGAATCGAATACGTCGTACAATTTTTCCCTAGAAGTACGTTCCTCCGAAGTGAGTCTTTCTATTGGAGAAGAGGCTGGAGGATTTAGAATAGAGATTTCCGGAGGCGATATCCAGTTCGATGAAACACTTGGCCATATTCAGAAACTTGAAAATGGCTGGACGCATACAACTTCTGGAAATAAAGTTCGATCGTGGAATTTTACTTACATCAGCCCTGATGATAATAGCACATATACAGATCTAACAATTAACGGCAATGCAGTGAATGGAAACGGGCAGAGTACCGGTGATGCTTGGAATGGAACAATAATTCGAGTTCCTGGAATTGCATACGTAGGTGATATTGAGCCTACTTTGAAAGAGGCTTCTCTTGATACACTGGATTACACAGTTGGAAGCATAGCATTAGGCGGATTAATCGTATTAGCAATAATCATCATTAAAGATTGATTAGTTTACAAATTCTATTGTACTGCTGCGTAGGGCTTTGAGTTGCCTGCTCTCGGAGGAGCCATGTATTTGCTCACTCTTGACACCAGTTAGCACAAGCATGACGCGAATCTCATCATCAAGAGATTCATCAATTGCAGTTCCCCAAATGATTCGTGCATGCGGCGAAATTCGTTCTGTAATGATTTGAGCACAACGCTCAGCCTCTCCAAGTGTGAGGTTGTTCCCTCCAACCACGTTGATGAGCGCACCTCTTGCATCACTGAAATCAAGATCAAGAAGTGGGGAATGTAGCGCTTCGAGCGTTGCTTCTTCTGCTCTCCCAGGGCCGGAACCAGCGCCTAGTCCAATCATAGCCACACCAGAACCAGAATGAATAACAGATTTCAAATCCTCAAAGTCAAGGTTGACCATTCCATCACGAGTGAGTAATTCTGTAACTCCGATAATTGAACGAACTAACAATTCATCTCCAACTCTGAAGGCGCTTGCAAGAGGTAAATCTTTGACACCTTCTATCTCCAGTAACTTTTCATTTGGAATGACTAGAATAGTATCACAATGCTCACGAAGTCTCTCAAGTCCCCACTCTGCATTTTCACGACGTGTTGCACCTTCCGAGTTGAATGGATAGGTTACAACTGCAATGGTCATAGCACCTTGCTGCTTTGCCAATCGTGCGATGTGTCCAGCAGCGCCCGTGCCAGAGCCGCCACCCATGCCAGCAGCGATAATTGCAAGTTGCGTGTCTGTAGTAATTGCTCGAAGTGACATTTCGGATTCTAATGCAGCAGCTTCACCCTTTGTTGGATCTCCACCTGCACCGCGTCCTCGAGCAGTTCTACCAATGAGAATTTTATTCTCTAGTGGCGACATGAGTAAGGCTTGAGCATCCGTGTTAATGGCATATCCTGTCACGAATGAATTTTCAAAGAGTCCTTCTGATTCAAGTCTTCCAACAGCGTTGCAACCAGCTCCACCTACGCCATAGACACGAATTCTTGGTTGAAGAGATTCGAGGAGTGTTCGGAGTTCTTCATCTGTTCCCTGGCCCGCAGGTTGGGGAGTCAACTGTGGTACAACTTCTTCTTCTGAGAGTTCTAACACACGTTCGATCAAATGGCGCATGGAAGACATCTTCGTTGTTGGTAACTTGAATGTATTGCCTCGTCAGCACACGCAGAAGAGGTTTTCAACACCCTGTTTCAATCGCGGAGTCCTTCTTGCGTAACCTGGTAGACACACTCGCCATCTGGGAGGTTTGGTGAGTCGACCAATCGAGCAATTCTTCGTCCGCCCTTTGCCTTTCTCAGGTAAAGTCTGAAGGTTGAAGCGTGGGCTAGAACGTGGCCACCAATAGGCTTGGTAGGGTCGCCCCACATAGCATCAGGCTTGGAATGAACTTGGTTTGTCACGAGGACAAGCGCGTTGTTTATGTCAGCAAGCTGCTTGAGGTCTTTGAGGTGACGATTCAATTTTTGTTGCCTGTTTGCTAGCATTCCACGGCCAATGTATTCGGCACGGAAATGGCTTGTTAGTGAGTCAACAATAATCATTTTCACGTTCAATCCCTTGCTCATTCGCTTAATTTCTTCTGCGAGAAGCATTTGGTGAGCGGAGTTGTACGCTCTGGCAACGTGTATTCTGCTTAGAACAGCATCAGGATCTAGACCGTGTCCTCGTGCCATTTGAGTAATACGCTCAGGTCGGAATGTATCTTCTGTATCGATGTAGAACACATCGCCATCGAAACCTCCCTCTTCAACAGGCATAGTGCAGTTGACAGCGAGTTGATGGCCGATTTGAGTTTTCCCTGAACCGAATGCACCATACACTTCTACCAGAGCTTGTGTTTCGAATCCACCGCCCAGTAAATCATCGATTGATTGAACCTTGGATGAGAGTTTCTGAACTTCTCGACGTCGGTCGAGTAGAGCAACACCGGATACGAATCCTCCAATGTTTGCCATCTTTTTTGCAGCGTTGATGATCTTACTAGCGACAGCCTCGCCAAGTTCTGCTTGGTCCGCTAAATCGCCTGGAGACATAACCGCAAGAGCGAGTAATTCGTCGAATCCAGCTTCTCGTAGTTTTTCGGCCGTTGCTGGACCTACTCCGGGTAAGTCTTCAATTGAAACCTCGGGGGCTTCGTCATCAACGGCTTCCATTAGAATATCCTCTTCTACAGTCAGACTTTCATCCTTCTTACTTGTTGTCTTTTTCTTTTTGCTTGTTGTACTCATTGTATCACTGTCTCAAACCAATGGCTGAGGGTATATGAAAGAAGATTTGAGAGGAAGGAGGTATGAAATCTGAACATTTCTTATCCAACGGGGACAGCACCCCCAATTTCACTTTTCATTCACTTTCAGTTTGTGAATCTTCATTTCCACTTTCTGTTGGAAAAGGATTCGTAGCACTTTCAGTCGCATCATACAAAATATCAACGATGTGATTAATGTTTATTCGGTCTTGACCTTGATCTATGTTGACCGATAGTTCATGAATCTCCTTATCTGGTATGCTTAGGGAAAAATCCCATACGGCATCTTGCCCATCCGCAATTTGTTCGGATTTCATACCCTTGCTTTCCGAATCGGCATTTGTCAATTCCCATGTAATTGTTACAGGTCCACCGCCACCGATTGGCCCTGTTGTTGAAGGGTTTTCAACAGTAGATTGAATGGTCAATAGTTTTGGAGCAGGACCATCATTATCAGGTTCTGTATTAATCGACATCACATCTGGTTGCGCACTGTTTTGTTCACTCCATTCGATATGCTTCTCGATTCGAACGACAAGAGTCATGTTCTCCGAGTTTTCTTCAACATCCGTTGCAGTAAGAACGATTGTGAACAACCCATGAAGCTCATATTCCACATCGATATTCGCCGTTTCGTCAGCGTTCACTGTTATTGGACTACGTCCATCTCCAGGTTCGATTGAAAACGTGGCGAGATCAAAATCGGATGTTGTCCGGGCAAAATCAAAGTTTAATGTGACTCCATTCAGAGAAATCTGCGATCCTCCGAGGAAGGATTGCTGGATTGTACCGCTGGTTGAATCGTAATACACTACCAAATTGATAGCGCTCTCTTCATCTCCTTCATCTGAATCAAGGCAGCCAGAGAATGATGTTAGGAGCACAAGTAAAGAGAACCCTATCGCTTTCCACCCTCCGCTCATGGTTATGGTTACACGTCATCATTGAAGAAATCAATGCCGAATAGACTACTTTTCGATTATCGGTGGATTGAAAGGGAAGAACTGTGGCCGTCAAAGCAGCGAGGTGGGGTAGTCTGGATATCCCGTCGGGCTCATAACCCGGAGATCGATGGTTCAAATCCATCCCTCGCTACCACTCAAGAATATTCGTAATAGTCGTGCTTCGGCTTTAGTGTGTCCATGGCGCTTTGTAATCGTACATTTGCAGCAGTGATTCCCTCGGAAATATCTGAACATTCTTGACGTATTCGCCGCGATTGCTCTACGCATTCTGGATAACCGTGGGCACATGATTCCAAAACTGAAAGAACAGGATCGATTTGAACAGCTCGATTACCTTCGGGTTTGAGCCAATATTGTCCGTTTTCCAAAATAACCGGGCCAGCGATTTCGGTATCCTTTGCTAATGTTTTGCTACGCTTTGTAGCATGGCCTTCAGACTGGCATACAGAAAGCATAGCCACAATATTTCCGGGCTTAATTTTATGTGCTCGCAAGAAGAACTTGACCGCTTTTCTTGATTTGCCACAGGCCGCATATACATCCCCTATCCGCATTAGGTCTTCTTCCAAGGGAGTTATTTTTTGTAATAACTGAGGTGCAGATTGGAGCAGTATTTTCTCCAATTTTTTTCGTTCTCGTTGCAAGACAGATGCAGCCTTTATTGCAAGGTTGTGTTTTTTTCGCTGAGACAAAACCTCAGTTAGAATCCGAAGCCCTTTGACAAGTAATGTCTGTGTTGCGGCATCACGGCCTTTCTGAGAAAGAAGCATGGCTGTGAATTCACTCGACATGACTTCGACCATTTCGTAGCGCTGTTCTTCAAAATAACGAATCATTTGCGACAATGTTTGATTCGGGTCTGACATTCCAAACATGTTGAAACCTCATTGATGATTGATTGCAGCAGTTAGCGTTGTTGTACTGATCACGCCATCGATTGTTCGAATATTACGGAGAATAAATGATGAGAGAGATGTAAAATCGGGCATCACAATCTTACAGTAGGCATCATATTCGCCAAACAAGATCATGGATTCGACAACCTCTGACATTTCTGAAAGCGTTTGTGAAATACTGTTTTCAAATCCTGGTTTTGTCGAAATCAAAACAATCGCAGTCGCCACTGACTCGTGTTCATCAATGGCGGCCATGAGTGTCGATTCGGAACCTCATGTTTAATTCTTGACGTGCTTTGGTTGAATTCGGAGAAGGTCATGCAGAAGCCGATTTTTGCTATAACGGGATCACCTGGTACAGGTAAAACAACTCTGTCAAGCCAATTGTCACCAGAACGGTTTGACTGCTTTACTGTTGAACAAATTGCAACTCAATTAGGATGTATAGAGCACCAAGAAGGAGACCTTATCATTACAACCGATCTTCTATCAGACTGGAACTATGAAGGGGATAAAATCGCCATCATTGAAGGACATCTTGCTCATCACTGCACTGTTGATGCTCTCATTCTTCTTCGATGTCATCCAGACGAATTAAGTATAAGGCTGTCAAAGAGGGACGGCTATGATGCGACGAAAATTCAGAACAATATCGAGTGGGAGATGATTGCTGGGATTTGGACCGAGTTACTTGATAGAAGCCCTCATTTGCCGATACTTGAACTGGACATGACCAATGCTTCAAATGCCCAAGATTCTATTGAATTGTTCATGTCGCAATATGAGGGTGAAAAGACCGTCCAAGAATCAATACCCCTTGCAATAGACTGGTTAGAAGGCTAAATTATGTCCGAAAGCATATGACCTTTCGATGCACCGGCAGGAATGAGACCAATGGCTCTGGAACAGTTAAGGAAGCGCTGGGAAGCAATGGCTTCCCCCCTGGTAATGGGCTTAGGCCGAACCAATCCTGCTTTTCTTACATGGCTTGCTTTACCTGTCGGTATTGCAGCCAGCCTACTTGTCCTCTTCGCACCAAAATCAGATACTGGTGCATTGATGCTCATGGGATCTGCCCTATTGATTGGCTTCTCCATGATTCTTGATGGTCTTGATGGACAACTCGCCCGTGAAACAGGCCAAGTTTCTCGCTGGGGAGATTATCTCGATCATACTCTCGACAGGCTTCTTGACGCAATGTGGGTAATTGCAATCGCCTCAAGTCCTGCATGGGTTGATGATCCGGCATTAGGTTGGGCTGCAGCTTGGTTTACAATCCTCGGCTCCTACATGGGCACACAAGCACAAGCGGTGAGCGGAGGCCGAAATTACAAAGGATTTTCAAGAGCAGATCGAACAATTCTAACCATTGCAGCGCTTGCAATAACAGGAATATTCTGGCTTATCGGTGTACAGGATTATTCCGCTATGCCAGGTGTATTTGAGCATCTTGAACTCAACCCACTCACTGCAGTTGTCTTCATTTCTGGGCTCGGTGGAATGTACACATTCGGAATCAGATTTTTGCAAGCCCGCAAGGAAATTATCGAACTCGATACAACACATCCATTGGAACAACCAAATTCTGATGAATCCGAGTGATTCAAAACATCTCAAATCGGGTGTTTCATCGCTGCGTAATGCGGCATACTCTTAACAGACGGCGGCGACGTTATGTGTGATGGGTGCGAACGCGCTGAACCGGAGTCTACAACCTAAGGCGGGCCTGATGGTCTTGCTTATGCTTCTCATGACTGTCCCGTTGATACCAACATCAGCGGCTGCTGACATTGGGGATGCTTCAAAATTACAAGCACAGGATATTGCCGTAACCTTCGATCCTGTTTCTGAAACAACAACAATCACGTGGAGAAATATTGAGACCTTTTCAGGATCAAATGTTGCCAATCTGCAAAATGCTGAATACACTGTTTATCGCCACAGTGAACCAATTACTCCTGGAACCCTCGGAGCCGCAATACCATTTGCAAACGTAACTGCATGTGTAGCGATTCAATCCGTTGAATGTCTTGCACCTACTCATCCAGGCCACTCATCCTCTTTCCTTGTCGGAGCTGGCGTCAATGACACTTACTTCTATGCAATCACGACTTCTTGGACAGAAGGCGAACAAGCATATTCATCTTCGGAATTAGACTTTAACGCCTCATCATTGTACGAGGGAGTCCATGAAGTAACATCGCCAGTGGAAACTCCAATTTTCTTCCAAGCCGAATATTCTTTGGCTGATAGTGAAACAACCCTAACTTGGTACAACTATCACGACTTACCTAATTCAGATCCTGCAATGCCAGATACTCGAATCCTCGTTTGGCGCTCCGATGGAGAAATTGGAAGAGACAACGGCGGGGCCGTTTACGAAGGCCTGCCAACAAATTATCCAGTTGAGCTGCTTGCTAACCTTAGTTCCGAGAATTCAGAATATGTGAATCCAATTCCAAGCAATACAAACCGCGAATCCTATTATGCGATTACGTATTTCATTCCAAATGGAACTGAATCAGGAGTAGATAAGGTCGATCTTCGTTTCCTCTCAGGAAATGCATTGAGTGAACCGATCCTTGAAGATAATCTACCTCCTTCGCACATAACCGATTTCAATGCATACTTCGTTGGTGATGTTGACGGAACAGGAACCACAACACTCTCTTGGAGCGGTTCAACAATTGAAGACGACGAGCGCTACGAGATTTACGTTGCTGGCGATGTATTTTCCTCAATCTTCGAAACAGGACCAAGTTTAGTCGCGAGCATTCCAGAGAAATACACTGATATTTCAGAAGAAGGAGAACCAATAGAGATGGTAAGTATTGAAGAAGAAAACATCAAGTATGAATACACTCGAAACTTACCAGTCGGTTCACTGGGTCTTGCAACCTATTGTATTGTTCTTGTAGATGAGATTGGATTGTTTAACGCAAACACGTCATCTGGATCATGCGATACAGTTGAAGAGGACGCGTATTCGACTTGGGAAAAAGAACCGTCCAATGTTCATGCTGAGTTCATTGGAGATCGTACAGTACGAGTAACATGGACAGATCAACTTGGAGTTGAAGGCGAACGATACCATGTCCGTTCATCTTCAGGGTTCCAACCACCACCTCAACAATTTGCCACAGCAACAACATATCACGGGTTCGCAAACGATAACGTTGAGACATTTGATATTGTACTCAACGAAACCGTCGTATCTGCAAGTGGCGCCGTTTTACAATGGTACATCTATGTGACAAGCGAAGCACAGTATGTCCACACGACTGGATCATACGAATATATGGGCCTGAACAACAACTCGTTTGGACCAGTAGCAATCGATATTACCACGCCAACAAACCCGTCAATCGTTGATGCTGAAAGCAGAGGTGATCTTGGCTTCGTCGCTCTCGAGTGGTTAAACCTCCAAGAATCAAATGAAACCTATCAGGTTTGGAGGCATACTGGTGATCCGTTTAACGGTGGCCAGACAAGTATTACCACAAGCGATGCTGACGGTTGGGAATTGGTCCTTGATGACATAAACGTTGGAGAACAAAATTCTGCAACGATCATCAGAAACATTCCGCTTGCTAGCGATACAGAGCGTGAGGTTTGGTATGCAGTTACGGTTGCAGATGAATTTAACAATACGAATTCCGATATTCTTGAAGGATTGAACACTAATTCATTCCTGGTTCGAGAAGATACTCTTGCGCCATCTGTTGAACTTCGGTTATTAGATGATGAAAATTCAGAATACACAAGCCCATCGTTAATCGCTGGAACATATACCATCAAAATTGAAGCGAGTGAGGAATTGAAAACCACTCCTATGATCGAAGTGGTCTCAGATTCTGGGTTTAACGTAACAGGGGGCGGAGAGCCAATGACTCAAATTGCCGACAACCTGTTGAACCCTGACAAAGGTCCTGAATATTCCTACAGTTTTACAATTCCTGCTTCAGCCAATGCCGGAGCAATGACATTCGAGATGACTCTCATTGATGACGCCGATAACATAGGCATAACAACAAACACGAACTATCATATTGACGCAAAGGGACCTACAGTTACGATTTATTCACCATCGCCTTCCTCAGAGGGCTCAAAGTATCTTTATGGAAACAAGATTAATCTCATGTTTGCTGCAGAGGATGATGTTCAAATCCAGGATTTACAATACAGATTCACCTTCAATTATGGTGGATTGACAGGTATTACCAGTACCTCTCCATGGGCTGACGCCGGAGGAATTACAGATGTTGAACAAGACATGTCAACTCTCGTAAGCGATATGGATTTCTCAGCTGGAACCTTTGATGCCGGCCAACACGCAATCACAGTCCGGGGTATCGATACAGCAGGTAATGAAGTTTCACAACGTGTTGTCTTTGTAGTCGACTTTTGTAGAAACAACCTCGAAGGTGAAACAATTTGCACCTTTGAAGAAGATCTCAAAGAAGCTCCTGAGCCAGAACAAATCACTCCATCGATGAGCGATCCTCCATATCTTTTGGTTTGGATTGCAGTTGCAGTCAATATACTCTTGTTCATTGTCGCCCTAATGATTGTGCAAACGAGCATGTCAGGTCCAAAGAAGAAGAAGGCTGGCGAAGAAGAAGATGAGGATTGGATGTCAGAATTCATCGGCACAAGCCAAGATCTGGATATGGATGCCATTACTGGAACAGGCTCCACAACGGAACCCGAGAATGAGGAAAAGAAGGCTGTTGAAGCTGAGCCAGAGGGGGATGAAGACGACCCGTTCGCAGTAAATCTTGTACAACGCAAGACTCGCCGAAAGAAGGAAGTTGTCGAAGAAATCGATGAAGATGAAGCAGAAGGCATCTTCTGGGACGATGACGATGATGAAGACGAAGACGATGAAGAAGAGGAGGATGAAGAACCTGCTCCACGCAAGCGTCCAGTCCGCAAGCGACCTACTCGCAAAGCACCAACTCGCAAACGTCCAGTTCGCCGTAAGGCAAAAGACGATTGATGCGAACTACGGTGAGGAATGATGTCTGAAGTTGTTGTTGAATCAAATTACGATAGTTTACTTGATGCTTTTAGTCCCCTCAAGAACCGCTTGAATTGGCTTTTGTTAGCAGTACCAGTAACACTGTTCTTCAACATCCAAGGAAACGTTGAAATGACGTTTTTGTTTTCGATGATTTCAATCATGCCATTGGCTTTTCTCATGGGTCATGCAACAGAAGAGATAGCCCTTCGAGCTGGTGAAAATCTTGGAGGTTTACTCAATGCTACCTTTGGAAACGCTGTGGAAATCATCATCGCAAGTATTGCCATCTATACGGCGTTCAGTGATCCAGATCAAGCAGAGACAATGATCGTACTCGTTCAAGCATCATTGATTGGATCGATTCTTGGTAATCTGCTTCTTGTTCTTGGGTTAGCATTGCTATGGGGTGGAATCAAATTTAGGATTCAATCGTTTAATCAATCTGCACTTTCCATGAACGGTAGTTTGCTTCTCTTAGCAGTTCTCGCCCTTATCATCCCAGCTGCTGCACATCATACAGGTTCCAACGTTACCGATGAAAACGTTCTCGAGTTGTCCCGTTATGCTTCCTTGGCTCTCTTGGCAATGTATTGCTTGTCGCTCTTCTTCCAGTTCAAAACCCATTCCGATATTTTCAATTCTTCAGAGGATTCATCTCACCACGAAGAGCCAAAAATGTCGATAAAAAATGCGTGGGCTCTTCTGATTATTGCTACTGTTATGGTGGGATATATGGCTGAACTACTTGTTCACAGTGTTGACAAAGCAGCAAGCGAATGGGGAATGCCAACGCTCTTCATCGGTGTTATTCTGCTTCCGTTCTTTGGTAATGCTGCAGAACACTTCACTGCAGTAATCGTTGCTGGGAAGGACAAGATGGATCTATCCCTCGCAATCGCAATTGGTTCAAGTGTCCAAATTGCAGTATTTGTCGCTCCACTGATGGTTCTTTTCGCTTGGATATTGGGCGTTGGACTCTCTTTGGAATTCGGCCTTCTTGAAACTGCCGCGACATTCATGGGCGTTCTTGTTGCGAACTTTATTCTAAACGATGGTAAGACGAACTGGCTTGAAGGAGCAATGTTACTTGCATGCTATGTTATACTGGCTCTATCCTTCCTTCTCATTCCATTTGAAGTTGGGGCTTGATTATGACACTGCTTGGAAGAGGGAAATTTGGAGTAGGATTGACCGGCTTCGCAATTCTTTTTCTTACAGCTGGAATGATTGGTTTTACCTTTGAAGGAGAAGTCGAAGGCGTTCCTACTCCAAATGCTCCGAATCAAGCGTTTTTTTCAGATGAACCCTTGCCGAGCAATCCTCTCATTGGAATTCTTTCAACTGAACTCACATTGACATGGGATCGTGACGACGTCTGGATTGGTATTGTTGATGAAGCTGAAAAAGATCGTTGTGATGATGTCCCCTCTTCTTTCTTTACAGGAGGACTTGGGTGTGATGGAGTGTCAACAAATTTCGTTGCTGGTGATTCAAGTGCAACCGCTGAAACAGGTTTTACTTGGGAAATGGAATCAGGAACCTATTTTGCTGCCTTAGGAGCAAAGGATGGAGTTCTAGCCGAAGGAACCGAAGTCAAGATTGACTATGAAGCCCACATTGGACATTCATTGCTTAGCGTTGTAGTTTCGATGTTTATTCTTGGAATAGGTGCGACATTGATTTATTATGGCCGCGAATGATTATTCGATTCCATCATAATATGTGCTAACTGCTGCATCGAGCTCTTCGATGGTTGCTCTTTCATCAACAGTTTTGGTTTCTCCATTGAGTCGTAATGCCTGCCCATTTACCCAAACATCCAGACAGTCACCGCCGTTGTAAACGAGATTTGCAAGATGCCGATCGTTTGAACGACCGAGAGGACGCATTCGAATATCATCAAGATTCCAAGCGACCCAATCTTTACTTCCTTTTGTTGCGATACTGAAAATATCTTTTGCAGGAAGCAAGGTTGAATCCCAATGATCATGTCGTTGAACAAGGCTTGCTAAACGAGCCTCATGGAGTAAATTTAGTCCATTTCCACTCGATGCAGCACCGTCTGTTCCTATTCTCAAATCCACTCCAGCATCTTTGTAGGGGGGATAGGAAAGAGTTCCACCACAGGCCAATTTCATGTTTGAAGAAGGACAATGAACAGCAGTAATATCGTAGTCAGCCATCATTCGAATTTCGTTTTTCTTAACCCAAGAAGCGTGGGCAAAAATTGTTCCCGGTTTGATAAAATCAATCGATTGCAAATATTCGACAGGATACATTCCTGTTTTTTCTTTGCATTCAGCGACTTCTTTTCGGGTTTCACTCACGTGGATGTGAAGGCGTCCATTCCTCTTTTCAGCAAGTTCACTCGCTCTTCGTAGAGTATCCTCAGAGCAAAGGTAGACTGAATGAGTTGCAATAGCATACTGTACAAGGTCATCTTCAGAATTGTTAGCGATCAAACCATCGAGTTCAGCTAACGCAGATTGTGCATTTTCATGTGAAGGAAGCGCAGCATCACTGACAGGGCCACCACATAATCCTCTCAATCCAGCCTTTTCTAGGACATTGCCTGTAACGGCAGGGAAGAAATACATGTCAGCAGCGAAAGTGGAACCTGTACGAATCATTTCAGCAGCAGCTGCTTGAGCACCAATTCGAACAAACTCGGGAGTAATCTTCGCCTCAGTCGGGAAGATAGCCTCATCGAGCCATCGATGAAGCGGAAAACCATCGCTAAAATCACGGGCATTCAATTGCATTGCTAAGTGCGTATGCCAATTTTGCAAGGACCGAGTGATGACTCGATTTGACCCGTCAATATCTTCCAGAACATCCTCATCACCGTTTGATTCTGACCATGTTCCATCTTTGTGGAGCAAGAAATCTCCAACGTGTTTGGCGAAGTGATCATCGTACAAAACCGCGTTACGATAACGAACGGCAGTATCATCGCCCATGGCCTTGCCTGGTTGTGCTTCTTCATGAGCCTAGTGCTTGAATCGTCAATAGCATGTTCAGCATTCACGCTCTATTCATCTTGAATAAGTGGCGTAATTTCCAACTGGTATCGTTGAGCACTGATCTCAAGTGCTTCAATTCCAGGAAGTGTTCTACCTGCAATGTAATCCAAACAAGCACCACCGCCAGTGGAAACGTGTCCCATTTTATCTGCAAGACCACGTTGACTCACCAATGTAGCGGTATGTCCTCCACCCATGAGTGCATATCCACTTGATTCTGCACAGGCGTTGAGCATTTCGATTGTCCCCAAGGCGAAGTCAGGCAATTCAAAGACTCCAGCAGGTCCGTTTAGAATGATGGTTCCAGCACTCTTAATCCGAGAAGATAGGGCGAGAATGGATGAAATTCCCATGTCGAAAAGTGGTGCATGAATTGGCAACTTCTCGACATTGATATCAATACGGTTTTCTTCTACATTCGCTGCAACATCAACTGGTAACACAATCTTATCTTTGTGTAGTTTAAGCAGAGATGTGGCGGATTCTATCGTTGATTCCCAAGCGTCTTGTAGTTCATTTTGCAGGAATGAGACGTTTCCTTCTCCGATATTATTTCCAGAAAGGTGAATGGCGAGGTTCGCAACTCCACCGGTGAACCAGACTTCGTCAGCAATATTATTTTCAAGCATATTATGTGCTACTTCGATACTGTCATCGACTTTGATACCGCCAAGAACAGCAATACAAGGTCGTGCTGGAGATTCAAGCGCTTGATCGATTTGTCGAATTTCGTGTGCCATTAACTCTCCAGCAACACATGGTAAATGGTGTGCAAACCCAACGATACTTGGACTTGAACGATGAGCACATGCAAACGCATCGTTCACGAATACGTCCGCAACACTCGCTAAATCTTGAACGAGTTGCGTTTCAGAAAGAGCGAGAGCATCACCTTTGCGATTCACTTCTTCAGGATCCATTCGAATGTTATTCAACATGAGAATATCTCCCATCTTCATGTCCTCAATAGCTTCCATTGCTTTTGGGCCATGAATGTCATCAACCCAACGAATTGAACGCCCCAATAATCGTCCAAGTTCACGAGCGTGACCAAGTGTACTGGTGAAGTCGTTCTTTCCAGGTCTGGATTGATGGGCAATAAGAACAGTTTTTGCCTTTGACAATCGATTCAACGTTGGAAGAATGGCTCGAATCCTTGTATCATCAAGAAACGACTTGGTTGCAGGATCAAGCGGGCTGTTGATATCAACGCGCAAGAGAACAGTCTTGCCTTCGATGTTGATATTGTCCAATGTTAGGACGTTCGCCATGGTTCTTCCAAGTGAACTCAGTTCTTGAGTGATGTGCTGAATAAATCGAATTTATTCACAATATGGAGAGCGTGAGGCCAATATAGGTAACAAAACTGTTACCAAAGGATATTTTAAACTTAAGAGATAGCGAAATATATGCGAGCATTGTTTGTAAGTGTAGTGCTCCTCACAGTTTTCGCATCTCCAATGATTACACAACAAACCACTTTGGAAGCAGAGCGCGATGAGATTCAGTACTCAAGTCCAATTCAAACTACGATTTCACCAAACACAGGTTGGACTGCCGGTGGCGAAGAGATTACAATTTCAGGAAGTGGGTTTTCTGATCTTGCCTTTACCAATACGACATACGATGGCATCAATCATCAATGGACGAAGACGACTGCAGACTACGGGAATGAGGCAGGACATGAAAACGCAATGGCAATTGACTCGAATGGTCATGTGCACATCGTTCATGCGAGTGGTGATGGCTACGCATTCACCCACAGTGTTTACGATGGTTCTTCCTGGACACCCACAGCAATCAAAAATTGCGAAGGAAGTTATTGTTGGGACACGCACATGGTGATTGACGACAACGACGAACTCCATGCTGCTTATTCTACCAACACTGGCCTCATCGTGTACATGCATTACGACGGCTCTTCATGGACTTCAACACAGGTCACCACGGGCGCAAAAGTTGGGCCAGTAGGCATTGCCCTCGATTCAAACAACCATCCTCACATCTCCTTCACCGGTTATCAGCAGTATTGCGGCAATGGTCTTCGACTTGCCTCGTTTGACGGGGCATCATGGTCGACCAACATCATCGAATCAGGTAGCAACAAGGGATGTGACTCGGCCATCATCATTGATGGCAACGACAATGCCTACATTGCGTTTCAAGACCGAGACCAAGCGAAATTGAAGTTCACAACCAACAAAAGCGGTTCTTGGATTACCTACGCACCTGATTCCGGCGGGTACAACATCGCCTATCCAGGCTACTACAGCTCCCTAGCCATGGACGACCAAGGACAATTCCACATTGCTCATTACGATAGCGATAACGACGATTTGCGTTACTCAACGGGCGTGCCAAATGGGGCATGGACAAACACGGTTGTCGATTCATCAGGAGATACTGGTCGAAAACCCTCCATTGCCATTGACGCAGCAGGAGATCCGCACATCGTGTACCGCTCTTGGAGCGGTTGGAAATTGAAATATGCTACACTAAATCCATCATCGCCAAATTGGCAAGTCAGTACTATCGAGACTACTGGTGGCCAAGGAGATGGTACAGGCGAATCTAATTCGCTTATCATCGATGATGGAGGCATGATGCATGTTGCCTACACCGATGAGACGAATGGAGTCCTTCGATATGCCACAAAATCGACCGGCGTGACTGTCACAAACGAGATCACTGTCAAGTTTGGTCAACTTGGTTCGGTAACAGCTGATGTAATCGATGATTCAACCATTCGACTCACAACACCCGCAGTTGCGAATCCTGGAACGAGCACAATCTCACTTATCGATGTCGAGGGTAGCGAACATCAACTTTCCTCAACGTTCGAATTTATTGATCAAAACGATTTGGATGCCGATGGTATTCCAAACGCAAACGATGATTGTCCAGATGTAGCAGGTACTTCCACCCAAGATCAGAACGGGTGTCCAGATGATGATGGCGATGGGTACAGCAATTCAGGTGATGCATTCCCGAACGATGTTCTCGAATGGGCGGATACTGACGGAGATGGTGTTGGTAACAATGCTGATGCATTCCCGAACGATTCTAGCGAGACTGAAGATAGTGATGGTGATGGCGTAGGTGACAATACTGATGCTTTCCCATCCAATGCCTTCGAACAAATCGATTCGGATGGGGATGGTGTCGGTGATAATTCCGATGCGTTCCCGAACAACCCGAGTGAGACTGTGGACAGTGATGGTGATGGGGTTGGAGATAACGCTGATGCTTTCCCACAAAACGCATTCGAACAAGTCGATTCTGACGGCGATGGAGTCGGTGATAATACCGATGCCTTCCCGAACGATTCGAGTGAATCATTGGATAGCGATGGTGATGGCGTAGGCGATCTCAACGATCTGTGTTCAAACACAATTCAAGATGCAGAAGTCGATGGAAACGGATGTTCACAAGCGCAACTGGATTCTGATGGTGACGGATATCTGGACACACAGGACACCTTCCCACTTGATTCAACACAATGGCAGGATTCTGATGGTGATGGGTATGGCGACAATTGGGGTGACTCTGATTGGAATGATACTCGCGAGCTTGAATGGCCTGGTATCTTCGTCATTGGAGCGGTACAGGCTGATCATTGTCCAGATACCTTTGGCAACTCGACTGCAAATGGTTTCTATGGTTGTGAAGATGATGATGGAAATGGAATTCCAGATATCTTCCAGCAACCAGAAACCAATGAAACCGATGATGAGAACGAGACTCAAACACCTCTCGATTCCGATGGCGATGGTGTTCCTGACATCGAAGACGATTGTCCTGCAACTTCATCGGGCGTAGTCGTCGATGCTAACGGTTGTGAAATTGAAGAAACAGAAGAGGATATGGAAACTTCTTCTGGGTTTGAGTCGTTCTTTTCTGGTGGTGCCGATCCTGTAACAACCACAGTTGGTGTAGGGGCGATTCTTCTCGCCGTGTTTACGTTGCTTCAAACGAATGCAGTAGCAGCAGTTCTTCCGGATGCTTTCCGCTGGGTACAGGTTCTTCGTAAGAACTCGAAGTTAACAAAAGAAGAACGCAATGAGTTGACTTATCTTCAGTCACTGGTTCAAGCCTACTATGATGATCCAAAGGAATTCGCTGAAGAATTAGAGGATCTGAAAGCAGATCTAACAGCACGATTTACGAACAATCAAATCAAGAAAGAAACGCGAGAAAAACTCCTCATTTTAATCGAAGAACTTCAATCATCAACCTCGAATGAGTTGTATAAAATCGCTCACAATGATACCTATTTCGGCTTATCACAAGTCGTTGATACAGACGAGCGTACAAGTCTCCTCGAGGAAAAGTTAGCAATGTCTGCTGATGTTGGTGAGCAAAATCATTCGCAAATTCCACCTACTAATATGCTTGGCGATTTAGATGACAAGGGAACCTACTGGATTGAATGGCCAGTGAGTTCAGGAACGTGGCACTACAGATATGCTCCTAGCGAAACGTGGACTGTTTGGGACAAGTGATTCGTTCCCAAATCATTCTTGGTTTTTCATCCGAGGCTTGGAAACGCGCGTCCGTTGCATATGTTTGGCGCGAAAGGTCATAACCGAGTCGAACCCGTTGCTTCGCAATGGGTGGCGAAAAGCCGAAAAAAGAAGGATTCGATGGGGCTCGTAAAAGAGCAAAAACATCGACTTCAGCATTTGGAGTATCTCGTAGAGAAAGCCATGATGCTTCTACCTATTACAACAGTAGAATCAACAAAGGTATTGCCTCACAAAGAGATGTAGGCGAGCCCCAAGAGCTTCCAGAGACGTTTCACAATGTAATTCTCACAGGTGATGCTAGAGAAAATCCATTGCCAGATAATTGTGTACAATTGGTAGTCACATCTCCCCCATACAATGCTTCAAAGGCGTATGATGATGATTTGACACTCGATGAATATCTCAAACTTTTACACGACGTTTTTGCAGAGTGTTATCGAGTGCTTTCTCCTGGTGGAAGGATGGTTGTCAACGTGGCTAACCTTGGAAGAAAGCCGTACATTCCTCTTTCAACATACATCAATAGCATGATGATTGAACTGGGATTCCTTATGCGTGGAGAGATCATTTGGGACAAATCTGCAAGTGCAGGTTCATCCTGCGCTTGGGGCTCTTTCCAGAGTGCCTCCAATCCTTGCTTACGAGACATCCACGAGTATCTTCTCGTGTTTTCTAAAGGTGATTACAAACTCCCTCGGTCAAAGAAAGAGCGAGCTGAAGGACGTATCGATACAATCGAGAAGCGTGATTTTATTGAACAAACCAAATCCATCTGGAGATTTGCAACAGAACGTGCAAGTCGGGTCAATCACCCAGCCCCGTTCCCAGTTGAATTGCCTCGTCGTTGCATTGAGATGTACACCTTTGCAGGAGATGTTGTGTTCGATCCGTTCAATGGTTCGGGAACAACCTGTGTTGCTGCAAAACAATCTGGGAGAGTGTTTGTTGGAATGGATCTTTCCGAAGAGTATTGTGCAATAGCCGATGAGCGAATTATGAAAACAGAACCAGCATTGATTCCAGAAGTTGAAACCTCCTCTTCGTAACCAAATGAAGCGTAGTGGTTTTGAATAACGAACGGGAAGACCCATCATGCCCGATTGGGATTCATCCGTATTATCTGGCCCCGAGGGCGAGGATTGGCGTGTACCAGTCTCGGAACTTGAGCAGAGATTGAACGCTCTCGCCGATGCCTTGCGAGCCTCATCACTTCCAGGCGTACTCATCCAGCATCCTATTGATTTGTACTATTTCGCAGGCGGCCGACAAGATGGCACAATGTTCGTTCCAGCTCAAGGAGCAGGTGGTAGTGCCCAAGCAGGCGGCGATGGACCAGTATTCTATGTTCGAAGATCTCTACAACGAGCACAACATGAAGCCGGTGGCGAGAATGCTCCATTCATTATCGAGCCTTTTCCTCGATTGCGCCTTCTTAGCGAAACCTTGCAGTCAAGAGGAGTTACAGACGCTCCAGCATTACAATATGGTGAACTACCAACCACATTTGCAAACCGATTCTCGAACGCCCTCTCCTCACTAGGAACATG
>JADHSC010000018.1 GCA_016777125.1 Candidatus Poseidoniaceae archaeon
GGTGAATACACGGTTCCATTGTATCCTACTGGTTTTGGTTCTGTTGATGCTGCAACTCTGGCTGATGGCAGCTCTGCAGATCCGGTCCGATTATTCACAACTGCAGGTACTGGACAAATCCCAGTCGTTATGGTCATTGATGTTGAAGGTTATATCATTGAGAAACAGACAACAGGTACTCCTGTTGAAGGATGGGGTGAATTCGATTCATCAGTTGAATCCGCATTGACTGGAAATGTTTCGATTACAATGTCGGATCGAATCGCTTGGGAAGAGCCATAAACGTCCTTTGTAGCAGTATTTGTCCTTGGAATGATTCTGTCCATTCTTGTCTACTTTTCACCATGTGCATTCCCTGTTTTACCAGGTTTCATTTCGTATTATCTCAGTCTCGGTGCCCGAGAAGATGAACTGATTGAAGAGGGGAAACTGAAAACTAAAATGCCATCTTCATGGGTTATTGGTACACTTGCAGGATTGGGAATGTGGACCTTCTTTATCCTCATTGGAATCCTTGCATTCGCAATGGGTGAAGCATTTGCCAAGTCTGGATTGATTCATTATATTGCCGTTGGTATTGCTTTACTCCTCGTCATCCTTGGTACAATTATGCTCCTTGGCATCACTTCCCATTTACTTGGATTTGTCCAAAAACTGGTTGATCGATGGTCAACAACTGAAATGGATGAGACCTTTACACCACGTAGAAACATGTATCTCTACGGTATTGGTTACGCTGCTGCTTCCATTGATTGTACTGCCGCTGCAGTTCTTCCATTCGTGATTTTCCTAGGAACTCTTGGAACATCCGCAGTTATATCTGGTCTCAGTGGATTGATGGTCGGTTTGTTGATTTTGATGATTCTCGTCACAGTACTCGTTGGTCTTGGCCGTCAAGTCATGATTAATTTCCTACGGAGAATGACTGGAATGATCAAACTTGTTGGCTCTTGGATGATGATCATGGCAGGTATTGGCTTGACAATCTATCTGACTCAACCAGAAGTCGTTTCATCTGTATTTGCTTGAATTAATACGCTTTCGAGTAGATGAAGTTCATTCCATTCGATGATTCGATCACCAATAATTGCAGCCTCTTCATGGTCGTGTGTTACATGTATTGCTGCAATATTTTTCGATTTTAATGTCGTTCGTATCTCGGATGCTAATTGTCGTCTTACGCTCAAGTCAAGAGATGATAATGGTTCATCTAGAAGTAAGAGTTCAGGGTTTGTGAGCAACGCTCTTGCAAGAACAACACGTTGAGATTCTCCACCAGAAAGTGTTTCAATGGATTGATTTTTCATCGTATAGATTCCTATGTCCTTCATGATTTCATTGACTTTTTCCATATCTCGATCTTTCTTCTTTTGGTATGCGAAGAGTATGTTTCCGAGGACATCTTTGTGGGGAAATAAAACTGGCCTTTGGAATAGCATGCCAATATTTCTGTCCTCAGGTTTGATTTGATTCAAGTTTCTCCCATTGAGGCGAATTGTTCCTTCATCGGGTTTTACAAAACCTGCAATTGCTCGTAGTAATGTTGTCTTTCCACATCCACTTGGCCCTAATATCACAAGAATCTCTCCTTCAGCCAATGTAAGATTGCATCGTTGGACAATGATATTTGCATCATAAGACAGTGTTAGTGATTGAATTTCGATTGTCATTAGAATCCTCCTCCTTGATGTTCTCTAAACCGTTCAGTGATGATAAAGAGAACAAATGTTACCATCATCAAGATGGAAGCAGTAGCCATGGCTACTGGTTCAACAAGTTCGAAATATTTTGGTCGGGCCATTAATTGATCAACAAGAATGGGCAAGGTGTCCCAGGAACCTGAACGCAAAAGAATCCAAGATGCTCCAAATTCACCCAATGAAAAGGCGATGGAAAGCGTTGCAGCAACCACAAGTGAACTTTTCATTAATGGAATTCTTACCTTCAGGAATCGTTGGAATTGTGAATGACCAAGCATAGCAGCAGTTTCATCATAAGAAGAATCCAGACTTCTTAGTGCTGGTAAGAGGATTCGAATTACAAAGGGTGTTGTTAGCATTGCGTGTGGAATGATTGGGAGTCCGTACCATTGGAAGAGTTCTGGCCATACTTTGAGTACTCCCAGTAATACACCCAAACCAACCATCACTCCAGACAAGGCCAAGGGCAGCATAGAGAGTAAATCGACCATGATGGCAGTTTTCTTTTTACCACCTGATTCAAGAGCATGAATCGATGAAGCAACAGCATAGCCAAGAAGAACTGAGACCACCATGCAGGCTATTGCATAAACAATTGAATTTGCTAAAGCATCTGCTGCTGAGACATATGTTAAATCACCAGTGAGCGCAATGTCCCAAGCTTCAGTACTCCAACGATACGATTCATTGGTTCGATCCCTGATTCGAACAGAGGAGAGGAGCATGGAACCCAATGGTGCGAGTGCAAACAAAAGGGCGAAAGAGACGCCTATTCGTGCAAACAGGGATGCTCCTCCTGCTGTTTTACGTGCAAATGATTCCGATACAATATCATTTGATATTGACTGTTTTTGTTGCCAATATCCCGCTAAACCAAGAGCAAAAAGAAGGATTATTCCTTGTAGTGTTGCTCCACCAAGAACCAGTAAACTCGCTTCTGTTCTGTAATTATGAATGCCTGCGGCTCCACCCTCTACAGCCATCAATGCTTCGAGAGTCCACAGATCTGGAGCAAGCCATCGAACCAAAGCAAATGATGTGAATGAAAATATGAATGCGAAAAGAAAAGCAGAACCAATAGATGTTCTCAACATAGGCCACCAAAAATATCTCGCTCGACTGAATCGAGTTTTTCCGATGGGTAGTAAGCGAATCGATTCCTCAAATCGTGGAGGGATTGTTGCGATTTTTGGTTCAACGAAACGAATGACAAGAGCGAGATTAAACCAAGCATGGGCGAGTAATAAGGCAATAATATGGCCAGAGTTTTCGATTCCAGTTGCATCCGATAGCCAACCAATTAATCCGGTTTCAAATCTAAGATCTATTCCAATCGATTCAATTGGGCCGCCGGTTTTGAAAAGAGCAAGAAACCCCATTGCTGCAACGATGGTTGGAGTCACAAAAGGGAGGGTTAATGCTGCTCTTATGAAGTTCAGGTGCTTCCACTGATGTCTGCCTAGCCACCATGCGATAGGTAAGCCGATTGCAAGCGTGAGTCCTGCAGAAAGTAATGCTTGAATGAATGAAAAATAGAGGGCTTCAGTACCCAAAGGATGGTCTGGTAATGAGAAGATTGCAGCAAATGGTGATTTCCCAGTTACATCCATTAATCGTTGGAGAGCGAGAACTATCGGAATCAACATCAATCCCAAGTACACCAGAATCGGCACACTTCGAATACTACGCAATGACATGCTTTCAACTCAAATTGAGTTTGTAGAATCACGCCAGTCCTTAAGCCAATCATCCATTTCTTGACCGATGCGATCCATTTCAATGGTTGATGGCTGAGATGGAACTGGGCTGTGATACCTGTATCCGTTTGTCTCAGGGAGATCTTTACCCTCCAATACTGAATACATCAAATTGTTTTCAGGCATGTTCGTATTCACTTCATCAGTGAGTAGGAATTCAATGAATGCGTTGACGGCATTCTTAGAACCTCCACCATTGACAGGTGCTGCATATTCGACTTGTGAAAATGAAGCGAAGTCAATATCGACAGCAGCTGAGATCGTTGAATTTCCACCATACAAAGCTTCAACTCCTGGAGAGTGACAGTAGGATACTGTGAGCCATGCATCACCTATGTGGCCTTCATTCCATATTCCATAGCCTCCAGTGTAGTGGGTTTCGTATGCTTCAGTCCATCCGGTTGTAAATATTGCATCATTATCTGCCATGTCAGCCCACCAATCAAATGCAGTTGTATCGCTTGATTGTTGCTCAAAATAGTCAATGGTTGCAACCATGAACCCTCTGCCAGGGGAAGAGGTAACTGGGCTAGGGAATGCAGTTTTCCCGTTCCATTCAGGCGCTGTTAGTTCTTCGAGAGTAGTTGGAACGGAGATATTATTCTCACTCAATGCTTGAGTATCTGCATTGAGACAGATGTAACCTTGATCAAAGGGAACTGCTTTGTTACCATTATACGGTATTGTAGCCTTGGAGTCGAGAACTGGAATCTGTGCACCGTGTTCTGCTAACAAATCAAATTGGAACGCAGTCTGGAGATAAGTGTTGTCGAGTCCGAGCGCTAAATCAGCCTGTGGGTTGTCTTTTGTGAGTAAGAGGTGTTCGAGAATACCTCCAGCATCATCTGTTCGAATCATTTCAACCTGAACACCAGTCTGTTTCGTAAATTCATTCAGGACATCATCTGTAATTGCAATAATATCGTATGTGACGATTGTAAGGACACAATCATCGCCTGTATCCTCTCCATCATTACATACAAGTTCTTCATTTGAAGTGCCAAGACATCCACTGAAGGATAGGCTAACAATCAATAACGAAACAATAATCTGTAAATTCAGCTCGATCCCTCCAATGCATGGATGAGATTGTGACATCGGTCAACGACTTCGAGCGGGTTGGTTGCAAGGACATAGAGTGAAGGTTCCCAGCCAAAATCGCCGATGTCTAGAATCGCATCAATAGTTCCATTCATTTGTTCGATTCCATCTCTATCCCCGTCTGCAAGGGTCCATCCAAGTTGGTCACAAGCGTTACGAACAGCATCGATATCTGTCCCCTCATGGTCGCCGGGAGGTCGGATGTTGATGATTGAGTTCTTACTTTCATCCATCTTACGAACATCGAGCAATATTCCAGCCAGAGTTTTAGATGAGCCAAATTCTGGTCTGCTATGTGTTCTCAAAACTTCACCTACGGCTGTGACTTTTCCGGGTACAGAAGCGACATCAGCAGTGGTTGAAGCATCATCCATGCACGATGCAATATTCAAACCGACTTGAGGAATAACCGGTAATATCAATTTCGAATCAAGGCGACTGATTGCCCATTCGAGTCGTCGAATCATTGCTTGTTCCTTTTGATCTGCATCGAGATCCATTCCAGTAAACGTTTTGTCATATCGGAGAACTTGATTATTTCCGAACTGAAATTCGATGACAAACCGTTGGCGAAGAAGTGCTTCATCTGGACCAATAGCAATCAAACCTGAAGCGATTTCTTTTGCCCATCCATCGATTGTGAGGGCGTCAGCGGACCCTGGTAACTCTAGAATTGGCTTTTGATACTGGCGTGATACAGTACTTTGTGTTGTTCCAAGCATAGCCGCTATCTCCATTTGTGACCATCCTTGAGATCGTAATTCTCGCGATAATTGCATATGTAAACGGTTAAGCCATTTGTCTCCAGTCTCTCCAAGCATAATGTTACGAAAAGGCCTCAGTTATTCAATGTATTTATCGGATAATGCATTACGCATAAGTTAGGCCATTTGGGAATCAGATAGGGACGTTCAAAGACCCCATTGGACAGTCGAAGAAACATGGGGGTTGAATCATTTTTAGATGAAGTGCTCAATCGAGTGAAAGAGTTCCTCAATCTCGCTCAACAGACTGATGTTATTCGCAACGGTTTACCTCATGATTCTCTCCGCAAAACGATTGACCTAAAACTCCCTATCGAAGGGCACGGGATCCAATCTGCTCTCGATGACATCGATTCTGTTCTTCGCCATTCAGTGCACACAACCGCCCCTGGATTCATGAATCCGTTGTGGGGAGGCTTGTCAGTTTCCTCGATTGCAGGAGAATTGGTTACTGCAGCTACGAATACTGCGATGTATACCTATGAAATTGCACCTATGGCCACACTGATTGAATCAACGATACTTACGCGGATGGGGGAACTTGCAGGATTTTCAACTTCCAAAGGAACACTGACCACTGGTGGTTCAAACAGTAATTTACTCGGTTTACTTTGTGCAAGGCAATCCATGGATCAAAAATCATCCTCCCTTGGATTCGATGGCCGTAATTCTGTGGTTTTCGTCTCCGAAGAGGCGCATTATTCGTATAGCATAGCAGCCAATGTAATCGGCATAGGATTCTTGAATATAATTAAGGTGAGGTGCGATGAAGACGGTAGGATGCGTCCTGATTCTCTTGAAGAAGAAATCGAAAGGGCCTTACAAGCAGGACAACGTCCATTTGCAGTTCTTGCCACCAGCGGTACAACTGTAAGAGGTGCTTTCGATCCGCTAAGGCCTCTGGCTGAAATATCTCATCGATACAATCTATGGATGCACGTTGATGCTGCTTGGGGTGGTGCTTGCTTGCTCTCAAATCAATATCGTTCTTTGATGGACGGACTGGACCTTGCAGACAGTTTTTGCTGGGATGCTCATAAGATGATGGGGGTGCCGCTCATCTGTTCAGCCTTTATTGTCAAGGATGCATCTATTCTGCGTCAAGTATGCTCAACAGGTACTGAAGCTCACTACCTGTATCACGGCGAATCAGAGGATGTTGACCTTGGTCGCTATTCTCTACAATGCGGTCGGCGTAATGATGCATTGAAACTATGGTTGGCATGGCGTGAAATTGGAGATGCTGGTTGGGCATCTCTTGTCGATCGATTCATGGAACTTGCGACGTATCTTGAACTGAAAGTCGAAGAAACACCTGAATTGGAGATGGCCTCATCTCGTATGTGGACGAACGTCTGTTTCCGTTACGTAGGAGATACTGCACCAGAAGATCTTAACGAACTCAATGCTGAATTGCGCCATAGGCTGTTGCAAGACGGACGGTTTATGGTCAGTAAGAGCACAATTAAGGGACAAATTATTCTTCGTTCGGTAATTTCCAACAATCAGATTTCAGAACAGAGTCTTGATTCTTACATCAAACGTGTTGTTGAATTGGGACAGGATATCGAGAGAGGCCTCCCATCTCAGTAGATTCAAAAACGAAACATTGAGAAGTAGTATGGAGTAGTGTGATTATGAGCAACAACGAACCAGTAAGGACCGCTCTTTTTGAGGAACACAAGTCGATGGGAGGTAATCTCGTAGACTTCCATGGATTTGAATTGCCAATTTGGTATTCTAATATCAAGGCAGAACATCTTGCAACTCGAGAAGGATCAGGAATCTTCGATGTATCGCACATGGGGACATTCCGCTTCTCTGGTGCACGGGTTCTAGAATGGCTTGAATCATGCGCTACACAAAATGTGACCGCAGTTCCTCCTGGTCGATGTGCATACACACATTTTCTTGATCATGATGGATTTATCATTGACGACATGATCTTTGCAGTCGTTTCTGAAACCGAAATACTCGGGGTTCCAAACGCATCCATGATCGATGTAATGTGGGACTGGTTCCATCAACACAACCCAGGTGAGATGGGAGTACAACTTGAAAATCTCTCGCCTGAAATGTCCATCATAGCCCTCCAAGGGCCAACAAGCAAGGACATACTCGACAAAGCATTTGGTGAAGGCCAACATGTTGGTCGCTTTCACTGGGGTTCTTTTTCAGAAAATAATCTTGGTGTTACTGGATGGATTCAAGGAACAGGTTACACCGGAGAGGCAGGTTACGAAATTTTTGTTCCTAACCAAGACGTTGTTACAGTTTGGAGAGCGCTTTCAGAAGCAGGAGCAACACCTGTCGGTTTGGGTGCAAGAGACACCTTACGCTTGGAAAAGGGGTACCTTCTCTCAGGAGTCGACTTCCTATGGCCAGGACTCGATGATGGATCACATACTTTCCTAGCGAGAGACTCTTGGGAAACAAACGTACCATTTGGGCTCGATATCAATCATGAATTTACTGGTAAATCAAGAGTCATCTCTCATCCTGATTCTGACGCTCGTTGGTGGGGAATCAAGTATCTCGAACGAGGACCGCTTCCAAGACCAGGAAAAAGCGTCACGGCAATGGATGGTTCAGTAATTGGAGAACTCACTTCCGGAGCACCTTCCCCTTCATTGGGTAATACAGGTATCGGGATTGGTTACATTTCAGGTGTAAAAGAGGGCGATGAGGTCTTGATTGCAGCGAGCCCAAGGTCCTCTGTTAAGGCCATCATCGTCCGACCACCATTCGTTTGAATTGGTCCAAAAATTCTTGTGGCTGAATGACGACTATTATGAGCGCTACGCGATTGGTTCAATTCACCTGCGGAGGTGCATTTGAATGGTTGACCAACTTCCAAATCTAGGACGAGAAAAAGAAATGCTTCAAGAAATGGGGTTCGACTCCATTGATGCATTGTTTGCTGATGTCCCTATGGGCGTACGTATGAACGAAGATTTGCCCCTTCCTGAGGCTCAAAGTGAAGAAGAACTCCTTGCTGATGCAAAGCGATTACTGGGTTCCAATGTTGCCCTCGGAGAGAAGGTATCGTTCCTAGGTGCAGGTTTGTATCGAAACTTCGTTCCTTCTTGTGTGTTCCAACTCATCACTCGTGGAGAATTTCTGACATCGTATACGCCATATCAGCCCGAAGTATCTCAGGGAATGTTGCAGGCGATGTGGGAATTCCAGTCCTTGATTTCAGAATTGATCGCCATGCCAGTGACCAATCTGTCTCTCTATGATGGTTCAACCGCAGCTGCTGAAGCGATAACTTGTGCAGTTCGCGTCCACAATCGGAAAGCAGAACAGAAGAATACTGTCTACATTTCAGAACTAACACCCCCAGATCGCTGTTCGGTCATTTACAACTACTGCCAAGGTGCTGGAATAGAAATAAAGAAACTTAGACATCATGAAAACGGTCTTATCAATTTAGATGATGTTGCCAATGCCGCTGGTTCCTGCGCAGTCTATGTGGAACAACCAAATCCTCTCGGTATCATCGATGGAGGTTATCCTGCATTAAAGGAAATTATCGGAGAACATACTGCGCTTATTGTTGCAATCCAACCTATCTCGTTGGGACTGGTAGAAGCACCAGGTAACTATGGCGCAGATATTGTTGTTGGAGAAGGACAACCTCTTGGAAGTCCTATTACTGCAGGAGGTCCAATCTATGGCATCTTTGGATGCACGAAGGCTTACCTTCGTTTAATGCCAGGTCGAATTGTCGGACGAAGCATTGATGTTGATGGAAAAGAAGCGTATTGTCTCACGCTTTCAACCCGTGAGCAGCACATTCGACGACATCGAGCAACCTCCAACATATGCACAAATGAGACACTCATTGCTCTAATGGGGGCAATGCACATGTCGCTTTTAGGACCAGAAGGTCTTGAAGAACTTGCAATACGAAATATGGCTGCTTGTACCTATGCTAAACAAAAACTAAGTTCAATCGAAGGATTATCAATCGTTCATCAACATCAATCCCACTTCAATGAATTTGCTATCGAAGTACCCGATACCGGTAAGAATTGCTTGACCTACCTCGAGGATAAAGGAATCATTGGTGGATTTGATCTTTCATGGTGGTATCCAGACCAATCCAATCGTCTGTTACTCACGTTTACAGACCAAACCTCTGGCCATGATATCGAACAACTTGCTACTGAACTTCAATCATGGGTCAATGAGGTGGTCGCATGAGTCGTCTTTTCGATCACAATGGTGCTCCTGGAAAGGGATATGCGCAACCTAAGCCTCTTCTCGATGGTTCTGAACTCTCCCTACCTGACAATCTTGTTCGCAAGAACCTTCCACGCTGGCCACGTCTTTCTGAGCCAGAGATGGTCCGTCACTACACGTGGCTTTCGAAGAGAAACTATGGAATTGACACTGGATTTTACCCGCTTGGTTCATGCACAATGAAGCATAATCCTCGAGTGAATGAAGTGATTGCACAATTACCGGGGATCGCAGATATTCATCCACATCAGCCTGAACATCAAATCCAAGGACTGCTTTCAATTTATTATGAAATGCAAGAGATGCTTTCTGTTTGTGCAGGTATGGATGCAGTTACATTGCAACCAGTCGCTGGTGCTCAGGGTGAATTCACTGCAGTACGATGTTTCCAAGAATACTTCAGACACCGTGGTGAACATCAAAGAACGAAGGTTATTGTTCCTGATTCTGCACATGGAACAAATCCTGCAAGTGCTGCTATGGCTGGATTTGAAATCATTGAAATTCCAAGTAAAGTCGATGGACGAATCGATCTTGACGCATTACGTGCAGTCGTTGGAGATGATACTGCGGCCATGATGATTACGAATCCAAATACACTCGGTTTGTTTGAACATGATATCGCAGAAGCATCAGAACTCGTTCATGGCGTTGGTGGACTTATGTATTATGACGGAGCAAACTTCAACGCTATTCTGGGAAGAACAAGCCCTGGTCTAATGGGCTTCGATGCTGTTCACTACAATCTTCACAAAACCTTCTCTCAGCCTCACGGCGGTGGAGGTCCAGGATCAGGTCCAATTGGCGTAAAGCAACACTTGGCACCATTCTTACCGACTCCAATCGTATCTCGAAGAGAGGCAATTGAATCTGAACAGGAACAAGCAGTCGATGAATTCTGGTACACTTGGCATGAACCAGAACACACGATTGGTAAGGTTCAGCAATGGCATGGAAATGCTGGTGCAATTATTCGCTGTTGGGCATACTATCGACGATACGGTAAGGAACTTCGAACCATGTCCGAACACGCAGTATTGAACGCGAACTATCTGCGCCATGCTATCCACAGAGAAGCAAAATCAGCTGGTGTCGACCACATGTTTGTGGATGGGGCAGAGACTGTTGTCGCAAAGCACGAATTCACGCTTTCTCTTGCACCTGCTAAAGAATCTCTAGGAATTTCAGCCATGGATGTCGCCAAAGGTTTGCTCGATATGGGATACATGGCTCCAACCGTGTATTTCCCATTGGTCGTTCCAGAATGTATGATGATTGAACCAACTGAAACCGAATCGAAAGATACGCTCGATACGTTTGCGGAAGATTTCGCTAAAGTATTGCAAGTCGATGCTGAAACACTCCACAATGCTCCAATCACGACCCCTGTCCGTCGTGTAGATGAAGTCTATGCAGCTCGTAATCTATGTCTGCATCATCCATTTGATGAATGACGACTGAATTCAATGGGTTCCTGAGTGAATTGAAGCATTTCCCACGTGAGTTGGGATGAATGTATAAGCAAAGCGAATCCAATAAGTACGACTTCCAGTAGAGTCCAAACCCAAGATATCGTTGCGATTGAGATGACGATGACTGTGGCAAGGATCATCAAACCGATGAGACTAATCTTGGGTCTGAATCGTACAAGTATCTTCTCTTCCATTTCCATTATGCTCAATGTAATCATTTGCAGCCATCCTTTTCGGAGGATGAGTGTGTTGCCATTATTTTCAATGTCCACATATGGATGCTTTTCTATCTTGGCGAGAAAGTCTTCTCTTGAGGAGGCGTATACTTGTTCCATTGTAATACGACTTGCTGGTGCTATGTCTTAATCTCATTGCCTATATACAACAATCAAATGAAGTGGGAGTTCTTCGCAAGAACATGGTTGGGTTGTTTGTTGATGGTTGGTTTCCCTCAGAGGAACGCCCTGTCATGATCATTCCTCTTTTCACAATGGCTTGGTCTCTTTTCACACTTGTTTGTCCGATATTGTTAATCATATCTGGAAAATATACCGAAGTTGTACCATGGTTCATTTTAGCATCAATTCTTCTTCTTGGTTTTGCTCTCTTCTCAACAATGTCTCAACGAAGGGTCCTCATCCTTCACCGAGGTGTTCACGCTAGTGGACTTCTAATGTCTGCTGCGCTTATTTTAGCATTCATCGAATCCGTATCTGCTTGGGTACCTTTGGGAATCGGTTGGATTCAATTTGGTTTAACGTATCGTATCGCTAATCGAACCTCTGCAGGTTTTGGTGTCCAGTTTCGTCATCAATGGAATCCGAAAACTCTACTTGAGCTCTCAGCGAATCATAAGAATCAGTGGCATTTACTCAATACGAGACCTTCGAATGGATTGATGGCCATTCTAAGGAAAAATGGTGTGATTGGTGCGATGTATTGTACCTTTGAAGAGAACGATTGTTGGTTACATCTCGATGTTTTTAGCAACGAATTTTTCGATTTGAATGGCATTCTCATCGAAGAAGAGTGACGGTTTTTTTGTAGGATGGCCGAGGGTCATCTAAAAGAACCATCCGCGACGGGGAAGAAACATGGATGTAACCATCTTACTCGGTTCGAAATCGGACATGCCTGTTGCTGAAAAGTGTACCAAAATTCTCAATCATTTTGGCGTAGATTACCAATTACGTGTAGCATCTGCTCATCGTTCCCCTAAATTTGTAGAAGAAATTATTCACAAAGCAGAAGAAGATGGTTGCAAAGTCTTCATCGCTATGGCTGGTCTTGCTGCTGCATTACCTGGTGCAGTGGCTGCTTTGACCACAAAGCCTGTGATTGGAGTTCCTTGTGGAGGAAAAGTTCCATTCGATTCTCTCCTCTCAATTGTCCAACTCCCTCCCGGGGTACCTGCTGCTACTGTCGGTGTTGACCGGGGAGACAATGCAGGACATCTTGCTGTACAGATGTTGGCCCTAGTCAATGAGGATATGGCTCAGAAACTAGTTCAAGATAAACTCGACCAAATTGAGCGTGTCCTAAAGATGGATCGTGAAGTAAACGGCGGGGCTTGAAATGTTTGATGCACCTGAATTCATCGAAGAATCGATTGAGCAAATGAAGGCTACAATCGATGATATCGCAATCATTGCGTGTTCAGGTGGCGTTGATTCAACCGTTGCTGCTGTTATTGCGAACAAGGCTGTTGGAGATCTTCTCCACTGTGTCTACGTTGATACAGGCTTCATGCGTAAGAATGAGACTGAAGAGATCGAAAGAATGCTTTCTGAGCAAGGAATCAATCTCGTTACAGTAAAGGCAGCTGACCGATACTTTGAGGCTCTTCAAGGAGTTACAGAGCCTGAGGAAAAGCGTAAGGTCATTGGAGAACTCTTTATTCGAATCTTCGAAGATGAACAAAAGAAATGCGGTGCCAAATATCTTGTTCAAGGAACCATTGCTCCAGATTGGATTGAATCTGGTGGCGGTGTTCGTGATACGATCAAGTCGCATCACAATGTTGGTGGATTACCTGAAGACATGACGTTAGAGGTCGTAGAACCTCTACGTGACCTGTACAAGGATGAAGTCCGTGAACTCGCAAGAGAACTCGAGATCATCGTTGCAGAGCGTCAACCCTTCCCGGGTCCTGGCCTTGCTGTACGAACTCTTGGAGAACTCACTCCTGAGCGAGTAGAAGTCGTAAGAGAGGCATGTGCAATTGTCGAAGAAGAATTTGAAGCAGCGGCAGCAGCCGGTGAAATGGAACTTCCTTGGCAATACTTCGCAGCCCTTCTACCAGTACGATCTGTTGGAGTTCATGGCGACGTTCGTGCCTACGGTGAAACGGTGGTTGTACGTGCTGTGAAAAGCATAGACGGAATGTCTGCTCGATATTCTGAAATCCCTCACGCCATTCTGCAAAAGATCAGCACACGTATTACCAATGCAGTCAAGGGTGCAGTGAATCGTGTTGTATACGATATTACGCACAAACCACCCGGTACAATCGAGTGGGAATAGAGGCGCCGATTGTGGGGCTCGAACCCACGACCTTGGGATTAACAGTCCCACGCTCCACCAGCTAAGCTAAATCGGCGATTTTTCCCAACAACATCTCCTTTATGACGGCTTCCATTGAATCAAGAACTACGAACAGTTCTCAATTGTGATGATTTCAAGAACTCGTGAACCGTCCTTGACTTGATAATCACTGATCTTGATTGCATCTTTCAGGCGCTGTAAAAGGTGCACGTCGAATCCATAATCTGCATCGAGCGTCATAATGGGTTCTCCTTGTTCAACATAATCTGAGACCTTTTTATGCAAGTGGATTCCAATTCCATGATCAATTTCTTGCCCTTGTTGGGAACGGCCAGCCCCTGCTTCACAGAGAACTTGGCCGACGGTGAGCGCATCGATGTCAGCGATGTTTCCATTTTGTTCAGCATTCAATACATATTGTTGAGGTCCCTTAGGAAGAACGCTCCATGGGTCGTGCAGGAGTTGGTCTGCGACGCTTGTTTCAACGCCTTGACGAATTAACATCTCCCTAAATTCAGCCAATGCAGTACCATTTCTAATGACTTCTTCAAGATCAAATCCAAGTGCATTTCCTTGAGCGTAAACCAATTCCATCGTATCCTTTGGACCCATACCCTTCAAACATTGAATCGACTCATAAATCTCATGACTATTTCCAAGCCAGTTGCCAAGTGGGTGATCCATTTGAGTCAATTGAGCTGTAACATTGATGCCAAGTTGTGTACCGACTTGAACCATTGATACGGCTAATTCTCTTGCCTTTTCTGAATGCTGCATAAATGCTGCCCTACCGTATTTGACGTCCAGTACGAGGGAATGAATACCTTCAGCCGCTTTCTTTGAAAGAATAGAGGCTGTGATCAATCCAATGCATGGAACAGTAGCAGTCACATCACGAATGGCATAAAGAATGGAATCTGCTGGAGCAATTTCATCTGTTTGTCTCGAGATAAAGCAAGGATTCAGTTTCATTGCCTCAATACTCAAACCAGTATTGAAACCTGGTATTGATTCCAATTTATCGATGGTTCCACCTGTATGGGCCAGTCCTCTTCCTGCAAGCATTGGTACAGTTGCCCCGCAGGCGCGGAGTGCCGGTGCTAGAATAATGCTCATCTTGTCTCCAACGCCTCCAGTAGAATGCTTGTCGACAGCTGCTGGATTAAGTGGAAGTGATTCACCACTCTCAAGCATCGATGTTGTCAAATGATAGGTTTCATCTGGATTCAGTCCATTGATTTGACATGCCATCAAAAAGGCTCCAATTTGTTCGTTTGGAATCTCGGAAAGATGTTCAATGAACCAAGAAAGTTCTTCTTTTGATAGAATCTCTCCATCTCTTTTCTTTGCCAGTAAGGTAGGTATATGCATCGTATCAACTCATTTCGATGCTAAGCCGATTTCAACAAGTCGTTGATGAAGATACTCTCCTGCATTGATGGATTGATAGGAGGCAACGCCTCCAGTTTGCACCACAAATTCTTCACGTGGAGTGAGATCTATTTCGTTGCGTGGATGGACGAACATTGGCATAGAAAAGCGCCTCTGTGTCGGATCTCCTGGATTGACTACTCGATGTGTTGTAGATTTGAATAAACCATTTGTCAGATTCTGAATCATGTCTCCTGAATCTACGATAATTTGCTCATGGTTACCTTCAACATCAATCCATGTCCCGTCATTGTCCATGACTTGTAATCCTGCAGCAGTTGCAGTCATGAGCAAGGTGATCAGGTTGATGTCTTCATGAGCGGCAGAACGTACCGCCCCTTCAGGAGTGGACTCATCAAGAGGAGGATAGTGGATAATTCTCATGATGGTGTTCCCATCTTTTGCCATATCAGGCAGCCATGTTTCCTCGTGGCCAAGATAGGTGCTGCATGCGCTGAGAAGCATTGTTGATATCGCCTCCATTTTAGTGTAAAGCGAATCCACATTTCCCTCAAAATCAGGCAGATGATGACTCGGCCAAATGTTAGCAGGATATGTCAAGTCAGTTTCACTGCCCTGGTTTCCCCTTCCAGTTTGCCAGAATTCTTTCAAATCAGGAGCAGGGTTATTCTTAGCGTGTTCGATTCCAAAAGATGTGTATCCTCGCTGGTGTGAAATCTCTGGACGAAGATACGATTGCTTCGTCTCTTCATTGAGGTCAAAGAACTTCTCTGCTTGTCTGTATGTCTCCTCGATATGATTTAGATCGATACCATGGTTGACCAATGCAAAGAAACCAATGTCTGAGAGCGATTCTCCAATTACTTTGATGAAGGCCATACGTCGTTCTTCATCGCCTGAGAGGAAGTCTTGCAAATCTGCTACAGGCAGCGGTCTTGACAAAGGTTTCACTCCTAGTTGTCTCGAAGTTTAGCAAGTAATCGGAGCATCTCGAAATACAACCAGAGGACTGTTACGAGGATTCCGTAAGCACCCCACCATTCTTGTTGCTTGGGGGCACCCATGCGTACACCTGCCTCAATCATGCCAAAGTTTGAGATGAGCATGAGGGATGCAACGACAATAATAAACAGACTAATTCCTATGCCAATTGGTCCACTGCTATGGAGGAAAGGAATGGAAACTCCTGGGATGAACATGAACATAATGCTGATGAGATAAATGAACATAATCGATCCTGTAAGAGAAAAGACAATTTTGTTGAAAGTCGGTGTTGGCCGTATGATTCGCAATGAGTAAATTGTCAACATTGCACCAATCACTCCGAGAGTTGCTAAACCTGCTTGTATTGCAATTCCAGGATACATCAATTCAAAGACAAGAGTTAGAGGACCGATGAAGAACCCTTCCATAAATGCATAAATCATCACGGGTGTTTGAGGATTTGATGGACGTGAGAACATAAGGTACAGGGCGATTCCAATTGTTCCAAACATACCAAAAAACATCATTGGGTAAAGAAGGCCTGGGACAACATATCCAAGAACAACTGTACCAAGGGCAGAGATGGTCATCAATCCAAACAGAATTCCTATTTTCTGTAGCGTTCCTTCGAACGTCATTCGGTCGTTTCCAGAGATTGTATTCCAAAATTTTGGTTGGAATACGGGGTTACTCGAACTGTAAGCCATGACGTTACCAGAGTGTGGTCCTTTGTCAAGGTTACGCGTCTCACGCCTGTTCAGACATCTGTTGTTGATAGTATTCTTCTAACTGGTCAAGACTCCATCCCATGTCTAGATACTTCTCCATCATAGCCTCGTCCCATCCTGGGAAACGGCCAAGGTCTTGGTCCGAGAGTCCACTCTGAGTCTCTGGAGCCTGTCCATCAAGAACAGGTTGATCCCATGTTGCATTTGAGCCAACGACTGCATTCAATTCTTCTTCTTCGATCCAATCTTTGACCTCTGTCTTATTTTTGCGATTTTGAATAATTCCATTTGCCGCACCTATGAGTAACAATGCTCCACCCAACATCAACAGAAGCATGAATATTTCACCCATGCCTTTGTCTGCTTCCCCGCTCGAACCACCAGCGTTTTGATTGAGTTGAGCAAGAGAACAGCCCGAGATATCTGTCGATGTATCTGGCAACGTATCTGGACAGTCATCATCGACATTCAAGACTCCATCACCATCATCATCGAGTGATTCATTTGCAATATTGTTGGTTTCATTACCTGTTGGTTCTGGCGTGATGCCGCCTAGGTCACAACCCAACGCATCTGCTTCATTGATTCCATCACCATCAGCATCAGCCATGTTGATAGCATCCTTTGGTGAAACATCAGCTACTCCTGGATCTAATGCTGTGGTTTGAGCCCAAGCCACTTCAATCTGATCCAAAATACAATCACCGTCAGTATCTGTGGATAATGGATTTCCACCCAACACGTATTCGTCATAGTTTGAGAGCGTGTCTCCATCAACGTCCATGTCCCCTTCGAGGGCGGTTCCAAACATTGCGATGGTTCTGTTTAAGCCGTTGCCGACTTCCCAAATATCAGGCATTCCATCGTTATCGGTATCAGTGACATTGTCTAAACGATTCCAGTCAGCATACCACGAAGTGATGTATGGTGTTGCAATTTCTGTTGAATCGATGATCAATCCCATTTCTCGGTTACGAACCATTGCAGAATCGCCCCAGTTGATGCTTGAGATAAGAACAGATGTACCGTCGACGATAGCTCCTTTGTTATGCAGTTTGGATACATCATCATCTTCACTCATGATGATGGCAGAGACATCCCAGCCATTGGTCTGATTCCAGTCATTATTCATTCTGTCAACAATGTCTTGAATATCCTCATCAAGATATGCTCCATTGATGATGAGGCGAATCGAAACATCTCGCTGTGCAGCATCTTCAAGTGCACTAACAACTGGATTTTCACCCCATCCCCATTGCCAATCAAGGTCGAGATATTGCAATGAGAGTAAAATCTCATCATCCGCATTCTCAATCATATTGGTTAAACCTTCAACACAATCATCGGGACAAGTCAAGAGAGTTCCAGAGTACGTTCCTGTGAATGTTGGTGCCGAATCTCCGACGATTGTTCGTACATCAGGCATTGCGTAACTGTTGGTTGGAGGAGTGGATGATACTGAAGAAACATACATTGAATTTTCATCGAATGTCATGTGTTCCAAGACAGTCTGAGCCAGTTCCTGGCTGTGGACAATCATACTCCAGTCTCTGTTGCCACGCTGACCGGGAGGTGGGAGTGATGCATCCTTCCAGTTGCCAGAACCGATCCAAACAGATGCTTCATCTTGAACTGCCACTTTAGCGTGGAGGTAAAGGTACGGATCATCACCGCTTCCTCCAAACCATGAGACGTCAATTCCTGCTTGTTTGAGTGCATATGCATACGAAGCTTGGGTTTCCCTATCGTTCGTATTCCACCACGATTCAACTTCATTGAGAACAACTACGACGGTAACGCCTCTGTCATGTGCATCGATAAGGGCTTGAGTAAGATCCATTGATTGAAGTTGATAAAGATGCAAATGAAGTGATGTTTGTGCTTGATTTACCCATGCAAGTACATCGACCAAACCATCATGAGGGCCGAGAAGTGGTTGAATCATTGTTGCATCTGAAAACGTGAGGTCAGTACAGAAATCACTTGCTCCAAGTCGCCCCCATCGTTGATGCCAGTCGACTGATTGGTTTGTGTCCGTAATTGTTCCACATCCATCGCCTCTGTACAAAATCAGATTGTCAATTCCATTCACTGGCTCAGATAGAGCAACGCCCGACCATCCTACAGCATCTACAGGACCGTTTCCATAAACAATCGTATCGGCAACTTGTCCAGTTGGATGAATCAGTTGCAAAGCCATACCACTATCAAGAAGGTAGATTGGTGAACTCATAGCAGCGTTCATATCGATTATTGTACCGTCTTCATACAAACCTAGACCGGATACGTCATTTGTGAGTTTAACCGATGATCCTGCATCGATTTGTAGGTTGGTGATCAGTGCGGTAAATTCAGTGTTATCTGCAGCAGTACGTCGGATTTGCCATCCGTTGAGAGTTGCGGATTCTTCGCCATTATTGGTGATTTCAAAGAATTCTAATTCAGTAGAAACCGACGATATCCCATCCCACATAACAGATGTGAATTTGATTGAGTCTTGGGAAGCGATCATTGTAGCATCAGGTTCTGCAGTTCCAGGTGTTGGCCATGCAAACTCAACCCATTCTGAATTTGTCTCATTGTAACCGTATGTGACACAGTTACTCGCCAAAAATTCAGACGGAGGTGATGCGCTTGTGACAAGTTCGCCATCTGGATTGAGTATTTCGAGTACTCCTGAATCTTCTAGGGAACCGCCGAAGATATCGTAGGTTAATTCTACGACAATTCGGTGTCCTGCTTCGATTGTAGTGTTATTTTCTGCATGACTCCACAGCATTGTGGAGTCCACAAATTGTCGCCCCATGAGTGGGTTCGAGGTATAATCCACGCTCACCATCCATCGACTCAGGTTGACGTCTTCTGTACCGGTATTATGAAGTTCAATCCAGTCAGCAGATGGGGAGAATTCCGAGTCGTCACACGATGATGCAATCTCTGTGATTACAATTGATTCAGGACCGGTATATTCTGGCCATATTGGATTAGCAGTTCCTGGTGTTGCCCAAGCGCTGTTGACCCAATCATCCATTCCCCACGTTGTGGAAGTGGTAGGTGCGTTGGTGCCAGATTGGCCAGCACCTGCATGTGTTTCTGTATTATTGATGAGAGATCCGCCCTCGAGCGTACTTGTCCATTGAGCTGAGTGAGCAATCGCTCCGTTTCCATCAATGAGATTTATTTGGTCAGGAGTTGTGTGCTTTAGATAAAATTGAGATGTGCCATTTAGAGCGATTAATGTTGTTTCTCCAGGAGCCAAAATCGTTGTTGATTTCATTGGCATGTTGTATTGATGCAACATAAGGTTTCGATTCGCTGCTGAGAGTCTCCATCCAGCAACATCAACTTCGGAAGAACCGAAATTGTGAATTTCGATCCATTCTCCACCTGGGTACGACTCTGAGTCGGATCCAACTGCATCAGGGAGCAACTCTGTGATTCTGACATCACCTGTTGTTGCCGTTGGAACCGGTTCGGGTTGTCCAGGAGTAGGATAGAGGGATGGCGACCATGCATCGTTGTAGTTTGTACTGCGTAGAAGCGAGATGTTTGGCCCATAGTTTGTAGCATACCAAGCCATATCAACTACATTTGAAGAAGCATCAAGCAAAACGAGATGATTGTAATTATCCCAAAGACGAGTGTCAGCAGTGAATTCAACGATTCGACGTTCTCCTGAGAGTATAGTTGTACTACCTTGGGAACTGTTTACTGCAATTGTGCCTGGGTCAAGGAAGGTTTGATTCCCCATCCCATCGATAATGGACCAACCGTTTAGGTCGATGTCGCCCGTTCCAGTATTGAGTAATTCAATCCATTCACCCAAAGGTGAAGCATTTCCATCATTATTTGAAACAGGCATGATTTCGTTAAATCCTACTGATCCCGACGCTGTAATGGAATCAAGAGTTGGAATATTTGTGGAATTGGGTGATGGATATGTCGAGATGACCCACATTCCCCCAAGAGGATTTTCTTCAAGGGAAAACCCAGGTTCGTTCTTATTCCAACTGATTTCATCTCCAATACTACCGTTTGGCAGGTAAAGTCGAACGGTCTCTTGGCCGTTGTTCAGAACACCGCTGCTTGAAGTTGCATTTACTGCTACAGTTCGGATTTCACCTGGATAAATAAGTTGAGTTGCATAATCAGAAGTTGCACCAATGAGGTGAGATGAATCGAGTTCAATCATGTTTCCAGCTTGGTCTTGCAACCACCAGCCGGACATGTTGATGGTGGAAGTTCCGTTGTTGTACAACTCAATCCATTCCCCACCAGGCCAAGAGGTATTGTCTCGACTTGGCCAAGAATCTGCCATAACCTCATTGATTTGTAGATCGCTTGGGAAATAGGTTGGTCCTGCGCTACCTCCACCACTGTTCGAGGAACCAGGTGTTGGGTTCGAGGTTGCTATCCAGTCAGCGTATGGATCAGAAGGGTCTTGTTCAAGGCTCACTCCAGAGGAACTTGAATTCCACGTTGCTTCATCAATCCAATTTCCAGATCCATCATACAGAGTAATGAAGTCATTTGAATTAGCAACATAGAAATTGGAATATCCATTTCGAGCAATCACCATGTACTCTCCTGGGGCGATTGTGTATGTTGATGCGTTATTGATGTCATAGCCTACGATACTGTTGACATCGAAGGTGAGTGTCTTTGAGGCCTTATTTGAGAAATACCAATTGCGAACATCAACACTTGTTGTTCCTGTGTTGGAAATCTCCAACCATTCTCCACCAGGATACATTGCATCATCAAGCCCGTTCGGATTTGGTAATGCTTCATTGATACAAATTGCACCTGAACATGGCTGGCTGCGAGCAGATGTAGATTCTACTGGCTCAACAAATGGTGTGAGTGGAACCAGTAAAAGAAGGGCGAGTAAGAAGTATGATTGGCCGCGCATAGTGTCACCTACAAGGATACCTGACGTCATCCCCCTCATATCTTTTGGCGAGGTGTAGTTTCCCCAAAATCAGATGAAACCGAAGTTATCTGCCATTTGAGCGAATGTGTAAATCATAATTGGAACAAGAATAATTCCCATACCGTGGCTTCTACGTATGCCTATTCGAGGAGGCATCATCCCAAGGATGGTTCCTACAATGAGGACCCCTATTCCTACGAAACCTGTCGAAAGCCAGACAAGAGCGGCTACGAAAATAATAACACCCATGACCATTGATTGCAATGGAATTGCAGCGTGAAGTCGAAGCATTCCTTTTCCAACGATTTTCATAATCGGCATAGCCATAATTCCTGCTGCGAGACACACAGCGAGTAATCTGATGAAATCAGCAGTAGGTTCTGTGGAGTTCCATGTTTCAATAGGGTACATCATTTTCAGAGCAAGTGTTGCTCCTGAACGAGATCTTCCAATGATGTAGAGGAACCCAAGGACCATGACAGTAACGGCTGTGTTAACGGCGGAGAGAATAGCAATGACTTCCAAATCTTGTTTTGTTTGAGGCCCTTCATGACCTCCTTCGGCTTCAGCAATGGCAATTTCAAGTAATTCATCATCAGAAAGTTCAGTCAATCGGCGTGTTTCCCAGTCCATCCCATAGCCTTCCTTTCCTTGCACCTTTGCTGCTACGTTCCTTCCACCCATAACCAAAACAGTCGCTTGAGAAGCAGTCATTCCAGGTAAAACACCCATGCTTGCACCCGCTACTGCAGACCAGAAACATGGAGCAATGAGCGGTTTGACCGGGGGTAGATCCCAATTCTCACGTTGAGGTGGTAGGTGACTTGTCGTCGCATAAATATCCAGCAAGTTCGCAATTCCGAACAATCCCGCTAGGCTCGGAAGGAGGAGCGATGGAGATGGCATTCCCACTGGGCTGTCAACAGGAAGTTCGAATACAGCCCAGCCATATAATCCGGCAAGAAGGAAAAAGATTGTAGCTGCAAAGAATCCGGCGAGACGACTGTCATTCCCAAGTTTTTTGAAGGTCATTTTTTGAACCCATTTAGGCCAATCAAGACGTGTTGTTTCAGTTGCAAGTAGAAGCAAGGAAATCGTAAGAAGAATGACTGGCAACCAACTTCGCATACCATCATACCAATTGAGCTCAGGCCCAAATGCAATGCGTGCAACAATAATCAGAGGTAATGAGAGAAAGAGTCCGAGTTGTGATCCTCTCGCAGACCATGCGACACCTCGAGCGGCATTTCCTGCCAGTAGCATTCTATGCCCAGGCAATAGCGATAACGCAGTGTCCCCATCTGGTGCACCAATAAGGGCCGATGGAATGTAATTTAGGAACGTGTGGACAGTACCCGTGGATACAATAATTGCAGCCACGGCAGACAGAGGGATTCCTAAATCGAGTAGTGCAGGAGATAAAGCAAGCAAAATTAACGCTACATTGTTGACGTGGAAACCAGGGATTAGTCCGGTTAAGGAGCCCATGAACACACCGAAGAAAAGCGCTCCGAGGAGCCACCATAAATCAGTGAAATACGCTTCAATCATATTCTCACCACATTATTGTTGATCGATGTATTCTTGACGGTCGCTCGTCCCATCTCCATCTGAGTCTTCAGAATATGAACTGGTTCCAAAGGCGTTCTCAAGAGTATCACTGAGCCCGTCGTTATCTCTGTCATCAACATCTGCACTTTCTAACGCATAAATGACCGCCATCGACTGGCTGTCCTCGATTTGAAGCAAACGTCCTTCCCATGTCATCGCTATTCCAAGGTGCAGTTCATCGAGACCGATTGAGTTTCCAAGAGCATTCAAGCGCACCTTCTTTTCACTTCCTGGTTCTGAAAGGAACCAAGTGCCGTTTTCTTCAACAGCAAGGCCGTTTAATCGAACAACTTTGTTCTTATCATAACCCCATTGAGTTGCACCATCTGACCAAAGAAGAGATGCTGGATTCATTTTCTCACCTTCTGAAAGGTCATGGATGAGTAGTTCAGCACGCATGTTTTCATCGTCCCAAGAAACAGTTACATCGGCAACAACGGCTTGACCAGCCTCGAGCCATGTCGAGCGAGGACCTGGAATCGTTACGGCGATGCTTGTCCAACCGGGAGTATAGCCGGCAGAGTCTGCAAAGTATCCTGATTCGTCTTCAACGCTTGGTTCAACTGCATACTTCATGTAGGCTGCAACAGTGTAGTGTGTATCTGGATCACTCAAAGCAGCAATTGGGTTGGCACTGAGCATCAAAAGTAGATCATTGATTGTGGAGGTAGCAGTAAGTGATTCACTTGAATCACCTGCTTTGTCGAGACACCATGATGAGATTGCTGTATTCCATACTAAACGACCACGCATCTTGATTGCCTTTCCTTCCCATGTTTCGGCCATCGATTTATCATCCTCGCTTGGGATTACACACAATGGTGAACCGGCTGAACCCGTTAGTTCCCATGTGCTATTATCGATTGAGAGCATACCTGCCACATCAACAGTTCTGCCTGATTGATACATCCATGTTGATTGAGAAGACCAATCAAGCAATGGGATTTCAATTGGATGATTCCGATCAACCATAATTTCAGGCCCCTGAACGCCAAGGTTCCAGCGCAATTCTCGCTGCTGATAAGAGAGGACTCCTTGAACAGTGACCTTTGAACCTGCTTCAATCCATTGTCCCGTTGAGGAATGAATGGTCATACCAATTTGATGTTCAGAGTTTCCGTAATTCGGATGATCTCCCAGTTTGGCGTTTCCAAAAGCGATATCTGGTGCGAGGGATTTCGAAATAAATCCGGTAAGTTGAATTATTTCACCATCAAAGGCCTCTGGGTTGATTGCAACATCTGAAATTGCCAATATCGGAACGTCTGGGATATCAGAAGATTTCCAACTCATTGCTCCAGCACCGAGCGCCTGTATCCACATCCGACCTTCGTAATACATGACATCACCTATGATCGTAACATTCGTACCGATGGGAGGTGTGTCTCCAGGCCGATACCATCTCAATTCAACGACTCCTGTTCCATCATCAATGATTGCGTCGAGCCTATCGTCTCCTGAATTGTAAGGGTCCTCGACCCATGAAATCAATGTCCCTTCAACTTTGACGACTTCGTTAACATACTCTGTTAAATCCTCGACATCGACAACTGATGGTTCACGAACCATCGCATACCAGTTCAAGGTTGCAACTAACAAAAGCGAAATGGCAAACATGACCCATAATCTTGGACCGTTGGTTTCAGGGTCATCTGTCGATAATCGAGCGAGGAAGGACTTGAGACCAGCCGCCATGGACTATGGTTTCGCCTACAGGGCATAGCCGTTGCCCCTCGGCTTTCTGAGAGGAGATGCCTTGAAATGCAACGAATGAGCAGGTGTCACTATGCGAGACAGGGTTATCCGCGATGAAATTCATCGTGATATCTTGGTGCCAGCACATCATGCGAGAATCATTGATACGCATGAATTCCAACGACTACGGAATGTGCAACAACTTTCAACGTGTGAATTTGTGTTCCCTTCAGCTACTCATACTCGCTTTGCTCATTCACTTGGCGCCTATCATCTTGCGGGTGCGCTGACCGATTCACTGCAGGAAGTTCAACCTGGTATTCTCTCTAACGAGGATGCAGAATTGGTTCGCTTAGGGGCTCTTCTTCACGACATTGGTCATCCTCCTTATTCTCACCTCCTTGAGACACCGGAAGTTTTTGCAACATACCATTCTCATGAGCACTGGGGAAGAGTCATGCTTGAGGATACGTCTTCCGAGATCGGTCAGGTACTTGCTGAAGTACTCGGTACTGAGAGGAAAAAGCGATTGTTTTCAATATTAGACGGGGCAAAGGAATGCGATGGGATAGCAATTGCTCCGTTTCTAAAGGAAATCATTAGCAGCCAGTTAGATGTTGATCGTATGGATTACATGATTCGCGACCAAGCCAATACTGGTGCTCAAATCGGTGGATTTGACAGCGCTCGGGTTATTCGGGCTATGAGAGTGAACGACCAAGGCCGTCTCTATGTCAAATCATGGGGTTTACCTGCAATAGAAGCTTATCTTGTCACGAGATATCACATGTACAACCAAGTCTATTTCCATAAAGTCAACATGCTTACCCAAGCCTATCTCGTTCGAATGCTTGCTCGTGCCAGAACTCTCGCATCGGAAGGTAAGCTTGCCCTTGGGAGTGAAGTTGAACACATGTTGTTGAACAAGTCGTTGACAGCAGAGCAATACGCAGAAATTCATGATTCACACGTGAAAGTGGCTATGAGTCGCTTCTCTCGAAACGAAGATGAGATTCTATCAAATTACGCTTCTCGGCTCATGGCTCGTCGAGATTACCACAAATCTCTACGAATACCTTCCCTTACATCAGAGATGTTTGAAGTGATTCAGACTGAAGTAGCTGGATTCATTGAAGGGGCTGGTTTTGATCCCGAACATGATTTGATTACTGCCTCGATACGAAAACGAGGATACATGCCTTACGAACAGGGCATAATACTCGAAGACGGACGAGATGCGGCAGAACATTCTCCACTCATTCGCTCCCTTTCCCAATCCGATGAGCAGATATTGGTTTTTGTTCCTGAACAGATTCGTGACGAGTGTGAAGTGCTGGTGCGTTCGAAAACAAAACCATCTCAATCATCGCTTGCAATGTTTGATTCGGCAGACTCATGAACTTCATGTTCTAGCGTTGAATATAGGGCCTGTAGCTTAGTTGGTTAGAGCACCCGGCTCATAACCGGGCGGTCAAGGGTTCAAATCCCTTCGGGCCCACTTTTTTTCTTCTCTATTTTACTTGCAATCATGCACTTATCTGCAAAATGGTTATGAGGGTCGATATAGTGGGTTGAGTTAGTGAGCACAATGTCTGGACTTAAGAGAACACTTTGCGTTTTGACCCTTTATCTAGCCTCAATCTTGCTTGTAGCAGTTCCTGCACAAGCACAGTTGCCTACTGCAGCGGTCTCGATTACGTGTGCTCCTGCAGAAATTAAGGTTGACGTCAAGCCAGGTTCAACCCTTGTCGGATTTACAACATGTACTGCGACGAACCCTACTGCATACATCGAAAAGATTGCATTATCTGTTACATCAGATGGACTTGCAGCGGCATCTCCCGGCGATATTTATGTCGGTGGCGGTCAATCAGAGGACTTCCAAGTTGTAGTCCGGGCTCAACCATTCATGACCATGCAAGCAAGAAGTTTGGTTGTTCAAGGAAGTGTCCAAGAGATCAGCGGAGTACCTCCTGCTAACGTCGCAACATCTGGAGCTTCAATGATCGTTTCAATCACCCAATTCGCACTCTTGCAAGTTGAAGCAGTCGAGCCTTTCGTTCAACTTATGCCAAAGACCGACAAGGACTTTGAATTCAAGGTCTACAATCTAGGAAATCAATTCGATTTCATGAAGGTTGGTATCTCCGAGAGTTCCCGTGAGAATCTCGAAGATGCAGGATTCAACATCAACATCCCAATCAGCAAGGTCAACGTTGAACCAATGGTTGCTCCTGCTAAGGTCCGAATCCAAATTCGTACTCCTAAGACACAAGGATGGACAGATGCTTACCACACCCTCGATTTCTACGCTGAGTCTGATTTCTCCTGTAAGAACGGTGGTTGTGACCGTGAATCACAAATGATTACAATTTATGTCCGTGGTGTTTATCTCCCAGGCTTCGAAATCATCCCAGCACTTTCCATGGTTGCTCTTGCAGCAGCAGTCGCAGGTCGTCGGTTCTTAGGATCTGAGGATGAAGAAGGTGAGTGGCGAGAAGCCGCTCCTGGACTCTAACTGCTGAAAAACGTACTACCCTCGCTCGTATCGGGGTTGGGTTCTTAACCTCCCCATGCGACGAATATATGAGATGAGCAAATGAGTGGGCTACTAAGCAAGGCGAATGCCGCTGAAGAAACTGTAGAAAACGAAGCAAAAGGCGAAACAGTTGCCGAAGTACTACCAGCTGTCCAGGAAGGAGGCGGCCCTGACATACCAACTCTGTTGAAGACAGGTGGTTGGGTCATTATTATCATCGGTGGTTTGCTTTCACTCCAAGGTGGTTCTTGGGGAATTGTAGTTGTCCTTGTCGTTCTAGTGCTTGGAATAGGAGCACTATATGGGGGGCAAGCTCTTTCGGAAGAAGGCGTTAATCCAACAAAAATGGGTATCGCTGCTGCATTGGCGATCCTCTTGACTGTAGGGCCCTATGGCATTGGTATTTTCATTGGGGCTCCCGATACCTTTGCTATCGCAGAACTTGAATACGATGAGGATGACAATGAACTTTCTTTCAAGGTCTTAGGAGGTATTGATGAAGCGACAGCTACAATCAATACCATCTCCTCCACAGGAGTCGAGACAGAAGTTTGGTCGGGTTCAAAATCACTTGGTGACAATGGCGCACGATTCAAGATTTCTATTGAAGATTTCTTTGAAGGAAATAGCGATACGTGTATTTATTGTGAAGATTCCACTTTGGTTGATTATCAACTGGTGGTTGATGATGGGGAAGGTACGTCTTCTACCATTGACCTCAACCCTGGATTTACTACTCGAGAGGTTCTTCACGCAGGTGTGCAAATTCAAGATCATATGACGAGCGAAAACTCAGGTACAGGTACGTCAGGATCTACTACAACAGTAATTGATGGACTAATCATTGACGTTCTTGCAGGAATCATGCCTGATGATCATGAGCCTCTCGATGGTGGCCTTCACAGTATGTCTACTGGTGAAGAGGATGCTGGGACTCTTGGAATCGTTCAAGGAGATTACACACTTGAACTCTCTGTTCTGAAGGGAACCACCAAAAAATGGAGTCATCCAACTGTCTCAGTAGATGGATATGCCGCTTCATACAACTCTGGTGGTGAATTCAAGAACGGAGAAATGACAACTTGGCTTAGAATGGGTGGGACTTCAACAGATGAGAATGGTATTCTTTTCCTCCATGAAGATGATTTCTACGACGGTGACGGATGTTACACCTTCGAAATTAAGATTACAAACTCATTCTATGTTGACAATGTATTAGACGAAGAAGTAGATACTGATTCAATCCTTCTCGAATCTCGAATGTCTTGGGAACTTCAGTTTGATAAGTACAATGACGACGATGGTGGACCGAGCGCCCGTACCTACGATGCATGTTGAATTCTCGGATCTCAACTTCACATTCTGATATATTTCGAGAAAAACCTCCATGTACAACCTATTCAGATTCCTGTAATGAATGCGATTATACCTGTGATGAGGAGAATTAGGTATTATTTACCAACTGGTGGCGGTTCGACCGCAATGACATGCATAGATGTACCACCTGAACGGATTGGATATTAATTTGGAAAGCATTAAAAATGAGAAGATGCTATTAGAAAACAACGGCAGTAATGTACGTATTGTTGGTCGTTCTACTCTTGAGCGGTAACGTCGGTATTATGATCGCTGTTGGGTTGCTGTACAATAATTACCTTTGGTGGCAAAAGGGTTTTCAATCTCGTGAAATCCATTTATTCATCAATGCTGCATCAATTCTTTTTCTTGCTGTTTACATCTTATTACACAGCAAAGTAAGACAAAACGAAGAGAGAAAGTTAAGAGAATTAGATATTAAGGAAATATTTTGATTTGTAAATACCTGAGCAATGGGTAGCGTCTGACAAGACCCACTGCAAGCCCTCTGATGAGGTCAAAAAGAATCATTGGGTTTGTGCATTGACCCTTTGATTCGCTAGAATAATGATTGAATCAATGGCTAATTGTTCAGGAAAAAGGCGATGTCATCCATTTTTAGCACGGAGGTAGATGAATAAGAAGAAGGCTACAAGGAGACAGATGTAGATGACCCAAGGAACCGACATTTGTTTCGTGCTCGCTTGCTTTTTTTGTTCCTTCTCTCCATCAATCTTGGATGAGGGATCCCCCCCACTCAATTCCGTTTCATTTTTGGTGGGGCCAGTGAGTGACTTGACAACCTCTGCGAGTACAACCACGACCAAAAAAACGCCACAAATTGGAACGAAGAAAAACACAGCGTAAGCCGGGCTCACGCCTGAATCGATAAAGTCCGATACTACTGTGAGAAACCAAATTCCAATACCAATGGCTCCAGCAAGAAAGAGGATGCTCAGCGTTGACGTGTCTCCTTTTCCATCCTGTGACATAACTCCTCATTGTATATCTTCTAATTGACAATTCCTCCTACATGTCAATCAGAGGGTGCCCTTTGCTTACCCGTCCAAGCAGACCGTACCCTCTGACTCGTATACGGTCGTAAGGGCCCCCCTTGCGATTATGAACAAGATAATTCGCCCCCAATTGAGAATTAATTACCGTCATCCCAACATAAAACGTCCCCAAACTAAGATATGTAAGTCACAAATCTCGAGGTTTATGCACAAAACATGGGTAAAGCGCGGCGGAATAATCTCAGCGATTGGAATCTTACTTCTTGGATTGGGTGGAACGTGGATGTTTTCACCCATTTGGGATGATGATTGGAATTACTCAACGTATTCAACAGACATCTCCAGTGGAGACGAGGTTGTGATTGATAATTCTGGTCGAGATTACGGATGGCAAATTCTTGTCCCGAGCAATGGGACCGTTGACGCCGATGATGATGGTATCTTGGACGTGTGTCAAATTGGGATTTGGAACATCACCGTGATTCAAAATGGTGAGGATGTGACCAATTACACCACCGATACCCGTTGCGATGTCGGATTTTTTATGAAAGAAAATCCAGATGAAGACCAATCCTACGTCCCCATTGCGAGAATTTGTCCTATGGATGAGGATCTAATTGATGAGGAATTTGAGGAGAGGCCCGCTGATGAAAATGGTCGTGAAAATTATGATTGCGCCAATGTAGAATACACCGTCCAAATCGAGGGAATAGACGGGGCCCTCCTGTATGACGAAGAAGCCCATGCTGACTATATCATTGGCGGTATTGGTTTGATAGCAGCAAGTGGTGGTGTGGTATCAGGAAGCCTTTGCTGTATCCTTCTTCCTGGCCTCCTTGTCCTGGTGATTGGCTTGTTCAAATCGGAACCTGAACCGGAGCTACTCCACCTCTCAATGCCCCAAAATGTGCAATCTCAAGATGAATAGGTTTCATCAGATGTCAACTCGGATTGATTTCAATGCTTGAATTCATCATCTTGCTTTTTTTGGTGGGAGGATACGTGCTCATCCATCGTAGAATCAATCCATATGTTGTGTTTGCAGTGGTGTTTGTTCTCGGCATACTTGGAGGTGGACGCAAAAACAGGAGAGACATCCTTGTGTCCGATGCACAAAGGATCCTCAATCGGTTGGCGATTGAGTCTGCTCATTTCAATCAACTTCGCAGAGAACTATCTATGGGAGGTGGCCAACTCAGAAGAGCGTTGGATAGCCTGAAATATTCATCATATATTCAAGAAGAGAAAGTTGGCAACAAAGTCCTCTATTCCGTTCTATGGCAAAGGAGTGAGGAAAAGGAACAATGAATATTCATTGATGATGACAAAACGTCCCCAAACCAATATATCGCAAATAGCCATCGGCAAATTATGGAATCACAACAAATTCAGGAACTGAACTCGGAAAAAGACTGGCTCGTAACCCTTTTGCTTGCTATCTTCCTCGGGCCATTGGGTATCGATCGTTTCTACGCTGGGCGAATCGTACTCGGCATCCTTAAACTCCTCACGTTTGGCTTCTTTTTGATATGGTGGGCCGTTGACATTGTTTTTGTCATCACGGAAATTTACAAAGATGGAAACGGAATCAACATTACCAAAAATTGATTCGTCTGTGATTTAGCTTTTACCTCTAAGTATGCCGAGAGCAAAGCACATCAAGAAATGCTAATTCAATCTATGATTGGATTAGTTATGCAGTGAAGCAGAGGGTGTCACCATAACACCCATGCGTTCACAATGAACGAATCAATGGGCTCGCAGTGGGCTGCCTCAGACGCTACCCATGGAGTCGCCCACTCAAATTAGGTGTCCCCCTAAAGCGTGACTCGGATGACTCGTACGAAGTCAAGATTCATCAATTCAACCAGAGATGTTAGGTGAACCCTATCAATGAGGAGCCGTAGGGGCTCGCAGGCGTACTTGTGATACTCAAGAAATATGGAGACAGGAATGTCATCGATTTATCCGAATGGGGCAGACCCTTCGCCCGAGTCATCGCACGGCTCCTCAAAGAAAAACCCATATCGGTGATTCAGGTAACAACTTTTCACCTTTTGCTCACCATATTCTGCGCCTGGCTGATTTTGGAAGGGAATACAATCATAGCATGCTTCTTACTTGTCGTGAAGGGAATTATTGATGCTGTTGACGGCGAATTAGCTCGGATTCGTAAACGTCCGTCGCACGTAGGAAGGTATTGGGATACCGTCGCAGATACGATAGGTTTGGTTGCCGTCATGTGGGCATTTGGACGGCTCTATAGCTGGGAACCAATGCTCACATTCGCTCTCATTCTATCCACGTTATTCCAATATTCACTGTTCAATCACTATTCAATACTGATGAGAAACTTGGGCTCTGGTGATACGACAAGCCGTGTTGATGAACGAGAAAAGCCCGTCGCGTATCCTTGGGAAAAACAGTCTCACGTGAACTTTTTTCACATCATCTATCTTATGGGTTTTAGTTGGCAAGACCGAATGATTTCAAATTTATCTGGACAAGGTTCCCCCAACCTTGGGTTTGAGTTAACTGTTTCTTCATCACTGGGATTCGGAATGCAGTCATTGATCATTTTTTCTCTGGCCCTGACTGAACATCTCAATTATCTTCCAGAACTTATCTTGGGCCTAAATATGGTGTTGATGACACTGGTGGTCCTTCGCAGTCGGATGTAGTCAAAGAGAGAACATCTCGACGACAACGTTGGCTGAAGCAGCGACTCAATACAAGACCTTGCCGTCAGTAGTGCGAATGCTGAGGGTACTTGGACACCTGTGAAAGGACCTTCATCTACTCTTCTTGGTCGTTTACAGCAACGCCCATCTGTTTAGCAAATGCTTCGTAATCTTCCTGAGTATCGAATTCAAGTGGAATGACCATCTGTTCCTGACAGTCTTGGCATTGATACCTTTGACCGACCATGAAGCCCATGTAGGGGTACACGCGGATTCCATAGCAGTTAATGCAGACTCGGAAGGACATCCTAAGCAACTCATTCCTCTTCAGACATCGCTGTTTTGAGCTCGGAGAGATCAATACGATGGTCTCCATTGACGTCAAATGCTTGAATCATTTGAGAAATCTGGCCCGGCGAGAGCATGTCTCCCAGCATATCACGAATGCCGTGGTGCAGTTCGGGCCCGTTGATGACTCCGTCGCTATCTGCATCAATTTTTTCAAACAATCCTTCGATTGTCATGTCTTTTTCATTCAATGCAGCCGTAAGCTTTGCCACGGCCTCACTTACGGTCCAGTTCTCTTCGCCCATGACCGATGGTGGCGTCCACAAATGAAAAACCATTCCGTCCTACAGGCTGAATTCACGCTCTCTCATCCATCTCCCCCAACACATGCTGCCCATTCTTTTTCAATGCTCGAACGCCATAAGTTGATGATGGATGGTCGCATGCGCTCAAAAGGTACGCCTATGGTTCGAGAATATATTGCCCGCGATCCTCGAACGGGCAAGCCCATTCAAACCAGTTCCAAAAAGGTCAACGAGGTTTCGTATGAGCCACTTGAAGGGCGTTGGTCAGCGCTGATTCCAGCAGACATTATGTCGCTGGCCGAAGGAAGCCTTGAATCACGTGAAGTTCGTTGGATGGGCGTCACCTATTCACTTACTCGACGTGACGGTATCAGAGCACTCAGTAGCGTGTCGCAGAACATGATTCCCATCGCACACAAATTTCTGCTGAGGGCCTTTGAAGATGAAGATGATGACATACGGATCGCAGCGTTGGAAGTGCTTCCTGAATTTGCAGTTCGTCGCTCTGATGAACTCTTTGATTGGCTTTCCGTACTCCTTGATGATACAAGCCGCCCTGTTCGCCAAGCAGCGAGTGAGGCCCTCGCACGTGCTGCACCAACCTTCCCATCGGGCGTACGTTCCTCACTCGAAAATGAATTACGATCCGAGGACCACCACCGACGTTCATGCGCCTGGAAAGGCCTTGAATCACTTGCGAAAACCTGGCCTGATGTCGTGGCAGATCACGTTGACTCGTTGCTCTTGGAGACGGAGGTTGAATTACGTCGAAAAGCAGCCAAGTTGCTCAAGACCATCATTTCAAGAAAAACCTCTGCCGTGTGGGATTTGGTATCTTGGGCCTTGAATGACGAAGATGCTGTCGTTCGAAGAACCGCTGCCAAATCACTCCCAAGTCTTGCCAATCAGGACGTACGAATGGCAACTATGTTTGCTGAACGGGCGATTGTTGATCTCGATGCAGAAGTGCGACTCTCGGCCATCAAGACACTCAAGCGATTGAACCGAGGACACGGCCGTGCTCGAGACCTCATCATTGCAGGAGCACGCTCCAACGATATCAGAGTGCGACAGGCATGTATTGATCTCTTGCCGAGCATGATGAGTGAGGATGAACTCCGTATATTGGCCAATGACTTACTCAAGACTGAAAAAGATCCTGGCTTGTCAAAGCAACTCCTCGAGATGCGTTTCGAGGCTGCTCTTGAAGGGACTGAAGCTCAAAAGAACGCCGCACTTGCCCCCGCCCTTGCTGTACCGGACTTGGACATAGAAGTCCTGCGCTCTCAGGGCAAATCTGTTGGATTACTTGCACCTCGGCCAGAGGATAAAGTAGAGGGTGAAGGCCCTCCCGAACCACCCGTTCAGGCGCCTCCAGCATCGAGTGTTGAACGACGGCCAACACAAGATGAATTGATGGGCTACCACGACGATGAAGACGAATTCGATGACATGCCCGATGAGGAATTCTACTGATTGTGAAGGGTAGGGCACTGCAACACCATTAAGAACAGGTGGGCGGTCGCCAAGTCGCTGAAGAGGTGAACTGTGTGGACGATGATGTACCTTTCGACGACAAAGCTGAACAATTTGACCGCCTATGGGACGGAATTACGCCAAAGGGTGTTAACCGACCAAAGTCACTCAAGTTCCGACAGTACATCCTTGAGCATGTTCGCCAAATGCGCCGTCCACTCAACCGAGAAAACGCTCGTAAGTATTGGATGGGTGAACTTCAGAAGGAAATTGCCGACAAGGAAAATTTCTGATTGTG
>JADHSC010000019.1 GCA_016777125.1 Candidatus Poseidoniaceae archaeon
GAAGATGAAGATGAAGATGAGCTATACATCATGACCTCAACATACCACGTTGGACAACTGGTTTCAGCAATCGTTGGAGACACAATGAATGTCGAGGTCCTCGCACCTTCGAACGTACCAGTACACGATTACGAACCATCCGCAACGGATCTTGTTCGATTGAAGGATTCTGAGATGTTCTTCTATCACGGTCTAGGACTCGAAACTTGGGTTGATGCAACTCTTGACAACCTAGGTGACGACAAACCTCCTTCATTCGAAACACACGCATTGCCAACAGGCGAAACTGCACTCGATTACGAAGGAATATTGTTGAGGGAACTTTGTGAGCATCTTGCAGAAGGACCATACGAAGTAGCTAACCTTTCCGAGGAAGAAGGACATGCTGACGATGTTGAACTCCACGCTGAGCACGTCACACATACGCTATCATTCCCTGCTCATGATGAGCATGATGACCATGCTGATGATGACCATGATGATGATGACCATGTTGACGATGACCATGCTGATGGAGATCATGACGACCATGATGAGCACAATCACGCAGAAGCAATGGAAAAAATCGAACAAATCACAGGATGCCCTGAAGATACAGTTGTCTACATCTACGAGCTTGAAGAAGGCGAATACGTTCTTGAATTCGAAACAGAAGAGGAGGACCACTCCACCTTCGACATGGTTGCCCTAAAGATGGGTGGAGCACACGCCGACCACGGCCACGGCGACGGACCATTCGAGTGGGCCGGTATCTTCAGCGTTGCTGATAACACACACACTTGGACAATGGAGAAGGTCGATGGCTCGTATGCAGACCCAAGCATGCGTGTCGTCCTCATCCCAACAAACACCCCTACAGAAGAGACCATGCACAGTTTGGAAGGCGGTGTTGAAGCGCTCATCGAAGGCGACTGTAAAGTCGTTGAAGATGGCGAGACAATGACTCCAATTTCCGCAGACGGTTCCTGTTTCGAACTCCATGTAGGCAGCGGGGACATCTCAACATTCACCATGGACACTGCAGGAATCAGCGGCTTCGCCGCCTACACTGCACACAGTCCGTACGAGTTTGAAGCAACTCAGCACTACCTCAAGGATTCCCAGGGTAATGACGTCGAACACATCGCAGAAGAAGGCGGTGGCGGCCACGGCGACGAGCACGATGACCATGGCGACCATGCTGACGATGACCATGGCGACCATGCTGACGATGACCATGACGAGGAGATGACTCCAGTAATGGCACTTGAAATGTTCGATACGAACAATGATAGCATGCTCTCCTGGGATGAATTCATAGAATCTATGGAAGAAGACCATGAAGATCATGAATCCGATATGGTTTGCTATGACATGACAATCCACACCGTAAATATGTCTTATACAAACCAAACTGATTGTGAAGCTGCTGGATTGATGTGGACTGAATCAAGTGGACATGATGACCATGATGAAGAAGAAATCTATCAAGCAATATGGAACGAATCCGATACTGACGGGGACGGTAACCTCTCCGTAACTGAACTCGAACACTTCATCCACGAAATGGAAGAATTGGATAGAGAAGAAGGCGTTGGATACGCTGTTATTCACATCGAAGCGGAAGGCGAATATGGATTCGCAATTCCACACGACGTTGAGATGTTTATTCTCTCAGAAGGCGATGGACATGAAGGTCACGCTGACCACGGTGATGATGACCATGACGACCATGCTGATGATGACCATGACGACCACGGTGATGAAGAAGCACTTGCGTATGACCCACACAGCTGGCTCGACCCTGTTGCATTCAAGGCACAAGCCAGTTTCGTACTAGAAGAACTCAAGAAGGCTTACCCAGACCTTGCTGACACTTTCCAGTCCAATGCGGATGCATTCATGATGAGTCTCGACAAGATCGATACTGAATACAAGGCTGCTTTCGGTGATGGTGGAACATGCGCCAAGAACTCTGTTGCTTCTAACCACAACGCATACGCCTATATCGCATACCGCTATGATATCGAATTCGTGACAGTTCACGGACTTGATCCTGAAGGCGAGCCAAGTGCTGCTGATATCGCAAAGGTTGTTGAGAAGATTGGAAATGATGAAATTACCGTTCTCTTCGTAGAAGAATACACTGATGTTACTGCTGTAAACAGTATTGTCGATCAAACCAAGTCATCTACAATGCCTGATGGCGTTTCAGTCTTAACCCTCTACACAATGGAACTTCCACCTAAGGATTCAAATGATGATTATTTGTCCTTGATGCAGAAGAATCTTGACAATCTAAAGACTGGATTGAACTGTTAAACAGAACCTGAAAAATAAGGAGTTGAACCAATGCACATAGTGGACACCATACCAATCATCTTTGTTTCTGTTGTTTTCCTCTTCATAGGGGTTAAGTTGATGACGGGGACACGAAGAGTCCGTAATACCTGAGCACGTTTGTAGATGTTTTAGTCTGCCAACTGCTCTGAGGTGATTACTTGAGCGAATTGACCCCGAGCCCAAAGATGATTTGGAACCCTACAGTGGTTTCCATTGAAGGGCTCTATGTTACTCGATCAGGGAAACGTGTATTGGAGAATATTGATCTCGAAATCGCCAAAGGAGAATTCGTTGGTATCGTAGGACCCAATGGGGGAGGAAAAACCACCCTTCTGATGACGATTCTAGGTATCTTGAATTCAACAAAAGGAAAGATTGAGGTCTTTGGAGTCAATCCGTATCCAACTAATTTCCGTGGGGAAGTAGGATGGGTCTCTCAGACTGCAGCTAACATTCCAACAAAGATGCGTATGACGGTCAGGGAACTGATTTCCATGGGAACTGTCTCTCGAATCGAATTGTTTCCTTCCCGCTCAAAGAAAAAGCGAGAACGAATAGAAAAGGCGATGGAATTAACAGGAATTTCACATCTTGCAGACAAAGACATTGCTCGATTGTCTGGTGGAGAACGCCAGAGGGCAGTCATTGGTCGCGCTCTTGCGTCCGATGCTGAAGTGCTTATTTTTGATGAACCTCTTGTAAACGTTGATCGTAGTGCACGAAATGGAATTTTGAAATTACTCGACAAACTTTGTCATGAACAAGAGAAGACCTTGCTCCTAGTCTCACACGACATGGCAGCAATTCGACAATCTGCTCACCGTGTCGTTTACCTTGATGGGAGCATTCAATACGATGGGCATCCCGATTATCTTCCTGATTTGATTGATCTTGCAGGCTTACGAGGGATTAAACACGTCCATCAAACAGATGACCAGGAGGAAGAATGATGGCGATCAGTGAACCATTGGTTGAATTCCTCGGCTTTTTCCTTGAACTACTTGCACCGGCTATGCCAGGGGATACATTCCCTGCATTCTTTGAAATGGAAATGTTTCAACGTGCCCTCATTGCTGCATTCCTTGTCACCATCGTTGCAGGATTCTATGGCTCCTTTTTGCTGATGAGAAATCTTGCTCTTATGGGAGATGGTCTCGCTCACGTTTCTTTTGGCGGTGTTGCAATCGGTATCGTTCTAGGTGCAGCCGCTCCCCTTTGGTATGCTCTTGTGTTCAGTATTATAGCAGCGATTATGATTCATGAATTACAGGAACGTGATTTGCTTACAGGTGATGCCTCGATTGCGATTTTCCTTACGGGGATGCTTGCTCTTGGTCTCGTCGTGCTTCGCATTTGGGGCGGTGGAGTTACTGCAGACATCGAAGGATACCTCTTTGGAAATCTCTTGCTTATCGACTATAATGATCTCGACCTCATCCTCATTGTCTGTGTCCTAAGCCTTGGTTCACTTTTCGTCTTACACGATGCCCTTCTTGCTACAACAATCGATGCCGTTGCTGCACGTGTCCAAGGCCTCCCAGTTCGTTGGATTGGTCTCTGGTTTAGCGTAACAATAGCGGCGATCGTTGTGTCAATGGTGCAGGTGATTGGAACATTACTCGTTACTGCACTTCTCGTCACCCCTGCTGCTACCGCTCAACTGATTGGTAAGAGTTACAGAAGTTGCATCATATGGACACAGATTTTTGGACTTTCTTCTGTCATCTTAGGCATCTACTTTTCATCTGAATTGGAAACAGGCAGCGGATCAATGATTGCGCTCGTTTCTGCTATCATCTTCGCATTTGTACTCATTGGCCGTTCCATTTACAATCAATCAATGAATAATCTCAACCCCTGAACCCATTCACTTGTAATGGAAGGTTGATGAACCCAATCGGCTGTATTGGAATTATGAACCCTCTTGTTACATCTTTGCTTGAATTTAATGAAGCCTTTGAAATCCCGAAACTCGAAGCACCAGGTCTTGGTCCTGATGAATTGATTGAACTGAGAATTAAACTCTTGATGGAAGAAGTCCAAGAGTACGCAGAAGCTGCTCGAGCAGGCGATCTTGTCGAAGTCTTGGATGCTTTAGCAGATATTGGCTATATTCTTGCTGGAACCATCATCAATCATGGTATGCAAGACATCTATGATGATGCCTTTAACGAAGTACATCGCAGCAATATGGCGAAACTCGTCGATGGTAAGGTTCTACGAAGAGAGGATGGAAAGGTGCTCAAGCCAGAAGGATGGCAGCCACCTCAACTTGCACAGTTTTTGCAATGAATTCATCAATACGTTGCGTGTGGGGATAGTATGACCTCTCGTCCAGTTGCCCTCGTAACAGGCGGAGGAAGGGGTATTGGAGCCGCTATTAGCCATCGATTGGCTGCTGATGGCTATGATGTTCTTCTCACCTACAATACGTCCTCTAAACCAGCGGAAATGGTCGTTGATGAAATCCGTAACTCTGGAGGAGATGCATTAGCAGTCAAGGTTGACTGTTCCGATGATGGTGAAGTTGGCCTTTTGGGAATTCATCCATGGATGCATCGTACCATTGAAGCATTGATTCTCAACCATGGGACATACGATCGTGTCCCTGCTCAAGAAATGGAAATGAAACACTTACGACATACGATGAAAGCGAACTTCGAGGGTGCAGTCAATGTTTGGAAAGTGGTCCAACCACACCTATCGCCTCAAGCCAGCATGGTCGTTGTCAGTTCTCAACTTGCAACCCGTGGTTCACCACATGGTGCTGATTATGCTGCTTCAAAGGCTGCTCTAAGCACGTGGGCACGTTCTCTTGCTCTTGCTGTGGGCCCGGAAGGAAAGCGAGTCAACGTTCTTGCTCCTGGCTATGTCGATACGGATATTCTCGCTGGCGATTCCGATGAGAAACGAAATCAACGTATTCAAGAAGTACCATTGAAACGAATCGGAACAGGACAGGACATGGCTTCTATCGTCTCTTTCTTACTGAGTAATGATGCTGCATACATCACTGGTTCTGTCCTCCACGCCAATGGTGGATTGTATCTTCCTTAGACGCATGTTCTTGAAGGGTTGCCATCAAGGACAACCATGACCGAGACGTGGGATGACGATGGTGCCTTCGAGCACATCGCAGACCAAGAAGTCTCAGAAATCGACTTACAGGAGCGTGACCCGTTTGATTTGTCCAAAGCATTGGAAGGTGCTGCCCTGGAACACCTCCACCCTTCAGTAAAGCGATTTAATCTTCACAGTGAATTCGAACCTTCTGGAGATCAACCGAAAGCCATTGAAATGCTCATGGATCAACTCGAAAATGGACAAGAGCGTTGTATCATGCTCGGTGTTACAGGAAGCGGGAAGACCTTCGCTATGGCGAATCTGATCGAACGATTGAACATTCCAACACTTATTCTCAGTCACAACAAGACACTTGCTCGACAATTGTATCATGAAGTTGCAGGCTACTTCCCAGAGAATGCTGTTGAATACTTCGTTTCCCACTACGATTACTACCAACCTGAAGCATACCTTGCCAAGAGGGATTTGTACATTGACAAAGAGATGTCAATCAATGAACGAATTGAACAAGAACGCTTTGCAGCAGTTGCAAGTTTAGTCAGTCGTCCAGACTGTGTCATCGTCTCCTCCGTATCGTGTATTTATGGTCTAAATCCACCTGAAACATTTCTTGAACATCACGTTCGTGTTCATCGGGGACAACAGATTGAACCAACTGATTTGATTCGAGAATTGGTTGGATTACAATACACTCGAACAACGACTGACCTTTCCAGAGGCGAATGTCGACTTCGTGGAGAAGTCCTCGATGTATGGATGCCTTCCCGTGATGATCCTTTGCGAATTCGTTTCGATTTAGATGGAGTCACTGATGTGCATGTATGCGATCCTGTTTCTTGGGAGATTTTAGACACCCTAGATGAGGCTTGGATTCATCCGAAGGAATTCTTCATGACCAGTGAAGATCGTTTCGAAAGTGCCCTTGAGAGTATTGAAACAGAAATGGAATTGCGCTTGACTGAGTTTGCAATGGCTGGACGCACTCTTGAGCAACATCGACTTGAACAGCGTACTAAGTACGACCTTGAGATGCTGCGTGAGATTGGACATTGTCAAGCAATTGAGAACTATTCCTTGCACTTTGATGGTCGTGAGCCTGGTGAACGGCCGTATTGTTTACTCGATTTCTTTTCTGCATGTGCTCGCCAGTTCCATGGTGATCCGAAGAAATTCCTTGTTATCATGGATGAATCTCACGTAACGCTTCCACAAGTTGGTGGCATGTATTTTGGTGATAAATCGAGGAAAGACAGCCTGATTGAACACGGATTCCGCTTACCAACAGCTGCGGACAACCGTCCACTGAAGATGCCTGAATTCCAACATCTTGTTCCACAAATGGTCTACGTCTCTGCGACTCCTGGTGAACGTGAACTACGACACTTGTGCGAGATTACTGGCCAAAAGGTTCCACTTGGACTTGAACACGTTGCCTCAGCAGGTGGGGCAAAACCAGCTCATGCAAAGGCCAAGAAGCATCCTGATGCAGAGACAATGTACGATTTACTTCTGAACATCCAAGGCATTGCTAAAATGGAATTGCGACCAACCGGCTTACTTGATCCGAACATCGAAGTTCGCCCAACAGAAGGGCAAATCGCTGATCTTCTTTCTGAAATAAACCTCCGTATCGAACGCAAAGAGCGAACCCTGGTTACTGTATTGACCATCAAATTTGCAGAAGAAGTTGCGGAATATCTGAATCGAATGGGCGTTAAAGCACATCATTTGCACTCTGAAATCGATACCATCGAGCGTACTGAAATTCTCAATGCCTTACGTATTGGGCACATCGATGTTGTTGTTGGAATCAATCTTCTACGAGAAGGATTAGATATTCCTGAAGTGAGTCTCGTAGCCATCTTTGATGCTGATCGTCAAGGATTCCTACGAAATGAACGATCATTGCTGCAAACCATTGGACGTGCAGCACGAAATGAAAATGGGCGTGTGCTCTTGTATGCGAATGGAATGAGTCCTGCTATGGAAGCAAGTATTCGTCAGACGCTTGAGCGAAGAGTACGACAAAATGCCCACAATGAGAAGCATGGAATCACTCCTAAGACCATCATCAAGGCCTTACCGCAAATGGGTTCTGAATCTGAAGATCTTATTGCTGGGACATCCACAACATCGGATGGAAAACGTCGATTGGTCGCTAAGAAAGGTGGTCGAAAGGATGGTGATTGGGCTTCGAAACTGAATTTAGGTGCTGGGGCTTGGGCTCATAGTGAAACTAAAACTCCAATTGAAAATTCAAAAATTCAATTGACTTATGATGAGCCAGATGATGTCAAATCATCGCTCACACCTGAGCAACGAATGGATTTGCTTGCAGAATTGAAATCTGCAATGAAAGAGGCTGCAAAACAACTTGATTTCGAAGAAGCTGCACGTTTGCGTGATCGTATTTACGAACTTGAACAATCGATGTAATCAGTTTGCTAAACGATTCGCTGCTTCTTCAAGGGATTCATCAGTTCCTTTCAACGAACGTATGTAGCGAGGGATTGTTTCGTTTGAACGGCTCAGGTCGAGATGATCACCAATCCATTCGAGTGGTTCAGTAAGGACATGTTCAGATCCACACTCGAAGGTTCTCCAAATCGAGCACTCACTGCCGTCGAGCGATGTTGATTGCAGATACCACTTTTGTTCTTCGAACGAGTTGTTGCAGCGTATATCCCCGTCTCGAACGGTGACAACCCAACACCGTCCAATGCTATGTCCGATGTTAGCAGACTCAAGGACTTCAACCACATCATCACTTTCAGCCCCTGGTTGGAGCCAGATGAAAGGAATGGTTCGTCCTTCGAGTAGCCATGAACGCAATTGGCCCATTACACGTTTAGGAGAAAGAAATAGAACGAACAGTTCAGGTTCTTCGTCAATCCAAGGATGTGGGCGAATTGGACGCCCTAGGAGTGTGTTCCCAGCATCTTTTGGATGAACTGGTACCATTCGATACCCGAGATGGCCTGCATCGTGAAAGGCTTGGTGGGCAGGTCTGTCTTGACGCAAGCCTGCCCCGATAATGTGGACAGATTGAACGTCTGCTAACCAAGCATCTTCTCCCACCATGAACGTACCTCTATGTCTCGGGTTTTCAAGGGATGTTTTTCTCATGGCTGAAAACTGCGATTCAAAAGGGAACCTGCTTTCATACGCACATGAACTACCTCATAATTGGCGGAAACAGCGACATTGCCCTGAATGTAATCACACGACTGCTCGACGATGGACATCATGTGCATTGTCTTATTCGAAATGCGGAACAGGAAGATGCCCTTGCTTCTCGAGGGATTACCGTAACGATTGGTGATGCTACAAGCGAAGACGACATGAAGCAATGCATTGCTGATGCGAAAGAACACGGTGAGATAAACGGCTTACTGCATTGTGTTGGTTCAATTGTTATCCGTCCTCCACATGCTCTTAACAAAGATGCTTTTGAGGAAGTGATCACAACAAATCTAACCTCTGCGTTCCTTGCACTATCCATTGCAGGTAAGGCAATGCTTCGACAAGGAAGCGGCAGAATGGTCTTCTCTTCAAGCGTAGCTGGATCTCTCGGACTTGTGAATCATGAAGCGATTGCTGCTGCTAAGGGTGGTATTGAGGCAATGGTTCGTGCATCTGCTGCAACCTATGCCCGTCGTGGATTGAGAATCAACGCTGTTGCGCCAGGACTTACTGATACGAAGATGGCGAGCAAGATTCTCTCAAGCGATGCTATGCGAGAAACAGCTGCTCAGAAGATACCAACACAGCGAATCAACAAGAAAGAAGAGGCTGCTTCAGCCATGTACTGGTTGCTCACTGATGCTCCTGACAACTTGACAGGTCAAGTCCTACACCTTGATGGTGGAATGGCCAACGTCCTAGCCTGAGGGAAGGACGTGAGAGCGGTTGTTGTTGGCGCAGGCCTTGCTGGAATAGCAGCGACGTGGGCTCTCGAGCAACACGGATACGAATGTGTTCTCCTCGAGTCATCAGACCGTATTGGTGGCCGGATGAAGACGACAACACTGGGTAAACATAACGTCGATGAGGGGTTCCATGTCTTACATACAGCCTATCCATCGCTTCAACGATGGCTCGATATTGAACGATTGGAACTCAAACCAATGGATCCTGCTACGAGTCTCATCACCCCTTCCAGTGGCCGTTTACAGACGCTTGGAGACCCTCTGCGGGCTCCTTTGTTGATGCTACCCTCCCTGTTCACAGCAGGCCCATGGAATGCTCTACGGATGCTTCGATGGCGATTGAAATCAAAGAAGAACGATATCGAATATGCAATGGATCATCCAACACAATCCATCGATAAGGGGTTTGAATTAATGGGCTTTAGCCCATCGTTTAGAGACTCCTTCTTACATCCACTCTTTACTGGGATTACGCTCGATAATGAGCGAAGAGAACGGACATCATTTGCTTCCTTCACCTGGGCTGCTATGTCGCATGGAAGCATGACAATGCCAAAAGATGGAATTCAAGCAGTTCCTAAACAACTTGCTTCTCATCTGAATGAGAACACGATTCGCTACAATACCAACGTTCGTTCAGTCTCTTCATCTGGAGTTGTCCTTGATAATGGAGAAACGATGGATGCTGATCTTGTTGTCGTAGCTGTACCCCAACATGTTGCGAACACTTGGCTCGACAATCCTCAAGGAATCCTGCGTAAACAAACTGCTACGTTCGTTTTTGAGGCAGAACAATCACCCCTCGAAAAACCTCGATTACTGCTCAATCGTGAATATGAACAGGAAGGGCAAAACATCCTGCACGTCCACGTACCAACACTGTTGCATGCTTCAACCAAGCACCTTGTTGTTGCAACAGTGGTCGGTGAAATGGCTAGTGACCATAAGAAAAAGTCTGTTCAGAAAGCCATTCATGAGGAATTACGACAGTGGTTCGGTCAAGATACATCCTCATGGAAACTCCTAGGAACAACACATGTCGATTATGCACTTCCATCGGGTTCTGTTACTGGAAAAGGCAGAGAACGTCTAGAATTGGTTCATGATGGCGTCTATTACATTGGCGACCATACCACCCATCCTTCAGTCCATGGCACCTTACGTTCCGTTGAGCGTTTACTCGAACGTTTGGAGATTTCATTACCGCTTCATTCATCATGAAAGGTTGATGAAGGGAAACGCAGGCGACAAGGTATGGCGATTGACCCCGACGAATTCGATATCCCCGTTCAGGATTACGATTTTTCCAAAGCAACTCAAACTACGTCTCTTATCGACCAGATGGCACTAGCAGGCGGTTTTACTGCCACAAAGCTCGCTACTGCTCGTGATATTCTTCTTGATATGAAGCAACAATCTGATGCTGTTGATGGTGATTTGAGCAAAGTAACCAATTGGCTTTCATTCCCTGCATGTCTATGCGCTACCGGTACACGTTCGTTCTTTGTTGAGGCTGTTAAGACCAAGATGTTCAATGTCCTTTCAACCACGTGTGGAACGCTCGATCACGATATCGCTCGTTCCTACAAGGACTATTATCACGGAGCTTTCGAACTCGATGATATTGAACTTGGAGAACATTCCTTGATGCGTCTGGGTAACGTCATTGTTCCAAATTCATCCTATGGAGAAATTATCGAAGCGGTTGTTATGCCAGCACTCGAAGAAATCTATCAGGACCGATTGAAGGAAACCGGCAAGACAGGTGCTGATGCATGGATTGGCTTTGGTTCGATTCATCTTGTATGGGAACTCGGAAAGCGAATTGGAACACCAAACTCTCTCATCTATTGGGCTTGGAAGAATCAAATTCCAGTCTGTATACCAGGCATAACCGACGGATCGATCGGTGCACAATTGTTCATGTTCCGTCAACGTCATCGTGATTTCCATATCGATACACTCGCAGATGAGCAAGTCATGTCTGACCTTACGTGGGATGTAGAAACCTCAAATGCACTCATGGTCGGCGGAGGTATCTCAAAGCATCACGTCATTTGGTGGAATCAATACAGAGGTGGACTTGACTCCGCTGTCTACATTACAACTGCTCCTGAGCATGATGGAAGTCTCTCTGGTGCTCGACTTCGCGAAGCAATCAGTTGGGGTAAAATGCGTCCAGAAGCACCAAACATGTGTGTTGAAGGTGATGCAAGTGTTCTACTTCCACTTCTTGGAAGCGACATCTTCAATCGTTGATTCGACCAGCTAAGTACAGCATTAATCCAGTTCGCAATGGGCTGGTTGGTTGCCATCCTTGCTCATCACATTCCATCAATACATCATGCAGTGGTCCAAGCGGAGGGCGTTGTTGTTCTACAACATCTTGAATGGGAACGACGCTTATCTTCGGTGAAGGTGGTTGATCGAGTAGCGAAGCCGTGAATGTTCCTGTTGAACCTGCTTGTGTTCGCTGCCAAAGCATAGAGAATTCATCGATGGTTTGCTGAGCAAGCCATCCTCTACGCCCTGCAATATCGACAATATCTGGTAATGTTGGCGAATGAAGTGCAATACGAACCAATGCTTCAACAACATCTGACTCTGAAACCCAGTAATGTGTACCTGTGGCTTGATATGAGGATTCTTTTTGATTCCAAAGTTGTTCGAGAAAGAGATTGTTCAGACCCGGGTTCGAACCTGTGGGAAGAACATCATGCAATCGTATTTGAGAGGTTAAGCCTTCAGATTCAACTGTCACAATGTTTTCTTGATCAAAGAAAGAGAAACAAACATCTGCATCGGTTGATGCTTCGATAAAAGAAAGACCTGTCGTAAGAATCGCTGCATAGCGCTCTGAGTAGGATTCAACAAGGGATGCATCAATGCAAACGGTACATTCGAACATTAACAATCGTTCAGCAAAGGACTGTGCAACAGAACCTTCCAGATGTTGAATCTGTATTCGTCGCATTGTTCTCACTCAAAGGAATGCTTCGATCGCTTGTCGTGTGAGGTCAACAACCAGATCGACTTCCTCGGAAGTGATGTTGAAATTCGGCGTGTATCGAAGTGCATTGACACCACCGTGAATGACTCCAAGACCGTGCTTTCTACACCAGACTTCGACCATATCAAATCCAACGACTTGGAAGCGTTCAGGGTCAAGTTCTGCACATACGAGTAGCCCCGTTCCTTGAACTTCGAGGATTTCATTCGGGTATTGTTCTTGCAGTGCTTTGAGTTTCTCAACCATTTCAGCACCACGATCTCGGATGTTGTTACGAAGTTCAGGAGTAATGTGGTCAAGAACTGCAACTGCAGTTTCAAGTGCACGTGGATTGGTTGTCATGGTGTTTCCATATATTCCAACGACGTAGAGTTCACTTGCTCGCTTGTTCATACCAAGGACAGACAATGGGTATTGTCCTGCGTTGAGTGCTTTTGACCATGCTTCGAGATCAGGAGCCTCTGCATCTTCAAATCCTTGATAGTCGACGACAGACAAGCATCCTTGTCCTCTCAATCCTGCTTGAACTGAATCGACCATGAGCATGGAGCCGTGTTCATTTGTAAGTCTTCGAGCTTCATCATAGAACGCTCTGTCAACACATCTTCCTGGACTTCCTTCACCTTGTACAGGCTCAAGCGCCATCATTTCAATAAAGAAGCCTTCATCATCTGCACGCTTGAACATTGCTTGCAATGCAGGAATGTCGTTTGCAGGCACCAAGAGTAAATTGTCCATGTCTCTGAAACTTGCAAGATTCTTCTTGTAACTGGTCATACAAGAGTGAGAGATTTGAGCAGGTCGGCCTGTTCTTCCGTGGAAAGCACGCTCAACTGCAAGGAGTTTGATTGGCTTTCCTTCATGTCTGCCACCAGGGTCAGTCATGCTCTTGGCGTTAACATCAGCAATACGAAGGCTGACTGTTACGGATTCAGAACCGCTGTTCATACAGATAAAACGATCAAAAGGACAGTGCCCACGAGTATGGCCAAGTTCCTTGCGTAGACGTTCACCAAGGCGCTTTTGAGAGAAAGAAGGAGTCATGACATTGGCCATCACCCAATTCTGGGACATTGCTTTGATGATCGAATCAGGGCCGTGTCCGCTTCCAAGCATACCATATCCACCATTATCGTGAAGTACAGCTCCACTGGAGGTTACCAACCAAGGTCCACGTCCTGCGATTGGAATGTATGGGTTTACTGTAGCAGGTGCATAGAAGTTCACGTAGTCTTGTTGCAGATGAGGGATGAGTTCTGATTCTGGAAGGGTCATAACATCCATTCCGAATTCTTTAACCAATGCGTGATGAGCTTCCCCTGCTTCGTTGATCGCCTGGACGAGTTGGGTGTCAGTAGCACAGAATCGAGCGATAATTTCATCGCCAAGTCCCACGGTTTCCTGAGCCCCGCTTATGTCTCGAAGGTGCTGAAGTATGGTGAGAGGATTATCCGCCATGGTAAGAGGGTGTCAAAGACCTCCTTTGAACATAGCCCTGTAGCCAGTTTCAACACCTCCATATTATAGGTCTACATTTGCCCTCAGTAGTATAAAGTATGAAAATTCAATTGGAATTTAGCCTAATTTACGTTATTTGACCTCAAATCACCTCCGATCTGGAACTCACATATTCTTAAACTGAATCCAATTGAAATTGGAAAGTATTGGAAATGAAATTACAGTATATTTTGAGAATTATACGACATTCCAAAATGAAAAATAAATCGCTCTCCCAATTGAGTTAAACGTTCTATAAATCCAAATTCCAATTGGAAATTCGATTATTGTAGTCGAAGAGTATAATAGGCGGGTCGGTTGAACCTAGGATAACCGGGCAAGTCCCGAGGAGATGGGAAAATATGGCAGATAAAGAATACAACATCCAGGAATTAGTACACCGGGATGTCTATGTGAACGACAAAAAAGTAGGAACAATTGTTGGTGAACGACACCATCCTAACGAGGCTCGCGTCCAATCGATGCGGATCCAAGTTGAGACAGAAGTCGCTGACGAATACATGCGTAAGCCTGCAGAACTAGCACCTTTACCTAAGGAACTAGTTCACAGCATTCAGAACGATGGCACTGTAAAGTTGTCAAAGTCGATGCGCGAACTACAACGAAGATGGAGAAACACGATCCGTGTTGATGAGAAACTCTACGCACCTGACGAAATGCTTGACAGAGCTGTCCTCGACAACCAAGGACGAGAAGTTGGCGTTATTATCGATATGGTCAAAGTAAAGCGTACATACAAGGGATTCACCGTTCGAACTCGACTTCATGCTCAAAAGCAATATGGAATCGGCGCAGAAATCAAAATTCCAATCACGGCGTTTGCAAGAACTCGTGAGCGCCTCGACGAGATTGTTCTTTCACGAACCTTCGATCGCGTCTTGCAGTTGCCTTCATACATCGCAATTAACGATCCAGATTTCAACGAAGAGTGATTTGCAAACGACCGTCATTCTTATGACAGGGTTGCAGGTCGCAGAGTTGCCCTTGCGCGGGTGGCTTAGTCGGTTAGAGCACCCGGCTGATAACCGGGAGGTCGCAGGTTCAAGTCCTGCCTCGCGCACCAACCCTCATCTTTTGGCTGTCGAAAGACTCGCAAAGCACATGAACGGGCGGCGTTCAGCACGTATTGAGGGAAAGCCATGGTCGTTGTCTCAGGAAGTAATGCACAACAGGTAGCAGAACAACTTGCACTTGCACTGAAGTGGGATCATGTGCAACTTGAAGCCCGACGTTTTCCTGATACTGAAGGATACATCCGAATTCCTGAAGAACAAATCGAAGCCATTCGCAAGGAACCTGTCGTTGTTGTATCCAACACATTTCCAGATGCTGGGATTGTTGAAACACTTCTCATGCTCAAAGCAATTTCAGATGTTCGAAAAGGATCCTTGGAAAACCTTCGAGGAATAGAACCTCAAAGAATGGAGAATATCGGCCCCGGGGTATACCTCGCGGTACCATATTTCGGATATTCTCGACAAGACAAGCGTTTCAAGCCTGGAGAAGTCATCTCAGCTCGGGCAATCGCCGATATGCTCGCAACACAGTGTGATGGCTTGACGGTACTCGATTTACACGCCCCTCAAGTCCTTGAAAATCTCGATATTCCAGTCGCATTTACCTCGGCAATGCCAGAATTAGCTAACCATCTTCAATCTGAAGTCAAGCCAGATTTCATTCTCTCTCCAGACAAAGGTGCAATCGATCGTGCAAGTCAAGTTGCACAATTGATCGATTGTGAATTCTCCTACCTGGAGAAAACTCGTATTGATGCACATACAATTATCCACAAAGCGAAAGATTTGGATGTTCAAGGAAAAGTTGTGGCCATCGTCGATGATATGATTGCAACTGGCGGAACTATCTGTCGCGCTGCTGATGCATTGAGAAGTCAAGGGGCTACAGAAGTCCACGCCGCTTGTTCCCACGGCCTCTTCACGGGTGGAGCAATTCGACGACTCACACAATTTGTTGATGGCGTTCACGCAACAGGTAGTTTAGCAAATCCACGCTCAGTCATCGATGCGGGCGAAGCATTAGCACGTGGAGTTCGGGAACTTCTCAACAACTGACCGCTTTACTGTGTTCAATTTCCCGTCCAATGCGTTTATATGGACGGGTCACAGCGGAAGGATTACCACACGAGGTAATACCAATGAGTGTACATGTACGATTTGAAACCCCAAGCGACGTCGCCGATAAGATTTATGAGCTCATCAGAGCAAATTCCGGTGGCCGAATTAAGAAAGGAAGCAACGAAGTAACCAAGTCCGCAGAACGCGGTACTGCACAGTTCGTCATCCTTGCAGAAGACGTTAACCCACCAGAACTTCTGGCTCACATCCCTTTGATCTGTGAAGAAAAAGGAATCCCATACGGATACGTTCCTTCACAAGAATTCCTTGCAAAAGAAACAGGACTTCCAAACGGTGTCAAGACTGCTTCCATCGCTCTTATGGAAATTCCAAAGAGTAACACAGAAGCATTCAGCGCTGTAATTGAGACCATCAACGGACTCAAGAACTGAAACCTGAGGTGAATTAAATGAGTGACGAAACAGTAAGCGGATGGCCTGCTGAAGTTGTTGAGATTGTCGGCCGAACTGGCATGACAGGCGAAGCAACTCAGGTCAAAGTCCGTGTTAACGACGCACCTAACCCACGAGACGTTGGTCGAATTATCACACGAAACGTGATTGGACCTGTTCGAATGGGAGACATCCTAATGCTCCGAGATACGGGAAGAGAAGCCCGTAAGCTAAACGCACGGTGATTATCATGCCAGAACGAAGAGTTTGCACATTCTCCGGAGAAGAAATTGAACCAGGTACAGGAACTATGTTTGTCCGCAAGGACGGAAGCATCCTCTGGTTCAAGAACAGCAAGGCCCGCAAGAACATGGTCAAGTTGTCCAGAAATTCACGTAAGGTGAAGTGGACACGCCATTTCGTTCGTGGCGGAATTCGCTGATCTCATTCGGTGAACTGATAAAGGGGCCCTTGGTGGCTCAGGCTGGTGAAGAACATGGAAACAACCTACATTATGGTAAAACCTGATGGCGTACAACGAGGATTAGTCGGCGAAATTATTGGCCGTTTTGAACGAAAGGGTCTCAAATTAGTAGGCCTCAAGTCAATGGTACCAAGCGAAGAAATTGCTCGTACCCACTATGATGTCCACAAGGAACGTCCATTTTTCCCTGGATTAATCAAATTCGTAACATCTGGACCTGTTGTCTGTATGGCATGGGAAGGTCGTGATGCAATTTCAGTTGCTCGTAAACTCATTGGTTCAACCAATGGTCGAGAAGCTGAGCCTGGTACAATCCGTGGAGACTTCGGAATGGACATGGGATACAATATGATTCACGGATCAGATGCTCCTGAAACCGCAGCATTCGAACTTGGACTTTGGTTCCCTGAAGGACTCATGGATTGGAATAACACCATGGGCACCTGGGTTTACGAGTAAGGTTCATCCATCCTCCACGAGGAGGTCGTGCTATGGAGGAGACAGAAGATATCGCTGAAGAGCCGGTGGCTCGCGGCGAAAATCGACAACCGATTGTTTCTGTTCTCGGTCACGTCGATCATGGGAAAACAAGTGTTCTGGACTTGGTTCGCTCGCTTGGAAGTGAGCGACAAGCAAGTGTGATGGACCGTGAAGCCGGTGGAATTACGCAACACATCGGTGCTACAGAAGTTCCTGCAAAGATTCTCAATGAAACATGTGCTGAGTTAATGCAAGGACGGCCATTCAAATCACCTGGATTACTTTTCATCGATACGCCTGGTCACCATTCTTTTGCTTCACTTCGTAATCGTGGTGGTGCTCTTGCAGATATTGCTATTCTTGTGGTTGATATCATGGAAGGGTTGCAACCTCAAACGATTGAATCGATCAATATTCTCAAACAAACAAAAACTCCATTCGTCATTGCTGGAAATAAGATTGACAGAATTCACGGATGGAGATGTCAGAAAGACCGTTCGTTCCTAGCATCGTTGGAAGAACAGCGACAAGATGTAGTCGATTTGTTCCAGCAACGCTTCTGGAAACTTGTTGGTCAAGTTTCAGAGCATGGAATTAACCTTGAACGATACGACCAAATCAAAGATTTCAAACAATCCTTCCCGCTCGTTCCAATGTCTGCTAAGGAAGGTGAGGGATTGCAAGATCTTCTCACCGTTACCGTTGGTCTGGCTGAACGTTTCCTTGAAGATCGTCTTACCGATACACTCGGGCCTGCTGAGGGAACCATCCTCGAAATGAAGGACGAAATTGGAATGGGGAAGACAATCGATGTCATTCTTCACCGTGGTTCTCTCAACGTAACCGATACCATTACTGTCGTTAGTGCCGATGGCCCGTTCGATGCCCGCATCAAGGGATTGAAGCGTGCTCGCGGAATGTCGGAGATGCGGGATGCTGGTGACCGATGGGAATCGGTCGATACAATTGATGCTGCAGCAGGTGTCAAGATTATTGCACAAGGACTTGAGAAAGCCTTGGCAGGAACAACGATTCGACTCTCAAGTGAAGAAGCATGGGAAGAAGCTCGCAAAGAAACCCAAGTCTCTGTTGAACTTGATGAAGAAGGAATCGTCATCAAAGCGGACACGATTGGTGGACTGGAAGCACTTGCATTTGAACTCAAGAAGATTGAGGTTCCTATCCGAAGAGCAACTGTTGGTCCTGTCAACAAAAGAGATCTCATGACGGCAGAGGCTGCAAGCAGTCCGTTGAATCAGATTATTCTCGGTTTCTCAATCGAGCCGAACAATGAAGTTCGTGCTCTTGTCAATCAGGGTGATGAAAGTGTCACGTGGATTGGTGGGGATATCATTTACCACATTATTGATCAATTCGAAGAATGGAAAGAAGAGCGAAAGAAGGCTATCGATGCTGCAACTCGAGAGAACCTCATCTATCCTGGAAAACTTCTCTATCTTGAAAACCATACATTCCGTAACAAAGGACCTGCAATTGTTGGGATGCGTGTCCTAGGCGGTCGAGTTCATCTTGGTCAGCGATTGATGAAGGTCGACGGAACTGCTGTCGGTCAAATTCGTAGCCTTCGATCCCGTTCAAGTGATGAACTCAAAGAAGCCAAACAAGGTGAAGAAGTCGCTGTTGCTATCATGGGTCCAACCGTTGGAAGGCACATTGAAGAGTTGGACTTATTCTACGTTGATATCCCTGAATCTCACGTTCCACGACTTGCAAAAGTTGAGTTGACGGAACTCGAAAAGGAAATTCTTGAAGAGATTATCAACCTCCATCGCAAAGACGATCATTTCTGGGGTCGACGGCACATTGCGTGATGTTTGTTCGACGTAAGAACGGCATACATTCAAGTATCATGTCAAGCGGTCGTAAGGCTGAGAACACTTAGGTGATTCATGATGGATGCTGGCTTTTCACAACAAAACAGTGGCGGAGACGCCCGTACACAAGATCTCATTCGAACCGTTGCAGATATTTCCAGCGCTTTAATGAATGAAGTAAGCAAGGTTATTATCGGTAAAAATGAGAACCTTCGCCGAGTAACTGTTGGTATTCTATCCAACGGTAACATGCTTCTGGAAGATTTCCCAGGACTTGCTAAGACACTTCTAGCAAACACCTTCGCTCGTGCACTTGGATGTAAGTTCAAGCGTGTACAATTCACACCTGACTTGCTTCCTTCAGACATCATGGGGACGTACATGTACGATCAAAAGTCTGGTGAATTCAAGTTGCGTGCAGGTCCATTGTTCTCGAACATTCTACTCGCTGACGAGATTAACCGTGCTCCTCCAAAGACCCAAGCTGCTTTGCTTGAAGCAATGGAAGAGAAGCAAGTGACCATTGAAGGTATCACGCACAAACTTCCTGCTCCGTTCGTTGTTCAAGCAACACAGAACCCAATCGAGCAAGAAGGAACATACCCGCTTCCTGAAGCGCAAATGGACCGTTTCCTCATGAAGATGAGTATGGGTTACCCAGACCGTGCTGAAGAGAAAGCAATTCTTGCTCGACGTAAGCTTCGTGGAAAGGACGGACACGATGTTGAACAAATCACTTCTCCAAGGAAGGTTGTTGCTATGCAAAAGGCACTGGAAACAGTCCATGTTGACCCTGCAATCCTTGCGTACATCGTTGAAATCGTTCAGCGTACTCGTGAAGACCATCGTGTCACTAACGGTGCTTCACCTCGTGCATCCCAATCCTTGTTCAAGACCGGTCGTGCTGCAGCAGCTATTGCTGGACGAAACTATGTCATACCTGACGACATCAAAGGAATTGCACTACAAATTATCTCTCACCGTATCAACATGAAGCCTGAAGCAAAGATACGTGGAATCACTGGAATGCACATCGTTCGAAAGATTCTCTCGGAAGTTCCAGTTCCTGTAATTTCTTGAACATAAACGCTCTTTTGAGGCTGAAGTTCAAATTGGGTGACCTATCTGGGTTGCATTGAGGGGGAGCACGTATGACAATGAATCCGTACAAAATGGTCATCGCCGTCGCTAATCAAAAGGGTGGTTGTGCAAAGACAACAACTGCCGTTAACCTTGCAGCTGCTCTGGCCAAAGGCAATCGTAAGCAAGGTGTTCCTCCTGCCAAAGTATTGCTCGTGGATCTTGATCCTCAAGGAAATTGTGCAACTTCATTCGGTATTGAAAAGAAGAATATCCGACGTACTGCATATGATGTTCTTGCGAATGATTCCGGTGAGGAACTTCCATTGATGGAAGAATACCTGCTTACACCAAGAGAACTTACTGATGCAATGCAGAAGGCGTTTATTCTACGTAAAGGAAAGAAGGCTCCTCAGAATTTGACCATAGATAATCTCTGGTTGCTTCCAAGCGACATCCATCTCTCGGGAGCAGAAATTGAACTGTCTCACAAAATTGGACGTGAGACTCGACTTCGAGAAGGACTTGAACCCATTATTGATGAGTTTGATTACATCGTTATCGATACGCCTCCTTCACTCGGTTTACTTTCCATCAATGCAATGTGTGCTGCCAATTGGGTTATGGTTCCAGTTCAAGCAGAATACTATGCTCTTGAAGGATTTAGTATGCTGATGAATTCGATCAAGATGATTCAGAAGCGCATTAATCGTAATTTGAAGATCTTTGGTGTTGCAATGACTATGGTTGATGCACGCTCGAAACTCAGTCGCCACGTTTGCACAGAAGTCAGTCGTAAGATTCCAAATAAGGTCTTCAATACTACAATTCGTCGCTTGGTTAAGGTCGCTGAAGCACCTTGGAGCGGAGCTCCAACCGTTTTGTTAAATGAGCCAAGAGCCAGTGGAGCAGGTGCAGGTTCGCTTGAATATTGGACACTTACCAAAGAATTCCACAACAGAGTTCAATCGATGCGTCGAGAATTTGGTGTCAAAGAACATCCAAAATTGTTGACTGGTCGTCGGTGAATGGTTGAGAAATCTACTCTTTCGACGCTCTTTCGCGCGGTCAGGTTAAGTACGAATGCGTACCCATTCAATTCGGGATACACATATGACTGGAGAAGGAATGACCTCGGTAAGTGTAAGTTATGAAGTTCGTAGGCAATTGAATACCATGCGAACGGTAAATGGACATAAGAGCGTAAACATGCTTCTTGAAGACGTTATTCGCGCACATAAGATGGCTCGAATGCGTGGTGAACTCGATGTGCTCCAAGAACACCTCAAGCGAGTTGCTGACGTCAATGTCGAGCATTTAGTCGATCGCTTGAACATGGCTCCATTCAAGGTTTGAGGTGATTGAAAATGATGGCATGGCGTCCACCTGGTTACCTTCTAACAACGCAACAACTTGTTCGTGCATTGTTTGATGATTCAACTGATGAATCTAAACTATTGACGGCTGCTGCTGCAGGAAAAGTCGAACTGTTTGCTCTTAACAAATCATGGAATGCTGTTCTATGGTTGATCATGAACACACTCAAAGAAGATGGGAAACCAATCTATTCTGGTGTTGAACTTGGAAACTTGCGTTCCTGTTTACCTATTGCGTGGCGCTGATTACTCGTTGCCCATCTTTGCAAGGTATTCGTGTCCATACCACTTCCACTGATCCATTGTCCATCCTTCAGGAAGGCCTCCTTCAGGCAATGGTGGGGCTTCTTGTGGTTCTTCTACGATTGGTGTTGATTCTGCTTCAGGTTCAGGTTCGGATTCACCCAATGTTGCAATTGATTCGATGGATTCTTCATCGCTGAAGAGTTCCTCAGCAGACACTCCTCTCGAAGATTCAACGACCTTTTCTTCCTTCTCTTGTTCTTCAAGATTGAGTGGTTTGACATCATCTTCCCAAAGTGAATCGGATTCAACGCCTCCAATGGCTGAAGATCCTGCTGTTCCTTCCAATGCTTCATCCATTGCAGCAGAAGTCGGTAATCCTGCGCCACCGTACGTCTTCTCGGTTTGCGTTGTTTTACGACGTGAAGCAAGTATTCCTATGATGATAATCACCAAAGTTAGAATTCCAAAGAGACCTCCTCCATAGACCAATGCATCGTTCATGGCATCTGTTTCATACCATGCCTCATCTGTTGAGGTCGTATCTGATGTCGTGTTCCAGCTTGTGTAAGAGATAGCAGTCTGATTCGCTGCTATGGTATCTGCAACATACTGAACATAGGCTGGTGTCCGCCAACCAACACAAATATCTCTTACATCTGTGAAGTCGAGATTACAGTGGTCTTGAATGGTTTGAATTCGAGCATCGTTATCGTTGTAATCTGAATTTGAACCTGTGCCATCCCTATCAATATCGAGATATTCATTCGGATCTAAATCCATATCCTTTGATTCTGAACCATCTGCCCATCCATCACCGTCTTTGTCTTCACATCCAAAGGATTCGAGTTCCGTATTTTGGAGAGGATCTTCTGGGTCGGGCAACCATGCCTTCGTTGAGGTTCCTGGCTTGGTTGGACACTTGTCAGGCATTACACCTGTTGCGTTGTCTCCGTACCCATCGCCATCACCATCAGTCCATTGTGAAATCATGTCTGGAAGAGCGTCTGCTCCTTGTTGTGCAGTCCAATTCTCATCAGGATCTGAATATCCATCAAGATCACCATCAGGGCATCCATAGCGGTCTTGGGTTGAGAATCCGTTGACCAGAGGACATCCATCTGCAAGTGTTCCTTGAGGATTATCGCCGTATCCATCTCTATCCGTATCTGCCCATTGTGAACTGTCTGTTGGATAGACGTCACCATCTTGGCCATCTGAGTTATCTCCATATCCATCACCATCAGAATCGATGGTTTGATCAGGATTAGAAGGGAACATGTCTGAATTATCACCAACCCCGTCACCATCAGAATCGACACTCTCATCAGGAATGTTTGGGAACTCATCGCTGTTGTCTCCCACTCCATCACCATCGGAATCCATGGATTCAGAAGGGTTTGTTGGGAAGGCATCCAATGCATCAGTAACTCCATCGCCGTCACTGTCAATATCGTACAATCGTACGCGGGTCGAGGATGTAAATCCTGAGATGATGTAGACTTCTCCATTTGCACCTTTCAGCGATGCAATCACTTTCCCACTACTATCGTACGTGTCTCCTTCCTGGAAGGTTTGGACATCGACAACGATAATTTCACCTGATTGTGTACCTACGTGATATGATGCAAAGTCCATCTGTTCTATGTAGACGAGTTGAGGGTTTGAGGAGATTGAAAGCATCTCATAGGTGTAATCGCTGAGATTGTAACGGAACAAATCGCCACCAGCAGTTCCCACCAAGAGGCGTCCTTGAGCATCAAGTTCCAGTGTATTTACTGCAGAGGTCATATCGGTTAATTGTTGAACTAAGGTTCCAGTATTATCGTGAACCTTGACACGGTTATCGTATCCTCCTGTGAGAATATGTCCGTCTGAAGTAACCAGCATTGAGGTCATTCCACCGGTGTGAGAACTGGTTACGGTACCAGATGGAAGGCCTCCGCTCCATTCCTCAGCTCTTCGCTGACCTGGGAAATATCCGATCCAGATATCCCCCTCGTTATCCCAATCGACTGAATCTACTGGATTTGAGGTATTGATGTATTGAGTTATGATCTGTTGTGTCATTTGAATAATAACAACACCTGAAGTGTGTGATACAGAAACAAGGTTCTCTCCTGAATCAACTCGTGCTGAATTTGCAGTAATGTTGAGATCGAGACTCCAGACTGCTGTGTGCATTCCAGATTCGAATGTGTTGACTGAAAGGGTTCCTGAACCTGTTACCATCAAAACCTTACCATCACTTAGTTGCTGCCATGCAACAACTTTTTCGTTAATCAACTCGGTTTGTCCAGCATCGATTAAGGACGCTGATGTAGAGAGAACTGGAGCCACAATCGGCAGTAAAAGCAAACAAAGGACAATCGTTGCTACGGTTCGCATAGTACGGGGAAGACGAAGGGAAATATCAAACAGACGCATGATTGTCTATTCAAGATTCATCCGATTCTTCATCAGCAGGCTTCATTTGAGGAAGGACCGGAGTGATGGAAGCAGTCTTGATTTCTTTCCTTGAACTTGAGATTGGTGTTAGCCGTTGAACAGGTCGTAGCGTTGCCTTTGCGACATCATCTTGCTGCTCAACTGAGTCCTTTGGAATCACATTCAACGGGGTCATTGTTCCTGAGATAGGACGCATTGTTGCTGATGTTGCTTCGATAATCTCTTCGACTTCTTCTTCCATTGCTTCAGCAACTTCTGAAATATCGCGTCGTGTGATTCGTGCTTCATCATCGCTGGTTCCGAATTCTCCATCAGCTCCAGGCGTGATGCTGACTTCAACAGCACCAACGGGTACGACGATTTCTTCAGCAGGTAATTCCTGTGTTGGTTGTACGATTGGTGTTTGTGGTTGAAGTGGCATACGAACCTTGCGTTCAATTGGCTTTGGTAGTGCTACTTCTGCTGAAGTACCAATAGGAGCCTTAACTGGGCGTAGTGCAGGAGCTTGTCCGAGTGGTTTTGCTCCACCGATTGGTGCTCGCATTCCACCCAAGCCCATGCCTTGTTGAGGTGTTGCTCCAAGCGATCGTGTCAGACCACCGCCAAGTCCAGGTGCACGGGTTCCCAGTGCAGATGGGTCTTGACCAAGTGGCATTGCTGCTGGGGTTTGACCTGAGATGGATTGCATCCATTTCTGTCGCTTCTCAACTCGAGTATCGGTTGATTGGAGTTCAGAGAACTCTTGTTCACGAGATTGGAGTTCTGATTCAGAGACATCAAGTTCACCTTGAATCTGTGAAGTGATGGCATCACGCATCTTGGTTTCTGCCATCTCACGGAAGGAGTCCATCTTCTCTGAAAGATTATTCAGGCGATCACGAACTTCAGCACGCTTGAGACCAAGTTGTGCTTCGATTTCAGCACGGATGGAAGCTTCACGCTTACGTACATCGATGAGTGCCTTGTTTCGCATAATCTCTTCACGCTTGTCGAGTTGACGTTCAAGTTGAACAGCAATCTCTTCTTGCTTTCGAGTTCTAAAGTCTGAAAGACGCTCTTCCATATCCACTTCAAGTTCAAGAGCAGTTTCTTCCTTGAGCAGATCGAGATCGGTCTCAAAGGTCAAGCGTTCATTGCGTAATTGTGCATCGAGTTCGGCCATAATGGCTTTTCTTGCAGCGGTTTCACGCGATTGGAATTCGATTTCAAGGCGTTCAGCCCAATCAGTTCGCTTTGCTTCGTATTGTTCTTCAAGTTGTCCACGAAGTTCTGTTTCACGTTCGAAACGGAAACGAGCAAGACGGTTTTGGATTTCTGCTTCACGAGCACCTCTGTAGGATGTGAATTCATCATCAGAACGTCGAGCAAGTTCTTGTTCGAGTTCACTCTTGAGAACCTTGGAAATATCATCAACCGCTTTGGAGAAGGTGATGTCGTACTTTTCCTTCAAACGACCCTTACGCTCAGTAAGACGTTCTGAATGGTTCTCTTCGAGTTGCTTTTGAATTTCAACTCTTAGTTCATCACGACGTCGTGCGATTGCAAGTTCAACATCTTCACGCATTCGCTCTTCGAGGTCTTCTGTCTCTTGACGGAGTTGAGTTTCAAGTTCATGCTGAAGTGATTGAGCAATATCCTCTTCGAGACGGAGGCTACGACGGTCATATTCTGCACGAAGTCGTGCTTCGCGTTGCTGAAGGCGATTGCGAAGTTGTTGTTCAAGTCGGGTTCGAATACCACGGCGAAGTTGCTCTTCACGTTCTGCAAGACGAGCACTGTGTCCTTCTTCAAGCGTTTCGATTTCTTTGGCTTCTAGGGCGATGAAACGGGATTCCATCTCTTCCTCAATTCCAGCCTCAAGTTCACGGATTCGTTGTTGAAGGCGTTGATTGTATTCCAATGCCATTCGCTCTTTTTGCAGAGCAAGACGGCGGCGATGTTCATCTTGGAGTTGTCCTTCAATGGATTGCTTTAGATTTTCTTTATGTTCCTCAAGTCGACGATCATGCTCGTGCTCAAGTTGGTTTTGAAGAGTTGAGATTTCTCGCTGTAGCCTCAAGTCAAGTTGTTCACGCATTCGTGTTTCTTCACCAGCGAGAGTTGAACGTTCCATCTCTGCAAGTTCAACTTCCATATCGGTTCGCATTTCTTTCTCAAGAGCATCAAGTGTGAGTTCATGTTGAACTGCAAGATCGTTTGCAATCGCTTCTTGCATGGCTGAAACACGCTCTGCGATGGCTTGCTGACGCAATCGACGCTCACGGCGAATATCTGCTCGCATTCGCTCTTCTTGACGGAATCGAGCACTGGTAAGCATTGCTTGATCTGTTGAAACAGCAGGGGATGTTGTGAATTGGCTACGGAGAGCTGCAAGGCTTAGCCTGTCTGCGTTTTCACGCTTCTTTCGAGCAGCATCCAACAGCTCGTCTGGCCTGCTTTCGCTAGCACTCATAACATCCCATCCGAACCTGTATCGACATTTCTTCATACATAAGGTACGCGATGTTTGCGATGGCTGAAAGGCCTGTTTTTACCGCGAAAAACCGTTCGCGTCTCACTCTTCTTCTTCGTCTGGATTGAATATTGGAGGTTGTGGTTTTGTCAAATAATACACAGCAAACAAACATGAGGCAAAGAAAAGCCAGCCAGGTGGTGCTAACTCGGATCCAAGTTCGAGTTGATTGTCCGATACGCCAGTACGAACCATGGCGTAGATAATCGCTGTTAACAAGCAAGCCATTTGCAAGACTGAAAGTTTGAGGTCAAGACCATGCTTGAGTTTTGATAGGCGTCGATCACTGATCATCATCGCTCCAGAGATGAACATGATTGGTAAGATGATCATGTCCAATCCAGGTGTTGCAGCACAATCTGCTCTTTGACCGATTCCATTGATACAGATTTCAACATGTGTTAAATCAGGTCCGAAGTTGAGAATGGGTTGCAACCAAATGAAGCCTGCTGCACTCATCAAAAGAATGGCATTTCCTGGTGAAGAAAGTCCATGGAAGTAAGGCAAACCGCTTCCTTCTTCGTGTTGGAAACGTGCAAGCCGAAGCATTCCTGTCCCGATAATCCAGAAGCCTGCAAGGGCAAGAGAGACGGTCCAAATTGGTGTTGCTTCTCCCCATCGTCCAAACATGATGAACATCATTAGAGCAGGAGCAACACAGAATGAGAGACAGTCGGACATGATGTCGAGAGAGCCTCCGAGAAGTTTCATCTTTGAGTATCGACGAGCAATTGGCCCATCGATAATGTCTCCTATGGCTGAAAGGAAGATACAGAGCATGGATGCCCAGATGTATTTGGATTTCAATCCATCTCCAAAGGGTTGACTCATATCTTCTACTGCAAGAATAAGGAACATGATGGAAGCGGTTCCAAACATGGCGTTTGTGAGCGTAATGTAGTCTGCTAGACCTGTTAATCGAAATGTGGATTTCATATTCTCATCTCAGAAGGACACCTTGAATGGCACTTCACAGGCCGGACATGTGATTGTCCGCTCACCTGGTCTTTGCTTCATTCGAAGGCTTCGGTCACAAGAAGGACATTGGATTTCAACTCGAATGACTTTGGCTGTGAGTGTGAATTGTGTTTCGCATCCGCCACAGCGTAATTCTGCAGGACGGTGATCAACTCCAGCGATGAGAACCTTTGAACATGAAGGGCATGAGAGGCGTTCCTCTTCCCACTTCTTTCGGGTTGGGGCGTGATCTGTGCGGATGTTTGCTTCACAAAGTTCGCATTGAATCTCTCCAAGTGCAGATGGTAGAAGGCCGTTGCATTTTGGGCACGAGAGAGGAGGAGGGGCTATCCTTGACTCCACTGTTATTTCTTCATCCATGCTTAACCATCTCCCTTCTTGTTTTGAGTTGTTCGCTGATGATTTCCATCAAGAGGACGATTCCCCGTCATCTCCACCTTTGCCAACAAGAATCAATTTTACTGGAAGGAAATTCCAAGGTAAATCCAATGGTATGTTGTATTCTTGTGCCAACTGTTGAACGAATTGTTTTGCTCCAACTTGACCTCTTGAATTGACTAAATCAATGGAATGAACGTGCGTTAGTGCTGCAATATCGTCCAATGGTGAGCCCGTTGCTATGACTTGGGTGGATTGTTCGCTGATCATTCCTGGCAGTTCAACTCGCTTTGAGACTCTCCACCATCGTGCACGTCCAACGTCTCGATGGTTCTCGATGAGACCGACCTTGACAAGGCGCTTGAGGTGATGATAGAGGTTGTAACGGTCGACTGAAACTTGGTCCTGTAATTGGACAGTGCTCATCTCTTCGACTTGCAAAAGGACCTCGTAGGCACGACGACGAGTTGGGTGGGTCAGAGCTGCGATTAAGGGGTCTGTTCGTACTCGGGTCATGCGCTCACCATGTTATACTGAGAATTGCTTAGGTTTGAAGATATCCACTCAATTATCGCTCTTAGCGAATTGCTTTTTGCCCGTATTAAACGCCGAAACTGTTGCGTCCCAAAGAGATTGAAAGGTGGTGAGCAGGAGTTTGTAGGTTCCTGTGCCTTCAGCAAGCCGAGCACCGTTGAGTATCACGAGAATGACGGAGGCTTCGTGGACCAGAACACCAACCCACAATTGGTCATAGAACCCATTGATAACAGCAAATACAAGGGTTATGGTAACCAAAATCGAGAAGGATAGGTTCTGTCTAAAGTTGCGCTCAGTCTTTCGAGAAAGGTCGATCAGATGCGTCAATATTCGAGGGTCATCTCCAGGAATAAGGACATCTGCAGCCTCGACATTTACTGATTCACCAGAACCAACAGTTACACCAACATCAGATACTGCCAATGCAGCAGCATCATTGAATCCATCTCCGACCATCATCGTCACATGCGTCTTTGAACGGCTACGAACCCAAGCAACCTTTTCCTCTGGTGAAAGACTTCCATGTGCAGCGTTAGCTGGAAGACCGACGGAGGCTGCAAATCGATCCACAGCACCTTGATGATCGCCTGAAAGGATTTCAACACTGATTCCACGCTTGTGTAATTCTGGAATCAATTCATCAGCACCTTGACGGGTATCATCGTGAATGAAGGTGAAGAGAGCAACACACTTACCTCCCTTGGTCAATACTGACGCCCCGTGTCCTTGGGCTTCAGCTTCAACGGTACCAATTCGAAGTTCTTCAGGCAGGACAATACCATGTTCAACCAATGCATCTGGACGAAGCATCAAAACAACTTCTTTGTTTCGAAGTGCTTGGATTCCTGCATCAATATCTTTGATCTTTTTGACTTCAGAGGCAGTGATGTTCTGCTCCTCGGCGTATTCTCGAAGAGCATCTGCATAAGGATGCGATGAGCGTGCCTCAATACCTGCTGCAAGAGCAATAGAAGCATCTTTACGACGTCCCTTAGCGATAATGACCTCGCCCATTGATGGCTTTCCTGAGGTGAGTGTACCTGTTTTATCCAACAGAACGTGATTGACCTTAGAAAGACGATCGAGTACATTCCCACCACGAGCAATTGCTCCTATGTGGGCAGACCGAGCGAGGGCTGCTGCATGAGGAACTGGTGCTGCAAGCAAGAGTGCACATGGACATGCAACGACCCATAGAAGAAGAACAATCTTCCAATTTTCTGGGAAAATAAACCAGTAGACTCCAACGGCTCCAAACAAGACAAGTGGAACCCATATGGCCGTAAATAATTCAATCGTTGCTTGATGACGTGGGGGTTCGTCTCTAAAGGTATGAACCGCTTCAATCAATTCGTACAATTGAGTCCCTTCTCCAACCGCTTCAACTTTGACCACTACTGGGCCTCGGGCAAGAACAAGGCCTGCTTGAATCAAATCACCTTCAACAACATCAACAGGGACTGATTCTCCCGTGAGTGGCGCTTTATTGAGAGCGCCTTTTCCTTCAACAATTATTCCATCAGCAGGTATGAGTTCTCCACTTCGAATCTCGATGAAATCACCCTTACTGAGTAAATCAATTGGTATCTGTTCGCTTGTTTGATGAGAGTGTACAGCCGCTAAAGGGGCCGACTCAGCCATCATCAAGGGCGTTACAATATTGATTGCCATTGGCTTCGAAGCATTTGGACGATTCAATCGACGAGCAACACGTGGTAACCGATCAAGGCCGCCTTGCATTGCTTCTCGGGCTTTCACAAGAGCATCTCCTTCCAAATGAGCAGTGAAAGCAACCAAAATCGAAACGATAAGCGCTTCTTCCCACATCATCAAACCGCAGGCACCAATAACAGCTAAACTGGTCAGTACTTGGAATCCGATTTGTCGATTGAGGACACCTGCAATCGCTTCACGGAACATCTGATAACTGGATATGAAGATCCCTGGAATCGCAATAACTGCTGGAATCCAGCCTTCAATCCCCATCAAGTGCAGTGCGTAAACAATGACAAGGAGAGGTACTGCAAACGAGGCACCAAGAAGGCGATACTGGTCTGGACGAAGACGATTCGATGTTGTTGTGATGAGTTTTGGGACTGAACCGCAGACATTTTCCAATGCTTCATCTCGCTTCTTGATCAGATCAGGATCTGCTTGCGAAACCAATTGGACAAGAATCCGGCCATCCTTTTCAATCTCAGCATCGAGTATTCCTGGCTGAAGTTTCAGCAATTTTCGCAACTCTCGAATCTCGATGTTGTTGCGTTTTGCAATCATTTCTGCTTTCATTCCCTTCAGCATATGGTGTTCAGTATCAGGAGCATGGCCAAGCGAACGAAGAACATTTGATATTTCTGAAATCGAACCCTTTTCCAAATCTACAGAGAGACGTACTTCGCCTGATGTTGCAGATACGATCGGGTCGGAGACCTGAGGGAGATAATTGAGTGCTCGGGTTGCCTTACTTGCACAATCAGGGCAATCCATTCCAATCAATTGCCATTCTACTGAATAGTTACCAGTGGCTTGCATAATAACCTCAGCATCGAGAATCTCGATGTTTTTCGGAGCGTCTTCTGCAATGACGACTGGTTCTGCTTTTTCTTGAGCAGGAATGGCTTTTGCAACCGGTTCTTCATCTTCGAGGGAAAAGAACACCTCTTCGTCCCTATCCCCCATGTACTGAGTGCCTCGTTCCTGTTTGATTAAGACTCTCATGATTTTGTACCACTTTTTGGTAAGAATCTTCTTCAAAGAGGAGTCCGTCGATAGGCTATGGAGTGGTTACCCCCTGGATGGTGTCCAAAGGTTGTCGCTTTCGACATCGATGGGACGCTCACCGATGAAAAGAAGTTACTCGATATGAGTGCTGTTGAAGCCTTGCGCCGGCTAGAAGCAGCAGGAATCACTGTCGTCCTTGCAACTGGAAATGTTCGAGCAATCACCTACGGATTATGGAGATTCATTGGACTAAGCGGCCCTATGTGTTGTGAAAACGGTGGCGTTTTATGGCATCCATCATGGCCGGAAGCCATTGTTCGAGCATCTGGACAAGAGGCGAAACAAGCAGCACAATGGCTCGCAACAGAACACGAAGACATTGATCCTCAAGGCATCACAACCAATGCTTGGAGAGAAAGCGAATGGTGCTTATTCGCTGATGAAGATCTCGAAGCAGTAACATCTTCAATCACTACAAGTAAATGGAAGCACCTCGATGTAGTTCGAACAGGTTTTGCAATTCATCTCATGGAACCACATCTCTCCAAGGGAAGTGGTTTGACCATGCTGATGGAGAAGATGGGATGGTCTGCACAAGATCTGCTCTGCGTTGGTGATGCTCCAAATGATTTGCCGATGTTTGAAATGGCTGGTTGGTCCGTTTCAGTAGGAACGCCGTTCGTCGATGTACGTGCAGCTGCCGATGTCGTCTCACCGTATCCAAACAGTGCAACAATCGCCCCACTTGTTGATGCGATTCTTGCAGTCCATTCTGCTCAAAACTTATGATTCGACTTGTACTCGAATCATCATGGTCACATATGTTGTCGATTCGAACTGCTTTATCCACATGGGAGCAATGGGTTCTACAACGCTTTTGAAGGATCTTAAATCAAGTCTGAAAACAATGCACGTCACCGATGGCGTTCATGGAGAAATTCGAACGGTTCGATTTCAACGCTGGAAGCAACGACCGAACTTACTCGAACAAGTTAAGCCTCTTCTTACAACGCATTCTGTTGATGATGGACAGATACGTGGTCTGGCTTCAAAAATAGGAGAGCGTGCATCACCACAGGATGTGGATTTGTCCTTGATGGTTCTCTCGAGCAGTTTGCAGCGGGAAGGACACGATGTTCTTCTGGTCACTGATGATTTCAAAATGGCAAAGGCAACTGAAGAGCATCAACTCGCTGGAGAGGTCTGTCCGCCCTCAACATTCTTTGAACGAATTGCTAAATCTGCGAAAGGAAAACATGCAAGTGAATTACGTCGATTGGGTCGCCGTATACGCGCTGCTGAAATGCAATATGCGATCAGTCGACGAAATGAATATGACGTTCAAGCAAAGATCACGTGGATGGTTGACTCCCTCCTTGCAACCGCTCCTGCAAAGGTCAAGGCAAGTGTTGAAACCCAAGCGAATGAAGGTCAGAGCGTTGACTATCTCCATCAATTAGGCCGACATCTCAGTGGGGAAGATCTCAAAACCAGTCATCGTAAAAAACTCAAACCGTTGTTTGAAAGTTGCCGAGAAATGCTTCGTCTTGAGGAGCATCTTCTGAACCTAAAGCAACGACTTGCAGATGAATCGCTGGAAGTTGTAATCTCGGAAACGCAAGCGCTGATGGCAGAAGTTCTCGAAGATTCTGGAATTGATTTAGCCCCATTAAATCGAGAACTTGTTGATGTTGCACATCGATTCAGTTCACGTATTCTTGTTCGTAGCGAAATGGCCCTAGCGATTATGAAGCGAATGAAAGGAGACGCACTGGGCTCTCATCAACATCTAGCAAGTGCATTGTTCCAAGCAACCCACGTGGATGATGATCCAATTGAAGCACGAATCCTTGCTCGTCTCTCCGTCCTCGCATTATCGACAACTAAGCATGAGAAAGCGGTTCGGTTATCGTCCGCAGCAATCGGCTTAGAAGCCCTCAATGAATCGATGAAACTGAAACAACACGTTGTCTTAGCGATGGCTCAATTCCTTAACGATGAGGATTATGAAGGAACAATTTCTAAGGTTCAGGCCTTGGTTCAAGCAGACTATAGCGTTGCAATGCAAGCATTGACCGAATTGGGTGAATCATTCCTTGCCCTCAATCGTCCTGATTTTGCAATCGAATTGTTTGATGAAGCCATGGAATGTTCCTCGACTGATGGAAACATCCACGAGCATTTAGGAGAATTGGTACTGTTAGCTCATCGAGCAATGGAAGATGATGATGATGTTGAAGTCGAAGGACTACGCCGTGTATTAGACAGAATTCATGAACAAACGACTCAGCAACAAAAGGCTGTTGAGAAAACTGTTGAAGACATTAGTAAGCGACAAGAAAGTGAACGTCCTGTAGAAGTTTCAACCGATTGGCAATCGTCTGAAGTGTTGTTGGATGATGAACGACCATTGTACATCTCTGCAGTCGTTGGAGAGGCGGCTGAAGAACAACTCATTGTTGCTCAGCATCCATCTCTGGGAACCATTGGAATATGGATGCCCTCTTCGATTCAAGCGCCACAACCAGGTGCTAAAATCACATTATCAAACAGTCGGGTAAAGGTTGCTCAAGCACCTGAAAAGTTGGCTGAATTACATTCTCTAAAGGCCTTGGTTGCGATCGAGAATCCGGAAGGATTAGTCTTCCAATCGTTGACTGAAGATGCTAAAGAAGAACTCGAAGAACTGTGAGAATGGTGCCGGGGGCACAGTAAAGACCTGCTTTTTTCGGTCATTTTCAGACAGTAAAAACCTAGTTCACTTCTTGCGCTTTGCTCGGTACTTATTGAAGTTAGAATAGTACTCATCCAACATCGCTTGAGTAGGCTTAGCGAAACCTGCGGTTGGGTCGTTAAGATAACCCGATGTCATTCGACGAACAGTTTTCATTTTGATTCCTGCTCTAGGCCCTTTGCCTTCACCCTTCTCTATCTCCATAGCACGTATGAGGTCAATCGTGTCAAGCCAGTCGTCTAGTACGCCTAGTTTCTCATACTTCTGCATTGTATCT
>JADHSC010000020.1 GCA_016777125.1 Candidatus Poseidoniaceae archaeon
TTAAGCCTTTCAGACTATTCTTTTCCATCAAAAGTGAGGCGATAATAACGACTGTGTCTACCCGATGCACTCATATATCGGCTGCAAGTCGGAGAGACGTTCACCATGAAGCGAGGCTCACGTGCTTGGAAAAAGACTGGCAACCAACGTTGGAAGTGGCGCAAGAAGAAGTTGCGTCGCAGAAAGCGTGCTCGTCGACAGGCCAAGAACTGATCCTTGTGGACATTTGGGGGTATAGTATAGCTTGGTAGTACCGCGGGCTCCAATTGCACGGGGATGACGACAAGTGGGTTTGCTGACAATTGATGAACAATTGGAGCGCCGACCCGTGAGAACCGAGAACTGAAGCCTTTTCACGAATGCTGAAGTCAGAAGAAACCCGCTAGGGGGGGTTCAAATCCCTCTGCCCCCACCACACTCAATTAAACCGAATGTTCATGAAAAGAGTCTGATTCGGTGATTATATGCAAACCCGACAATTAGGAGCAATGCTGTGTTTAATGGTCCTTATGGGGCCTTTGATCGGCTCACTTTCGATTCCATCTCCAGAGAAACAGATTCTCGATAATGGAGTGCAGTATCTTCCTGAAGGTCAGACACTTGAACTTCCTGAACAAGATGGATATGGTTGGATTACTGACCTAGGCCCATGGTGGGCTCACTCATCTATGGATTTAGATCGAAATAAGATTCACGATTCTCTTCAAACACTTACGATTCCAACAGGTATCGGCCTGTCCTACAGTACTGATGTCACTGATACCCACATAAACGACCTTTCTGCCCTTGGCCTGAACGTTGTCGATGTGATTGAATCTGTCGATGCAGTCCTTCTTGGAGTCATCAATGCCTCTCTTGTTTATGATTTAGCAGACTTACAAGATGTTGTAATGGTCGAGCGATACGGTGAAATTCATCTTTACGGAGATATTCAAACTCCAGCAGTGAAGGCGAAAACCTCTCCGCTCTATCCCGGTGCTTGGGATCTCGGCGTATCTGGTGATGGAGTTGTTATCGCAATGGTTGATACTGGAGTGGATAATGAACATCCTGGATTGAATGAGAAATTCGTAGCTGGCTATGATGCAGTTTGTTTTGTCCACAGTGATCCAGCGTGTATCGCATCTGGTGGAAGAGTCGAAGATGGAAGTTTTGACCCAGACGATGGAAACCAGCACGGCACAGCATGCATGGGTATGGCTGCTGCGACGGGCCTCGATGCTAACGGTGAACAAACAGATTTCTATGGTGCTGCACCTGATGCTGCGCTTGTTGATGTTCGAATTGGAACAGATGCAGGAGCAGGTCCTTTTGAGAATTATTTATTGTCGCAAGAATTCTACGAATCTGCAATGAATGGTCTTCAATGGATTATTGATCACAAGGACGATGCTTGGGCTGGTGCTGATGAAAGCGAATATGGAATTGATATCATTTCCCTCTCTTGGGGAATCACTTCTCATGAAGGCGGTGGTTCAGATGGTTCAGATATGCACAGCCGAATTCTCGATGATGCTATGCTTGCAGGAATTGTTGTAAGCGTTGCAGCAGGAAATGATGGCCCAGATAACGATGGTTTGTCTGGAATGGGTTCATCTGACCTCTCAATCACTGTTGGAGCGACAGATGACCAAAATTCGGTTGATCGTGAAGATGATACAATTGCTGGATACTCATCCAGAGGGCCTCGCAGAGACAACGGCGATGGTAATCCACTGAACGAACTTAAGCCCGAAGTCACAGCTCCAGGTTCAAACATCATCCAAGCAGAAGGATGCATTACCGCTGGTGGCTGCAGTAACTTCTTCGGTGGCGATGCTAGCGATAACGGCTATACTGGCCGTGGCTCTGGAACATCATATGCAACACCTTCAGTCTCTGGAATCATCGCATTAATGCTTGAAGCGAATCCAGACTTATCTCCAGCTGAAGTTAAAGAAATACTGAAACTTACTGCTGAACGACGCGGAGAAGCCTCTGCTCCTGAAGTCGATCCATTTTGGAATCGAGATTTTGGATTCGGTATGGTGGATGCATATGCAGCAGTCTCAATGGCTATTGATTTCAAACAAAAAGGGCTTACAGGGGCTGTTGACGTTACAACCCAAGTCCACGTTATCGACTCCAATACCTCAAATGGTGTTGCAACAATTTCTGGATTAGCATGGGGTCAAACTGGAGCAGTATCGGCCGTTGAATACAGAATTGATAACGGCCAATGGATGTCTGCAACTTTTGATGAAGATGCTGTTACAATGGGCGCCTTTGCACGTTTCAATTGGACCATTTCTCTTGATACAGGTTCACTAGAGGATGGAAATAGAACCATCGAAATTCGTGCGCTAAACTCAGAGTCAGTACAATCACTCCCAGTCTCTGTGACAATCCTAGGAGATTCATCAGGATCTCTTGGTGACGAAAGTTTCGGCGGCAAGGAACTTATCATGATCGTACTAGCAACGGCCCTGATTATCCTTGCACTGTTCATGCTCTTTAGCGGTGAGGATGAGGATTACAAAGATACGAGCACCTCATCGACATCTGATCCATTACCTGAAAACGAGGTTAAAGATGCAATTCTCGTCATCCCTGACGATGCAAAAGAAACGGAGAATTCCGCATGAGTGACTTCAGCAAAAGAGCTCTAGCGATCCAGCCTACTGGTGTTCGCAAGATGTTCGATTTAGCTGGAGATGATGTCATCAGTTTTGGTCTCGGGGAACCAGATTTCCAACCACCTGCGCTTGCAATTGAGGCCTTTCATCAAGCCATGCTCGATGGACGGAATAAATACACGACGACAGCAGGACTTCCTGCCCTTCGTTCAAAGATTGCAGAAACTTGGAGCCATCTCGACTCAGGGATTGATGAGAACAATGTATGCATTACGATGTCGGGGACAAATGCACTCCTGAATCTCTTCTTGACCCTTGTTGATCCTGGCAAAAATGTATTGTTACCAGAACCATATTTTCCGCTTTATGGACCTGATGTGACATTGTGCGGTGGTGAAAGTAAGTATTATCCGTGTCTTTTCGACAATGCATTTGTTCCAACCATCGAAGATTTAGAACAACTTGTTGATGAAGACACAGTTGCAATCCTATACAATTTCCCCTCAAATCCAACGGGGGGTACACTTAGCGTCGAGCAACGTGATGAACTCCTTGATTTTGCTAAGCGACACAATCTATGGATTCTTACAGATGAAGTCTATGATCGAATTGTTTTTGATTCTGAGCATGTCTCTTTCTTCGGAACTGATTATGACAAAGTTATGCTCATCAACTCCTTTTCGAAAACGTTTGCAATGACTGGGTGGAGAATTGGTTATATTTTATCTTCGAACCTAGAGGCTATGAAGCAAGTCATAAAAATGCAATATTACATCACTGCCTGTTCCAATGATGCTATGCAGCATGCAGTTCTAGCGGCTATGGAGCATGCTTCGGATTATCCTGATATTCTTTCAAAGGAGTTCCATGCACGTTGTAATCTTATTGTCGATCGATTAAATTCCATGCCTGGTGTTGAATGCCATCGTCCAAAGGGGTCAATCTATGTGTTCCCTAAGGTAACAGTTCCAGGCTTTACGAGCGAAGAACTGGCAATGGAATTGCTTAGGGACGGTGTTCTTTGTTCTCCAGGTACAGCCTTTGGTCCATCAGGAGAAGGGCATCTTCGATTCGCCTTCACCATCTCTCAGGACGATATTTCCAAGGGAATGGATCTTGTTGAAGGAACTCTTAACCGCTTGTTATCGCAATGAAGGTGAGTATTGATGATTGAACCTATTTCATATTTCATAGGTGGATTTCTCATAGGCCATTTGATGCCCAGAGTCCCATTTATGGTTCTGAGTCGCCGTCCAGGTTTCAATAAACGATTTCCAGAACATCCACATCCTATTCCACTTTCTCCTCACTTAACCCAGAGGGTGCTCCATATGCGCCGCTTTCATCGATTAGGTACATGGACAACACTCCTTCCTTTGCTGATTGGATACATGTGTCTCGTGGGCGGGCAAGCTCCAATAGGATACGGAATGTTTCTAGCAAGTGGTTGGACCATTCTATCAAGGGCGCAATCACTCCTCGGAGGCCCAACATTGCCGTGTACACTCGAGATGGCTCAAACTCTGCAATTGGTCATGAACAGATGTGACTCAGATGACTCATGCTGCTCTTCGCCCTTGCCTGAATGGAGAATTGAAGATATTCGATGTGCTTCTTGTTCAGAACGATTAGAAACCATTCCACGCCCAGACCTAGGTAGAAATCGGAAAGATGGATTTTTCCGAGGCTGGCTACGATTATGGATTAGTGAAGGCCGTCCAATGGTGATGGTTGAACCATCTGAAAAGTAGTCCTTTTTTGATTAAATCAATGGGAACCTTTGTCTAAGCAATGGATTCAATCCGTTGTATGGGGCGCAAAAGTGACAGAGGGCCCCTCACCGCTCGAATATGGTTGACATTGGTTGTGTTTTGCCAAATTTTCTTAACACCAATTGCCGCTTTTTCCATCACGTACCTCTTCTTGGTGGATATGAGTGACCGTAATTTAACAGTCTCATTCCAACAAGAAATGGTTCCCTGGATTGTTATGGCATCTATGGCCTATGGTATGCTTGCCCTTTGTCTGGCATTGCTCATGGGAGGATATCGTCCACTTTGGGTTGTTGAACGCGGTGGCTGGCGCGCAGCGTTGGGTCTTTCCAGAGGAGGGCGTTCTGCCTCGAGCCTTCGTAGATCAAGAGAAGGTTTTGCAAGTTCTCCACATGGGGATCTTTCAACACTTGTCAATCAAAGGATGATGCGAGGCCACTCGCTTACCTCTACGCATGGAGGGTTACTCTTGCTTGCAGTCCCATTCCAAATAATGCTCGTAACAGTACCCCTTACTTTGGTTATGATGGTGCCAGAATCTGTTGTAGAACTTGATCGCCGACTTGAACTTGCTATTCTTCTCTATATCATTGGACTAATGTTCGCATTGCGCTCATTCCCAAAATTCTGCAGGAGGTATGTCGGTGTAGCAACATTCACCCGTAGATGGTTGATTTCGATGACAAAACTGTCATGGCTTGCTCCAATTCTTGTCCTCTGGCTCATGGGACGCTTTGCTAGCCTTGTTGTCATGGGATGGATGGGGCATGATGTTGAGATGACGATCACCTTCGAAGCAAATGTATTCCAATCGGTTCTAGGAGATGCAGTCGTTCCCGAAACGAGTTTCCTCGATTTACTCACTGCTCTTGCGGTCATGCCGCTTGCAGCTTTCACAACCTTAGCAGTTCTAGGAGGGGGCTCAGGAAGCCCCCCAGAATGGTTGAAGCGGAAGGAAGATGTTGTGTCAAGATATGATTCAATGGATTCTCCTGATTTCGGACTCCTCGGGAAAGTGACGACTGCAGCCGTTACAACAACTGCTACGTTAGCAGTCGCTGCAGCCGCAGGCGTTGCTTCACGAGGTCAAGATGCAGCTGCAGGATTATCGGCAATGGCCTCAGCAACTCCTTCTACAGTTGATGCTGTTTCGAGCGTATCTGCTCCTTCCCTTCCCTCTTTACCAAATGACGTGCCTCTCGATTTACCAGATTTTGATAATGATCTCCTCTCCAACGAAAGTGAATCTACACCTCCCTTTGACCAGCCGACGATTCGTGGTTTGATTTCAGATGAACATCACCCTTAATCTGAGAGAACAAACAACGGCCATCTTCATATGTTGCCAATGAGTCGCAGGTGTGTTGATGACTATGCGCCGTAGTATTCCATTGCTATTGATTTCTCTTATGTTGTTCCAAACCGCTTCAATGCTGGTTATGGATTCTGCTGAAGCCACCTCTGGCCGTGGCGGTTCAAATGACGATTTTCAGTTATTCAGAATCACTGTAGGAAATTCTACAGATTCAGCAAACACATGGGTTCAATCTGACCAGAGTACAATCGATTACATCGTTGTGGGTGATGAGATCGAAATCAATGTGGAAATTAAACGACTTGGAAATAGTCAAATCGGGCGAACTGCAACCGGGACCATCGATATTGTTCATCCAATTGGATTCGTAATAGAGTCCTATTCTTGGACAACAGATGAAATGGTTGCAGGTCAAATAAAGACTGGTTCCTACACTTGGATGCCAATGATTGCGCATTCTATTCTTAACACTACAACAAATGATTTGACTGGAGGCCTCATTATTCGTGCAAGTGTGTTCTATTCTGGTGATGACCGAAACGAAAATGACGTTCTGGAGCAAACAGTACCAGTTGCCGTCATGAAGGATTCCTTTGACGGAACAACTCTTGCAGTCGATTCTCCAACATTCATTTCTGGACGTTATCCAGCGGGTGGTGGCGATGCCACTGCGGGTGGTAGTTGGCAAACCGATACAGGCGGCCCAGCTGGAACTGACCACTGGCGCCATTCAACTCCAGGGGCAGAATATCCTTCTGGTGCACACGACCGTCTCGTCAACATCTTCTTTTCACAGACTCAACAATGTGGTGCTCTTGGACAACTTGATCCAGGCCTCACTCAGGCTTACCAAATCTACACCTGCAGAAAGACGTTCTTCTCTGGTGAATACATCTCAAGTCAATTCTATGCTCAAACATGGGGTCAAATGGCTGGTGGAGACACAGTAGCCTTCGAATTATGGCGAGGTTCTGGAAACTACAACAACAAGATGGAATCTCTGGTTTGGAACTTCTCCAACGGCGCTCCAAGTCAAGCAACTGGTCAATGGACAAATGTCTCCTGGGATCCTCAAGTCGATTGGGCTCAAATCCCAGGTCTTGCAAACACGGACCTCTTCATGGGAGGTAATTCATACTCCCTTGGTCTCTTGTTCCATTCTGATAACAGCGGTGCTTCTGAAGGGATGCACGTCGATGATTTCATCCAATTTGGAGTGTCTAAAGTAGCGGACTACACGCTGGGGATTGATTGTGACAACCCCGAAACAGGATATTCGTCACCCCCCTCCAATACAGTTTCATTGAAGTGCATGGTTACCAATAATGGGTATTCCTCTGCTACAGTTTCAGTTTATTCCAATGTCAGCAACTTGACTTGGATGGATCCCGGTTTCCCTTCAATCCGAGTCGAGACACCAAATCCAAACGATTTCTTCTCCCCAGTCATCATCCCTGGCATCGGTGCCGGGGAAACCATTGACGTGTGGGTAAACATCAGCATCCCTGCTGGTGCCGATGTGCAACAGCAAACATGGCAAGTTTGGTTTGTAGACAGCGGTGGAACCAACTCTGGTGAAAAGGGTCGAGTCAGTATGAATCTTGCAGTTACTGAACAATACGGTGTATCACTCACATCATCAACTCCACTCTTAGCAGATACATTACTTCCTGGTGAATCGGGATTGGTCCCTATTCGACTTCAAAATGTAGGGAACAGAGATGCTTCTTATTTCCTTGCCCCGACCTTCTCCACCGAGGGTTGGACTGCAATCGTTGAGAATGAGACAGGTGTTGTGATTCCAAATCCTATCATTCTCGAGAAGGCAGAAGTGACAAACCTCTTCCTCAATGTAACAGCTAACCCACTTGCAACACCCGGCGTAATCTCGTTTAATCTACGGGCAACATGCCCATCATGCGGTACATCTCTCTTTGGAGCAGATATACTTGCTCGTAACATTGATGTTCCAATTTTGAGGGATGCTTCAATGAGTTCTGATGAATCGACCTTCGAAAGTGCAGCAGATGGCGTTCCAGAAACGGTTTATCTCTCCTTGCTTAATCTCGGAAATGATGATGAGCAATATGCACTCTCTCTGGGCGGCCCACACAAGTATCTCTTGGCAGCTCAACTCGCTGGCGAAACAACATCCACTCTTGATGCATGGGATGGTGAAACAACGATCATTCTGACATTACCAATGCCTGTTGGATTATCACCCGGCCTTTACTATCTTGATGTTATAGCGATGAATGTCGATGATTCTCTGGTTTCAGTATCGCACCGTATTAATGTCGAGATTCTGGACACCGCTGCATTAACGGTCTCTGATGAGTCGTCTGACCAATCGTTTTTGCCAGGTTCAATGGATACAAGCGATCGTTCCTTCACAATTACAAATTATGGTAACAGAGAAGACCGCTTCACAATCACATTGAATGCCCCTGAAGGAATGATCGCCGAGATTATCGATCCAATTCCGATCGACGGCGTTTCTACAACACCCGTGATTGCTTCAGGAGAAACCTTTGATGCAATTGTACGATTCAGATTCTTGGATGGTAGCGATGGTTCACAAACACTTGAATTAACAGCGACTTCCGTTAATGAACCCTCAATCTCAGAAACAGGAGAAGCAACTTACCTCGTTGGACGTCAAGGAACAATAGATTTAGTTCCTCCTCCATTCATTGAAGTTTCTGAATCGAATCTAGTCTACACAATGGATATTGAAGTAAAGAATAAACTCAATCCTGCAGTCTCTCCTTCCCAAACAATTTCCATGGACAAAGTCGATGGTAATTGGTCAAGTTATATCAGTGTTCGAATCAACAATAACGACCGTAGTTTCTCACTTCCATCAGATCAATCCAGAATTGTAACGATCGAGATTACAGTCACAGATGCCACACTCATCAATTTGCCAGAGGATACATTGCTTGTAGACTTCTCAATCTATGCAACTTCGCTTACAGTAGCAGATTCCCCAACCACTTCTCTGCAAGTTAAACTCATCAAGCAATCAGCAAACAGTGATGATGGAGATGGAGCATCGTCAGAAGACGACGGAGAACTTGTCAAAACAATCGTTCTATGGTCTGGATTCTTAATCGTTATCGGTGTCCTTGGCTTCATCACATTCAAGATCATCACAACAGTTGAGAAAGACGATGATATGGATGACTGGGACGATCTCATGTACGAGGATTCCCTTACTGCAACATATGGTGCAGTTGCTGCTGCTCCGACAGTTCCAATGTCACCGCCACCGGCTCCGTCTGCTCCTCTTGAGGAAGCGCCTCCAGTGGCATCTGGTGCTCCTCCTATTCCGGCTGAAGGATTGCCTGCTGGCTGGTCCAATGAGCAATGGAATGCTTACGGCCAACAGTACCTTGATGGCAAAATGTAGTTGGAAGGTCTGTCGCAGGGTTCAAAACCCACCGCACCCCGCCTTGAATCGTAGGTGACACAATGTATGGTAATGGACAAGCACCAATCTTCATTCTAAAAGAAGGAACTCAACGTACTCGTGGGCGTAGTGCTCAATCGAATAACATCGCAGCAGCAAAGGCTGTGGCAGACTCTGTACGCTCAACTCTTGGTCCAAAAGGAATGGACAAAATGCTCGTTGATTCAATGGGTGATGTTGTTATCACAAACGATGGTGCAACGATTCTGAAAGAAATGGATATCGAACACCCTGCTGCCAAGATGATTATTGAAGTTGCGAAAACACAAGAACAACATTGCTACGACGGCACAACCTCTGCAGTTGTTCTCTCCGGCGAACTTCTCAAGCGCTCAGAAGATCTCATTGAACAAAATGTTCATCCAACAGTTATCTGTGAAGGATTCCGCCTTGCAGCTGAGAAAGCAATTTCTCTTCTCGAAGGTCATGGAATCTCAACCAATGATAACGATGCAGTTCTTCTCGAGGTTGCTAAAACCGCGTTGACTGGAAAATCCGCTGGAGCGGTAAAGGCGTTCATGGCAGATATCTGTGTGCGTGCAGTTAACGCCGTTGGCGTTGTTGACGAAGGTGAACGGATTGTTGACCTTGGAGACATCAAAGTCGAAAAGCGTCAAGGTGGTTCCATTAAGGATTCAACACTCATTGATGGAATTCTACTCGACAAGGAGAGGGTGCATGCAGGTATGCCAAGAAGCATCAATGATGCACGAATTGCTCTCATCAATTCAGCAGTAGAAGTAAAGAAGACCGAAGTTGATGCTAAGATTCAGATTACTGATCCAAATCAACTCGCTTCCTTCCTGGCAGAAGAAGAGAACTACATCCGTGGTCTAGTGGATAAAATCAAAGCATCTGGTGCAAATGTTCTCATTTGCCAGAAAGGTATTGATGAACTCGCTCAACATTATCTTTCAAAGGCAGGTGTCTTTACAATTCGACGTGCAAAGAAATCCGATATGGAAGCACTTTCAAAGGCTACAGGCGCTCAAATTGTCACAAATATGGACGACCTATCTGCTGAAGACTTGGGTCATGCTGCTCGTGTCGAAGAGCGAAAGATTGGCGAAAGCGACATGACATTCGTAACAGGTTGCCCTGAAGCAAAATCCGTCTCAGTTCTTCTTCGAGGTGGAACTGAACACGTTGTTGACGAAATCCGCCGAGCATTCGATGACGCTGTTGGTGTCGTCTCTGTAGCTTGGGAAGATGGTGCAGTCCTCACTGGTGGCGGTAGCGTTCTCGCTGCTCTAAGCCGAGATCTTCGTACCTATGCGGAAACCATCGGGGGAAGAGAACAAATGGCAATCGAAGCATTTGCTTCAGCCCTTGAGATCATTCCTCGAACACTTGCAGAAAACGCAGGTCTCGACCCCGTTACAACGCTTATTGCTCTCCGTAAAGCACATGCTGATGGCGAATCTCATGCTGGAATCAACGTTTACGAAGGTGGCGTTGTTGACATGAAGGACGGAAACGTACTGGAGCCGTTGCGAGTTGTAGAACAAGCCATTCAATCTGCTACTGAGACTGCAATCATGATTCTACGTATCGACGACGTCATCTCTTCCAAGGGTGTCAGCATGGCTGATGGATTTGGCGGAGACGGCGACTTCCACATGTGAGCAGCCTCTATTACAGAGTCTTGAAAATCCCCGTGGTCGGGTGGCAAGGTTGAAAGGCTGATGTTAGGTGGTACAATTGTCTGCGAAGCGGACGCTTTGAGGGTCGTAAAATGACAGTCGTTGCAAAGGTATGGATTGACGAAGACTGCATCACCTGTGATGCATGTCAGGATATCTGCCCAGAAGTGTTTGAAGTAAACGATGAAACCTCGCAAATTCTTGCTGCAGTTCGCCTCGATGGCGGATTTGATAGAAACGAAGGCAAGAGCCCACTGACCGGCGATTTGGGTGCCCAATATGCAGATATTATTCTTGAAGCTGCAGAAGCATGTCCTGTGGAAGTTATCAAGTTCGAACTTGTATCAGATGGTGCAGAAACTGAAGAAGTTGTTGAAGCACCAGCAGCAGAAGTTGCTGCTGCACCTGCAGCAGCAATCGCTGTCGGAGGCTCAGCCTCTGACGAACTTACAGCGATTCTCGGAGGAGATCGCTCTTTGACCATTCTTTTCGGTTCCCAAACAGGAAACGCAGCAGGTCTTGCAGAAAAGACAGCGAAACTTGCCTCCAACTACGGTCTGAATGCAAACGTTGTTGATATGGATGGCTACAATAAAGCAAATCTGGCTTCAATCAAGCGTCTTCTCATCATCACTTCAACATGGGGCGAAGGAGAAATGCCAGATAACGCAGAAGATTTGTGGCAATCTGTCCAATCTGATGCACCAGGATTGTCGGCTATGCATTATTCAGTGTGTGCAATTGGGGATACTTCCTATGATGAATTTTGTAAAGCAGGAACTGACTGGGATGACAAATTATCCAGCCTTGGCGCACACAGCGTACAACCCATACAGATGTGTGATGTCGATTTCGATGAACCTTGGACCAAATGGGTCCTTGAAGCACTCCCTAGAATCGCCTGTGTTGATGATTCTGGAACACTTCAACTCGAACTGATCGATGAAATGTCAGCTTACGGAACTTCAGATGGTGATGATGTAGTCGAAGGCGACTTTGCCCCGGGACATGTTGATCATTCTGACATCGATGTCGAACTGGAACTGTTCCGCTTTTGCCCATCACAAGGTCAAAATGGCTGGGACGTTATTGCCACAACAGTTCCTGCCTCTGCATCATTGGAAGATCTCTTCATCAATTTCCAACGAGATGTCGATGGAAGTTTCGCTTTCCGCCGTGGTAACACTGCAGGAACCGCAACAACAGGAGTTCGTGCCAATGGACGCATCGTATTAGCAGATCTTGCTCGTGTCGGTGATCTTGTCAATAACGGCCGACTACGCATCGAGCCTTTGCCTGGATTCCCTATCCTCAGAGATTTGATTGTCGATACTCGTCGATTCGAAGAAAACAGAGCCAAGGCCAATCCATGGGTCCAAGCAGATCCAAGAGAGGGTGAACGCCTCATCAGCGGAAAGGCAGTAGGTGTTCTTGCCTCAGAAACAGCACTTTCACTCCACAAGATGAATGCAGTCTCAAGCCATCTGCTCGCACATGGTATGTCGGATACGGTTGACTTCGATTCAGCATATGTTGGCCCAGGAATTCACTTACAACGCTGGGTTCGATTCAACGATCCTCGTACTTCGATGAAGCATCGCTCACAATTACTCGCAACCTTGCAAGAACAAGGCGGAGTATGGAGCGAAACAGATCCTTCATCAATTGCACGGCATGGATTTTCTGGAGCATTGGTTGCGGATACACTCAATAATGCGCGAAGTCGATTGTTGACCGAATACAAAAACGCTGGTCGTCACGGACGTCTTGTCAAGTGGTACGGTCGTTCTGTTAAGTGGTCAGGCAAGTTGAATGAAACTACGCTCTATCGACAAGTATTGGGGCCAATTGGTCTCGTTTCCAACGTATTCTCAGGAGTTTCAGCACGCATGATGCTCGGATTCACCCGTACTGGTGGCCCTCCTATTCGTAGTCTACAAGCACTTTTGCTTCCTCCAGCAGGCGTTGGTAAGATTCCAAGTATGATTAATTCCAAGGTGGATGATCACCATGAAGTTGTGAGTTTATTCAACGAACTCGACCAGAGGTTCTGAGGTGAAAACATGCAGGTAGCATACTATCCGGGAAATGTCGCTCGTGGGGCAATGATGGAAGTTGAGGATTGCATTCAACCTCTATGTAAGACGCTCGGAATTAACTTGATTGAATTGCCTAAGGCAACTTCAGATGGTGGAAACATCATCCGTCAAGCATCGCCTCGATTACAACACGCTCTCGCAGCCCGTAATCTCGCACTTGCTGAAGAAAAGGGCCTTGATATCATGACCTCATGCGCTACATCTCACAGTATCCACTGCGATACAGCAACGACAATGGCTGCAGATCCACTCCTCGCATCACAATTGAATAATCTCATCGCTCGAAGTTCGAACATCGAATACATGGGCGAATCAAAGTCTCGTCATCTCCTTCATCTTCTCATTGAAGAAATTGGTCTTGATAAAATCAAAGCTGCAGTCCTGAACCCTCTCGGTATGGACATCGCCGCTTACTACGGACCTTACATGCAACGAGATGGCTTCTGCAGTGAAGATGATGCATTCAACCCCTCTTACCTCGAGAATCTCATCACAGCACTCGGTGGTACTCCAGTTGAATATGATTCAAAGTGCCAGAGTGTTGGTTCACCAAGTCTTCTCACCAATGAAAAGACTGCAATGAAGATGACAGCAGCCGTTCTTTCAGATGCGAAGCAATCAGGAGCGGAACTCCTGGTCAGTGCCTGCACAATCTCTCATGCAAATTTAGATTCATACCAAGTGAAAGCTGGAAAGGTTACTGGAAAGGATACGACAATGCCTGTCATCCATCTCGCTGAATTAGTCGCCTTCGCATTTGGCCACTTCCCCGACCGCTTGGCTCAATTGAGAACACGTGTCAAGATCATTGGCGGTTGAGATCATCTCGACCATCTAATATTGGCTTCCAGGGGTCTGATTTTTCTTCGGAACCAAACTCAAAGAGACTCTTTTGACCTCTAGAACGTGTGTATATTTTCTTTTCTTCAGGTTTACTCGACTTTACCCTTTCAGAATCATTGCGTTCTTCTTTCAAATCCTTAACTTCTTCTTCTATAGATTTGTAACGTGCTATTTCAGAGTGGAGAAATTCGCCTGCAGAGAGGGATTCATTCCCCGTCTTAACAGAAAACTCTGGCAAAGATACATCGGTAATTCGATCGGATGTTAATGTGGTAATATCTCTCATCCGTCCCAAGACACTGTGCATTCTTGCCTCCTTGATCTGTGATGCTTGAAGGACATAAACATCTCTCGTGTTATTGGCGACCAAGACATGTACTGATCCACTGCTCTGTCGAGCAGTTCGACCTCGTCGTTGTATTGCTCGGATTGCACTAGGGACGGGTTCGTAAAACAAAACCATTGAAGCAGACGGTACATCAAGCCCTTCTTCTCCAACAGAAGTTGCTACAAGGACATTAATCTCTCCTTCACGGAATCGTTCGAGTTGCTCGAGTTGTTGCTTTTGAGTCATTCCTTGCCGTTTCCCTCGTTTACTTTGGCCAATAAAACGATCCACATGTGCTCCTGGGATTGTATTGAGGTCTTCGACCAAGTGGCTCACTGTATCTCTGTATTCACTGAAAATGAGGACTCTATCTTCGGGAAAATCCTCGAGATGTTTGGTCACTAATGTTGAGACTTGTTGGCTTTTAGGATGACATTCTTGAATTGATTCTACAGCCAATCTGAAGTTGTGTATAACGGCCTTTTTGAGGAACCTATTCGTTGACCGCTCACCATCTCTACTTTCCTCTTCCGCTCGTTGTAGGTATGAGCGAGCAGAACGAATTCCCTGTGTCTTAATCAAGTCAAGTAACATGTGCATTCTGCGAACATCTGAGATTCGCTTTGCAGCATCATATCCTCGGGGATCTTTCCTTGAGATCGCAATACTGGCTCTTTGAGCAGCTTCTTCAATAATTCCAGCAGTAATATGTTCCGTAGGAGCGAGGAAACCCTGGCGCCGTAAGACATCTGTTTGGTTGAGTTGATCAGCCTCAAGAGGTTCAAGTAACGATACTGTCGTACTATCAAGCATCAATCGAATCGTTGCGATGTTCATGTCGACAGCATATGGTTTGAGGAGTGAATCTTCACGATTAGCAACAAAGATTTGTTGCACACCGAGCCTTACTCTCAACGCTTCAATATTCTTCTTGGTCGATCCAGGGCTTGCGGTTGCTGCTACAATCCATGTTTTCTTTCCTTGTTGTTTGTAGCGATCGGCAACTTGTGCTGTTGCATGATTCCCTTTTGCATGATGAGCTTCATCAACGATGAGAAGTCCGACATGTGCTAATGAAATCAATCCAGAGTCAACATCGTTACGGATGACTTGGGGCGTTGCAATGATGAGTTTTGCCTCCTCCCAAAGAATACCGCGTTTTGCTGGTCTGTCGCTGCCTGTGTATGTTTTGATGAGTTCAGGTGAAATATTGAGCCGTTCAACAGCCATCTTCCTTTGTTGCTCGACCAGACCTACAGTAGGTGCGGTAAGTACAATTTTATCAATATCCTTTGACAATGCTTCTGCCATACAGTACCACTGAACTGCAGTTTTACCGAATCCGGTGGGCATAACGAGCAATGTCGAAGTACGAATACATTCTTTTGCTGCTGCGATTTGATACGCCCTTGCTTCGATACCATCGTTCAGGAACGGATGGCACAATTCAGGCATGAACAGGGTTAATGCCGAGGGTTCAAAAGGATGATGTGTAGGGTTAAAAACGAGCCAACGTCGCTTTATTTCTAACCGCTTCTAAACCGAACTACTCATATATGGGTGGAAAGTCGGAGGGATGCTCCAAAGGTGAGCAGCCAGACACTTAGGGCAATCCGAAAGGAACCCACTGGCACTGTCCCCCGTTTGTGGGAATGGTGCTCTGTGTCACGGCTACTCCTGGCCCGACGAGCCCTCGCACGCTCTCCGGAGCCTCTGTGTTGTAGAATTATGGAGGAGCCCAAAATGGCAAAAAGAAACCACCCACGCCGAGGTAGCATGGCGTTTAGCCCGCGTAAGCGGGCCAACAGACCGTTCGGTCACGTTAAATCATGGCCTACCAGCGACGCAAGTGAAGTAAGAATGCAAGGATTTGCAGGATGGAAAGCAGGAATGACACACGTTCTTGCTCGAGACCTCAATCCACGATCAACCAGTGCAGGACAGGAAATCCGTGTTCCAGTCACTGTTGTCGAAGTACCTAAGATGCGAATTCTTGGTGTCCGTGGATACCGAATGACACCTTATGGAAAGCAAGCTGCTGGCGAAGTATGGGTAGACGCTGAGTCTCTCACAGAATCCTTCCCTGAAATCTTCCAACGTGTCTCCAACCGTAAGAAGCACGATGGAGAGGAACATTTCGAGAATCTTGGAAAGCAAGATATTTGCGAAGTTCGTCTTATTGTTGCTACTCAACCATCCAATGTCACTGGTACTCCTTCAAAGGTACCTGAGGTTATGGAAGTTGGTCTCGGTGGAGGCTCCACAAGCGATCAACTCGCATTTGCTCAAGAACGCCTTGGTCATGAAGTCTCCTTTACTGATGCCTTCGAAGAAGGTGCAATGACTGACATTGTTGCAATTACCAAAGGATACGGATGGCAAGGTGTCATCAAAAGATTCGGTGGTAAACTCCAATCTCACAAGAACTCCAAGAAGCGACGTCAACACGGTAACATGGGTGACTTCGGTACAGGATATGTTCGTAAGACAATCCGTCAAGGTGGTCAAACTGGTTATCATCAGCGAACTGAGTTCAACAAGCGCATTCTACGAATCGCTAACCCTGAAGAACATTCAATCACACCTTCCGGAGGATTCCTTCGCTATGGTGAAGTGAACTCGGATTACATTCTGATCAAAGGCAGTGTCCCTGGACCTGCAAAGAGATTGATTCGATTCCGTGATGCTCTTCGTTCTAATGAAGAGCAACATCCACTCGAAATCACCTACGTAAGTACACGTAGTAAGCAGGGGGTCTGAACATGAAAGTCGCTGTTAAGAATATTTCAAACATCATTACACAAGATGAAATGGATGCAGGGCGTTTGCAAAGCACCTTCGATATCTCTGTTGAAGAAGGTTCGAAGATTACACTGCCAGAAGCATTTTCTGTATCTGTTCGTGAAGATCTCGTCCGTGATGCAGTTGCATCAAGCCGAGCTAACCGCCGACAAGCATACGGTTCACGCCGACACGTCGGTAAGCGCCGCCCTATGGCTGGTATGAAGCACTCCGTCGAATGGTGGGGGAAGGGACGTGGTGTCTCTCGTATTATGCGCCGTACTGGTCAACGTCGTGGTGCACAAAACCCGCACACACTCGGTGGACGCCGTGCTCACGGACCTAAGGTTGAGAAAATCTGGGCTCGTAAGTTCAACACCAAGCAACGACGTCTTGCTCGTGACGCTGCTCTCTCTGCGACCGTCGATATGGAAATGGTAACTTCTCGTGGACATCAACTTGATGAGTCCATCGAACACCTACCGATCATTCTAGGTAACTACACAGAGACAGTTGACGGAAAGACATCCGAATACAACATCGAAGCATTCAACCATGGCTCCGCTACTCGCAAGGTCATGGCAATCTTCACCGAACTTGGACTTGGACACGATCTCCATCGTGCTCGCTCCAATAGAAAGATTCGTGCAGGAAAAGCAACCATGCGTGGACGTGTACGAAAGACGCCTAAGTCTGTATTACTCGTTGTCAAGGAAAAGACTGGACTTGCTCAAGCAGCTCGAAACCTCCCTGGTGTCGATGTTGTCGCTGCAAGAGATCTCAGCGCAGAACATCTCGCCCCTGGTGGCGATGTTGGTCGCTTGACCGTCTTTACACAAGATGCTGTGGAGGCACTTAACTGAGGTGATATCATGGAAGCATACGACATAATCATTATGCCTTGGTTGACTGAAAAGACCATGGAAGCAAGAACCACACAGAACCGTCTTGAGTTCATTGTTCGCAGATCTGCAACAAAGAAACAAATCGCTCGTGCGGTATCAACAATTTTCGAAGTAGAAGTCGCTGCAGTAAACGTACGCAACACCAAGCATGGAAAGCATGCAAGTGTTCGTCTTGCAGAAGGATATGATGCTGAAGACGCTGCTATGCGTCTGGGAGCTCTTTGAGGTGAGGAAACATGGGTAAGAGAATTCGTGCACAACGTAAAGGATCATCGCCAAGGTATCGCGTGTCTAGTCACCGATTCCCTGGTAAAAGCAGAATGCCTCGTGAGAAGGACATTGTTGGAGAAGTTACAGAACTTGTCCACTCTCCTGTTCACACAGCACCTCTCGCACGTGTCAAGTTGCCTGATGGCGATACCACTTTTGTGGTCGCAACAGAAGGCCTTGCAGTAGGAAGCAACATCGCTATTGGCGACAATGTCTCTCTACGACCAGGTAATATCACTTCACTCGATCAAATCCCTGAAGGGACTGCTATCAACAACGTCGAACTTCGACCTGGTGATGGTGGCAAAGTCGCTCGAACAGCAGGAAACTCCTGTCTGGTTGAAGCGAAACTTGGCGATAAAGTCCGTATTCGAATGCCGTCCGGTTCCGTTAAGGAACTTCCAGGCAGCTGTCGAGCCACCATTGGTGTGCTTGCAGGTCATGGCCGTGATGAGATGCCACTACGAACTGCTGGTGCTGCGTACTACAAAGCAAAGGCTCGTGGTAAACTCTTCCCACACGTTAGTGGTGTTGCTATGAACCCAGTGGATCACCCGCATGGTGGTGGAAATCACCAAGCTGTCCACGGACCTAACTCAGTTGCTCGAAGTACTCCGCCTGGTGCTAAGGTCGGATTGATTGCCCCACGCCGTACGGGACGAGGACGCGGCAAGAGAGTCTGAGGTGTTGAATTATGGGACGTAAGAAGAAGAAGTCATTCATGACCCCAAAGGCCAGTCGACGTAAGGCGCGTAAGCGACTTTCAACGACAACGGCTCGTCAGAAGAAAGAATTCACATACCGTGGATACGATGTTGAAACATTGAGCAATATGCCAATGTTCCCTGAAGATGGTGCTGAGGAATACCTCATTCGCCTCCTTCCTTCACGTGTTCGCCGTTCGATTAGCCGTGGTCTTTCAGAGCAGAATCTAAAGTTCAGAGATCGTGTCTCTCGAAGCAAATCAAACACCATTCGTACACATCGCCGTGATATGCCAATTCTACCAGAATTCGTCGGTAAGACACTCGCAGTTCACAACGGACAACATTTCGTTGAGATTGAAGTCAAGCCGGAGATGATTGGTCACTACTTAGGTGAATTTGCAATCACACGACGTGGAGTTGCCCACAGCGGGCCGGGTGTAGGTGCTACTCGTTCTTCAAAGCACGTACCATTGAAGTGAGGTGAAATAAATGAGCAGTAAGCGAAATATGGACCGTCGAACAAAGCGTCGACAACTCTCACAACGTGGGTATACACAACTCTTGCAAGGAAGCCGTTTGGCTACAGCACGTGCAGTCAATGTTGACATGCACGTCAAGCATTGTTTCGAAGTCGCTCGTGCCATCAAAGGCATGAGTGCAGGTCGAGCAATCAGTTTCCTCAACGAAGTTCTCCTCATCGATTCAGATCGAGCAGACATTCGCCGAAAGGCAAGTGCAGTTCCTTACCGACTCGGTAGCGGAAACAAGAAGAAGCGACGATCTGGACCTTCTATGGTTGGACACCGCAAAGGCCGTATCGGACCTGGTCGATATCCTGTAAAGGCAAGCCGTGCATTCATCAAGCTCATTCAGAGCGCAATGGAAAATGCTCGTCACCAATACGATGATGTTGAACCTGAAGACATGGAAATCACACACGTAGCAGCACACCGTGGACAAATCCGTCGTGGATGGATTCCTCGTGCTCGTGGACGTGCAACACCAAGCAACCACTATCAAGTGAACCTCGAGATTTTCCTCGAAGACTTCACAGCAACCGACGATGAGTTGGAGGATGACTTCTGAGGTGAATATCATGGCAGGTGAAAAGAGTACAATTAAGGCAATCGTCAACCGAAACGTTGAGCGACACTTGGTTAAGGAATTCCTTATGAAGAACACCAAGCGTTCTGGATTTGGTGGATTGGATATCAAGCGTACCCCAAACGGTACCGAAGTAACAGTTCATGCAGAACGCCCTGGATTGGTCATTGGCCGAAAGGGTAAGATCATCAAGGAACTTGAAAGCCGTCTGAAGAGTGAGTTCGAACTCTTCGACCCTCAACTGAAGGTTGAAGAAATCAAATCATCCGAATCAACTGCAAACGCACAAGTTATGGCAGAAAAGATCGCTTCCGCTTTGGAGCGTGGATGGTATTACCGCCGTGCTGGAGCCAGCGCCGCTGAAAACATCATGACCGCAGGTGCACGCGGTGTTATCGTAACACTCGCTGGAAAACTAACCGGTTCCCGTAACCGAACACAGAAGTTCATCAAGGGACACGTCAAGTACTGTGGTGAAACTGCACTTCTCCATATGGACAAGGGCTACTCAGTTGCAGTCAAGAAACTCGGAACAATCGGTGTAACCGTCGAGATTATGCGAGCAAACACTCGCCTTCCTCACGAAATCACCATCTTCTCCAATGAAGAACTGTTGATCAGAGAAGGCGCTGAAGCAACTCCTGAGGTGACTGAATGAGTCACGTCCGCAACCGTGATATCGCAGCAATGAGCCATGAGGCTCTTGAAGCAAGACTTCTTGAATTGCAAGAAGAACTTCTTCAACTCCAGGCTGAAAAAGCACTAGGTGGTACACCTTCCAACATGGGTGCATACAAGGCTACTCGCCGAAGTATTGCACGCATTAAGTCCTATCTTCATGGGGCTACTAACTGAAACAAAGAGGTGATGAACGACTATGGCGGCAATTTGCAGTGTGTGTGGGCTCCCTGATGAGCTATGCATCTGTCAAGAAATCGCTAAGGAGCAACAAAGAGCAATTTTGTCAACTGACCGAAGGAGATATGGAAAAATTGTCACCAAAGTGGAAGGTATTGAAGACGTAGCAATCGACATTAACGAACTCGCAAAATTACTCAAAAACAAATGTGCTGCCGGAGGAACTGTCAAGGGTCGAATCATAGAACTTCAAGGCGATCACAAAAAGAAGGCAGCAAATGTACTAAGAAATAATGGATTTAATGTGGAGGTGAGATGATGACAGATATGAACAAGACTTGGATGGGACAGACGCTTAATGTTGTCAGTTCCACAGATTCAACCCTCATCGGACGATCTGGACTTGTCGTCGATGAATCACAACACACAGTTACCATCCTCGAACACGGCACTGAGCGTGTGTTCGGAAAATCAAGTATCCAATTTACACTCAACGACGGAACTACCGTCCTCAAAGGATCGTCCTTGCGGCAACGACCTGAAGATAGAATGCGCCGCAACTACAAGGAGGCATGAAGATGCGAGACATCGGAATTGACGTAAAAAGACCAACAGATGAATGGGACGGCGACGAGAACTGCCCGTTCTACGGAAGCTTGCGCTTGCGTGGACAGGTATTCGAAGGCGTAGTATCCGGAATCGGAATGCAGAAGACAATTACAATCGAGCGAAACAATGTTCGCTACATGAAGAAGTACGAGCGTTTCGAAAAGCGAACCAGTGCTCTAAGTGCACATTTGCCAAGTTGCATTGGGGATGTCGAAATTGGAGATTCCGTACGCGTTATGGAATGCCGACCTCTTTCTAAGACAGTTTCATTCTGTGTTGTTGAAATGATTGGGGGTGACGAGTGATGCGAGGAATTGCAGGACGTCAAACCCGTGGATTGCCAACAATGGCTCGACTCCACGTCGCTGATAACACCGGAGCTAAGATCGTTCAAATCGTAAACGTCATCAAGCTCGGTGGTACCATGCGGCGATACCCTGCTGGTGGCGTTGGTGATATGACCAAGGTTTCAGTCAAGAAGGGTACTCCAGATACTCGACGACAGATGTTCAATGCTGTCATCATCCGTCAACGCCGACCTTTCCGTCGTGCAGATGGAACATGGGTTCAATTCGAAGACAATGCATGTGTCATTACAAACCTCAAGGGTGAAGTTCAAGGGTCCGATATCAAAGGGCCTGTTTCCCGTGAGGCTGCAGAGCGTTGGCCACGTATCGCTGCAACAGCGAAACAAATTGTATGAGGTGAGAACATGGTAACATCAAGAAAACCAGGAAAGCAACGTAAGGCGTACTTTAACGCATCTATGCATACCAAGCGTAAGCGAGTTACTGCTCGTCTTCAACTCGACAAACCTGACGAAAGGTTCGCTGGCGTTCGTTCAGTAACCATTCGCACAGGCGACACAGTTCGTGTAATCCGTGGAGATTTCGCAAGCGGTGGAAAGCGACACGGTGGAAAGCGTAAGGCAGATCCACTCACAGGTCCAGTCATTGGTATCGATGCCAAGAACGGACGTATCCTTATTGAGGGTGCTAAACAATCCAAATCAGACAACAGAGAAGAAGCCGTGCCGGTCCACGCTTCGAACGTCGTTATCGTGAAACTCGATGAGACGGACAAATTGCGAATGCAAAAATTGACCGAGGATAGGAGTTGAAAACTATGGGTAGCAGCAGTCATTTGAAACGTTTAGCCATGCCTCGTAGCTGGCCACTTCCACGAAAGACCACGATCTGGGTTACACGCCCAAGCCCTGGTGCACACAGCCTTGAACGCTGTATGCCATTGAATCTCATCGTAAGAGATGTTCTTGGCCGTGCTCAAACCTCCCGTGAAGTTCGATTCATTGTTCAAAATGAATTGGTCAAGGTTGATGGACGAATCTGCAAAGACACCCGCCGTGGTGTCGGTTTGATGGATGTCCTTTCTCTTGGAGATGAACACTTCCGTTGCATGCTCGATCTAAACGGACGTCTACAATACGCTCAGATTCCATCCGATGAAGCAGCATGGAAGATTGCTCGCATTGAAGGAAAGTCCACACTCAAGGGAGGAAAGACTCAACTCAACCTCCACGATGGACGAAACCTCATCGTTGATGATTCAAACCAGTACAATACTGGAGATTCACTAAAAATCGCTCTTCCAGAACAGACCATTATGGAACACATCAAGTTTTCAGAAGGTGTGCGATGTTACCTTGTTGGTGGTACGCACGTCGGTGAAGTTGCAGCAATGAAAGAGCGCATCGTCAAGCGATCCAGCATGCCAAACGAAGTTTCATTCGAAGACTTTGGTACAACTGAAGTCAACGTCTTCGCCGTTGGAGATTCCAACATGCCAATCACGGAGGTGAAGGTTTGAGCGATACAGTCAATCCAATGAGCGTTCCTCGTATTACCAAGGTTTGCGTCAACATTGGTGTAGGTGAAGGTGGAGACCGTTTGACCAACGCCGAAAACGTTCTCGAAATCGTAACAGGAGTTCGTCCACAACGAACACTTGGTCGAATCCAGAATCGTGATCTCAAGGTACGTGAAGGCGCACCTATCGGTTGCCGTTCCACAATGCGAAACAAGGATTCAATCAATGAATTCCTCAAGAACGCTTTCTGGGTACGTGACAACACAATCCCAAGCTGGAATTTCGATGCACAAGGCAATCTCTCGTTCGGGGTCCGTGATTACACGGATTTCCCAGAACAAAAATACGATCCTAATATCGGAATTTACGGTATGGACATCAACGTCGTCTTGGAACGTCCAGGACACAGAGTAAGCCGCCGCCGAAAAGGAAAGGCCAAGGTTGGAAAGGGACACGGCGTAAGTCGAGAAGAATCGATGAAGTGGTTCTCTGAAACCTTTGGATTAAAAATCATGGAGGAATGAATATGGCAAGAGATCATGGAGAATACATGGGACGAACAATCGGATGCCGCCGATGCGGTCGACGCCGTGGAATGATACGACGACATGGGCTACGCCTTTGCCGCCAATGCTTCCGAGACGTAGGACCTGAAATAGGTTTCAAAAAGATGAACTGAGGTGAAATGAATGCAATTAGATCCATTAAATGATGCACTTGTAAAGATTTACAACGCTGAACAAGCAGGTAAATTCGATGTCGAATTAACACCTGCTTCAAAGCTACTAGGAAACGTACTCAACATTATGCAAACTTCCGGCTATGTCGGTGTGTTTACCCGTGTTGAAAACGGACGTGGCGACGCTTTCGTAGTCGAACTGAGAGGTACTATCAACCGATGTGGTACCGTCAAGCCTCGACACAGTGTCCGCCGTCAAGAATTCGAAAAGTGGGAGACACGATATCTTCCTGCTCAGGACTTTGGCTTGCTCATATTGACAACCAATTCCGGCGTCATGAACCACTACGATGCGAAGGACGCCCGCATCGGTGGCAAGTTACTTGCCTACGTATATTGAGGTGAATAAATATGGTAAAAATCGACAGAATCGAACACATCGTAACCATCCCTGAAGGCGTTACAGCGTCAATCAGTGAAGATGGCGTCGTCACTATTGCTGGACCGAAAGGATCTCTCTCACGAGAGTTCATCTCGTCTCGCATTGATTTACTTCAAGACGGCAATGGCCTTCTCGTACGAACCGACTTGCCTCGCCGTAAAGAAAAGGCACTCGCAGGTACTTGGAACGCTCACTTGAACAATATGGTAAGAGGCGTTACAGAAGGATTCACATATCATCTGAAAGCCTTCTACTCTCACTTCCCTATGACACTTGCAGTGCAAGGAGAAACCTTTGTCGTAAACAACTACTTCGGAGAGAGAGTCCCACGACGTTCAGATATTCTTCCTGGTGTTGATGTCAAAGTCAGCAACAAGGTTGAGATTACCGTTTCAGGTATCGACAAAGAGAACGTTGGACAAACTGCAGCAAACATTGAACGCAGCACTACGGTCAAGAACCGTGATCGACGTGTTTTCCAAGACGGAATATACCGTCTCAGTAAGGAGTGATTGGAATGACTGAAGAATATGCAAGCATGTCAGTAGCACAACTCAAGGAATTGCTCAAGGAGCAAGGCCTGCCAGTTTCTGGTAAGAAAGCAGAACTCATTGAGCGCTTGATGGAAGCATCGGGCGCAGACGAAGAAGAAGTCGTCGAAGAAGCAGCAACTGAAGAAGCGGCTGAGGAAGACGATTTCTTTGAAGAAGATGAAGACTGGGATGACGACGAAGATGAAGGTCACGTCGCTAAGCAAAAGCCAGTTCTCGATGAAGCAACACAAGAAGCACTTTCGTTGCGTGCTGCCCAGAAGAAGAAGACACCATCGTTTAGACGAACCGAATGGTTCCGTTACAAGCGATTGTCTCGTTCTGGATGGAGAGCACCTCACGGTATGGACAGTAAGCAACGAAGAAACTACAGATACCGTGGTTCACTCGTACGTGTTGGCCATGGAAAGATCGCTGAAGCTCGTGGGCTCCACCCATCAGGCTTCCGTGAAGTAATGGTTCACAATATCAACGATTTGGAATCAATCGATCCTGAAACACAAGCTGCACGCATTGGTCGTACAGTCGGTGGTCGAAAGCGAGAGCACATTCATGCTCGAGCTGATGAATTAGGTATTCGTGTCCTCAACCGAAGGAGTGGTGTCTGATGCAACTTACAAACCAAAAGAGACTCGCAGCGAAAATCCTCAAATGTGGTGAAAACCGTGTTTGGGTCAATCCAGATTACATCGATGAAATCGCATCTTCTGTACAAGCAGACGATATTCGTGAATTTATCGAAGAAGGATTGATTCGAGCAAAGGCAATCAAAGGAACTTCTCGTGTTCGAGCACGTACACGTCTTGAACAACGACGCAAGGGACGTCAGAAGGGTCAAGGAAAGAGAATGGGCACCGCAAATGCTCGTAATCCTCGTAAGAACCGATGGATGAGAACAATCCGTTCCCAACGAAAGGCTCTCAAGGATCTTCGAGAAGTCAGCGAAATCACGGATAGTGAGTACCGCCGATATTACCTCAAAGCAAAGGGTGGTTCATACCGTTCCATTGCTCACATGCGCTCTCAGATGACGCTTGAAGGTGTCAAACTAAAGGAAGGTGACAACTGATGCGAGGAAATCGACGACGAACAGTTCTACGACGAAGAAAAGCCGGTCTAACCGACTATCGACGCAGACTTCGACTTCTTCGAAGTCAAAAGCCTCGTGCAGTTGTACGTGTCTCAAACACTCGTACATCCTGCCAACTTGTGACTTGGGCTGCAGAGGGTGACCTCGTAGTCCTCAATGTCACAGGAAGCGATCTGGTCAAGAAGTACTCATGGCCAGAAGATATGTCCAAGAAATCCGTACCTGCATCCTACCTTGTAGGATTTGCACTCGGTAAGGCAGCAATCGCTGCTGGACATGAAGATGCAGTTCTCGACATCGGTCTGGCTGCAAGCACACCCGGAAGTCGTGTATTCGCCGCCCTACGTGGTATGGTCGAAGCAGGACTTAACGTTCCTCACAGCGAGAAAGTACTTCCTGATGATGACCGTACCAACGGTGCTCACATCAATGACTCCATCGCTGGAGCCATGGATACAACAAAATCATCCATAGAGGGGGCATACTGATGACTGAAGAAGAAACAACTCAAATCCAACAAGCACCAGGTATAATCCTAGCTTACGCCCCGCAAGAGGCTGAAGAACCAGGCGGTCGACGTCGACGACGTAACAACCAGTACGATCCAATTAGCAACTTGCGAAGTTGGACTCCACGTACCCGTCTCGGAAACATGGTCTTTGCAGGTGAAGTCATTACTTACGAGCAAGCACTTGCAACTGGTCTTGCAGTTCGTGAAGTCGAAGTTGTTGACGCACTTCTTCCAGATTTGGAAGATGAAGTCATTAACGTGAACATGGTTCAACGAATGACAGACAGTGGGCGACGACCTCGATTCAATGTTATGGCAGTTGTTGGAAACCGAAATGGATATGTTGGACTCGGAATGGCTAAGGCTAAAGACGTCTCAAACGCAATTCAAAAGGCCATTATTGCTGCTAAGTTGAACCTTATCAGCGTACAACGTGGAAACGGTTCATGGGAATCATCCGCTGGACCGGGTACTTCGGTACCACTCAAGGTTAACGGACGATCAGCATCGACCCGTGTAACACTCATGCCTGCTGCAAAAGGTAAGGGGCTTGTAATTGGTGAAACTGGAAAGAAAGTTCTCGAACTTGCTGGCGTAACTGACGTACTTTCACGTACAAAGGGACAAACCAGAACCACCATCAATTACGCTGCTGCAACCTTCAATGCACTCAAAGCATTAAACATAACACGCATTAGCAACGAACAGCGTGGACGGCTGTTCATCAATACTGGGAGGGTCTGAAATGAGCTGGATAGTTGTAAGAGCACGAAGTAACGTAGGCGTAGAGCGTACGATTCGTGAGACAATGTCTTATCTCAATCTCAGCAAGGTAAACCATGCTGTGATTATTCCAGAGAATGAACAATACCGTGGTATGCTACAGAAGGCAAAGGATTACGTCACTTGGGGTAATGCTGATGCTGAAACAGTTGAAGCTATGCTGAAAGAGCGTGGTCGAATGTCTGGTGACTCACCATTGACAGACGATATCGTTTCTGATGCTACTTCTTACAAATCGATTTCAGATTTCGCTAAGGCGATTGTCGACAATGAAGCGGCTGTGAAAGATGTTCCTGGCTTGAAGCGTGTCTTCCGATTGCACCCACCTCGTGGTGCAAAAGGATGGGGCGGTATCAAGCGATCCTATGTCGTTGGAGGAGCCCTAGGCTCCCGTGGAGACGACATAAAAGGTCTCGTTGAGAGAATGATTTGAGGTGATATGATGGGTACAAAAGCAAACAAACATCGTGGAAGAAACCGATACCACGGACGTGGAAAGAAAGCAGGCCGTGGCGCTGGAAAGCGTGGTGGCCGTGGAAACGCTGGTATGAACAAGCACAGAGTCATGACTCGAATCAAGTACATGCCTGATCATTGGGGAATGCACGGATTCAACCGACATCCTACTCTTCGAACAGTTCACGTTACATGTAACGTTAGCCAATTGAAGGATATGGCAGATGGAAAGGATTCCATCGACTTATCCGCATTCGGTATCGACAAACTTCTCGGCTCAGGTCGAATCAGTACTGCTTTGACAGTTACTGTTGCAAACGCAAGCGCTTCAGCAATCGAAAAGGTCGAAGCAGCTGGAGGTTCAGTAAACCTCGAAGCTGGTGGCGACTCGGACGAATGGGAAGAAGAATAAACGTAGGAGGGATATAGATGAAGCACAAGCCAGTACCACTCGGTGTTGTACTCACAGGTGTACTCTATTTCGGTCTCCTTTTCTATTGGCAATGGGACGCACTCTCCGGATCTGGCGCACCTCAAGAGGCAGCCATCTTTGGAATTGTTCTCGCAGTAGCATACGTAGCGTATGTCATGGCTTGTTTCCAAATAGATTTACCAGAATCGATGAAGAAATTACCAGTTATTGGCCGTTATTCTAAGTTGTATGGTTGGCTGATCTTCGTTGGAGTTGCAGTATTCTACTGCCGTCCAAACGCTTGGGGCGGATACGATGAAGCAGTCGGATTCCTCCTTGTAGGTGTACTCTTACTCGGGTTCGGAGCAGCAGCTATTCTCACATGTTTCATGTGGGGTGGCGACCAAAGCAGCCGTTTGTACGCTCTCAGCCGTTTCGTAGATGTTTATCCAGCAATCACTAAGCCAGACCGACACGTTCGATTCGGTGAGAAGATGTGGACCACAACATTCGTTCTCATCATTTACTTCGCTATGACCAACGTTATGCTCTATGGACTCAGTGGACAAGCACTGGATTTGTTCAGTGGATTCCGTTCCATCATGGCTGGTGCTTCGGGTACCATCATGCACTTGGGAATCGGTCCAATCGTTACTGGTTCCATTATCATGCAATTATTCGCTGGTGCTAAGATCATCCGTCTTGACTTGACAAACAGTGAAGACAAAGCAATGTACCAAGGTGTACAAAAGTTGCTTGTTTTGATTATGATTCCAATCGAATCGATTCCACAAACCTATGGTTTCCTGGACCCTTCAGAATTCCTTATCGATAAATACGGAATGGGCTGGGCTAACTTTGTAATCGTTGCTCAACTCTTCGCAGGTTCTTATCTTGTTTTCTTACTTGACGAACTTGTCAGTAAGTGGGGTATTGGATCTGGTATGTCTCTGTTCATTGCAGCAGGTGTAGCACAATCGACCTTCGTCGGCACGCTCTCTCCTCTTCCAACAGCATCTGGTATGGAATACTCCGTACAGAACCCTCCTGCAGGAACGCTGCCCATGATATTCTATATGTTCCGGACTGCGACGAATGGTGAAATGATTTCATTGAATGGATTCGAAATGATCCTGTTGGGGGACGCGACGCATCCGAATGCTGTAATTGCTCTTGTATCGAGTATTATTGTGTTCATTGTTGTAGCGTATGCTGAATCAAGCAAATTGGAATTACCGCTTACTCACGGAAAGGTACGTGGGCACAGAGGTAAGTATCCTATTCGACTTGTCTATGCGTCAAACATTCCGGTCATTTTGATGGCTGCATTGCTTGCTAACGTCAACATGTTCTCTCTCCTCTTCTGGAGTCATCCTACGATGTCTCAGACTCCGTTACTGGGCCGACAGGGTTGGTTCTCCATGTCCGATTATATTGGGACGTATGAGCCTGGCCAAACGGCAGCTTCGGGAGGTTTTGCATGGTATGCGTCTATGCCTGCGGGGGTGAATGATTGGCTCCTACCGCTGCTGAATCAACAGACGGATATGTTCGGGCATAGTTTAACACAAATCATGCTTCACGTCATATTCTACGTTGTCTTAATGACAGTTGGTTCAATGGTCTTCGCGAAGTTCTGGATCGATACCACAAACATGGGTACCAAGGATGTTGCAAAACAAATTGAACGTACTGGTATGCAAATACCTGGTTTCCGTAAGAACCCTAAGGTTCTGGAAAAGATTCTTGAGAATTACATTCCTCCAGTGACATACTTCTCTGGTGCGTTTGTCGGGCTGTTAGCAGCTGGTGCTGACCTGTTAGGTACTGTCGGAAATGCGACGGGAACGGGATTGCTACTGGCTGTTGGAATTATTCTAAGAACATATGAGCAGATCCAAAAGGAACAAGCCATGGAAATGCATCCAATGCTCCGTCAATTCTTCGGTGCAGAGTAGGTTCTGTTCGAATAGGTCAACTGACCTCATGAATTAGTACATGATTCGACAAATACATATTGTAATGTATTTCTATTCAAAAAGGTAAGACTATCGCCGTAAGTCATCGTGTCTGAAAAGCCCACTGCAAGTCTTTGGATTGATTACCCTCTGAGCAATGAGTAGGCTCTGAAAAACCCACTGCAACCCCTTTGATTTGCCGATACCTGAGCAATGGGTATTCGGACACACCCATTGAGAAAGGCCTAACCACAGGTAATTTTGCCCTCGGCTTAATTGCTAGGCGAGTCGAAACAGGAACTGGAATAAGATATTCTTCGAGTTCCTGTTCCATTGGGTAAATAATAATTAATCAGGAGTCTTAGTTGATACATGCAAGCACCTCAACCCTTCCCTCACCAGCAAGTTGTTTATGTCCAACAAGCTCCAATTTTAAATGCAAAAAACACGGGACTGGCTATATTCCTTGCTTTTTTGTGGCCAGGCCTAGATCGTTTATACTTAGATGAAACGACAAAAGGAATTCTACTTTTCATAGCAGCTCCAATCCTTGTGGTGATTATTATTGGGATACCAGTATATTGTGGGCTATGGATCTATGGAATGGCTACGGCTTCTCGAAGGGCCACGGAATTTAATGTTAATTTGATAGGAGGAACTCAAACAGCTCCTCCTTCTCAATATCGTTTTCAGGAGTAATATTCTACATCAATTTGAGAATATTATCTCGAATGAGTTAGGACGTTTTGCAGAGGGGCCCCCATTGATTGGACGGGTAAGCAGAGGGTACCCTTTGCTTGG